>CAKRRN010000001.1 GCA_934394435.1 uncultured Bacteroidaceae bacterium
AGCCCACTATGCCTTCGACACGTCTGAAAACAATCTGCTCGAAAAAAAAGACTAATATGAATCAGTATCTAATGACCAATTTGGGTCAAACTCCAATCAGAATAGTCTTTATCTCGAGTTAATAGCTTTCGGGCATGACGAAGACGTTGTTATCTACAACGAAACTTAGGTGAGAGTAATCTGTTGGGGAAGAAAAGCTGATTGGGATTGGAAAGAACCATTCGTCTACCAAATAGGTATCTTACTTTGGTCAAATGAATGACTTGTGTTTCATTGGCAAATGAGTTAGGTTACTTACTCGTTTCCAACTTTGAAATATATATATCGCAATGTGAAATATATATTTCAAAGTTGGAAATATATATTTCGTGGCGCAAAATAGTTAGCTTATGCTTAATCTACAGACATGCAGGTTGGTTTATAAGCATAAGCTATACCTGTGATTTAAGTTCTCCTCTGGTTTTTTAGGTGATCTATAATATGCGTTTTGCCATTATGTGATGGTATGAAAAGAAAGTCGTCCAGACGAGAAGCATTATCCCATCTGGACGACTTATTTTATTTTTCTGCTACTTTATAAATAAAATAAGTAGCGAGCACTTTAATAGATTGGCTTATTTAACCAACATCTTCTTTCCGTTGATGATATAGAGACCCTTGGCAGTCTTCTGTACACGGATACCATTGATGGTGTAAATGCCGTCCTTGGCACGAGTCTCCGTGTTAACCACCTTCTCGATGGCAGTCTCCTCGTGCAACTTGGCGCAAAGCACTTCCACATCCTTTGTGTTCATAGGATGGCTGTAGATACGTGCCATGACGATATCGCCATTCCATGCGGCTTGTATCTTATCACCGCTTCCTGGGTCTCCTCCAATGGCAAACCAGCGGCAACCTGCGTTTGGCAAGCGGAACATGCCTACTGCGTCTGTCTCTTTACAGAGTTGTCCGTCAATATAGATACGTGCCTTAGCATTAGCCTCATCGTATACGCCAATCAGATGGTAGTATGTGCCAGCCTCTGGAATGATGCCGCTGTTAGCGTACTTCCATGTATTATCACCGGAAATAGAAATGTTTGGCAGGAATGTCAGTTCGTTCTTGCGACCACCGCTCGCCTTGCACACGAGGAAACCAGTTCCGCCTGCCTCCATGCTTGAGAAAGGCTTCATCTCCACATTCTGAATCTCGCCCTCGTAGTTAACCTTTACAATGGCCTCAAGGGTATGACCGCAAGAGAGAGCATCCTTGAATGCCTGATTGCTGTCATAATCAATCTTGAAAGCAGACTTGCCTGTGCTACCCAAATCATTGCTGAATGTAGCCATGTTGCGTTTGTAGGTCTCGTTGTAAGCTACTGTGGGAGCTTCGCCAAGGAGGGTGATTTCATTTTGCATAGGAGATACGTCTGTGGCTGTACCATCTTCGTTGAAGACCACATCGAGCAAATCAGCCTTATATACGTCCTTCTGCACCTCATCCTTGTGGAAGAGGTTCTTGTCATTGGTAAAGAGACCATCTGAGGTTTTTCCTACCGTCTGATGAGTGGCATCCAGTACGGGATAGTCGTCACTACCTATATTCTGGAACCAAACAGGATTTTCTGTGTTACCTTGGTTGAGTAGGTAGCAGATCTCGCCGCTCTTGAGTTGCTCCTCTGTGGCTTGAATGCCTGAGAGCTCACCGAAGGGAGTCTTATAATAGGTGTTACGAGCAAGATACTTGGCAGGTACACGACCAAGAACATTGGTTCCGCTCTCCAAAATCTGTAAGTCTGCCACCTGCAAACAGTTGATCATCTTTGATGCAGCACTATGCCAGCCAGCCAGTCCACCACAGTTCTTGGTGTTGGAACCGATAATAGCACCATCGAAGAGACAGTTTTCGAATTCTGTATATCCGCTTACGACAGCCACCAAACCAGCGTGTGTGCCATCGCCATTCACGTCAGAATGAATTTTTACATGACATGCGACATTGCTGATACGGCAACCTTGCTGTGTGCTTGCAGCAACACCTGCCGCAAACTTATCGCTTGTGGTAATGTCACCATCTATCACCAGGTTGTGAACCTCAGAGTTGCTCTGCATCACATTGATGAGCGATGAGTTACGCTGCGTAGAGGTCATGTTCATGGTTATCTTATGTCCATTACCATCCAATATGCCATAGAAGTTGGCTATCATCTGTGAGAGAGAGAAGTTAGAGATGTCGGCTGTCAACTGTCCACGCACACCCGTAGTGGCCTTCAAACCGAAGTAAGCCAGTTGACCGTTGTTGGCAATCTGATAGACACCATCAACTAACTCAGGACGGAATCCCATCTGTCCGAAGAGATCTAAGTTCTTTGTCTGCTCAATGGTATAGGTGCCATTCTCATAGGCATTCATTGCTTCGTCATACAATCCCTTGGCTTTCTCATAATCCTCAGGACTTATAGCCTGTGCTTCGTCCAGCGCATTGACAACCCCATCGAATGTAACAGCCTCGTTGGCCATTTCCACATACAGCTTGCGTGCCTCAAACACTTCATCGAAGAGAGAGCTGAAGGTCTCTATCAGAGCATATTTGTCATCTGGGGTCTGACATGTAGCCACTCCATCAATGGCTGCCTGCACCTTATCTAATACTTCCTTCGGGCAGCCGGGCTTCTGCGCATAGTCGCTACTTGTGCTGGGCTTAAAGTTGATGATAGTAGTAGCACGTGCCACCATGCATTCCAGGGTCTTGTCGAGGTAGGGTTCGGCATCCTTCAGCGAATCGTAGTACTTGATATGGATATTAGAGATACCAACCCAGTCGCTACTGGTATTTGTGTTTGCGTTCTTCACACCTACGGTAAGTGTGCCATCTGTAACTTTTGCCACCAAGTAGTTCAATGCACGTCCTGCAGAAGCGGCATTAGCCATACTGGTACGTCCGTGTATTGCATAGCCCACAAGTTCTGTGCTGGCACCCTCGTTGTCATAGATTTCATAATCAATGGCTCCGTCATTGTCATCTGTCTTGGTTATATAACAGTTTTCTCCATCGCGAACTTCAGAGAGAGGCAAGTAATTTTCATATACAGTGGGAAGGAAAAGCCGCACATTGTTCAGATAAACTTGTCCTGCGTAATATTTGCTGTAGCGGTCACCATACGGACGGTATGCACCGTTGACCTCCATCACATATACACCATTCTCACGATTCTCCAAAGTCTGATACATGTCACATCCTTTAGCCCATGCTTCAGCCGCGGTGAATCCTGTAGTAGCACTCTTGATGTAGCCAGTCATGGCTGTGCCTTTCCATCCATTAAGTCCTTCTGAGAAGTCTGAATTGGTAAGCAGGTTGGTTACCTCAACGCCAGACTTCACGCCAGTCTCGATGGCTTTCTTGAGCATCTGTCTTAGATTCTCTGTCTCAGCCTTAATCTGCTCAACATTCAAGGTATGGTTCTCTATAATGTAAAGTGCACCACCGTTTGCAAAGGTTTCACCTGGTTCCTCGTCGCTTTGCAGATATTCCTCCAATAGCGTGCGTGCATCTCCTTCGAAATCTTTATTTTCCTCCAGATAAGCACTTGTCTGGTCTACTTCGTCTTTGTAAGTCTGATAAGCGGCTGCACTTACACTTAGTGTCGAGCGCAACTGTTGCAATTTCTTATATTCATCAGAGAGTGTGGTGAGCTCGCCAGAAATGATTAGCTCATCCATATGGTCAAGTTGTGCGGTGTAAGCCTCGATGTCTGCAGAATATGCCAAGAAGCCATCAGCCTCTACATAAGCGCGTCCTTCTTCAACATACTGTTTGTAAACCAGTTTGTTGGCATTCTCTACACCATCTTTCTCGCTTTCCCACAAGGCGGTAGCCTGTTCCCCTGTTAGAGGTTCGCTGTAGATTCTTGCTACAGCAATATCACCTCGCCATGCAGCCTCAACATTTGCCTTGCTTGGGTCGCCACCGATACAGAACCACTTGCTGCCATCTGAAGGGAATCGGAATACCTTGTCCGTGGCAATGGTATTCATCAGTTGACCATTACAATAAATATAAGCCTTTCCCTCTTCTTGGTTCCATACGCCTAAGAAATGGTAATAAATCTTCTTCTCTGGACTGATACCGCTCGTACACCAGTTCCACTTGCTACTTCCATCTGCAGAGACATTGGGCAAGAATGTCATCACATTGCCTCTGGAATTATTAGTAATAAGGAAGCCCGTACCACCCGACTGCATACTGGAGAATGGCTTGATCTCACCATCCTTTACAGATGGATAGTCTGCCATGACCACCATCTCCAGTGAGTGTCCATCTGCCAATTTAGCCTGGAAGTCTGCGTTTTGCTCGTAATCCACACGATAGCCGCTACTTTTGCTGGCTCCCCATTCATTTTTGAAATTGGCAATTACAAAGCCAAAGCCATCGTTGTAATAAGTGCCAAGGTTGCTACCAACCACCTCGATGGGATTCTTCATTGCAGAAATATCCTCTGCGGTGCCATCGGTGTTGAATTTTACGTCCAGCATGTCTGCCACAGGTTTCTCTGTGTTTTGTGCAAATATGGGCATCCCCACACTTGCCAAGACTGCCGTAAAGAACATCATTCGGGTAAAGTCTTTCTTCATAATGAGTGGTTTAAAGAATGAATAACAGATATGTTTCTTTTGTCTTTTTTAGCAAATTTCTATATGCAAAGATAAGAGAATATGCAAAACGAAGTATAACAATTTTGTTAAATGTAAACGATTCACGACAAATTTTACTTTTTTCCTTGCAAGAAGAAGTCTATACGATAGATTTTATTTCAAAAACGTAACATTTTAGGGGGAAACAAACAAAGAATAGGATAGAATAGAACATATATTTAATTGACAAAGCTAATTGGGCATAAAATAATTATACTCATCTCTACTATAATTCGCTGAAACGTTGTACCTTTGCATCCGAAAATAAAAGTGTGGATAGATTTGGGCTGATTGCAACCACAGAAAAAAAATGCTAAAAAGGACAAGGTAACAGCACCTTGTCACGCATTTATGCCTATTTCTTTTCCCCATATTATTAATTGTTCAACTAAAAATAATAATTGATTATGGGTTATTTATTCACTTCTGAATCCGTGTCAGAAGGACATCCAGACAAAGTTGCCGACCAGATAAGTGACGCAGTATTGGATAAACTATTGGCTTTTGACCCTCAGTCGCATGTGGCATGCGAAACAATGGTGACCACGGGACAGGTGTTTCTCTCAGGAGAAGTAACAAGCGAAGCGTATATTGACTTGCAACGTGTGGCACGCGAAGTAATCAATCGTATAGGCTATACGAAGGCCGAGTATATGTTTGATGGTAACAGCTGTGGGGTGTTGAGCGCCATTCACGAGCAGAGTCCAGACATTCATAGAGGCGTAACCCGTAAGGATCCCGAACAGCAAGGAGCTGGTGACCAAGGTATGATGTTTGGATACGCCACCAACGAGACTGATAACTACATGCCCTTAGGCTTGGACTTGGCACACCGTCTGCTGGTGGTACTGGCAGAAATACGAAGGGAAGGCAAGCAGATGACCTATCTGCGTCCGGATGCTAAGAGCCAGGTTACGGTAGAATACTCCGATGAGGGAAAGCCACAACGCATTGATACTATCGTCTTGTCTACACAGCATGACGAGTTTGACACAGACGAGGCCATGCAAAAACAAATAGAGAAAGACGTAAGGGAAATTCTCGTGCCACGAATGCTTAAAGGCATCCAGAAACCAGAAGTCCTGGCTCTCTTCACAAACGACATAAAGTACTATGTAAATCCGACGGGCAAATTCGTGATAGGAGGTCCACATGGTGATACGGGTCTTACAGGAAGAAAGATTATCGTTGACACCTATGGAGGCAAGGGAGCGCACGGAGGTGGAGCTTTCAGTGGAAAAGACCCCTCTAAGGTAGATCGTTCGGCAGCATATGCTGCACGCCATATTGCTAAAAACATGGTGGCTGCAGGAGTGGCAGACGAAATGCTGGTACAATTGAGTTATGCCATCGGTGTGGCAGAGCCTGTAAGTGTTTACGTAAACACCTATGGACGAAGCCATGTGGACATGCCTGACAGTCAAATAGCAGAGCGCATCAGAGATATGTTCCCCTTGACACCTTATGCCATTGAGCAACGTCTGAAACTACGCAATCCTATCTACGAAGAGACGGCAGCCTATGGACACATGGGACGCGAGCCAAAGGTGGTGACCAAACGCTTTGAGTCTCTCTATCATGAGCCAAAGGAGGTGACAGTGGAACTCTTCACATGGGAGAAACTTGACTATGTGGATGCCATCCGCAAGGCATTTGGTCTTCAGTAAAATATTATAATTATAGGTATAGTATAGGACGTGGAACGAAGAAGAATCTGTATTTATTGTGCAAGCAGTTCGCAGATAGACAAGAAGTACTTTGATGATGCCTATGAACTGGGAAGGTTAATGGCGCAAAGAGGACTCACTCTGGTAAACGGCGCGGGCAACCAGGGACTGATGTGTGCCTCAGCTGACGGATGTCTGGAGCATGGTGGGCAGACACTGGGCATCATTCCTACATTCATGATTGCCGAAGGATGGTGTCATAAAGGAATGACACAAATCCTTGAAACAAAGGATATGCATACCCGACAGCAAAAGATGGCGGAAATGAGTGATGGGGGCATCTTCCTTCCAGGAGGATGTGGTACTTTGGCGGAGTTGTCTGAACTCATTACGTGGAAACAGTTGGGACTTTATCTGAAACCAATTGTCATCTTGAATACAGATGGCTACTATGATAGTCTGTTGCAATTCCTAAAACAGGCTGCCGCAGAAAACTTTATGCGTCAACAACATATTGCCATATGGCAGGTGGCAAATACTCCCCAAGAGGCACTTGACCTTCTGCAAAATACACCAGAATGGGATGTCTCCATACGCAGATTTGCAGCAATATGAACATCTGGCACACAGAAGATTCTATAGTAAAGCAACACCCTGACAGTACGCTTGCACCATCGACCGATGAAAGTGCAGGCGTACAGCCTCAGGCTGTCGTATCTGATACACACACAATCAAACATCCACGACCCTTACATAATCAAGGAGTGGACAGCGTTTTTCACAAGAAGACTAATACTCCAGAGAAAGTCTTTGCTCAAGACACGTTGTCAGCAGACACCGCAGCAAGCAGTCTGGCACACAGGCAGTTTCTTTTAGAGACACATGCAGAGACACATCAGGCAGATAGCCTCTATAATGCAATACTCCATTTCAGAGAGCCAAAAGGACAGTTCTTCGAGCAAAGCACCTTTTGGCATCCAGAGATTCCCTTCAGAGAATTCGGAATGCCCTGCATCCCTATTCCCTACAGAATAAGCGCAGACGGGCAAACCACATGTGGCCTCATGCTATGCTTTGGAATGATGGTTTATATGCTCCTACACTATGGCTCGGAAATGAAAATCCAGTTGCACGACTTCTTTCTCCCAGCACATGTCAGACAGGGGCACAACAAGGGGCTAAGTACAGCGCAAGGACTACTCTCTACACCCTACGTATGCTTAATGTTAAGTTTTATCGGGAGCATTGGAATCTCTGTGGTGGAACAAGATAGTTTGGGAATCCTGCCGAATTTTGCCTCCAGATTAGCCGTGCAAGGATTTTACGCGGCAGCATGGTTAGCATACTTCTTCTGCAAGGTGAATACTTATTCTTTTATCAATTGGATTTTCTTTGACAAACAATCCAGGCGCGAATGGCATGATACCCTGTTTTTCATTTCCGCACTTCAAGCAGTCTTACTCTATCCCCTACTGCTGGTGATGATATATCTGTCAACGTCGTTGCATAGTTTTGCTCTATGCTCTATTACAGTTGTTTTAATAACGAAGGTGCTCTTACTATACAAAGCATCAAGACTTTTTTTTCGAAAAATATATGGTGTATTGCATTTAATTGTGTACTTTTGCACCCTCGAAGTGGCACCCCTATGGGTCATGCTTAAAATATTGACACAAATAACAGACTTACTGCAAGTAAAATAAACAGGACAGAAATGACCATCAAGAAGATACTCGTATCGCAGCCTAAACCTTCATCGGAAAAATCACCGTACTTTGATATAGCAAGCAGTTTGAATGTGGAAATCGTCTTCCGCTCTTTTATTAAAGTAGAAGGAATCACTCCCAGGGAGTTCAGACAGCAAAAAATAAACATACTGGACTATACTGCGGTTGTGTTTACTTCAAGACACGCAGTAGACCACTTCTTCAATCTTTGTCGCGATTTACGTGTCAACATTCCTGAAGATATGAAGTACTTCTGCATTACAGAGACCGTAGCTCTTTACATTCAGAAGTATGTGCAATATCGCAAGCGCAAAGTCTTCTTTGGTACAACAGGTAAAATAGACGGGTTGGTAACCGTAATTTTTAAGCATAAGGCAGAGAAGTACTTCATTCCTGTAAGTGATGTTCACAGAGATGATATTTCTGAACAACTGGCAACAAAGAATATCAATCACGTATGTGGCGTCATGTATCGCACTGTAAGCAACGACTTTGGCCCAGATGAACCATTTGACTATGATATGTTGATATTCTTCAGCCCAAGTGGTGTACAAGCGCTCTTAAAGAACTTCCCAGACTTCAAACAAGGTGATGTTGCCATAGGATGTTTTGGACCAGCAACAGCGCAAGCCGTACGTGATGCAGGATTGAGACTCGATTTGGAAGCACCTTCACCAGAATATCCCAGCATAACAGCTGCCCTAAGGGCATATATAGAGCGCGTGAATGGTTGAGCGACACATACATACGCTACCCAAGACAGAACGTCTATGCAGCCAGAAGGTCATACAAAGGCTCTTCAATGGGGAACGTAGGTCTGTAAGTGTGTTTCCCATAAGGGCTGTCTTTGCCACAAGCCAAATTCCAGGAATACGCATAATGATTTCTGTAAGCAAACGTCATTTCAAACGGGCGGTCCAGCGAAATCGCGTAAAAAGGCAACTTCGAGAAACATATCGATTAAACAAGGAATTACTACAACCTCAAGGTTGCGGATTGGACATTGCTTTTCTCTGGAATACTGCAGAGATACAGCCAACCAAAATGGTAATGGAGAAAATGCAACATCTGTTGCACCGAATACATGAAAGCATCGGACAAGCCCAATAAACTCAGTCGTATTGTGGCAAGGGGGCTTTCTCTTTTGGTCCTGTTTTACCAACGGTGTATTTCACCACTTACACCACCATCGTGCCGCTTTACACCCACATGTAGCCAATACGCTTTAGAGGCGCTTAGAAAACATGGAGCTTTGCGTGGTACATGGTTAGCGATACGAAGATTATTGAGATGTCATCCTTGGGGAGGAAGTGGCTATGACCCTGTTCCCTAATAGGGAATCTTCAAGGGAGAAACAAAGAAACCAATCACACTTTCCTTACTCAAAAGGGAAAATATGATTGGTTTCTTATCCTTATTTCTAAATATTGCTTCTTTGGCTTGACAGAACCTTGAGAGGAATATATATTGTGACCAAGTCTGCCTTCTGCTTTGTCGTTTGCTTTATCCCAAATCGGTCATTAGATACTGATAGGGATTGGTAAGAACTATCCATCGGAGGAATGGGTTCTTCGTTTCGGTCTAATGACCGATTTGGGTTTATTACTAGTTCTGGGTGCGTTTTGTTTTTTAGTAGACATCTATTGGGCAATTTTATTAAAATACTCAATGCAACGGCGAATGTCTGGTATGGAATTATCCCAATTATTCTCATATTCTATGGCCAGATAGCCATGGAATTTCTGTTCGCGTAGAATCTGTAACATTTCCTTTACTCCAAGACATCCTGTACCCCAAATAGTGTCAGTCATGCCTTTAACTCCATTTGGGTCGGGTTTCA
Organism: uncultured Bacteroidaceae bacterium; assembly: GCA_934394435.1. Taxonomy (GTDB): domain Bacteria; phylum Bacteroidota; class Bacteroidia; order Bacteroidales; family Bacteroidaceae; genus Physcousia. Next base: position 9,905 of record CAKRRN010000001.1, read on the forward strand.
CATCCTTGAAGTGCAAACTGATGATACGTCCCTTGAGTGTTCGTAAGCAGTCTGTTGGCAGCAAACCCTCACGTTTCCAGTGTCCTACATCAGAGCAGGAGCCAAGTCTGCGGCTACGCCCTTGTATAGAGGCAAGCAGAATTTCTGGAGTCCAGTAATCAGAAGGTTGAGGATGATTATGTACGGAGACCTTGATTTTGTACTTGTCTGCAAGAGCCTCTATTTGATCCCACATGTTCAGGGGCGGTTCGCAGGTGATGTACTCCATCTTCATCCCTTGTGCCAACTTAAACATTTGCTCCCATTCTTCGTATTTGTCGCTAACAAACACTCCTGTTCCAACAATCTTCACACCTCTTTTGGCTGCTTCTGCACGTATCTGCTTACGTTCCTCGGGAGTCAGTTGGAATCCAAAGACCTTGTCACCCCATTTTCCGCCAATTCTGTGCCCAGGATAGATTTCTATATATTTAACGCCCAGCTCTTGGGTCTTGTCAAGAGCATCCATTAGGCTGAACTTATGAAAAGTGTATGATTGAATGGCTAGTTTCAGACCTGCTTTCTCTGCCTGGGTTTTGCCTGCCAAGGCAGATTGTGCACATATTATTGTGCAGAGTAATGCCATTATGATAGCATTTAGGAAACTTTTCCTCATAAGCATTTTACTTTATTATTTGTACGTATATATTATATGGTTTCCTTAGCAAGCTTAAATGGGCATGTCGGGTAGAGAGAAGCCGTTATGATAGGTGTGTCGTATCCATTCTTCAGCTGCTTCCTTGGCATTCATCTCAACAAAACGTCTATCAAAGCGTGGGTCACCATCAATAACTTTAAAGTCATCATAGTTGACCACCTTTATCTTGTCGTTGGCAGAAATGTTGGTGAAGCGCATGTTTTCGCCATCCCATTTAAGTTCACGATGCAACCCATATACGCCAGCCAGACGTACAGCCAATACACCCATGTCTACCATCTCTGTGAAGGGCCCGCTGAACTGGAAGTTGGAAGAAGGTTCTACTCGGTTGTCAGATGACTCTTTGCAAGCCCTAATCCAATCCTGCTCATGTGTATTCGACTCCCAAATGCTGATTACCTCTGAGTGTCCACCTTTCACGCGTGGTATGCTGGGCTTGGGTTCTTTGTAGTCTTTCATTCTTGATTTGGGCAACAAAGTAGGATTAAAGCCATAGCATCCCATCATGATTTTGCCCTTTGTGCCTACGAAGATTACTCCTCCGTTTTCGTCTCCCATCATTTCACCATCTGCCAGCTCTTCGGGGCGAGGAGGCATCAAGCCGCCATCATACCAGTGAACCTTGACCTCTGGCATTTTCACCTTTCCTTTCTTTGGACGGGCTGGGAAGGTATATGTGATTATCTCGGCATGTGGAGGTGAGTACAAGTTGCTCATGGTGGAACTTGCAATTACGCTTGTTGGATGTTTGATGCCTAATGCCCAAATGACAGGATCCATTATATGGCAGGCCATATCACCCAAAGCACCTGTTCCAAAATCATACCATCCTCGCCAGTTCCAAGGAGTGTAAGAGGGATGGTAAGGACGCATCTCAGCAGGACCAATAAAGTTTGCCCAGTCCAAGTCCTTTGGAACGGGAGGTGTATCGGTCGGTTTCATCAATCCTTGAGGCCAGATGGGGCGGTCGGTCCAGCAATGTACCTCTGTCACCTCCCCGATGGCTCCATCCCATATCCATTCTGCCACTCGCCTACACCAATCAAACGAATTACCTTGGTTGCCCATCTGTGTGGCCACGCGGTACTTCTTTGCTAAGGCTGCCAGAAGACGTGCTTCGTAAACGGTATGCGTCAAGGGCTTCTGGCAATATACATGTTTGCCAAGAGTGATGGCATGTGCGGCAATGGTGGCATGTGTATGGTCTGGAGTGGCAATCAGTACTGCATCAATGCTATCCTTCATCTCATCGAACATGACACGCCAGTCCTTGAAGAGTTTGGCTTTGGGATAATCGTTGAAAGTCTTGGCAGCGTATGTCCAGTCCACATCGCACAGGGCTACTATATTCTCCGTATTCATAAAGGTCAGATTGCGTCTGCCCACACCTCCAACTCCAATTCCCGCAATATTCAGTTTGTCACTAGGTGCCACATGGCCAAATTTCTTACCCAGTACAGTATTAGGTACCACCATCAAGGCTGCAGCCCCCATACTACTTGTCTTGATAAAATCTCTTCTTGAAATAGGCTTCATCGGGAAATTCATTTTAGTTTGTTTTATATGCTAATACGATTTGCGATTGATAAAGTTACGCAAAAAAAGTCATCTTTCTTCTATCAAGAAGCCAAACTTATACCTTTTTCCTCTTTTTTCATACATAAACCAGTCTTACAGGGTTGCAAAAAGATAAATTTACGCGCAAGCACATGCTTTTTGACAAGAAAACGTTAACTTTGCAGAATGAAACACGGATGCTCCTGTAGTTCAATGGATAGAACAACGGTTTCCTAAACCGTCGATCCGGGTTCGATTCCCGGCGGGAGTACAGAGGCTTCAAACTCTACATAAAGGCAAATTCAGAGAGAGGAAAACCATATACGCAATCTGTGTATTCAACTGATTCCGGCGAGTGCCCCTGAGTTTTCCACTTAGTCACTCGCCATACTGCGTCAGGTATAATCTCTCATTATATAATATTCAGATATGGCAGAAGCTATAGAAATCAGAGAGAGAGAATCAGTCGTGGTACGGTTCTCTGGCGATTCGGGTGATGGCATGCAGTTGGCAGGCAACATCTTTTCCACAGTATCAGCTACCGTAGGTAACAGCATCAGCACCTTTCCTGACTATCCCGCAGACATTCGCGCCCCGCAAGGATCACTTACAGGTGTATCAGGCTTCCAAGTTCATATTGGTGCCGGAGAGGTTTATACTCCTGGTGACCAGTGTGATGTCCTCGTTGCCATGAATGCCGCAGCACTCAAAACCCAGTACAGATATGCGAAACCAGGTGCTGCCATTATTATAGATACCGATAGTTTTGGTCCTAAAGACCTGCAGAAAGCAGCCTTCCAGACAGAAGATTACTTGGGCGAAATGGGTATAGACCCCGATCGGGTGATTGCCTGTCCTTTGACCACAATGGTAAAAGACTGTCTGAAGGATAGCGGAATGGATGTAAAAAGCATACTCAAGTGCAGAAACATGTTTGCCTTGGGACTTGTATGCTGGCTCTTCGATCGTGATCTGGACATTGCATTTAATTTCCTGCGTGAGAAATTTGCTAAGAAGCCAGGAGTGGCAGAAGCCAATATCAAGGTCATTCAGGCAGGTTATGACTATGGACATAACACACACAGCAGCGTAGCAAACGTTTACCGTATAGAGACCAAGCATAAGGTTCCCGGACGCTATATGGATATTACGGGTAACAAAGCCACGGCATATGGTTTCATCGCAGCAGCAGAAAAGGCTGGCTTGAAGTTGTACTTAGGCTCTTATCCCATTACACCAGCCACAGACGTCTTACACGAACTTTCAAAACATAAATCATTGGGAGTCGTGACGGTGCAATGCGAAGACGAGATAGCGGGATGCGCCTCTTCGCTGGGTGCCTCTTTTGCTGGCGCACTGGCTGTTACAAGTACATCTGGTCCAGGCATGTGCCTAAAGAGCGAGGCTATGAACTTGGCTGTCATCATGGAATTGCCTTTGGTAGTATTAGACGTGCAGAGAGGTGGACCCGCCACAGGTTTGCCCACAAAGTCAGAGCAAACAGATCTACTGCAGGCTCTCTTTGGAAGAAACGGTGAAAGTCCTATGCCTGTGATTGCAGCAACAAGTCCCACAGATTGTTTCTATGCGGCTTTTCAAGCATGTAAGATGGCATTGGAACATATGACTCCTGTCATCCTTATGACAGATGCATACGTGGCCAATGGCTCAGGAGCATTCCGTCTGCCCAAAATGGCTGACCTCCCAACCATACAGCCACCCTATGTCCCAGAGGAATTGAAAGGCAAGTGGGCTCCTTACCTAAGGGCAGAAAACGGAACCAGATATTGGGCTGTTCCTGGCAGAGAAGGCTTCGAGCATATTTTGGGTGGACTGGAGAAGGATGACAAGACAGGAGCCATCAGCACCAATCCCGAAAATCATGACTTGATGACTCGTAAGCGTCAAGCCAAGATAGATGCAATACAAGTGCCAGACTTGGATGTTCTTGGTGATAAGGACGATGCTGAATTGCTCATTGTTGGGTTCGGTGGTACGTTTGGACACCTGCATGCAGCCATGGACGAAATGCGTGCGGCAGGACACAAAGTGGCATTGGCACATTTCAGAAACGTCAATCCCTTGCCTAAGAATACCGCAGAGGTGTTGCGCAAGTATCCTCATGTGGTTATTGCAGAACAGAATATGGGACAATTGGCAGGATGGCTACGCATGAAAGTGGATAACTTCTGCCCCAAGCAGTTCAATCAAGTTAAGGGACAGCCCTTCGTCGTGAACGAACTGGTGAAGGCATTTACAGCCATGTTGGAAAAATAAGATTCCTACAGGGGAGGTATCTCCAGAACATTTAGGTATATAAAAATTACACAAGCCTCAGACAATAATGTTTACAGCAAACGATTATAAAAAGGGACAACCCAGATGGTGTCCCGGATGCGGAGACCACTTCTTTTTGGCCTCTCTGCATAAGGCAATGGCAGAAATAGGTGTGGCACCCTGGAACACAGCTGTCATCTCTGGTATTGGTTGTTCAAGTCGACTGCCACACTATATGGCCACTTACGGTATGAATACCATTCATGGACGTGCTGCTGCCATCGCTACAGGATGTAAGGTTGCCAATCCAAACTTGACAGTATGGCAAGTTAGTGGTGATGGAGACGGGCTGGCTATCGGTGGTAACCACTTCATACATGCCAACCGACGCAACATCAACTTGAATATGATCCTGCTGAACAACCGCATATACGGTCTTACCAAAGGGCAGTATAGCCCAACAAGTCCTCGCGGTTTTGTTAGCAAGAGCAGTCCGTATGGTACGGTAGAAGATCCCTTCCGCCCTGCCGAACTCTGTTTCGGAGCCAGAGGACACTTCTTTGCTCGTGCCGTAGCTACCGATGCGGCAGGAACAATAGATATACTGAAGGCTGCCTATCAGCATAAAGGGGCCAGTGTGTGTGAAATACTGCAAAACTGTGTTATTTTCAACAACGGTACGCATGATGCTGTCTACACCAAGGATGGGCGGTCCAAGAACGCTATCTATGTGAAACATGGTGAACCGCTCATCTTCGGAGAAAATCGTGAATATGGTCTGGTACAAGAAGGATTCGGACTGAAAATCGTCAAGATAGGAGAGAATGGAATCACAGAGAAAGATATTCTAGTACATGATGCCCATTGTGAGGACAACACTCTGCAACTCAAATTGGCACTCATGGGCAACGGAGACGGCTTCCCTGTGGCATTAGGGGTCATCAGAGATGTCGAAGCACCCACCTATGACGAATGTGTGGCAGAGCAGGTTGAGGAGATCAAAGCCAAGAAGCCTTATCACAGTTTTGAGGAACTTCTGGAGACAAATGATATCTGGGAAGTAAAGTAACACTCATGACAAGTGGCTGCTTGAAATTAAGCGACATGTGCTATTAAGGCCCATATAGTACAAATTTCAAACAGCCACTTGGTTGGCTAAATAACAAAAAACTATCATCCATCAAAAAAAAGAAAACATATTTCATTCGATGAATTTCATAGAAGAACTTACATGGAGAGGCATGATTCACCAGATGATGCCTGGTACAGAAGAATTGCTCAACAAAGAGACCGTAACTGCATACGTAGGTATTGACCCCACCGCTGATAGTCTTCATATAGGACACCTGTGTGGCGTGATGATGCTTAGACATTTTCAACGTTGTGGGCACAAACCATTAGCTCTAATTGGTGGAGCTACAGGTATGATTGGTGATCCAAGCGGAAAAAGCCAAGAGCGTAATCTACTTAACGAAGAGACACTTCGGCATAACGTGGCTTGCATCAAGGCTCAGTTATCGAGGTTCTTGGACTTTGAAAGCGATGCGCCCAACAAAGCAGAGCTTGTGAACAACTATGACTGGATGAAGGATTACACATTCTTGGACTTCGCACGCGAGATTGGAAAATGCATCACTGTCAATTATATGATGGCAAAGGATAGCGTGAAGCGCAGATTAAACGGTGAATTCCAAGATGGTATGTCGTTCACAGAGTTTACGTACCAGCTTCTGCAAGGCTATGACTTCCTGCACCTATACGAGACCAAGAACTGCAAACTTCAGATGGGTGGAAGCGACCAATGGGGAAATATCACCACTGGCACAGAGCTTATACGTCGCAAACTTGGTTCTGATAATGAGGCATTTGCACTCACATGTCCACTTATCACCAAAGCTGATGGCAAGAAGTTCGGTAAAACAGAAAAAGGCAATATATGGCTTGATCGAAATCGTACCTCACCATATACTTTCTATCAGTTCTGGTTAAACGTGGCAGACGAGGATGCAGAACGATATATAAAGATTTTCACATCGCTCGACCGAGAAACTGTAGAAAGTCTTATAGAGCAGCACAAACAGGATCCCGGACAAAGAATACTACAGAAACGCTTGGCAGAAGAAGTTACTGTGATGGTACACAGTCGTGAGGACTATGAAGCTGCTGTGGAAGCAAGTAATATTCTTTTTGGAAAATCCACTAAGGAGAGCTTGGTAAAACTGGATGAGCAGACACTTCTGGATGTATTTGCTGGAGTGCCTCAATTTGAGTTCGACCGTTCGTTGCTGTCAGGAGAAGGCGTAAAAGCTGTAGACTTGACAGCCGAGCACACGCATTGTTTTGCCAGCAAAGGAGAAATGCGCAAACTGACACAAGGGGGTGGAGTAAGCATCAATAAAGAAAAGTTGCAGGCTTTTGACCGCTTAATTACGGTGGATGACCTGCTTGATGATAAGTATTTGCTTGTACAACAGGGCAAGAAGAAATATTTCCTGCTTATTGCAAAGTAAAAAGTGTAGCATAATATTTGCAAGATAGACAAGAATGGACTATCTTTGCAGTCGCAATCTCGCTTAATTTGAGATTGGATAGGATTGGGCTATGGTGTAATGGTAGCACAAGACATTTTGGTCGTCTTAGTTCTGGTTCGAAACCGGATAGCCCAACTCCCAAAAAGGGGAATGTCATAACAGACATTTCCCCTTTTTGGTTTTTCTGACTGCATTATGATAAATCGGGGCTCAACGGATTATTCAGGGTCAGCGGATATTTTATAAACAACAGACACGGGTTAGCGAAAAAGATAAAGGATTGAAATTCTATTGAAAATCAGTCCTTTATCTTTGTGTCGGGATGACAAGACTCGAACTTGCGACCTCGCGCCCCCCAGACGTGTGCGCTACCAACTGCGCTACATCCCGTCACCTTTTTCCTTTTGCTCTGCAAAGGTAGGTTGTTTTTTCTCTCCGTGCAAATATTTTCGTAACTTTGTATCAAAATTAAGTAGAATTTAAATTCTTTCTCTGTAGATGCGAATAAAAATCTATCCCCCTAAGACGATGCGTCTTGAAGCGAAACTTCCTGCAAGCAAGAGCATTAGCAATCGTGCTCTTGTTGTACAGGCGCTTGCTGCAAGATGTGGGGAAGGTAAGAGGGCAGAGGTTGGTAATCTGTCTGACTGCGATGATACTTATGTGATGCAGAGGGCTCTGGATGGGATGCCCGAAGTCATTGATATTATGGCAGCGGGTACAGCTATGCGTTTTCTAACGGCATATTTGAGTATAACTTCAGGCACGCATGTGATTACGGGTACGGAGCGCATGCGTCATCGACCTATTGCTATATTAGTTGATGCTTTGCGCGCCCTTGGCGCTCAGGTCGAATATGTTGATGAGGAGGGCTTTCCTCCTTTGCGCGTTACGGGGAAGAGTCTGGCTGGTGGTAGTTTGGAACTGCCAGGAAATGTAAGCAGTCAGTATATAAGTGCGCTCTTGATGGTGGGTCCGATGATGGAACAGGGACTTACATTGCATTTGACAGGCGAAACCGTTAGTCGCCCATACATAGATATGACACTTGCCATTATGGGCCGTTTTGGCGCAAGGGCTTGTTGGCTTGACAATCATAGTCTGAAGGTGGAGTCTGGAGGCTATAAGGTTGTCTCCTATCGAGTGGAGAACGATTGGAGCGCAAGCAGTTATTGGTACGAGATGATGGCTTTGACAGAGGATGTGGAGCCAGTGGTAGTTCTAAAAGGTCTCTTCCAGGATAGTCTTCAGGGTGATTCTGTCATTCGAGAGATATTCCACTCCTTGGGGGTTGATACAGAATTCTATGTCACAGAAGAGGGAGATGAAGCTGTGCGTCTGATTCGAACGCGCAAACCCATAAGTCATCTTGAGTATGATTTTATGCGACAGCCCGATTTGGCACAGACGGTGGTGGTAACTTGCGTTATGATGGGTGTCACCTTTAGGTTTACTGGTTTACAGAGTTTGAAAATCAAGGAGACAGATCGTCTACTGGCCTTGTGTACGGAACTCCGAAAACTGGGTTATGTGTTGCATGAGACGGATGGGAGTATACTCTCATGGGATGGTGAGCGATGTCAGTCACAGGAACACCCTGTGATGGACACCTATGAGGACCATCGCATGGCCATGGCTTTGGCACCAGTCTGCATGAAGGTAGGTAGCCTTGAGATGAATGATCCGCAGGTAGTAAGCAAGTCTTACCCTCATTTTTGGCAGGAGTTGAAAGGTTTCCGTATTATAGAGGAAAAGAGTGAAGGGAGGTTGTCATGATTTATCTCTTGGCCATACTTAGTTTGGTCGTATTGGGCTTGATAGCAGCTTTTCAGTATGTCAGACGAGGTAATTCACCTGAGGAGCAGTCTGCTCCCGTCATTCCAGATAGCGAATGTTGCGGACAACATGAAGTATGCGAAAAGGAGAGTCTGCTCTCTGCAGTCAGCAAAGAGGTGGAATACTATGACGATGAGGAGCTGGACCGCTTCAGAGGCCGTAATCCTAACGAATATACGGATCAGGAGTCGGATGAGTTTCGTGATGTGCTGTATTCTATGCGCGACGATGAAGTAGCTGGATGGGCACGAAGCCTACAACTGAGAGGCATACAGTTGCCCGAGGACGTACGCGATGAGGTCATTCTCATTGTAGAGGAGCGTCGTGAGGCTCCACAATCCAAGTCTGCCATATAATATTTGTATGTGCACAAACGTTATTTATTTTATAGTGTAATATGTGAGTATAAACCCTTTTGTCAGAAAAAGATAGAAGATGATAAGGTACAGGTATGCAAGACGTGGTGGCAGGTGTTTGCGAGACATCTGTGGGTTTATCTTGTTGCTTGCTGCAATCCTGTTCGCATCCTGTTCTACCAAGAAAAACACCTCCGCTACTCGCTTCTATCATGCCACAACAGCCCGTTTCAATACTCTCTACAATGGGCAGGTAGCATTCAAACAAGGACTTGAGGCACAGCAAAATGGTCATCGAGAAGACTATACCCAGATGCTTCCCATGTACATCAGTACAGACAAGAGTACGGCTGCTATAGGCAAGAGTAATTATGAGACAGCCATTCTCAAGAGCGAGAAGGCTATCAAGTTGCACAGCATTAAGAAACGTCCCTCTGTAAGCGGAAATAAGCGTAAGAGTCCCAAGGAAAAGGCTTATCTGGCTCGCAAAGAGTTCAATCCCTATCTCTATCGTGCATGGTTCATGATGGCAGAGTCTCAGTTCAATAAAGGGGAGTTTATAGAGGCTGCCAGCACCCTCAATTACATTTTGCGCCTATACAGCACCCAGCCAGAGATAACCTGCGTGGCTAAAGCACGTCTGGCCCGATGCTATGTGGCTCTTGGGTGGGCGTATGATGCAGAGGATGTGTTGAGTAAAATCAAACGTGATAGTATCACTCCTCGTGGCGAAGCCGAACGAAGTAACACAGAGGCTGCTTATCGTATTTTGACCCATCAGTATAAGGAGGCCATTCCCTGCTTGAAGAGTGCTGTGAAGCACACCTCTGGTAAGATGGCCAGAGCAAGACTCAACTTCCTTTTGGGGCAGCTCTATCGTGAGACTGGCGACAATGCGTTGGCTTACAAGGCACTTTCAAAGGTACGCCGTTCCAGTCCTCCTTATGAGATGGCATTCAATGCTAGCATACTCCAGACTGAGGTTATGCCAAAGAGTAAATTCAGTCAGATGATAAGTCGGCTGAAGCGGATGGCAAAGAGTGACAAGAATAAAGATTATCTGGACCAGGTATATTATGCCATGGGCAATATCTACTTGAGTGTACAGGACACAGCAAGATGCTTGGGGGCTTGGGAGAAAGGTGTGGCAGAGGCCACCAAGAGCGGACCGTCTAAAGCTATGTTGCTGCTTCGTCTGAGTCAGATGTACTGGGATCGGGAAGATTATATCAATGCGGCGCGTACTTATAAGGAGTGTGCTTCTACGCTCAACAAGGAACATCAGGAATATAAGGAGACAGAGCGCAGAAGCCAGATCTTGAGTGAGCTGGAACCTCATCTGAGTGCCATACACTTGCAGGATAGCCTGCAGTCTTTAGCACGCATGACAGAACCCGAATATACTGCAGCCATTGACCAGGTTATAGCTGCTCTAAAGAAAAAAGAAAAAGAAGAGGAAAAGAAGGCCGCACGCAACGGGACTGCCAGCAACAATACTGTACAAGGGGCAAATACAGCATCGAATAATGCTTCGAAAAATGAGCGGACTGCCAGCAATAATGTCAATAGCGGACAGAAGGGCGAATGGTATTTCTATAATCCTTCCTTAGTAAAGAAAGGTGAACAGGAGTTTTCACGTCGATGGGGAAAGCGTCCTAATAAAGATAATTGGCGGTTCAGCAGTATCATGGGCCAGGCAGCTACTTCTGATGGTAATGACTTGCCTACAGATCAAGCTCAGTCTGACAGTTTGCTGGGCTCAGCGGAAACAGCAGACACAGACGAGCAGGCTCGCAAGGATTCTCTGGCTAACGATCCACATAACAGAGAGTATTATCTGAAGCAGATACCTTTTACCGAGGAACAGATGGAGGCATCGAATGCATTGCTCAGCGATGGACTTTATAATGGAGGTATTTTAGAGCAGGAGAGATTGGAGAATTTCTCTTTGGCAGAGAAAACCATGTTACGTCTGCTGAAAGACTTTCCCGAGCATGAGGGCTTGGATAATATCTATTATCATCTCTTTCTACTTTACGGTCGCATCGGGCGTGCTGATGAAGCGGAACTCTATCGTACAAAACTGGTTTCTGAATACCCTGAGAGTAAATTGGCACAGCTGCTTGGCAACCCTCACTATGAGATGATTGCGCGTGACGGAAAGCATATGGAGGACTCTTTGTATGCTCAGGCATACCAGTCTTATCTTGCTGGTGACTATGCCCAGGTGGAGAAGAACTATAAGTTCTGTACGGAGAATTTCCCTCAAGGGGCTAATCGTGCTCGCATGATGTTCATAAGAGCAATGGCCAGTTTGTATGGAGGAGAACGCGACACTTTTCTTGTAACGCTGAAGGACGTGGTGCAGAAATATCCCAAGGAAGAGATAACAGACTTGGCAAAAGCCATTGTGAAGGGCCTTGAGGAAGGTCGGCAGCTGATGGATGATCGCTTTGATGCCAGCAGTATCTGGTCAAGACGTTCGCGTGGGCTGGATGGAGACAGTACAGCGGAAGAGAAACAACTATCCGACGAACGTTATACTAATTTTGTATTCTTGCTTGCCTACCCTACTTCCAGTCTTGACGAAGATCTTCTGCTCTATGAGATGGCTCATTACAATTTCACCAGTTTTATGGTTCGTAATTTCGATATCGAGATAACCGAAGACCGTGGGCTGCGCATGATGCTTGTCAAGGGTTTCCTCTCATATGATGAGGTACATGCTTATGCACAGAAGTTGTATGCTGACAAACATATGTCCGCGTTGCTCAAGGGGGTACGTTCGCTACTCATATCAGAGGATAATCTTAAATTGCTGGGTACGGAATATAGTTTTGATGACTATAAAAAGTTCTATGATAGTAAGTTCGTTCCGATGGAAGTACCAGAGGACTTGCAGATAGACGAACCTGCTGATTTGAAAATTATAGATCCCGATGATGTGGTGCCGGAAGAGGAGGAAGAGGATGAAGGTGGGCAAGAGTCTGACGATGATTTTCCCTATGGCTTCTGAACCCTCATCGTTTATCAATAAGTAAGAAATACGATGATATGGCTACATACAAATTGCTTTGGATAGATGACGAAATAGAGTTATTGGGGGCACATATCCTATTCTTGCAAAAGAAGGGCTATGAGGTACACACGGTAAGCAATGGCTATGATGCACTTGATTGCTGTGCAGAGGATACTTATGACCTTATCTTACTGGATGAGAATATGCCTGGACTTAGTGGACTGGAGACTCTGAACCGTATTAAAGAGGTGAGTCCTGCCACTCCTGTGGTGATGGTGACCAAGAGTGAGGAAGAGAATATTATGGAGCAGGCCATTGGTGCCAAGATAGCCGACTATCTGATAAAACCAGTAAACCCCATGCAGATACTCTCTACGCTGAAGAAGAATATCCATCAAAAGGAAATAGTGACGGAGCAGACACAGACGGCTTACCAGCAGGATTTTGGCAAGTTGGGCATGAGAATAAGCGAATCTATGACCATAGAAGAATGGACTGAGGTTTACAAAAGGCTGACCCATTGGGAACTGCAGCTCTCGGAAACAGACTCCGCCATGAAAGAGATGCTGGCTATGCAACGTACAGAGGCCGACAACGAGTTTGCGAAATTCATACGACGCAACTATATGGAATGGATGGAGCAGCCAGAGCGACGCCCTCTTATGAGTCCGGATATCTTCAAGAGAAAGGTGTTCCCAGCCTTGAATCAAGGTGAGAAGGTCTTTCTGATTGTCATAGACAATTTTCGTTATGACCAATGGAAGGTACTCCAGAGTGAACTTTCAGAACTCTTCACATGCGAGGAGAGCCTCTATTGCAGCATTCTTCCTACAGCCACACAATATGCTCGCAATGCCATCTTCAGTGGACTGATGCCAAATATTATTGCTAACATGTTCCCTGAATTATGGGTTGATGAGGATTCGGAAGAAGGTAAGAATTTAAATGAAGCTCCGCTCATCCAAACCCAGTTTGACCGCTATCGTCGGCACAACACCTTCACTTATCATAAGGTAAATGATTCTATTGCAGCAGATAAACTCGTACAGCAACTTTCTGGACTGCAGAAATATGACCTTAATGTAGTAGTATTGAATTTTATTGATATGCTGTCTCATGCCAGGACGGAAAGCCGAATGGTAAGAGAACTTGCCAGCAATGAAGCGGCATACCGAAGCATTACGCTCAGCTGGTTTAGGCACTCGGCAGTGGCGGAGCTCTTCAAGGCATTAGCTGCTACAGACTATACCATCATTCTGACCACAGACCATGGTAGTATACGTTGTTATAATCCCATAAAGGTTGTGGGAGACAGAAATACAAATACAAATCTGCGTTATAAGTTAGGTAAGAATTTAAGTTATAACCGTAAGGATGTGTTTGAAATCAAAGAGCCTCATAAGGCAGGATTGCCCTCTCCCAATCTCAGTACGGCTTACATCTTTGCTACAGGTGATGATTTCTTTGCTTATCCCAATAACTATAATTATTACGTACAGTATTACAAAGACACGTTTCAGCATGGAGGAATCAGTATGGAAGAAATGCTCATTCCACTGATAACCATGCGTGGAAAGAAGAGACTATAATAAAAAAGCAAGATGATGACTATTAGATTTCAAGAAGAAGATATTCAGCAGGCTGCCTCACAGTTTGTGACAGCCATGGGTGAATCCACTGTTTTTGCCTTTTATGGGAAGATGGGGGCAGGTAAGACTACGTTTATCAAGGCTGTGTGTCGCGAGTTAGGTGTGGAGGATACTGTCAACTCTCCCACGTTTGCCATCGTAAATGAATATGAAGACCGTAGTGGAGAGCCTGTCTATCATTTTGATTTCTATCGTATCAAGCGGCTGAGCGAGGCATACGATATGGGCTGTGATGAGTATTTCTATAGTGGACGACCATGCTTCATAGAATGGCCAGAACTGATAGAGGAAGTTTTGCCTCAGGAAACAGTCAGAGTGGATATCTGTGAATTGCCAGACGGCAGTCGTCAGATAAGTATGGGAGTTTAATGTGCCAATAGGGAATAAAAGTAGGATGTGTAATCATTTTCTTTTGTTGTTGTAGAAGTGAAAATCAGAAGAGATATCATCGGATTATTGTTTGTCATTTTAGCTTTGCTTGTCTCCTCCTGCACGAAGCCGGAAAGTATTTCTGAGGAGCAGTTGGAACGAGCAGAGAAGAGTCTGACGGAGGCACCCGAACGGTCGCTTGCTATTTTGGACAGCATAGACCGTCGTTCGCTTGACGATGGAGATGAAAATGCCAAATATGCTTTGCTGCGTACGATGGCTTACAGCATAAATGGAATTGAGGAGACAAATGATTCGCTCATTCGTGAGGCTGTGGCGTATTATAGAGACAATGGTCCCAGGGAGTTACTTATGAAGTCGCTCTTCATGAATGCGTCTATCAACAAAAACGCAAGAAAGTTTGGAGATGCGGTATTGGCTGCAACAGAGTCTGTCGCACTTGCCAAGGAAGAAGACAACTGCTTGTGGATGGCTAAGGGTGAGGAGCTACTGTCTTTTATATTCAGGCTGACACAGAAAAAGGACGACTGCTTGAAGCACAGTCAAAGGGCTGCGGAATATTACAAGAAAGCAGGCAGAACCATCAACCATTGGTTTTGCTTGACTGATGTGGTGAGTGCATACACCATGGATAATGAGGGATATGGCAAGGCAGCCACTTTGCTGGATTCCATAGAGAGGGTTGTCACAGACTCGGCTGTACTCTCTGAATGCTTGACACAACGTATGTATATCTACATCAACAAAAAGGAATATCAGAAGGCTGACAGATGTATGCAGCGTGTCATGCGTTGCAGACCTGACTATCACTCTGGTCCTGTAGAGTACACTTGGCTGGCTCTCATCAGACATAGTAAAGGGGATGTGAAGGGAGCGAAGGCAACTATTGATTCGGCCAGGAGCGTGGCTCGTGATGCTCTTGACTATGTGTGTATCACTTCCGCTGTATATGAAATGACCAAGGAGGATGGCGATTATGCGAGAGCAATGGACTATGCTGACAGCATAATTTCGTATCAAGAACGTGTAATGGGCGAAAGTTTCCGCCAGTCTGTTGTTTCTGCACAAAGAGACTATTACAACTCGCAGGCAAAGAGAGAAGTGCGCAGAGTGAAGAGTCTGCGCAGGATTAGCGCATCTGTCTTATCAATCTGCTTGATAGTCATTGTCCTTGGAAGTGTTATTTATCGCATTCGTCTGAAGATAAAAAATAACCAAATTGAAAGCAAGATGAACGAGATACTGGTGCTTTCTGAACGTGTACAGAAGGACGATAAGGAAAATCGTGACCTGAAGGTGCTGGCCGAGCGAAGTATGCGTAACCGATGGGATACCGTGAACATGCTTTGTAACGAATACTTTGAGAATGGCGATGACCAGAAACAGAAAAATAGTATTATAGCCAAAGTAGACAAAGAGATAGAGCGTATATGCAGCAAAAGGCATATGGAGGAGATAGAGGCTTTGGTCAATAAGAGTATGGATGGTATCGTGGATAAGTTGCGTGCCCAGTGTCCAGAACTCAAGCCAGACGACGTGTTGTTTGCTACGCTTGTGTATGCTGGTTTGGCTCCACGGGCAGTATGTCTCTGCACCAATATCAAACTGAAGTATTATTACACCAAACGCACTCGACTGATGGAACGTATCAATAACTCCTCGGCACACGATAAGGAGTGGTTTGTAAGTAAATTATGGAACACTTCCAGTAAGGACGTTTCCGCACAGACGACGTAGGCTTAAGAGGGTTAGGAGATTTTGTGTGGAGATATACCAATTCCAATAAGAGAGTTACACATTATTTGTCGAGATATAGCTCCTCCATAGAATGGTCTTCTGTGGTGTCTTGCAAGAGGCGGTAATGACGTATCTCTCTGTAGCAATCCTCTGGGCTGAAGTGTCGCACATGAGCATATTCTTCCGCCATCCAACGATGCATTTGTGCTGTGGCAGGTAAACGGTCAAAGTTGCGACAGCCCTTCTGAAGACTGATTTTCCCAAACCTAATGCGGTTTAAGTCCACCATCTCCAGAAAGACATCCCCGTCAGACTTTATTCCAAAAAGGATGTTGCCTCTGCTGTAGTCCATATTGTACATGCCATGCTCGTGCATTATAGCCGTACAGCGCCCAATCTCTCTGCATATCTTTTCCAGACAGGAGAAGCGCTTGCTCAAAAGCATATCATAGCGGTATGGACATCCTGAACGAACAGTAACCATATAGCTGTGGGTGAAAAGAATCCCATTACGCACGTTGAGAAAACCTACTGGGCGTGGGGAACCGATGCCTATTTTCATCAGTTGACGTGCGTTGCGTAGTGAGCGCTCACCTTTTGACGCACGCAGAAATCCATATACCAACCGATTGATGAAAATAGGAATCTGGTAGGATTTTACCACATACTCCGTACCTTCATAAACGAACATACGCAACTGGTTGCGTCCGTTATGGATGAGTGTACCTTCTTGGTGGGCGAATCTCTCTGGCAACGAAAGCATGAACTCACGCAGATGAGAGAACTCTGGCTCTAAGCCGATGGTTGTGGGATGCAAGAATCTTTGGAGTCCTATCATATCTTGTCCAGGCCTTTTGTGAATTTGAGCCAGTAGTATTTCAAAGGATTTTTATACTTCAACTGTTTCCATGGACGGCTTGCATGAGGTGTGTGCAGTACGGGCAGATTGGTGAAGAGCCAATTGTGCAAACCTGACTCAAGGCTCAGATGCGAGATGGTGACGTCAAACCAATTCTTTGTACTGTCAAGCAGGCCAAAATCTACCTGACGCAGTAGCTCCTCTGTGAGTAAGGTGCAGCAGAATGAGCAATGGTGACGAGTGTCTATCTCGCGGTTCTTCTGACGACGTGCAAAGAGATAGGGATAATTGATCTTTCCCTCTTCATCCACTGTTACAGAAGCAGCCATACCACAATCTTTATGTGACAAAGCCCTGTTCCAAAGTTCTTGCAGCGTGTTGGGACGAACGGTGACGTCGCTTTCCACTATCAGCAATCCAGCCTCTTCTTCCAGACAGAGTTCTCTTTCGCGTTGCAACACCAAAAGATAATTCGGTGAAGGGTGATTGGTCAGATCAGATAGGTTTATCAGTTGAAACTCCAAGTCTTCAGCCTTTTGTTCCAGCAAAGCCGTGTTTTCTGGCGTACTGAAATCGTTATATACAGTATAGGTGAAAGGTACGTCCAAGTTAGAATCCAATACAGCATCAATGGTTTTGAGGGTAGAGTCGATGGAGTCCTTTACTGGTGTGATGATATGCAAGCGTTTCATTATGCTCTAATTTTATGCAAAAGTACACATTCCCTTGGATAGAGACAAGCAAAGTCGGTCAAAAGTCCTATCTTTGCAATTGGCTCGGTAGGTTCTGGGCAAACTGATTATGAGAAAAAAAATAATAATATTCGCTGCCATTTGGGTGCTTTTAGTGTTGGTGTACATGGGCTATGTGTGGTCTATGGTAGACCAGTATCCAGGCAAAATATGGCTTCATAGGTGCAATTCCATAGAGAAACTTCATGAGAAGGTGGGTCGTTACCCCAACTTTGAGGTTGACGTTTGCCTGCGTCCTAATGGAGTGATGGATGTGACTCATGATGTAGACACCACGTTCCATCTTACCATTACACCTTATTTCAAATACCTCTCAAGCCATCCAGAGAGTCACATGTGGATGGATGTGAAGAATCTGACCGAAGCGTATGTGCCTGTGTTTCTCGATTCTTTGGATAAGTTGCTTTATGCCTATAGTGTGGATAAAAGCCAACTTATAATTGAGTCACCAGAATGGAAATTGCTGTTCCCATTTACGCGTTACGGTTATTACACTTCGTGTTACGTGACAGCTCCTCGTCCCTCGCAACTTACCACGGAGCAGCGTGATAGTGTCATCTCACGCTTGGGAATCGTGGCCAAAAGTGGGTGTGTACGTGCACTATCTTTCCCTGCCTATTGGTACAACTCTCTGAGGATGCAGTTTCAGGATGAGACTATTGATTATCTGACATGGAAGAATCATAGCACACAGTATGGCATGCTGTTGGATCCTCTTGGGCAGGTGATGATGCGTGATGAGCGAGTGAAGGTAATTCTTGTTAAAGATAAAGGGCACTATCACAGATGATACGTTCGTTTCTTAAAACCTTGTTCTGTCTTTTGGGTGTGCATCTGATGGGTTTGCTCGTGCTCACACTCTTGCGAGCGGCTCTCTATTGGTCGGGGCATCATTTTCTGGCTGCAGAGTCTGCTGGGCAGGTGATGCTTCAGAGTACAGCTTTCTTGCGTGGATTGTGGTTCGACAATGTCATAGGTTGCTACATTCTGATAGTGCCATTGGCAGTTACAGTTGTGGCAAATTTGTTGCGTAAGGGATGCTCCGTACAGGTGTTTTGCTTGACGTGGATGTTTGTGCTATGGATTCTGTGTATAGGTATCTCGGCTGCCAATATCCCCTATTTCCTGTATTTCTTCAAGAATATCAATTCCAGTATTTGGAATTGGGCTGAGTATGGTACTACTACTATAGGTATGCTTCTTGGCGAGAAGTCCTACTACCCTCCTCTTTGTGGTTTCTTGCTGCTGTCTGCTCTCTTTGTGTGGATGAGCTTGCGTATCAGAAACAGAATCCTTTATGGGAAAGACGGAAAGACAAGAAGAGCAGGAAGTAAATCCGTGGAGTCCTGCTCTGTATTTGGCTTTTTCGGAGTGTTGCTTTTGGGATGTGCTTCTGTGGGACTGTGTCTTTTTGGCATTCGGGGCAGGATGGGCTACAATCCCATCAAGGTGAGTGCAGCTTATTATTGCGAGGACCCTTTTCTAAACCAGTTAGGCATCAATCCTTCTTTTAATTTGTTGACCAGCACGTTAGATGATAGACGTCCAGAGAACAAACGGCTGAACCTCATGCCTGAGAAACAGGCACAGAAAGTGTGTGAGAAGCAACTGGGACGCAAACTGGCTTATACACTCCACCCTGGGGGTATTGGGGCCTGTTCCTTGAAAGGACGTAATGTGGTAATCATACTTATGGAAAGCATGAGCCACAACCTGATGGGGCGTGGTTTGACACCTTTCCTGGATGGCATGACCCATAAGAGCCTTTATTTTCCGAACTGCTACTCGGCTGGCAATCATACAAATCACGGAATATTCAGCACCCTATATTCGTTTCCTGCCTTGATGTTTCGCAATCTGATGAAAGGTACCAATATTCCCCGTTATGAGGGTTTGCCCACCGTATTGCGTAAGAACGGTTACCGAACGATGTTCTTTATGACTCATGAGTCGCAGTATGATAATATGAATGCTTTCTTGCGCACGAATGGGTATGATGAGATCTATTCGCAGGAGAATTATCCAAAGAGTGAGATTGTCAATAGTTTCGGGGTACAGGATCATTACCTTTACCGCTACGCCCTACAGAAGCTGGTACAGAAGCAGCAACCGTTTATGGCTACATTGCTCAGTATTAGCAACCATCCCCCCTATGTTGTGCCAGAGTGGTTTCATCCAAATGCGGAAAAGAAGGAAGAGCAGATTGTGGAATATGCTGATGATGCCTTACGAATCTTTTTCAAACAGGCTGCGGCTCAGAAGTGGTATGACAATACCGTATTTGTATTGCTGGGCGATCATGGCAAGCTGATAGGTGCCTCGGAGGATGAGATGCCCCAATGCTTGAATCATATACCTTTGATGATTTTTGCTCCAGGACTGACCCCAAGACAGGTGGATTCCTGGTGTATGCAGATGGATGTGCAACCTACTTTGCTCAGTTTACTCGGTATAACAGCAGAACAGCAGAACTTTGGGCAGAATGTACTTGAGCATCCAAGGAGTTTAGCATACTATACGGCAGATAATGTGATAGGCGCTCGTACAAACGGACATCTCTATATCTATGAACCAGCCACAGAGTCGGAGTGGTTCTATAAGACAGAAGAAAAGGGCGTGAGCAGACAGAATAAGGCAGACAGCACTTTCTTGCAACTCAAGCAGACTCTGTTTGCTTCCCTGCAGACTGCACAGAAGGAAATTAGGAAACATGAGTAAATGAGTAAAGAAGATATGGACAATAGGAAGCAAGTGTGGGGCGAGCTGATTCGCTTTGCGATAGTGGGTATCATTGCCACTATCCTTCATTGGCTTGTATACTGGTGTTTACTGCCCTATTTCCATCCGTATCTGTCTTATACGGTAGCATATGTGATAAGTTTCGTATGTAACTTCCTTGCCACCAACTACGTTACCTTTCATACACGTCCCACTTGGGGACGTCTGTGGGGCATGGCAGGAGCACATGCCTTCAACTATCTGCTTCATATTGCCTTATTAGCAGTTATGCTTCCTATGGGTGTTCCCGAGCGATGGGCTCCTGCCCCTGTCTATGCAGTTGCGGTGCCCTCCAATTTCTTACTGGTAAGGTATGTGTTTAAGAAAAAAAATGACCTATGATTTACATAGTGGTTCCCTGCTATAATGAGCAGGAGGTATTGGAAGATACCACAGAGAAACTGATATCTCTGATTAGTAGAATCGATGACGAAGATATACGAATACTATATACAGACGATGGCAGTCGTGATGCCACTTGGAATCTTATTTGTCGGATGCACGAACGTTACGAGACGGTGGAAGGTATTCGTTTGGCACACAACGTAGGACATCAGCGTGCCTTGTGGGCAGGTATGGAGGCTGTGGCTGATAGTGCCGAGGCTATCGTCAGTATTGATGCCGACCTTCAGGATGACATTGAGGTGATACCTCGAATGATAAGGGATTTCAGACAGGGAGGGGATGTTGTCTACGGTATCAGGCGTGAACGTGTTACGGATTCGTTCTTCAAGCGTTTTACGGCGCAGACCTTCTATCGTTTTATGAATGCTCTGGGAAGTCAGGTGGTCTATAATCATGCGGATTTCCGCCTATTGAGCCAACGTGCCCTTCAGGCATTGCTTTCTTATCCAGAGCGCAATCTTTTCTTGCGAGGCATGGTGCCAATGCTTGGTTTCAATATTAAGAGTGAATATTACGACCGTCTGGAACGGCAGGCTGGTGAGAGCAAATACCCTCTGTCGCGTATGATAGCTTTAGCAATGGATGGTATCACCAGTTTGAGTGTGAAACCTTTGCATTGGATTGGGATTACGGGTTTCTGCTTTATTTTGGTTGCCATAGGCGTTATCATTTGGGCTTTGGTTCAGCACGAAAAGGGCCATACGATAGCCGGATGGACTTCCTTGCTTGTCTCTGTCTGGTTTGTGGGTGGCATGCTCCTGCTTGCCATTAGTGTTTTGGGTGAATATGTTGGTAAGGTGTATCAGGAGACCAAGCGTCGTCCCAGATACTTTGTTATGGACAGTATAGGTAGAAGGATAGAGCAAAAGAAGAATTAACATGACTTGAGTGGTTGAAGAAGTTCTATAATCTACGAAGCCAACCACGTTTCTCCTTTAACCCCAGTTCGGTCATTAGAAGCGGAAGCAAATATGACGAAACTGGATTGCCGAGACTGCTTCGCCAGTACCGTGTGTAGTACCTGTTAGGTGGTACTGCAGTTTTATATAGTTGGTACTGGAGTACCAGCCTGCTGAAACTCCAGTACCAGCTATATGGTACTGGCGAAGCAAGCGATATGTTTGCCGATACTTGTCGTATGCCTGTGAATTGTGTACGAAGTTTCCTCTCTGGCTTGTCGCTGAGTCCTAACTACCCAAATGGCATAAGGGCGCAGTTTGCTACGTCTACAAACTATTCCTATGGTGCCCTCTATTCTATTGTGAAAAAGAAATTCTCTTTCCGTAATTTGTCGTATCTTTGTCCATATTGGAATTATTCAACATAAGGAGAGGTACATATGGCAAAGGATGGGCTGACGCCTATGATGAAACAGTTTTATGATTTAAAGGCAAAGCACCCAGATGCTCTTTTGCTGTTTCGTTGTGGAGACTTTTATGAGACATATGCGCAGGATGCCGTGGAGGCTTCGTCTATTCTTGGCATTACATTAACTCGTAGGAATAATGGTAAGGAGAATATGCCTTCTACGGAGATGGCTGGATTTCCTCATCATGCCTTGGATACGTATTTGCCTAAATTGGTGCGTGCGGGCAGACGTGTGGCTATATGTGACCAGTTGGAGGATCCCAAACTGACAAAAACGCTCGTAAAACGTGGTATTACCGAATTGGTAACTCCTGGAGTTGCCTTGTCTGACAATGTGCTTGATAGTCGTGAAAACAACTTCCTGGCCGCAGTACATTTCGGAAAGACAACGTGTGGACTTTCCTTATTGGATATCAGCACGGGAGAATTTCTGACAACGGAAGGGACACCAGAGCAAATGGATAAACTGCTGGGTAGTTTTGCTCCAAAGGAAGTGCTTTATGAACGTGGAAAACGCTCAATGTTTGAAGGTTCTTTCGGTACGCGTCATATAACTTTCGAGATGGATGATTGGGCGTTTACCGAGAGTACGGCTCGGGAGAAGTTGCTGAAGCATTTCGGAGTTAAGAATCTAAAGGGTTTCGGAGTTGACCATCTTCATAATGGGGTGGTGGCAGCTGGCGTTATCATGCAGTATTTGGAACTGACCCAGCATACCCAAGTGGGACACATTACCTCTTTGCGACGCATAGAGGAGGACCGCTATGTGCGTCTTGACAAGTTTACTATTCGCAATCTGGAGTTGGTCACTTCTATGAATGAGGATGGCATTTCATTGCTAAGTGTCATGGGACGCACGGTGACTCCTATGGGGGCACGCATGTTGCGACGATGGATGCTTTTTCCCCTGCGTGATGTAAAACGTATCAACAAGAGGTTGGATGTAGTAGAGAGCTTCTTTCGTCATCCTGATCTGCGTGACGAGGTGGAGATGCAATTACAGCGGATAGGTGATTTGGAGCGTATCATTGGGCGTGTGAGTGTTGGCAGGGTTACTCCTCGTGACATGATACAATTAAGCACGGCTCTGCAAGCACTGGTCTCTGTGAGGAGTTCGTGCACAGGGGCTGATGATCCTACTCTGACACATATTGGTGAACAGTTAAATCTTTGTACAGACATACGCGACCGTATCATGCGCGAAATCAGTCCAGATGCTCCTCTTATGGTGAACCGTGGTAATGTAATCCAGAAAGGTGTCAATCAGGAGTTGGATGAGCTACGTCAGATTGCATATGATGGCAAAAACTATTTGCTACAGATACAGCAGCGTGAATCAGAAGCCACTGGCATACAAAGTCTGAAGATCGGTTATAACAATGTGTTTGGCTATTATCTGGAGGTTCGGAATACTTACAAGGAACTTGTACCTCAAGATTGGATAAGAAAGCAGACGCTCACGCAGGCTGAGCGTTACATCACGCAGGAATTGAAGGAGTATGAGGAGAAGATAACGGGAGCTCAAGACCGCATTTTGATTTTGGAGGCACGTCTTTTCTCTGATTTGGTTTCTGATGTGTCAAGATATGTGAGCGAGATACAGACTGATGCAAGCCTTGTGGCTCAGTTGGACTGCCTGCTCTCTTTCGCACTCTGTGCGCGAGAGAATCGTTATGTGCGCCCTGTAGTAGACGAATCGGAAGTGATTGATATACGTCAGGGGCGTCATCCCGTAATAGAGAAGCAGTTGCCCTTGGGCGAATGTTATGTGGCGAATGATGTATATCTTGACACGGAAAAGCAACAGATTATCATCATTACGGGTCCTAATATGGCAGGTAAAAGTGCTCTGTTGCGTCAGACAGCTCTTATCACTCTGATGGCACAGATGGGATGCTTCGTCCCTGCAGAAAGTGCTCGTATCGGATATGTTGATAAAATATTCACACGTGTGGGTGCAAGTGACAATATTTCTGTGGGTGAAAGTACGTTTATGGTGGAGATGAGTGAGGCTGCCAATATAATGAACAATCTCTCGCAGCGCTCATTGGTGCTTTTCGATGAGTTAGGTCGGGGCACCAGTACGTATGATGGCATCAGTATCGCATGGGCGATAGTGGAATATATCCATGAGAACCGTGTGGGGCATGCACGCACTCTCTTTGCCACTCATTATCACGAGCTGAATGAAATGGAGTCGCGTTTTGCTCGTATAAAGAATTACAATGTGAGTGTTAAGGAGATGAATGGGAAGGTCATCTTCTTGCGTAGACTGGTGCCTGGTGGCAGTGAACATAGTTTTGGCATACACGTTGCTCGGCTGGCAGGAATGCCTTCCAGCATAGTGGAGCGTGCAGACGAGGTCTTAAAACAGTTGGAGCAGACGATGGATCATGAAGCTCTCGGAAAGGGTATTGCTGCTCATTCAGAAGCTGCAGGAGGCATGCAGATGAGTTTCTTCCAGCTTGACGATCCTGTGTTGTGCCAGATACGCGATGAGATACTCAATGCTGACATCAACAATCTGACTCCTCTGGAGGCTCTCAACAAGTTGAACGACATCAAGAAACTGGTGACAGAGCGATAGGCTGGTTATTACTGCTTGTCGTAACTCTTGCGCGCTAACCAACGGATAGCATTATAAAGAAGATAATTTTGTGTGGGATTGCTGAAAATGCGATGCCCGTGTCCCCAGTTTAGATAGACCATGTTGTATTGGGTGTTTGTCCATGCTACGGGCGTGTCAAGTCCGCGTGGCAGTTCGTCTTTGAGTCCCAGAGGATAGTTGTCGTCATGCAAGGATAGCAGGACTTTTACATCAGGATTCAGTCTTGGACTTGGCTCCCACTGATACCATTCGTTTTCTGGTGACATGTAAGTGTCAGGCATACCTTTCATCAGAGGATGTTCGGGTGCATCGTTTCTTAGTTTTGCAGGTAGCGGAGGCCATGAATTACGATTGAAGACAGCTCCTCCCAGGAATTTGACAAACCAAGGCCAGCCTGTAGATGGAATATTGAAGGCCGCGGAGTGAAATCCTAACCACCCTCCCCCATTCTCCATGTACTTCTGGAAGGCTTCTCTTTGCTCGGGTGTATGTCCTGGGTTGTCATCCAAGGATATTAGGATATCATAAGTACGCAGGTTCTCATAATTGATGTCATTAAAGTTTGTAGTATAGTCAAAAACAATGCCATCTCCAATGGATAGTTCTTTGAAGTATGCGATAGCATCTTCATCAAAGTCCCTATGGGCTTTCTCTACGCTTGGATTGTGTAGTACCAGTGCGTTACACCTGGGGAACCATTTCGATGGACCAGAAGCCCATTGAATGGCATTAGAGAGCATCTTGCAGAAGTCTTCGCTCTGGAATAGATCGGCATGATGACCAAATTGGAAATAAACATTGCGTGCCTTAACCCGTTCGTTTGTCCATATTACGGGGTGGTCGCCCATTCGTATGGAAGTGTTTGTGCTGTAGGAGTCTTCATCTACATGAGCTAATACAGTAACGTTTTTGCGTGGGCTTTGGTTGTATGTGTACCATTCGTCTTTGGGCAGAGTAAATTGGCTGCTTACTCCCCGGAAAATAGGATGGTCGCTACGCTCTACCACTACCCTTCCATCGCAGGTCTCAGCCACGTAGTTCTGAAAGGTAATATTGCCCATGAAGCGTGATGCCCATTGCCAGAGTGGAAAACCATCAAACTCTCCTAATAGAGATGCATGATGAAAGCCGATCCATCCGATTGTGCCGTCTTTCATGCCGTGCTCCATGGCTTGCTTGGCTTCGTCTGTCCAGTTGTATGGCGGATAGTTTAGTTGTAAGAGTACTTTGTATTTTGCCAGTGAACTGTCGTTGATGGACTTGGTATCATTTACTACATCGAACTTCGTTTGATACTGTTTGCTGTAGTCGTTGAGCCAGCTCAGAGCTTCCTTGACGAATCCTTCGTGCTGTCCTCCGCGTTCGGTCAGTACCAAGATGTGTGTTTGTGTCTCCTGATGCTTGGCACACAGGCCAAGAGTAAATAGAAAGAAAAGGGCAATTGTCAGTATTTGTTTCATATGTCTTGTCTTTGTTTTCTTTGAACGGCATCTATTTTGTTGCTTTCCAGACAGTTTTGCTCAGAATTCCGTCGGGGCTATCACCATGATAATCCCAATACATTACACCGTGTAGATGTTGTTTTCTGGCGTATTTGCATTTCGCTTTAATTGAACGGGCATCGTCGTACCCCAGCACTACTCTGCCCTCTTGGTCTGTCATGTAGGGTACTTGAGCTTGTCGGTCCCAGTGTTTTACGAGTCCTGTCAGTTTTATAATCTCACGGAAGTCTTTGAAGTTGCCCACCTCCTCTGAGCCGCGCCCGTAGAAGGGAAGTCCCAATACCAGTTTTTCTGCAGGCACTCCTTGTTGCAGATGGGCAAGCATAGCTTTCTCACAGGTTCCTCCTTGAAATCTTTCTGAATTGAACAGAGGCGCATGATGTTGTGGTGCCCCACCCATGTCGTAGGTCATTATGTTGACGAAATCTACCTCGTTGATGAAAGAGGGAAAGTCGTAGAAGCTTCCTGACGCAGCTGTGGCAAGGGTGAGCAGATGATTGTTTCCCAATGCTTTGCGAAGGCTTTTCATCAGCAGAGTGAAGTTCTTCCGATCTGCGCTTGAACTGCTGATGCCTGCAGCATTGCTGCCTGGGTATTCCCAGTCAATGTCTATACCATCCAGTCCGTATTCGTCTACTGCTTGTGCGCAAGCGACGCTGAATCGCTCCCTGCTTGTCTCTTCAGATGCCATCTCGCTGAAGCCTCCTGCTCCCCATCCTCCTATGGAGAGCAGGATTTTCAGTTGCGGATTCTGTTTTTTTAGGGTTACTATGCTGTGCAGACGCTCTGGGTTGTCAATAGATACTCCATCGTGAGAGGGGTTTACCTTGCCAAAGGCATAGTTGATGTGTGTCATGAGTCTTGGGTCAGGTATATCTTGGCTCCATGAGGTTACGTATGCCACTACCACCCTGCCCTGGTCATGGGTTTTGTGTGCTTGACAGGAGACGGTGAGACTGGCCAGTAATACGACCAGTGAGACTGCTATTTTTCGCCAAGTTTTTTGCATAACTTTCCTCCCATCATGCAATAAAGTCCTAATAGTACAAAAGGAACGCTGAGCAACTGTCCCATATTGAACAACATACCATTTTCAAAACTAACCTGATTTTCCTTGGTGTATTCGATGAGTATACGGCTTGAGAAAATGAGCACAAGGCATAGTCCAAAGAAGAATCCTGTACCTACCCGTTCGGGCTTGTGCTTGTAGAACCACCATCCGACAAAGAAGAAGCAAGCGTAGCAGATTGCTTCGTACAGCTGTCCAGGGTGTCGTGGAAGCATGTCGACACGCTCAAAGATGAATGCCCAGGGAACGTCTGTCACCCGTCCGATAATCTCAGAATTCATAAGGTTGCCTATACGTATGGCACATGCACATATGGGAGTCACAATAGCCACATTGTCAAGCACCCTCATGAGATTGATTTTCTGGTTCTTGGAGTATAACACCAGAGCTAACATCAGTCCTAAGGTGCCACCATGGCTGGCTAATCCTTCGTAACCCGTAAATGCCCAGTGGGTATTGTTATTGCCAGTGGGAAGCCATTGCAGGGTGCTACTCCACTGGCTGGGGTCTGCTGTTTCGCGTATGGGAAGTAGCATCTCCGTGATGTGATGCAGGAAATAGCTTGGCTCATAGAAAAGACAATGCCCTAAGCGTGCACCTATCAGAATACCCAAAAAGCAATATAGGAACATGGGATCGAACTGCTCCTCGGTTAGTTTCTGCTGTCTGAAGAGCTTGTGCATCAGTAGATAGACGCTCACTAAGCCAACACACCAGCAGAGCGAATACCAGCGTACAGCCAACGGACCTAGTTCGATGGCTGTGGTGGAAGGATTCCAGTGGATGAAGAGTTCTGTCATACGTTAAACCTGAAGTGCATGATGTCGCCGTCTTGTACGACATAGTCCTTACCTTCAACACCCATCTTTCCAGCTTCACGCACAGCAACTTCGGAACCGTAATGGATGTAGTCTTCGTATTTGATGACTTCTGCGCGGATAAATCCTTTCTCAAAGTCAGTGTGTATCACGCCTGCGCATTGTGGAGCCTTCCAACCCTTGCGGAATGTCCAGGCTTTCACTTCCATCTCACCTGCGGTGATGAAGGTCTGCAGAGTGAGCAGATGGTAGATGGCTTTGATGAGGCGGTTGCATCCGCTCTCTTTCAGTCCCATATCTTCCAAAAACATCTGTTTTTCCTCGTAGCTCTCCAGTTCTGCAATGTCCGCTTCTGTTTGTGCGCTGATTATCAGCATCTCGGCATCTTCTCCTTCGATAGCCTTGGCTACGGCTTCTGTGTAGGCGTTACCTTTTGATGCACTTGCATCGTCTACGTTGCATACATACAATACGGGCTTGGCGGTAAGCAGAAACAGACCTTTGGCTGCAGATTTCTCATCTTCGCTTTCAAAGCTTACCGTGCGTGCACTTTCTCCCTTGAGCAGAGCCTGCTTATAGGCCTCAATGACTTCCAGCTCTACTTGAGCCTGTTTGTCGCCCCCCACGCGAGCTGCTTTCTCTACGCGTTTCAGACGATTTTCCAGTGTCTCCAAATCTTTCAACTGGAGCTCCATGTCGATAATCTCTTTATCGCGTACTGGGTCTACGCTACCGTCTACATGTACAATGTTACCGTTGTCGAAGCAACGAAGAACGTGTATGATGGCATCGCATTCGCGTATGTTAGCCAGAAATTGGTTGCCTAGACCTTCACCCTTGCTGGCACCTTTTACCAGTCCTGCAATGTCAACAATGTCGCACACAGCTGGTACGATGCGCCCAGGGTGGACCAATTCTGCAAGTTTGGTCAGTCGCTCGTCAGGAACAGATACCTGTCCCAGCTGGGCGTCAATGGTACAAAAAGGGAAGTTTGCTGCCTGTGCTTTGGCACTGGACAGGCAATTGAAAAGGGTAGACTTGCCCACGTTGGGCAGTCCCACTATACCTGCTTTCATATAAGTGTTACTATCTTATGTAGTTTGTATTTCTGGGCAAAGATAATGCTTTTCGGTGAGCTGGGGGAGTGTTATGGGTAAGTAATGTGTAAAAACTCCTGTCTTTGAGCCTGCAGTTTAGTGGGCCTCAAGCCAGTTGGAACCCCAACCAGAGTCCGCGATGAGAGGTACACGCAGGGTGAAGGCTTGCTGCATTTCCTCGATGACGAGCGCTTCGAGACGGTCCTTCTCCTCGGGTGGTACGCTGAAATTGAGTTCATCATGCACTTGCAGAATCATTTTGGAGTGCATTTGTTCAGCATCCAGACGTTGCTGGATGTGTATCATGGCCAGCTTGATGATGTCTGCGGCAGAACCTTGTATAGGGGCGTTGATGGCATTTCGCTCGGCGTATCCACGCACCACGGCATTATGGCTGTTGATGTCGGGCAGGTAGCACCGACGGTGGCAGAGGGTTTCTGTGTAGCCTTTCTCGCGTGCCATTTCAATGCTACGTGTCATGTATTGGCGCACTCCTGGGTATGTGGCAAAGTACCCATCGATGAGGCTCTTGGCTTCTTGGCGTGAAACACCCATGCGCTCTGCCAGTCCGAATGCGCTGATGCCATAGATTATTCCGAAGTTTGCCGTTTTGGCCTTGCGACGTTCGTCGGATGTGACTTCTGTAATGTCCTTGTGGAAGATTTTGGCAGCGGTGGCGGCGTGGATGTCATCACCGTGGGAGAATGCGCTGATGAGGTTCTCGTCTTGGCTCAGATGCGCCATGATGCGAAGTTCTATTTGGCTGTAGTCAGCGCTGAAGAAAAGTTCTCCCTCATCTGGTATGAATGCTCGTCGTACTTCCTTGCCTAGAGCATCGCGTACGGGTATGTTTTGCAGGTTGGGATTGCTGCTTGATAACCGCCCTGTGGCTGCCACTGTCTGGTTAAACGAGGTATGTATGTGTCCTGTCGTGGGATTAACCAGAAGGGGTAGAGCATCGATGTAGGTGCTGAGTAGCTTTTTCAAACCACGGTATGTCAATATCTTATCCACGATGGGATGTTTTGGACGCAGGCTTTCCAGCACTTCCTCGCTCGTGACGTATTGTCCTGTCTTGGTCTTTTTGGCTTTAGTGGAGAGTTGCAGACGATCGAAGAGAATCTCACCCACCTGTCGAGGACTTGACACATTGAAGTCCATGCCAGCCATTTCGTGAATCTCCTGTTCCATCTGACTCATCTGCTGGGTGTAGAGCCTGGAGGTTTCTTCCAGTCCCTTCGTATCAATGCGCACACCGTTACGCTCCATCTGTGCCAATACGGGCATGAGGGGCATTTCGATATTTTGTAGTAGGGTAGTACAACCCTCTTTTTCGAGTAGGGGTGTGAATATGTTTTTTAATCTTAAAGTCACGTCCGCATCTTCTGCAGCGTAGGGACAGACGTCTTCTGGAGAAACATCAGCCATGTTGCGCTGATGCTTTCCCGTGCCAATGAGTTCCTCGATGTGTATGGTCTGATAGTTCAAGTATGCTTCTGCCAAATAGTCCATACCGTGTCGCATCTCTGGATGTAGCAGATAATGGGCTATCATGGTGTCGAACATGGGACCAGACAGATGAATGCCACAGGAGCGTAATACCTGTAGGTCATATTTTATGTTTTGTCCCACCTTCAGCGTTGTAGGTTTTTCCAGTATGGCTTTGAATTCTCCTGCTACACCCGAAGGGTCTTTGCCCACAGGCACATACCATGCCTCGCCTTCACGTATGGCAAAACTCATGCCCACCAGTGTGGCACGCATGGGGTCTGTGTTGGTAGTTTCTGTGTCGATACAGATTTCAGATGCAGCGGAAAGCTTCTGGATGAGTTCGGCACGCTTCTCGGGTGTGTCTGCTAAATGATAGTGTGCCCCAGTATCTTTCCATGTGAGCATTTTGTTTGATTGCGTTGTGTCGGCAAACAAGTCGCCTTGCAGATCTGTTTGCGACTGTTTTTCCTCAGTCTGTGCAAACATGTCGCCTTGAACATATTCTCCCGTAGACTTTGATTTTATTGTGGTGGTAGTGGGGGAGGATGCTTTTAATTTTCGGCGCATGAGTGTGCGGAACTCCAGTCGCTCGTAGATTTCCTGTAGACGGTCTGTGTCTGGTTCGGTTAGTGCCAGGTTGTCCAGGTCAAGGGAAATGGGTACGTCTGTGCGTATGGTTGCTAGCCAGTAACTTGTCTTTATCTGTTCCGCGTTTTGCTCCACTTTCTGTTTCAATGCACCTTTCAGATTGTCTGTACCCATAAGGAGCTTCTCAACGCTTCCAAATTGCAGGATAAGTCGAGCTGCAGTCTTCTCTCCCACACCAGGGCAACCAGGGATGTTGTCGACGGAGTCACCCATAAGTGCTAACATGTCAATTACTTGTTTTGGATTTTCAAGTCCCCATTTAGCACACACCTCTGATGGGCCCATAATCATTGCTTCTGCCTTTCCAACTGCAGGTTTATACATACGTGTATGCTCCGTCACCAGTTGTCCGTAGTCTTTGTCTGGTGTCATCATGAAGGTCTCTATGCCTTGTTCGTCTGCCTGATGTGCAAGTGTGCCTATAACATCATCTGCCTCGAATCCTTCCACTTCAAGTTGTGGAATATGATACGCTTCAAGAATCTGCTTGATGAATGGTACTGCCAGGCGAATGGCTTCAGGTGTTTCTTCGCGTTGAGCCTTGTAAAGTGGATAGGCTTTGTGGCGAAAGGTGCCACCTGGTGGGTCAAAAGCAACTCCCAAGTGCGTGGGTTGTTCCTTCTGGATAACTTCCTCCAGGGTGTTTACAAATCCCAAGATGGCAGATGTATTTTCTCCACGCGAATTCATTCGTGGGTTTTTGATAAACGCATAATAGGCACGGTAAATCAGTGCGTAAGCGTCCAGCAGATAGAGTTTCTTCATTCGTGTGCGTAATTATATGTGTAAAAGTAGAAAAAAAAGACGAAAGGGTGACTGTTTTTGCGTAATTTTGCACCCGAAGAAAACAAATGATGAATACACTGGAGTCAATACAAGCACCTGTGCAGGTGGAATTGCAGGAGTTTCGAAGACAGTTTGCCGAGACGTTGCATTCTGATAACATCCTGTTGCAAACAGCATTGAATCACATTCTGAATCGTTGTGGCAAAATGGTGCGTCCTACCATGGTGATGCTCTCTGCTCGTTCTGTAGGAGAGGTGAACCAGCGTGTGATGGATGTGGCATTGGCTTTGGAATTGCTTCACACAGCCAGTCTGGTTCATGATGATGTGGTGGACGAGAGCGATGAAAGACGTGGACAAAGTTCTGTTAATGCGCTGATGACTAATCAGATAGCTGTTCTTGTGGGTGACTATGTGTTGAGTCGTTCGTTGCATCATGCGGCCCTTACAGGTTCTGCCGAGATAGTCTCTGCTGTGGCTATGTTAGGTCAAACGTTAGCTGACGGTGAATTGCAGCAACTTGCAAATCTAGATCGTGAGGAAATAGATGAGGCTTCCTATTATAGTGTAGTACGTAAGAAAACAGCCAGTCTCTTTGCCACGTGTGCACAGTTGGGTATTATGGCAGCAGGTGGATCTTCTGAGCAGGCAGAACGAATGAGGCAGTTGGGTAGTCTGGTAGGCACTTGTTTCCAGCTTCGTGATGATCTTCTGGATTTCTGCGGTAGCGAAAAGCTTGGAAAGCCAGCTGGTAATGACATGTGCGAGGGTAAGATAACTCTGCCCGTAATCTCTGCTTTGAAGCATTCGGGTAATGAGGAGATACGTCGTCTGGCTCTGCTGGTACGTCATAAGGAAGCAACGGAGGATGATATTCGGACGTTAACCGAGATGGCCACGAAAGAGGGTGGGGTAGACTATACACGATGGGCAATGAACGAGTTTAGCGTGATGGCGGATGGCTTGATCGACGAGAAGGCTGACCCCGATGTGGTGAAGGCTCTGCATGCTTTTGTGCTCTTCATGTCCGATCGTGATTTCTAAGACAGCATACTCCCCTACGTTGGTAAATGTTAACGATATAGGAGAGTTGTTTTTGGAGCTGAGAAGGTAGAAGTAGGCTCCCCCGATAGACCTCTTAAAATAGAGTCCTAAGATACTTTGCCAAGTAATATAGGATACTTTGCCAAGTAATATAGGATACTTCGCCAAGTAATATAGGATACTTTGCCAAGTAATATAGGATACTTCGCCAAGTAATATAAGATACTTTGCCAAGTATCTTCGGAACCTGACCGTTCAGCCTTGGGGCTGGATGGTGAAGGAATATGGATTGCCTCTTGATATTTCCTAGTAGAACCTCAAAAGGATCAGACGAAAACCTCAAACTGGGTAATAGACCCAAATCGGTCATTAGACCGAAACAAAGAACCCATTCCTGCTGATGGATAGTTCTTACCAATCCCTATCAGCCTTTCTTCCGGCATCTTGTTTCCAGACTTGTCTTGACATAGCCCACTATGCCTTCGACACGTCTGAAAACAATCTGCTCGAAAAAAAGACTAATATGAATCAGTATCTAATGACCGATTTGGGATAAAAAATCATTTTCTTCTTGTCATAAAACAAACCGAAAATCGTTTGCAAGATGATGTATTAGCGTGATGAAGGCTCACTCGATAAGCTGGGTTCAGCAGGAATTTAGTGGGGACTGACTAATAGAAGCAACCGTTTTTTCACAAGTAAGAATGGATGGTAAGGGAGTATAGAAAGTAACACGTATTAGGTGTTAAATATTCAATGTTCAAGTAAGATGTCTTCATTGACCATTGAAGACGTCTTACTTTTTAGAGTGACTTTTATTGTGATTTCCGTAGATACGTTTTCTCATGGTATAAACAGTAAAAAGGTAGACGCACTATCCATCTTGTAAAACGGTAATAGTGGGCTATTATAATAGCCCTTTTCTTTTTTCCTAACTAGGAAAATATTTTTCTCCAACTAGGAAAATAAACTGAGCCGTTTTTCGTATGAATCTTATTATTATCTCCTTTGTACAGGCAAGCAAGCTGGCTTATAAGTACTGGTTATTCCTGTGAATTGTGTCCAAAACTTCCCCTGTTTTATCGGTAAGCTACGATGACCTTATAATTGATATTATGGAATTCTTGTTTGCTGTCTTCTTGTGCGAGAAATTATCCTATGACCGATTCGGGTTAAAGAGCAATTAGTAATGAAGAAGCCTGTCGCAAGGGGTGTTGCGACAGGCTTCTTCGTGGTGTGTGGTTCCCTAATGAGAGGAGTAGGGCAGGGGTCAGTTGGACTGCAGGAGTTGTAGCAACTTGTCCAACTTCGGCGCCATGATAATCTCCGTACGTCGGTTATGGGCTCGTCCCTCTGCGGTCTCGTTTGTGTCGATAGGCTTGAACTCGCCACGTCCGCAGGGCTGTATCTGCAGGGGATTGACGTTGTAGGTCTCTGTGAGGATACGTACAACGCTGGTGGCACGAATGACACTCAAGTCCCAGTTGTCTTGGAACACAGCCGTATGGATGGGCACCTTGTCTGTGTGCCCTTCAATATACACGTCTATTTCTGTCTGTTTGTTTAGCACCTGCGCTAGTTTTCCCAGAGCCTCACGTCCCTGTTGGTTGACCACGGCCTTGCCTGACTCGAAGAGTAACTTGTCACTTAGTGATACATAGACTTTGCCGTCTTTTTCAGTCACGGTAAGGTCATCTGCGCTGAAGCCAAGCAGCGCGTCCTTCACGCTGGCCAGCAATTCCTTCACCTTGCGTTGCTGCTCATCAATCATCCCTTGCAGTTGTGCGATAGTCTGCTCGCGCTCCTGAAGCTCCTTGATCTTTTGTGCCAGCGAAGTGTTAAGCTTCTTGTTCTCGCTTTGGTTATTGGCAAGCATGGCTTGATAATTGCGAATACTTTTTTTGAGTAGTGCAGTATCGTTAAGCAGCATTCCGTACTTTTGGTCGAGTGTGGCATATTCTGTTCGACTATCATTGAGTAAACCTGCAAGACTGTCGCGCGAATAGTAAGCACGCCATCGTGCGTTCTCCGACTGCTCAAATTTCTTTCTGCCTACTACGCAACTCGACATCATCATGGTCGAGAGGGCTAGCATCATCCAAGTCAGTTTTTTCATCTTCTTGTCTTTTGTGGTTTATAATTTTGATAAATGGACAAAAACGTCTATCTGTTCACTTTTTGCTGAGGATTGAATACTTTTACGAGTCGTACGTGACACTTTATTGTGTTTTGAAGTTTCTGAATGCTTCTTTTGGGCAACGCAAGTCTCTCTTTCTTATTAAACTTATTAAAGCAACTCCTTTTTTCTAGATTGCCTTAAAAAGTAAACACGTTTTATGTACTATAACTGCGTGGTATGTAGTATTATAGTACGAAAAACACCTCTTGAGAATCGCGTAAAATTGCATACCCGCCCGCTTGTGCGTATTTCTCAAAACGTCAGAGCCTCGGAAATCAGTAGTATTTTACCTCTTCTCCTATCACTTCGCTCAGTAACAGGTTTGCCAGTCGGCTTGTACCAAGACGGAACCATTGGTTGGTGAGCCATTGCTTGCCCAGCACCTCCTTGACGATGGTGTAATAGACGAGCGCGTCGTGAACTGTATTGAGGCCACCAGCAGGTTTGAATCCAATCTGAATTCCTGTCTTGTCATAATACTCCTTGATGGCCTGACACATTACATAAGCAGCTTCAGGAGTAGCTGCAGGCTTCTCCTTACCCGTACTTGTCTTGATGTAGTCGGCTCCAGAATACATAGCCAGCAGGCTGGCTTTCTTGATAGAAGAGGAGGAGGGCAGTAGTCCAGTCTCTAAGATGACTTTTAGCTTGTGGTCACCACATACGGCTTTCAGTTCGCTTATCTCGTCACATACGGTTTCATAATCTTCACTCAGAAAAGCTCCCACGCTCATTACCATGTCTATTTCTGTGGCTCCGTCTTTTAAGGCAAGAGCAGTTTCTGCAATCTTTACCTCAAGGAGAGCCTGTGAACTGGGGAATGACCCACTCACACATGCTATCTCTACACCCTCTACTTGCAGATTCTGACTAACCACTTCAGCAAAGCGCGGATACACGCAGATGGTTGCTACGTGAGGTAGGTCAGGGTAGTCGTTGTCAAAGTCATTTACGCGTTCGGTAAACTTGAGAACACTCTCGTTGCTGTCTGTTGTCTTCAGCGTGGTCAGCTCTATGCTTCCCATGAGAAACTTTTTAACTTCGGTAGTATCGTTCTCGGCTACTTTCTCGTCAATAATACGAGCAACTTCCTCCTTAATCTGTGTGTCATCAAGGTTGGTGTTATACTGCGAAAGTGCCTGTTCGTACTTGCTTGTCTCACTCATATTTATATTCTTAATTTAGGGTTATTCTTGTGTCGTGTTTTATCTCGAGATGTCTTTTTTTTGAAGCTTGCTTCCAGGGCCTCTGTGAGGTTTACACCAGTCTGGTTAGCTAAGCAAATGAGCACCCAAAGTATGTCGGCCATCTCTTCTGAAGGATCTGTATTCTCACCCTCTTTAAACGACTGTTCGCCATACTTTCGTGCTATTATGCGAGCCAGTTCGCCTACTTCTTCTGTGAGTACAGCCATATTTGTTAGCTCGTTGAAATAACGCACACCGTACGTTTTGATCCACTCGTCTACGCGCTTTTGTGCTTCTTGAATCGTCAGGTCTTCAGTCTTCATTATTCCTTATTCTTGGTGTCCATACAGATGGTAACGGGACCGTCGTTGAGCAACTCAACCTTCATATCTGCACCGAATTCGCCTGTCTGTACACGTCCTGGAAGGTCTTCCTCAAGACGCTTTACGAAGGCCTCATAGAGAGGAATGGCATGTTCGTGACGTGCTGCGCGAAACCAGCTGGGACGGTTCCCTTTGCGATAACTGGCCATCAGGGTAAACTGGCTTACAACAAGTATCTCGCCTTGGATTTCCTGTATGTTACAGTTCATGATACCCTGTTTGTCATCAAAAATTCGTAGCGATATAATCTTGTGAGCCAGCCATTCCTTGTCTTCTTCGGTATCCGCTTCTTCTATACCTAAAAGAATCAAATATCCCTGTCCAATTATGCTTTTCTGTATTCCGTCTATGGTTACACTTGCATATCTAACTCTTTGTATTACAGCTCTCATTGTTTGGGTGTTTGTCTCTTGACGAATGATGGTCAATTCTGACCAACCAGTTTTATGTAATACAAAGTTACGGTTTTTATCTCTAAATGTCTCCTTTTTTAAGAGACTATTAACATCTTTTCTGTTTTCCTTTCTTTTGGATCTTGTCCTGCTTGTTTGTACCTTATTATGTTAAATTTTAGTCCGTAAAAATCTGCAATTACTAATCCTCGTGATTGGAATTTTCTGAGTTTGATGTATTGGGATGGAAGTATTCGTATATGAGTTGTGCTTTCTTGTCTCCTACGACGTTTTGGAGCTCATCTTGCGTGGCTTCCTGCATACGTATTACACTGTGAAAATGTTTCAAAAGTAATTGTTTATTCTTTGGTCCAATTCCTTTTATGTTGTCTATCTCGCTGGCAATCTGTCTCTTGCTTCGCTTCTCTCTGTGAAAAGTTATTGCAAATCGATGAACTTCATCCTGTATGTGTGTGAGCAGGAGGAATAGGGGGGAGTTAGGCTTACAACCTATGGTTTGAGGAGGGAATCCGAAGAGCAGTTCGTGTGTGCGATGTTTGTTGTCCTTTGCCAAGCCACCTATTGCGATGTTTAGCTGTAATTCATCCTCTATGACTTGTCTTACAACCTCCATTTGTCCTCTTCCTCCGTCTGTGATGATAAGGTCTGGTAGGGGCGTTTCTTCCTTTATCATACGGCTGTAACGACGCCTTACGACCTCTTTCATGCTGGCATAGTCATCAGGACCCTCAACCGTCTTTATATTGTATTTTCTGTAATCTTTCTTACTGGGTTTGCCCATACGAAATACTACGCATGCCGCAACTGCGTCTTGCCCACTGATGTTTGAATTATCAAAGCACTCTATTTGCATAGGTGGTTTGGGTAGCTTCAGGAGGTCTTGAAGCTCTTTCAGTAGTCGCATATTCTTTTGTTCTGGGTTTAGTTTGTCGCTTTGTTTAATGCGGTCTTTCTTGTATTGTAACACATTGAGTTTGCTAAGTTCCAGAAGCTTCTTTTTATCTCCTTTTTGCGGTACTGTTACAATAATGTTTTCAAAGGGAAGTTCCACGGGGAACGGTACAATAACCTCTTTACTCTCACTGCTATAACGTTGTCTCATTTCTACGATTCCTGCAACCAAAAGTTCCTCTTCTGGCTCATTGAGCTTTTTTGTATATTCAAAGGTGAAAGCTTGGTTGATACATCCGTTGGTGACATGTAGATAGTTGATGTAGGCAATTCGTTCGTGGTCTTCTATGTTGAACACGTCAACATTGTGTATGGTTTGGCTCACGACTTCGCTCTTGCTGCGATAGTTTTCCAAAAGCAGATATTTCCTTTTGATTTGCTCTGCTTCTTCGAAGCGCAATTCTGTAGCCAGAGATTGCATTTCGTCCATCAGTTGATGCTCCAGAACAGCTGTGTTACCCTTTAAAATTTCTTTTGCTTCGGCAATATCTTTCATGTATTCTTGGTGGCTCTGTAAGCCAACGCAAGGTCCTTTACAGTTCTTTATATGGTATTCCAGACATGTTCTGTGCTTCTTTTTTTCTATACTATCCTGTGTGATGCATTCATGGCAATGGCGTAGAGGATAGAGGTTTTTGATGAGATCGAGTAGGGCGTACATGGTGGGAACGTGGCTGTATGGGCCGAAGTATGTTCCGTATTTCGGATTGATAATGCGCGTTTGAAAGATTCGTGGGAAATATTCGTTTGTTACAACAATACTTGGATACGTCTTCCCGTCTTTCAGCAGTATGTTGTAACGTGGATTCCACTGTTTGATGAGATTGTTTTCAAGCAGCAGCGCATCTTCTTCTGTACTAACAACAATGTATTTGATGTCGCAAATCTTGCTTACGAGAATAGCTGTTTTTCGGTTTTGATGTTCCTTTGAAAAGTAGGAATAAACGCGTCTTTTTAGATTTTTTGCTTTCCCTACGTATATGATTGTTCCTTCTTTGTCCAGATATTGGTAACATCCTGGGCATTCAGGGAGGTTTAGTACAATTCCCTTTAGGTACTCTTGCAATTCTTTTTTGTCTTCCATGCTTTTCTGTTGGCCTATATTAAAGGCACTCTCTATTCTTGATTTAGAGAGCGCCTAAATGCTTGGCTGTTTCAGATTTTAATCAGCGTTGTCATTTCTACGGAGTCGTCAAAAACGGCTCTCCCATTAAGCCCTTCCCCTGTTAATTCAATGATGAAATTGATGAAAGTCTTTTTGGGGTGGAACTGTTGAACCAGATTGTATGCGGCTTTCATACTGCCTCCTGTTGCAAGAAGGTCATCGTGTAATAGTACTATGTCCTTCTCGGTTATGGCATCCTTGTGTATTTCTATGGTGTCTTTGCCATATTCCTTCATGTAGGTTTCCTTGAGTGTGTCTGCTGGCAGTTTGCCGGGTTTTCTACACATGACAAATCCTGCGTTTAATTTTACGGCAAGGGCTGCTCCGAGAACAAAGCCGCGGCTCTCAATTCCTACTACTTTGGTGATACCCTTGTCCTTGTATAGCTCATACAATTCGTTGACCATAATGCGCATGCATTTGGCATTTTTGAATAGGGTACTTACGTCTTTGAACTGTATTCCCGGTATTGGAAAATCGGGTACATTTCTTAGGTTTTTGAGTAATGTTTCGTTATTCATAATCAGAAACTTGTAGTTAAAGTGTTCTTGTTTTGTTTCACGTGGAACTCATCTATTCATTAGTATCATCAGTACGCTGATGTCGCTAGGGCTTACACCGGGTATGCGGCTTGCTTGAGCGAGTGTCTCGGGGTCTATGCGTGTGAGCTTCTGACGTGCTTCTGTGGAAAGTGATTGCAGAGAGCTGTAATCGAATTTCCCACGGATTCGGATATTTTCTAGCCTTTGAATTTTGTCGGCGTTCTGACGCTCTCTCATGATGTAACCTGCATATTTGATTTTTATCTCCGATGCTTCTGCAATCTCTTCTTTGCGTTCGGAAATGGAATCTAATCTTTCACGTAATGCAGGGACTATGGAAGATAAGTTGTCAATGGTAAGCATCGGGCGCGAAAGAAGGTCGGAAAGCTTACATCCACGCTGCAGGGGCTCGCATCCCAAGGCTTCTAATCCGCTGTTGATGTGTGAGGCTTTTATGGAATAATTGTGGCAAAAATCGATGAGTGAATCAATCTGCTCTTTTTTGGTAATCCAGTGATTGAATCGCTCGGTGGAGGCTAATCCTATGTGGTAACTCCGTTCTGTAAGTCTTGCGTCAGCATCATCTTGTCTCAGTAGGATTCGATACTCGGCTCTACTGGTAAACATTCGGTATGGTTCGTCTACACCTTTTGTTACGAGGTCATCAATGAGAACGCCTATGTATGATTCATCACGTTTCATTACGAATGGGTCGCTGTTTCCGCATTTAAGCGCAGCGTTTATACCTGCTACGAGACCCTGTCCTGCTGCTTCTTCATAGCCAGTGGTTCCGTTGACTTGCCCTGCCATGAATAACCCTTCTATTACTTTTGATTCAAGCGAGTGGCGCAGTTGTGTTGGGTCGAAATAATCGTATTCAATGGCATACCCAGGTCGGTAAATTTCTAAATCCCGAAACGCAGGAATCATGCGTAATGCTTCTATCTGTGCATCTATGGGCAAACTGCTGCTGAATCCGTTTAGGTAATATTCATTTGTACTGTCTCCTTCTGGTTCGAGGAAAAGCATGTGCTCAGACTTGTCTGCAAAGGTGACAAGTTTGGTTTCGATGCTGGGACAGTATCGTGGACCGATACTCTGGATTTGTCCGTTGAAGAGAGGTGAGTCGGGTAGGGCAGCTCGAAGTCGTTCGTGAACTTGAGGATTTGTGTAGGTAATCCAGCAGGGGTATTGCTTCATTGGGCGTTTGCCTCCCATGAATGAGAATTTGTGGAAGTCATTTTCGCCATCTTGCCGTTGCATCTCATCGAAATGCACACTTCTTCCATCTATCCTCACGGGAGTGCCTGTCTTCATACGCCCAAATACAATCCCGTGTTTCGTGATGCTCTCGGTAAGGTGTCGGCTTGGAGGCTCTGCGCAACGTCCTCCTGGCCATGTGGTCTTACCGATGTGCATGAGTCCGTTGAGGAAGGTTCCTGTAGTGATGATGACGCATCGTGCGTGGATCTCCATGCCCAAGTAAGTTTTTACACCTGTTACATGACCGTTGCTGACGAGTAACTCGCGTACTTGGTCTTGCCAGATGTTTAGATTGTCGGTATTCTCCAGTACATTTCTCCATGCCCAGATGTATTTGCCTCGGTCGCATTGTGCTCGTGGGCTCCACATGGCAGGTCCTTTGCTGCGATTTAGCATACGAAACTGTATGGCTGTTTCGTCAGCTACTTCTCCTGTGTGTCCTCCCAAGGCGTCTACTTCACGGATTATTTGTCCTTTGGCAATTCCACCCACAGCAGGATTGCAGCTCATCTGTGCAATCTTGTTCATGTCCATGGTGATTAAACATGTTTTCGCTCCTATGCTTGCACTTGCACTTGCTGCTTCGCAGCCAGCATGGCCACCTCCCACTACCACTACATCATATTTCATTTCCATATTCATCCGAGCTTTCCTCTTTTTGTTTGTCGTGTTTGTTTGGGTCGCAAAAATAAGGTTTTCTCCCAACATTTACAGTCAAATCTTTGTCAAATCATAAATTTGGTATAATTTTGTTGCGTTATAGATACCCATTTATAAGTATGTTTGCGAGTGAAATATCATAATTCAATAATCAAATTCAGTTAATTTATGTGGTTAATTAAATCATCCATCGGCAGGAAGGTCGTGATGTCTGTAACTGGCATTGCCCTTATCCTGTTTCTGACGTTCCATGCGTCGATGAATGTGGTGGCCCTTTTTAGTGCCAAGGGTTACAACATGATTTGTGAGTTCCTTGGTGCCAATTGGTATGCTGTTGTGGCAACTTTAGGTCTAGCGGCTTTGGTGGCCCTTCACTTCATCTATGCCATCTGGCTCACTCTTCAAAACCGTAAGGCACGTGGTAACAATCGCTATGCTGTAACTCACAAGCCAGAAAAGGTTGAATGGGCAAGTCAGAACATGCTTGTTTTGGGTATTATTGTCATTTTGGGCATGGGCTTGCATCTGTATAACTTCTGGTACAATATGATGTGGGCTGAGCTTACTGGTGCAGAGGGTGGGATTGCGCCCACCGACGGTGCGGCTTTCATTGCGAAAACCTTCTCATGCCCCTGTTACACGGTGGTATATTTGGTTTGGCTCGCTGCTCTGTGGTTCCATCTGAATCATGGTTTTTGGAGTGCGCTGCAGACCCTTGGCTGGAACGGTAAGATTTGGTTCTGTCGTTGGAGAGCTATTGGTTGTATTTATAGCACCATCGTTGTCTTGATGTTTGCTGCTGTGGCAGTGGCCTTCTCTTGTGGCTATCGTCCTGCCGACTGTCAGGAAGTGTGTGGTCAGGGTGCTTGCACCGAGATGGCTTGCCCCATGAAGGGCGGATGCCCTCAGGGCGATTGCCAGCAGAAGTGCCCGGGCAAGTGTGCCGGATGTCCCAGCCAGTGCGCTGACGAGCCAGTAGGTGACAGCTGTGCTCAGTAATGTGGAACTATGAACAATCCTAACAAACAAACAGAAAGAGTTATGGCAAAGATAATAGATTCAAAGATCCCTGAGGGTCCTATAGCAGAAAAATGGACCAACTACAAGGCTCACCAACGCTTGGTGAACCCCAAGAATAAACTGAAGCTGGATATCATCGTTGTAGGCACGGGTTTGGCAGGTGCCAGCGCTGCAGCTTCATTGGGCGAGATGGGTTTCAATGTGTATAATTTCTGCATTCAGGATTCCCCTCGTCGTGCGCATTCAATTGCAGCTCAAGGTGGTATCAATGCGGCTAAGAATTAT
Organism: uncultured Bacteroidaceae bacterium; assembly: GCA_934394435.1. Lineage (GTDB taxonomy): Bacteria > Bacteroidota > Bacteroidia > Bacteroidales > Bacteroidaceae > Physcousia. The sequence continues at coordinate 53,226 of CAKRRN010000001.1, forward strand.
CAGAACGATGGCGACTCTGTGTATCGCCTTTTCTATGACACCGTGAAGGGTGGTGATTACCGCGCTCGCGAGGCAAACGTATACCGCCTGGCAGAGGTGAGTAATGCCATTATAGACCAGTGTGTGGCGCAGGGCGTTCCTTTTGCCCGCGAGTATGGTGGTATGCTTGCTAACCGTTCCTTTGGCGGTGCTCAGGTAAGCCGTACCTTCTATGCTAAAGGACAGACAGGTCAGCAGTTGCTGCTTGGCGCTTATAGTTCACTCTCACGCCAGGTTCATACAGGCAAGGTGAAACTCTTCACTCGCTACGAGATGGAGGATGTGGTGATTGTAGATGGTCGTGCTCGTGGTATTATTGCTAAAAATCTGATTACTGGTAAGTTAGAGCGTTTCTCAGCTAATGCGGTGGTAATAGCTACTGGCGGTTATGGTAATACTTACTTCCTTAGCACAAATGCTATGGGATGTAACTGTACGGCAGCCATCCAGTGCTACCGTAAGGGTGCTTACATGGCAAATCCCTCTTATGTTCAGATTCATCCCACCTGTATTCCCGTGCATGGTGACAAGCAGTCGAAACTGACTCTGATGTCGGAGTCTCTGCGTAACGATGGTCGCATTTGGGTACCTAAGAAACTTGAAGATGCCAAGGCTCTGCAGGCTGGAACCAAGCAAGGTTACGAGATTCCTGAGGAAGATCGTGACTATTACCTTGAACGCCGTTATCCTGCATTCGGTAACCTCGTTCCTCGTGACGTGGCTTCACGTGCGGCTAAAGAGCGTTGCGACAAGGGTTTCGGTGTAAACAACACTGGTCTGGCTGTGTTCTTGGACTTCAGCGAGAGCATCCAGCGTCTGGGTATTGATGAAATCCGTCAGCGCTATGGCAACCTCTTCGATATGTATGAGGAGATTACCGATGTGAACCCTGGTGAGAAGGCACGCACGGTGAACGGTGTAGACTACTACTATCCCATGATGATCTTCCCTGCCATCCACTATACAATGGGCGGTATCTGGGTGGATTATGAGTTGCAGACTTCCATCCCTGGACTCTTTGCCATCGGTGAGTGTAACTTCTCTGATCATGGTGCCAACCGTCTGGGAGCAAGTGCATTGATGCAAGGACTGGCTGACGGTTACTTCGTGCTTCCCTATACTATCCAGAATTATTTGGCTGACCAGAGCATTTGGCCACGTCTCTCAACCGATATGCCCGAGTTTGCTGAGGCAGAGAAGGGGGTTGAGTCTGAGATAGATCGCCTGATGAATATCAAGGGTAAGCGTTCTGTGGACTCTATCCACAAGGAATTGGGTCACATCATGTGGGAGCATGTGGGCATGGGCCGCACCAAAGAAGGTCTTGAGGAAGGTCTCAAGTTGCTTAATGCTATCCGCAAAGAGTTCAACACCAACTTGTTCATTCCTGGTACAAAGGAGGGACTGAATGTGGAATTGGACAAGGCCATCCACCTGCGTGACTTCATTATCATGGGCGAGCTCATCGCTTATGACGCACTGCACCGTGAAGAGTCCTGCGGTGGACACTTCCGTGAGGAGCACCAAACCGAGGAAGGCGAGGCAAAGCGTGATGACGAGAACTTCTTCTATGTGGGCTGCTGGGAGTACCAGGGCCAGGACGAGAAGGCGCCCGAACTCATCAAGGAGCCTTTGCATTACGAGATAATCAAGGTACAGCAGCGTAACTATAAGAATTAACTTTCGGTTATATGGTTATGCGGTCGTACGGTTGTTTGGTTTGTCTGTCATGATGCGGCCACACAAGAATCTGAACGTATGGAATAAGTCTATGCGTTTCGCGGAGGAGATATATAGGATAACAAAGTCTTTTCCGAGGGAGAAATTGTTTGGTCTTGTCAGTCAGGTGAGAAGGGCCGTGGTGTCCGTTCCCTCCAACATAGCCGAGGGAGATGGACGCTCAGGCAAAGCCGAGATGCTGCATCTTCTGTACATAACATTGGGCTTATCCAATGAACTGGACACGCAGATGCTCATCTCCAGGCAGCAGGCTTTTGTCAACGAAGAGGACCATGTGGATGGTGGACAGACTGAACGATGATGTGCACAAGATGTCGAACTCCCTTATTTATAAGCGTTCACATACGAGTCAACCATAGAACCGTAAAACCGCAGAACCGTAAAACCATAAAACCACAAAAGAAATGGCAAAGAATATATCATTTACCGTTAAATACTGGAAACAGAACGGTCCCAAGGATAAGGGTCATTTTGATACCCATATGATGAAGGATATTCCAGATGATACATCTTTTTTGGAGATGCTGGATATCCTCAATGAGGAACTCATCAATGAGGGTAAAGAACCCTTCGTGTTTGATCATGATTGCCGAGAGGGCATTTGTGGCATGTGCTCGCTCTATATTAACGGAACGCCTCACGGCAAGACCGAGCGCGGAGCCACTACATGCCAGCTCTACATGCGTCGTTTCAAGGATGGCGATGTGATTACGGTAGAACCTTGGCGTAGCGCAGGTTTCCCAGTCATCAAGGATTGTATGGTAGACCGTAACGCCTTTGATAAGATCATGCAGGCAGGTGGTTACACCTCTATCCGTACTGGTCAAGCTCAAGATGCCAATGCTATCCTTATCTCTAAGGAGGCTGCTGACGAGGCCATGGACTGTGCTACCTGCATCGGCTGTGGTGCTTGTGTGGCAGCTTGTAAGAACGGTTCCGCCATGCTTTTCGTTTCAGCCAAGGTGAGTCAGTTTGCACTCCTGCCACAGGGGCAGGTAGAAGCCGCTAAGCGTGCCAAAGCTATGGTAGCTAAAATGGATGAACTTGGTTTTGGAAACTGCACCAATACTCGCGCTTGTGAGGCTGTTTGCCCCAAGTGTGAGAGTATTTCTAACATTGCTCGTCTGAACCGTGAGTTCATAAAAGCAAAATTGGCTGACTGATAGGGGTAAGCGTAATGCCTGTTTTTATGCCTTCTGCCTGTTCGTAGCGGTTTTTATGTTTTGGATGAGGTAGAGGTGTAGGGCAGATATTATTAGGGATAAAATGCGAGAATAGTATGTTTTTTCTTTTGATAAAGGAAATCATGCTGTTCTCGTTTTGTTTTGGGTATGTATAAACTATAAGTATAATCTTGCCATCTACTCTGGCTCACCCGATAAACTAAGGGGAAATAATGGCTCACCCGATAAACTATAGGGATTAGACATACAGTTTTTGTGCAGCAGAAATTTAGGTGGAACAGGCTAATAGAAGCAATAGTTTTTCCATAAGTAAGAATGGATGGTGAGGTTGTATAGCAGGTAATAGGTATCAAAGCCCAAGTAATACAGTCTTCAATAATGCCCAAGTCAATAATATAGTATTCAAAGGGTAAGTAATATAGTATTAATTTTAGAGTAGCTTTTGTTGATTTCGGTAGATACGTTTTCACTATATAAGCTATAAAAAGGTAGACGTACTACCCATTTTGTAAAATGGGTAATAGTAGGCAATTATAATAGTCCTTTTTCTAATAGGGATTTTTTTTCTAACTGGGGAAATATTTTTCTTTAACTGGAAAAATTAACTGTGTCGTTTTCGTATGGTGTACACACAGAAAGAATGGGGTGAAGCGCATGTTGGGATGTCTCTTTGCTTATCATAAGGCATAAGTCCTCTTATAGATTTTCTGTTAGATTTTCTGTAGTTTAGGTATGATGTCGACTTTAAACCCCAATCGGTCGTTAGACCGAAACTAAGAACCCATTCCTGCTGATGGATGGTTCTTACCAATCCCTATCAGCCTTTCTTCCGGCATCTTGTTTCCAGACTTGTCTTGACATAGCCCACTATGCCTTCGACACGTCAGAAAACAATCTGCTCGAAAAAAAGACTAATATGAATCAGTATCTAATGACCGATTTGGGTTAAAATCAGAAATTATCTGTACTTTTGTGACCGCTTTTTTGAAAAGATATTGAGAACAAAATTACATCTATGTTCAGACAACTGGCAATAATTATTGGGTGCCTTGCTGTGGGCGAGTTTATCGTATGGCTCACAGGTATGGCGGTTCCTTCAAGTATCTTAGGTATGCTGTTGCTTACCACTTTACTTAAATTAGGTGTTGTAAAATTGGAATGGGTGGAGAATACCTCGAATTTCTTGGTTAAGAATATGGGGTTCTTTTTCGTACCCCCAGGTGTGGCTCTTATGCTTTACTTTGATGTTATCAAAGCCGAGTTTCTACCAATAGTGGTAGCCACTGTTGTTAGTACTATATTGGTGTTGGTGACCACGGGATGGGTACATATATTGACCCGAAAGATGTTAGCTCGCATCAAGAGAATGCATTCTGGAAAAGGTGTCTGACCAATTAGATTTATCATGGAAGAAATGAATATACACGAATATCTAACTAATGACTATTTCTTGCTGACGCTTACGTTTGGCGTGTATTTCCTGTCTAAATTGGTACGAAAGGTACTTCAGTTGCCTATTTTCAATCCTATTTTGGTAAGTATTGCCTTTATAATCATCTTCCTGCAGGTGGCAGATATTGACTATGAGGTGTATAAGATTAGTGGGTCGAAGATAGACTTTTGGCTAAAGCCTGCAGTTGTTGCGTTGGGTGTTCCCTTATATAAACAGTTGAACTCTATTAAGCGCGAGATTTTGCCTATTATTATGTCGCAGTTGGCAGGATGTGTGGTGGGAGTGATTTCTGTGGTCGGCATAGCTCATATGATGGGTGCCTCTACAGAAGTTGTGCTTTCTTTGGCAGCCAAGTCTGTGACCACTCCTATTGCTATGGAAGTGACGAAAAGTGTTGGGGGCATTCCTGCTCTGACTGCCACTATTGTGGTGTTTGTCGGAATCTTTGGTGCCATCACGGGCTTTCGCATTCTAAAATACGGTCATATAGGAATGCCTTCTTCGCAAGGAATATCCATGGGTACAGCTTCACATGCGGTGGGTACATCTGCAGCTATGGAGCGCGGCATGGAACATGGAGCGTATGCTTCTCTTGGACTTACGCTTAATGGTATTTTTACGGCTCTCTTGGCTCCCTATATCTTGCATATGATGGGCATGCTATAAGAGTGAAGGTAGGGAAAATCTAATGAACCATTTTAAGGTTCGCTCAGCTTGTCTTCCTTGTCGCAACAGGGCATGAGACGCGGAAGCAAATACGCAGAGACAGCACTACGGAGACTGTTGGGTTAATATTCTACCCAGTACCACATAGCTGGTACTGCAGTTTAATATGCTTGGTACTGGAGTGTCAGCTTACAGAAACTCCTGTACCACCTAACTGGTACTGGCGGAACTGATAATATGTTTGCCTATACCAGCGCCATACCCAGGATTAGGCATCTATTAAACCCAAGTCTGTCATTAGATTCTGATTCTGATTCAAATGAGACTTTATTTTGAGTTTTAGCGACAGCGATAATTTTTTTTATTCAAACTGCCGTATGGTAAAGACTGCGAAAAAAGTGTCTGAAACATATCCTGCCCATGGGCAATCATCTGAGCCCCTATCTACTCTGGCTACGGTGTTGTACATAAAAAAGCAGGAGGCTGGTATGGTTTGCATACCAGCCTCCTGAGTATAGTTGTGAGGTTTATGTGAGTATTTTACTTCACGCGGTAACGTACCTCCTTGGTGCGGTACTTCTTCACGTTTTGCTTGTCTTTAATGTCTTTCAGACCATTTGCTACGATTATACTTACTCTGTTCTTGTCGTTTTCAGAGAATGGTTGTACCGTGTCTCCGTAGCTGCTTGATGTAATGGCTGACTTGGGAACACCAGCATCGGTGAGTGCCTTTACGGCTTTTGCTGCACGTTCAGCTGCCAGACGCTTGTTGATGGCGGGTGTACCTGTGCCCTTGTCTGCATATGACTTGATGTCAACCTTGCATTCGCGATGATCTTTGAGGAATTCACCGATAGCTTTCAATTGTGCCTCTGCCTTGAAGTCGCTCTTGTTGATGGGATAGAATACATTCCATGTCATCTTGCCATCTTCTACACGTGCACTCTCGATAACATCATCATACCAGATGGTATCTATGCGTGTTGCCCATTCTTCAGCAACGGGTGCTGGAGCTTTTTTAGCTTTCTTGTATCCAAACTTGAATGTCAAGCCAATGGCTCCTGTCAGTTGCCAGTCATCCGTGCGGTTGCATTTGCTGTTGAATCTGTCTGCCAAGCTGTTGGCGTCAACTTCCAGGTTCAAGCTTACATTCTTGTGCAGGTTTACGTCCAGTTGTGCACCCACTCTTGCATTATGGCTGAACAGGTCTTTCTTGTAGGCTTGGGGCATCAGAGCCTTGCGTGCATAGGCGTCATCGTTATCCCATGCATAGTTCAGACCAATACCACCAATCAAGTAGAGATTTACTGGGTAGTAGTCTTTCTTGCCGAAGAGAGTGACCAGATTAAGCATCAGGTCGAGATCTGTGGTGGCATACTTGTAGTCGTACTTGAAGTTCTCCGTAGAGCTCTTGAAACCACCTTTATTCCAAAGTCCGCTCACATGAAGGCGTGCTCCTACGACAGGAGTAAACCATCCACCAAAACTGATAGCCGTGGTGGGAGTGATGAGCTTGGAATTGTCATAGTTGGTGAACGTGGTCTGTGCACCTCCCTGAATACCGACAAACATGTGGGGGAATGGTTTGTAATCCCTCTCGTCTGCTGCTGATTCCTGAGCCATAGCTGGAATCGTAATGCCTGCTGCCAATAGGACAAAGGCAAACATCTTCTTGATAGCCGTCATGATATTTTAGTTAATGAATTGTTTCTTCTCTTACCAAACCTGTCTTTATGCAGCGACCCGCTTAGGAATCTTTGCGTAGAGACGGTCATAGCGCAAAAGTATGTTAATTTTTCACTATTGGCAAGAAAAACGTGAACTTTCTGTCTTGTGTAATATAGAAAAGAAACAAAATAAGATAATATAGACCCTGTAAACGGCATTTTTTGACTAACTTTGTGAAATATAAATGTATCAGAGCATATCATGGCAGCAGAAAAGATAAATATCAGTTGTGTAAGGACAAAAAGGGAAATGAAGGAGTTCGTACGTTTCAATTATGAACTCTATAAGGATAATCCATATGCGGTACCTGATTTCCTTGAGGATACATTGGACACATTCAACAAAGATAAGAATCCTGCATTTCGCTTTTGCGAGGCTGAGTGGTTTTTGGCTAAACGCGGCAATAGGATTGTTGGTCGTGTGTGTGCAATTATCAATCGTAAGGCAAACGAGCAGTGGAATCAGAAGAATGTGAGGTTTGGATGGATAGACTTTATTGACGACCCAGAGGTGTCTGCTCTTTTGCTCAAGACTGTGGAGGAATGGGGTAAACAGCGTGGTATGAATAAGGTGGTTGGTCCGTTGGGCTTTACTGATATGGACTTGGAAGGTATGCTTACGGAAGGCTATGATCAGCTGAGCACCATGAATAGCATTTACAATTATCCCTATTATCCTCAGCATATGTTGCAACACGGATATCAGAAGGAAGTAGGATGGGTGGAGCGTAAGGTCTTCGTTCCCAAGGCAGGACATGAGGCTCATCAGGATAAATATTTCCGTATTGCAGAAATGGTGAAGAAACGTTATGGTTTCCGCATACATAAATTTCAAAATAAAAGCGAGATAAGGGAGGGTGGTTATATACCTAAAGTTCTTGGCGTTGTGAATAAGGCTTATGCGAACCTTTATGGTTACAGCCAGATGGATGAGGCGCAGATGAATACCTATGCAGACCAATATTTGCAGTATCTTGACAAACGTTACCTCTCCGTGGTGGAGACTGCAGAGGGTGAGGTTATAGGCATGGGTATCTGCATTACCAGTTTGAGCCGTGCCATACAGAAGGCCAAAGCTAAGCTCTTCCCCTTCGGATGGTATTACATGGCCAAGGCATTGTGGTTTAATCGTCATCCTCAGGTCTTGGATATGTTGCTTGTGGGTGTGTTACCAGAATATCAAGAGAAGGGTGCCAATGCGCTTATCTTTGCCGATCTTATTCCTGAAGCTATGAAGGACGGATATGAGTGGGCAGAGACTCATCATCAGCTTGAAGATAATATTCCAAGTCAGGCACAATGGAAGAATTTGGACTGTGTGATACACAAGAGACGCTGTGCCTTCAGCAAGCAAATCTAAGCAGACCACATGGAAGATAACAAAGAAATACAGCAGCAGCCTGTTGCCCAATATACGGAGGACAATGTCATACATCTTTCCGACATGGAGCATGTGCGCATACGTCCAGGTATGTATATCGGACGTTTGGGCGATGGCTCACATGCCGAGGATGGTATCTATGTACTTCTCAAGGAGGTTATTGACAATAGCATAGATGAGTTTAAGATGAATGCTGGCAAGCGCATTGAGGTCACCGTGGAGGATAACCTTCGATGCTCAGTGCGTGACTATGGGCGTGGCATACCTCAGGGGAAGCTGGTGGAAGCTGTGTCTATGCTGAATACTGGAGGAAAATATGATTCCAAGGCATTCAAGAAAAGTGTCGGGTTGAATGGAGTCGGCCTGAAGGCCGTGAATGCTCTTAGTAGACACTTCGAAGCTAGTTCGTATAGAGATGGACAAGTTAGACGTACCACTTTCGAATGTGGTAAACTGAAGACGGATGTTACGGAACCCACAGAGGACGAAACGGGTACATATGTCTTCTTTGAACCAGATCCGACTCTGTTCAAACATTATTCATTCCGAGGGGAGTATGTTGAGGAAATGTTGCGCAACTATACATATCTCAACACCGGACTTACCATCATGTTCAATGGTAGGAGAATTCTCTCGCGTAATGGATTGAGTGATTTGTTGTCAGACCGTATGACAGCGCAACCTCTGTACGAGACGGTCCATTTGAAGGGTGAGGATATAGAGATTGCATTCACTCATTGTAATCAGAATGGCGAGGAGTATTATTCATTCGTAAACGGACAACATACCACACTGGGAGGAACTCATCAAGCGGCATTCAAAAAATACATTGCGGAGGTTATTAAGGAATATAGTGGGAAGAACTATGACTATAGCGACATCAGAAATGGTATGGTGGCTGCTATAAGCATCAATATCCAGGAGCCACTATTCGAGAGCCAAACGAAAATCAAGTTGGGTTCACTTACTACCGAGCCTAATGGAGGAATCTCTATAGACAAGTTCATCGGTGATTTTGTAAAGAGTCAGGTTGATAACTATCTACACAAGAATACTGATGTGGCAGATATTATCCTGCAGAAGGTTGCAGAAAGCGAGCATGAACGCAAGGCTATGGCAGGTGTTGCCAAGAAGGCACGTGAAATGAGCAAGAAGGCTAATCTGCATAACCGCAAACTACGCGACTGTCGAATACATTTGAATGATGCTAAAGGCAACCGGCAGGAAGAATCCTGCATATTCATCACCGAGGGTGATTCGGCAAGCGGAAGTATAACCAAGAGTCGTGATGTGAACACTCAGGCTGTATTCAGTTTGCGAGGAAAACCTCTGAACTGTTATGGAATGACCAAAAAGGTAGTCTATGAGAATGAGGAGTTCAACCTGCTTCAGGCAGCCTTGAATATAGAAGATGGGCTGGATAGCTTGCGTTACAACAAGGTCATTGTCGCAACAGATGCCGATGTGGATGGTATGCATATCCGCTTGTTGATGATTACCTTTTTCTTGCAGTTCTTTCCAGATCTTATTAAGAAAGGGCATGTCTATATTCTACAGACACCTTTGTTTCGTGTACGTGCTAAAAAAACAAAATTAAAAAAATCCAAATTAGAGCAGCTCCAGGAAGAGATAAAAGCACGGAAGATAGAGACTGAACAGGCTGAAAAAATAAGCCAGGGAATAGAGGATGATAGTGAGATGTTGAATAACGATGAGGGAATTGGTGACGATTCGGTTAGCGAAAGTTCTGGAAATGGGAAAAAACAGATGCGTAACCTCAGCGTCACCAAGGACTATATTATTCAGTATTGTTATTCAGAAGAGGAACGTCTGCAAGCCATAGCGGATCTCGGACCAGAACCAGAAATTACAAGATTTAAAGGGCTTGGTGAAATTAGTCCAGAAGAGTTTATCAACTTCATCGGACCAGACATACGTTTGGACCAGGTTACTCTGAATAAGAGTGATCAGGTGGCCAAGATGTTAGAGTACTATATGGGCAAGAATACTATGGAGCGTCAGAACTTCATCATTGACAATCTTGTAATAGAGGAAGACCGTGCAGACGAAGAGACTGATTGAACAACATCATTACACAGAAGAAGAATCATGAGGAGATTTGTCTTTGCTGGCTCGTTCGACCCATTTACCATTGGCCATGCGAATCTGGTTCAGCGTGGATTAGATGTCTGCGATGAGTTGTTGTTAGGTATTGGCTATAATGAGCACAAACCAGGATGGATTCCTGTAGAGGAAAGAGTCAGAGCCCTACAAAAATTCTATGCCCAGGAATGTCGGGTGAAGGTGAAGGCTTATACTTGCTTGACCGTGGATTTTGCTAAGGAGGAAAATGCAGATGCAATCTTGCGCGGAGTAAGGAATATGTCTGATTTTGAATATGAGATGCAGATGGCGGATATTAACAGGAGGCTAACAGGAATAGAAACCATACTGCTTCCTGCAGAACCACAACTTGCTTGTGTGAGCAGCAGTATGGTACGAGAGCTACTACATTTCGGCAAGGATATTACCTCTTATCTGCCAACGGGTCTGCATTATATAGTTTGATATTTAAGAACAAGGGAAATGAGAAGAATATTTTGCATAGTATTGGGCTTCTGTCTGGGAGCGAGTGTAATGGCGCAGATGCAGTATCAGAATCGCCCTGCGCGGCGCACTATGAGCCAACTGGAGAAGGATATGCAGAAAATGATCATGGCTACAGCCATGATACATAATTATTATGTAGATAGCGTAGACAGTAAGAAAATGGCAGAGGATGCCATTAACGGAATACTCTCAAAACTGGATCCACACTCTGCTTATTCCAATGCTGCGGAAACAAAGAAATTTACAGAGCCTTTGGAAGGATCATTTGAAGGTATAGGCGTACAGTTTAATATTCTGGAGGATACGTTGGTGGTGATACAGCCCGTACCAAAAGGTCCGAGCGAGAAGGTTGGCATACTGGCAGGAGACCGTATTGTCTCTGTAAACGATACGGTGATTGCAGGTGTGAAGATGTCGCGTGAGGAAATTATGCATCGTCTACGTGGCCCTAAAGGAAGCCGTGTGGATTTGGGCATCGTCAGACGTGAGATTAAAGATACCTTGCATTTCAGTGTGACACGCGATAAGATTCCTGTAAATTCTGTTGATGCGGCCTACATGGTGACTCCTACGATTGGACTCATACGATTCAATAATTTTGCACAGACTACCCATGACGAGGTTGTTGAGGCTATTAAGAAGCTTCGTGCGCAAGGCATGAAGGACTTGATAATAGACTTGCAGCAGAATGGTGGCGGATACTTGCAGGCTGCGGCTGATATCGCAAGCGAATTTCTTGAAAAGAATGATTTAATCGTGTATACGCGTGGCAGAAGTGTTCCGAATCAAGAGTTCCGCAGTTCTGGAAGTGGTCTTTTTACAGAAGGTAAGGTGGCTGTACTTGTAGACGAGTATAGTGCTTCAGCAGCGGAAATCCTGTCGGGTGCCATACAAGATCAGGATCGAGGAATCGTGGTAGGCAGAAGAACCTTTGGCAAGGGCTTGGTACAAAGACCAATAGATTTGGGCGATGGTAGCATGTTACGCCTGACGGTAGCTAAGTATTATACTCCCAGCGGACGTTGCATACAGAAACCATATGAGAAGGGAGATCGCTTGTCATACGCACGCGATGTAATCAACCGTTATAATAAGGGTGAGCTGACAAATGCAGACAGCATACATTTCCCAGATTCGTTGCGTTACAAAACTCTGCGTAAGCAACGTACTGTTTATGGAGGAGGCGGCATTATGCCAGACTTCTTTGTGCCTTTGGACACAATGAAATATAGTCGATGCTATCGCGAATTGTCTGCTAAGAGCCTTGTTATCAATGCAAGCTTGAAGTATATTGATAAGAATCGCAAGTCATTATTGAAATCTTATTCTTCTTTTCAAAAGTTTAGGGAGAAGTATGAGGTTCCTCAAGAACTGGTAGATAGCATTATGGCTCAAGGAGAAAAGCAAAAAATCACGCCCAAGGATGATGACGAGCGACAGAAGACAGAAAAGAATATTCGCAGAATTATGAAAGCTCTGGTGGCACGTGATCTCTGGGATATGAGTGAGTATTTCTGCATTCTTTACGAAGATGACGAGGTGCTGAACAAGGCTGTGGAGATGTTGCAGAAATGATAAACTACGATACGGTGGGGGTGGAGATGCCTCCCATAAACCAAAATCGCATTACGCTTTGGGTAGAGAGTGTGGCTAAAACTTACGGAAAGGCAGTGGGGGACATAACCTTTATCTTCGTCAGTGACGAGGAAATCCTGCGTATCAATCGTGAGTATATCCATCATGACTATTACACAGACCATATAGGGTTCGATTATTCTGCTGGTCATCATATAGCGGGAGATATTTTTGTTGGTGTGGAGACGGTTGCCTCCAATGCCATTCTGGTAGGAGATACATATGAGAGAGAATTGCATAGAGTCATTATACATGGAGTATTACACCTATGTGGGCTGGAAGACAAGACCCCAGAGTTGTGTATGAAGATGCACGAGGCGGAAGACAAGGCTCTGGCATTGGCAGACTGGCTATAAGGTATACTTATATAATATTCAGAGGAAGTGGAAGATAAATTCGACATAAGAAAAGAAGGACGTTCACGGGAAAAGGAGTTTGAAAACGCATTACGTCCCCTTTGCTTCAGCGACTTTAGCGGGCAGCAGAAGGTGGTGGACAATTTGCGTATATTCGTGGATGCCGCCAAGTACCGTGGTGAACCTTTGGATCATACCTTGCTTCATGGCCCTCCTGGATTAGGAAAGACCACCTTGAGCAATATTATAGCCAACGAACTTGGAGTGGGATTTAAGTTGACCAGCGGTCCTGTGCTTGACAAACCAGGCGATTTGGCAGGTATACTGACTAGCTTGGAGCCCAATGATGTGCTCTTTATTGACGAGATACACCGTCTGAGTCCTGTAGTAGAGGAGTACCTTTATAGTGCGATGGAGGACTATCGTATAGACATTATGATTGATAAAGGTCCCAGTGCTCGCAGCATTCAGATTGATTTAGCTCCTTTTACGTTAGTAGGTGCCACCACGCGCAGCGGACTGCTTACAGCTCCTTTGCGAGCACGTTTCGGTATCAATTTACACTTGGAATATTACGATGCAGGCACTTTGCAGAAGATTCTTCAGAGAAGTTCTCAGATTTTGGGACTTCCCATAGACGCTGAGGCTGCTGGTGAGATTGCGAGCAGGAGCCGTGGGACACCCCGTATTGCAAATGCTTTGCTTAGGCGTGTGCGTGACTTTGCACAGGTTAAAGGCAATGGTCGTATTGATTTGCAGATAGCCAAGATTGCACTCGAAGCACTCAATATAGATCAGTATGGCTTGGATGAGATCGACAATAAGATACTTCTTACCATTATAGATAAGTTTCGTGGCGGTCCTGTCGGTATAGGCACCATTGCTACGGCTATCGGTGAGGATAGCGGAACTGTAGAGGAAGTATACGAGCCTTTCCTCATCAAGGAAGGTTTCATCAAGCGAACCCCCAGGGGAAGAGAAGTTACAGAGTTGGCTTACCGTCATTTAGGACGTCCTATGGATGACAGATACGGTAACCCTATGCAGGGGACTCTGTTTCAATAAACATCACGAAATTCGGTCATATGGTACTCAATTATATTTGGATAGGATTCTTTGCCATCGCCTTTCTGATAGCAACAGTGCAGTTGGCAATGGGAAATACAGATGTGTTCCCTGCCATTATGAACAGCACTTTTGATAGTGCGAAGACCGCCTTTGATATCTCATTAGGCCTGACGGGAGTGCTAAGTTTATGGATGGGTATCATGAAGATTGGCGAACGGGGAGGAATTGTAGATACGCTTGCACGTTGGCTTAGTCCGCTTATGGTACGTTTGTTTCCTGAGATTCCTGCAGGGCATCCTGTATTCGGACATATTTTTATGAACTTCAGCGCAAATATGTTAGGACTGGATAATGCAGCCACTCCTTTAGGCTTAAAGGCGATGGAGGGCCTTCAAGAGCTAAATACGAAGAAGGATACTGCCACCAATGCTATGATTATGTTTCTGGTCTTGAATACCAGTGGATTGTGTCTCATTCCTGTGGGTGTAATGGTTTATCGTGCACAGATGGGTGCCGAGCAGCCCACTGATGTCTTTATCCCCATACTCATAGCCACCACTATTGCCACGTTGGCAGGTATGGTGATAACCAGCATTTACCAGCATATCAATCTTTTCAACCGTGTTATATTGGGCACTGTTTTAGGGCTCTGTCTTCTGGTGAGTGCAGTTATCTGGTTGGGAACATCTGTCGACCGTGAGACAATGAATGTATGGAGCACCACAGTGGCCAACATTATTCTCTTCAGTATTATCATGGCTTTTATATGCGCAGGTGTACGTAAGAAGGTGAACGTGTATGAGGCTTTTGTAGAAGGCGCGAAGGGAGGATTTGACACAGCGATACGCATTATCCCCTATCTAGTGGCTATATTGGTGGCCATAGGTGTATTTCGTGCCAGTGGGGCTATGGATTTCTTTATAGATGGTATAGGGCATGTTGTGGAGTTGTGTGGAGGCAATGCTGATTATGTAGCAGCTTTGCCTACTGCCATCATGAAACCTTTGAGTGGTTCGGGGGCAAGAGGTATGATGGTGGATGCCATGCAGACCTATGGAGCGGACTCTTTTATCGGGCGACTCTCTTGTATCTTCCAGGGAGCCACAGACACCACTTTCTATATCCTCGCTGTCTATTTTGGTAGCGTGGGTGTGCGTAAGACGCGCCATGCGGTAGTAGCTGGTCTGCTTACTGATTTTTGTGGCGTGATAGCCGCCATCGGTGTGGCATATTTATTCTTTAGTTAATAAGGTTTGATTAAAGTGTGAAAGCATAACATGGCAAATATGAAAACGCTGGCCAAGGATACGGCCATATATGGACTAAGCAGTATTGTGGGCAGATTCTTGAATTATCTGTTAGTTCCTCTGTACACCTATACGCTAAAGTCGTGTGCGGATTATGGAATCGTCAGCGACTTATATTCACAAACGGCTCTTGTGCTGGTCTTGCTTACTTTTGGCATGGAGACCACCTTCTTTCGTTTTGCTAACAAGGAAGATAGTCCTCAGAAAGTGTTTAGTACCACACTTATTATGGTAGGTTGTGTGGCTGCCTTTTTCCTGTTGGTGGTGCTTGGTCTTTTGCCTCAAGTATCCGGAGCTTTGGGATATGCAGAGCATCCCTGGTATGTGGGTATGATGGCTATCATTGTGGCCATGGATGCCTTCCAAGCCATCCTCTTCGGTTACTTGAGATTTCAGCGAAAGGCAGTCAAGTTCATGTGTCTGAAGATGCTGTTTATCCTGCTTAATTGTACTCTGAATGTGTTGGCATATGCTATTCTGCCTCATTTTATGGAGTCGTGGCCTGTCACAGTATTCTGGACCATCTTGATTAACCTTATTTGTACCAGCATTGTTATGCTGTGTTTTTACAAGGAACTGCTGGGTTGCACATGGCAGTTTGATAAGACCTACTGCACGAATATGCTCCATTATACGTGGCCCCTGCTCATCTTGGGTATTGCCGGTATTCTCAATCAAGTGGCTGGTCAACTGATGTTGCCGCGTATCCTCGACCGCGAAGAGGGACGTAATGCCCTTGGCATCTATAATGCTTGTGTCAAAGTAGCTATGATTATGGCAATCATCACCCAGACATTCCGTTATGCCTATGAACCATTTGTTTTTGCACAGACGAAGGATAAAGATAAGAACGAGACTTATGCGCAGGGTATGAAGTACTTCCTTATCTTTACTCTCTTGGCTTATCTTTGTGTGATGGCATATATGCCTCTCTTGCAAAATCTTATTGGTCCGCAGTATCGTGCAGGGTTAGCCATTATACCTATTGTTATGGTGGCGGAGATAATGATGGGAGTCTACTTCAATCTGTCTTTTTGGTACAAGCTGATAGATAAGACTATATATGGTGCGTGGTTTTCTTTGATGGGATGCGCTGTACTGATAACTGTCAATGTACTTTTTATACCACGTTATGGCTATATGGCTTGTGCATGGGCAGGTTTCTTCGGTTATGGAACAGCGATGCTACTGAGTTACGTGGTAGGGCAGAAGAAGAATCCTATCAGATACCCCCTTGGCAGTATAGCTGGCTATGTATTGTTGACCGTGGTGCTTTATCTTTTGGTCAAGCTGATACCTACATGTTGGCCACTTGTATTGCGCCTGACGGCAGGCACGTTGCTGGTGGCTATATATATGGCATATACCATCTGGAAGGACATGCCACTCTCAGGACTTCCTTTCGTAGGGAAATACTTCAGAAAACGATAGAAGAGACGGACTATGCTTGTTTCTCATCTGGGAAATTAAGAATGTGAGAGTCCTGTTTTTATAAACCTATAAAAGTATCTAAAATGAAACAAGAGAAGAAGAAAACGGAGTCGGGTGGAATGAATCGTCGTGATTTTCTGGCAACAGCAGCCACAGGCATTGCTGGATTCATGATTCTGCCCAGTTTTACGGTGGACGGAGTGCGTATTGCTCCTTCTGATCGAGTCGTGTTAGGCTTTGTTGGACTTGGTCAGCAAGGGTGTAGTGATTTCCGTTCCTTCACAGGATGCCCTGGCGTGCAGGTTGCCGCATGTTGTGATGTGGACAGTATCAAACGGGAGCGTTTCCGTCGGTACGTTACCAACTGGCAAAAGGAAAAAGGCATGCCCCAGCGATGCGATATGTATGAAGAATACGAACGTTTGCTTGACCGGAAAGATATTGATGCCATAGAGATTGCCACGCCAGACCACTGGCATGCCTTGGTAGCCATACATTCAGTGCAGGCAGGAAAGGATGTTTATTTGCAGAAGCCACAGGCTTACACCATAACAGAGGGCTTGGCTGTCAAGACGGCTGTCCGTCAGAATCATCGTATCTTGCAGATGGGTTCGCAGCAACGTAGCAGTGCGGAGTTTCAGCAGGCTATTGCTCTGGTGCGTGCAGGAGGACTTGGTAATATCAAGGAAGTATATTGCCGTGTGGGCGATCCTCCAAAACCTCTCGATTTACCAGAGATGCCCGTACCAGAGAATCTGAACTGGAATCTGTGGATGGGTCCGCTCAATGATCCTAAGATACATTATCATCCAGATCTCTGTCCCCCTGTGTCACTTGATCCAGAGCAGAATGAGAAACTTTGGGGAGCATGGCGTTGGTATAGTGAAACTGGCAATGGATATCCTGCAGATTGGGGCGCGCACATGTACGATATTGCCCAGGCTGCTCTCGGAATGGATGGTTTGGGTCCTGTAGAGTATATTCCCAAGGGCTATAAGGGAGCTGAGTGGGACACCATGAAGTATGCCAATGGCATCATCATGCAGGAGCGTCCTTATACAGATAATACGGGTGCGCAGGGCATCAAGTTCATAGGCGACAAAGGTTGGCTCAAAGTCGCCCGAGGCTATATTGAGTGTTCTGACAGCAAGTTGCTCAAGAAGCAGCAGGAAGCTATTGGCAAGGGACAGTATGAAGTGAGCTCGCCTCATATGCAGAACTTCATTGATGCCATCCGTAATAATGTAGACCCGATTGCGCCAGTCGAATATGGTACCAGCACCAATACGCTCTGCTGTCTGACCAATATCGCTCGCGAATTGGGTAGACCCGTACATTGGAATCCTGCTACCCTTAACTTCGAGGGTGATAAGGAAGCTGCTGCCCATCGCCTGTATTATTATGAGTACAGACGTCCTTATAAGCTACCTTATCTTGATAAGCGCTGCTGATGTGTAGACACGTATCAGGATCGATGGGGTGGCCGAAGTGACATCCTTGATACGGGGAGGGTCCCGATTGCCATGTCTTATGGCAGTCGGGACCCTCTCTTTTGTTCTGATTGACGTTTTTCAAACTATCGCGTATAGCCATTTCTCTCAGCCTGCTTGTGTATGGATCAAATCAAGGCTTGCAGAAGCAGGCTTACTTCGCTTTGTAGGTCAATATACTTCCGTTGCGAAGTTAATATATATATACATTTCAAAGCGTGAAATATATATATCCAAGTTTGAAATATATATTTCACGTTGCAAAATATTGATTTCAAATTTTGAAATCCTTAATTCATGCAGTATCTTTGCGAGTGAAATACTTTTTGTTAAACTAACACAACTATTATTTTATGGCAAAGTATATTAAGCAGGAGATGGCAGACATCCGTGGAGATGGAAATCTGAGGACGTATTATCGCATGAAGGTGGAACGCAACATCGGTACCCGTGAGTTTATTCGTCATATGACGCATCCTGGTTCCGGACTTAGCGAGTCTATGGCCATACATGTGATTGAGGCATTAGGCGAGCAACTGGCACGTGATCTAGCGGAAGGCTATTCGGTCACCATTGATGGTTTAGGCATTTTTACAGCCACAGTGGGGCTTGACAAGAGAAGTAAGAAGGCTACAGATGGGGCTGATGCGAAGTATAATGCACGCAACCTGACTGTAGATGGTGTGAGGTATAAGGCAGACAAAGGCTTGGTGACAGATATAGCCTTACAGTGTGACTTGCGCAAGGGTGGGGAAAGTCACTTACGTCGTTCACCTTATAGCAGGGAGGAACGTAAGCAGATGGCATTGGAATATTTGGCAGACCCAGCCCACCCCATGATGAGGCTTGCTGACTATGCCTTGCTCACACATCTGTCACGTTCGGCGGCTTCGAGAGAGCTAAGGGAGTTGTGCATGGAAGAGGATTCACCCCTAAAGGCAAGCGGACGCCTTTCCTCTATGGTGATTATCAGAAGGGTGTAACAGAAGAAATAGCCTTGGTCACTCCTTGTATCGCTCTTTTTAGTGGCTCCTGGTGTTGGGGGAATTGGAGAAGGATAGACATGTGTAATCTTCTTTGTACCGCTCATCTTAGTAAATAGGGGCGTGCGAAAATCCATGTGAGGCGAGTACGGTCCATTATCCAAGCGATAAGAAGGCTGCCCAGGGTGCCGGTGAGGAGGATGAAGAGGGTGTGGAGAAGTCCGCTGGGATCGAAAGAGAATACTGGTAGCATCAGTTTGCCTGCCAGAGTGAAGATGGGGTGGAAGAGGTAGACAGGGAAGGTATTTCTCCCCAAATAGCCCATCTTACGGTACAGGCATGTAGAAAGTACATTGCCCACGGCATACATGCCACATAGGAAACAGAGGATGTATGTAAGTGTGGCAATGTCACCCCAACGGCTGTGGTCAGCCCAGAGGGCAAGCATGAAAAACGGAATCCATGCCCATGCAGAAGGACGGACAAGGCGTAACAAATCGCCATGAAAGAGCCTTATGCCTACCCCTAAGATATAATAGAATGCATCACGTGGCGGTAATAGAGGGGTGGACAGACTCACTGCGGAGGCAAGGCTAATCAGTATGATAAAGGATGGGAATGTGCCAGTGCGCTTTTCCATACGAAATGCAAGCCAATAGAGCAAAGCGCAGGTAATCATCCGATGCAGAAACCAGTAGGGACCTATGCTGGTGATGCAGAGCGTATGGAGCAATGTGGCAGGAGTAAGTTGTGTCAGCCCATCGCGTACAGGAAAATATATCGAAAGGCATGCAAAACCTGTGACCATGATGGTATAAGGCAGCAGAATGCGTAATTCGTAGAGAGCAAACTGACTAACACTCTTGCGTACGTTGGTCAGATAACCTGTTATCAGCAGAAAGCATGGCATGAAGAATACAAAAATGACCTCTCGTATACGCGGATAGAGTTGACCGAAGTGTACGATGTGTACCAATATGACCATCAGTATAAGCACTGCTCTCAAGAGGTCGATATGGTTGTATGTCTTTCTTTCCATTGGGCTTTATTTTCTTGTGTGATGAGACTTGATGCAACGGGTATGACTAGACGGACAACCCGAACAGCCGTTGCAAGCACCGCATCCACCAGTGTCCTTGCGTTTCTTTAGATGGAATCGCAGTACCCACACGGCCAGTGCCAGCACGATGACCAATAGTATGACGCTTTGTACGTTCATAGGACGATAGATATGACGAATGCCACAAGCCAAGCCACTATGCACTGGTAACCCATCACGAAGAGCATCCATCGTGTGCCCAACTCACGCCTTATGGTTGACATGGCAGCCATGCAGGGTGTGTAGAGCAAGCAGAATACTAATAATGCATAGGCCGTTTTGGCGGTAAGCAGAGACGTGAGTGCTGTGCCAGAGAGCAATCCTTCCAGGCTCACCACCACCACTTCTTTGGCTAATAAGCCACTTACCAGTGCGCTTACTATGCGCCAGTCTCCAAAGCCCAATGGCGCGAAGATGGGGGCTACGAGATTGGATATTTGTGCCAGAATACTGGTGTCCTGTGTGCTGGGGGTGACCATATTGAGGTGAAAGTCGAATGTGCGTAGGAACCAAATAACCAATGCTGCCAGAAAGATAACCGTGAAGGCACGCTCAAGGAAATCTTTGGCTTTTTCCCATAGCAGTTGCCAAACGTTTCGGGCAATGGGCAGACGGTAATTGGGAAGTTCCATTACGAACGGAATAGCCTCGCCCTTGAAGAGCACATGACGGAACAGAAAAGCAGACAGAATGCCCATAAGCACGCCCAAAAGGTACAGACTTACTGTCACCAGACCCATTTGCTGGGGAAAGAAAGCAATGGCAAAGAAACCATAGATGGGTATCTTGGCTGTGCATGACATGAAAGGTGTGAGTAGGATGGTAAGCCTACGGTCGCGTTCGCTGGGTAGTGTGCGGCTACTCATCACGCTGGGTACAGAACATCCGAAACCTAACAGCAGGGGCACGATGCTTCGACCAGAAAGCCCCAAGCGACGCATGGGTCTGTCCATCACAAAAGCTATACGTGCCATGTAGCCTGTGTCTTCCAGCATGCTTAGGAAGAAGAAGAGCACAATGATAAGCGGTAAGAACGACAACACTGTGCCTACGCCGCTGTATACACCATCGATGATGAGGCTACGTACCACGGGTGCAATATCCCATGCTGTGAGCATACGGTCAGTAAGCTGCGTAAACCAGTCAATAGCGGTTTCGAATATACCCTGCAGCCATGCACCCAAAGAAAAGAAGGTAAGCCAAAATACCAACCCCATGATAACGATGAATGATGGGATGGCAGTCCAACGTCCAGTGAGCAGTTTGTCTAACTTCAAGCTACGCAGATGTTCTTTGCTCTCGGTGGGGTAGACCACGGTACGACTGCACAGACGCTGTATGTAAGTGTATCGCATATCAGCGATGGCGGCACACCTGTCCAACCCACGTTCCTCCTCCATCTGGCATAGGATATGTTCCACGGTTTGCTGCTCGTTGTCGGTAAGTGCCAATGCTTTGATGACGCGGGGATCTCCCTCTATCAGTTTACCTGCTGCAAAGCGTATGGGTATACCTGCACGCTGAGCATGGTCTTCTGTCAGGTGCATGATGGCATGTATGCATCTGTGCACGGCTCCATTGTGTGCTTCGGGGCTGCAGAAATCCTTGCGCAGGGGGCGTTCTCTGTATTTGGCCACATGGATGGCATGACGCACCAGCTCGTCTACGCCTTCGTTCTTCATTGCGCTTATGGGTATCACGGGTATGCCCAGTATTTGCTCCATCTCGTTGATACGAAACGAGCCACCGTTACCCTCCACTTCGTCCATCATGTTAAGTGCAAGTACCATGGGGATATCCAACTCCATTAGTTGCATGGTCAGGTACAGGCTGCGTTCGATACATGAGCCATCCACGATGTTTATAATGCCATCTGGATGATTTTTGAGTATAAACTCGCGGCTTACGATTTCCTCGCTTGTGTAAGGACTTAGACTGTAAATGCCAGGAAGGTCAGTCACAGTGGCTTCGGGATGCCCTTTGATGGTGCCTTCCTTGCGGTCGATGGTAACGCCAGGGAAATTTCCTACGTGCTGGTTGGCACCAGTCAGCTGATTGAAGAGCGTAGTCTTGCCACAGTTTTGGTTGCCTGCCAATGCGAAGGAGAGCGGTCTTTCCTGTATGGTACCGCTTGCTGCGTCGGGGTGCAGGGTGTCTTCTTCGTGGTAGCGTCCCTCTTCGCCAAGACCAGGATGCTCGGTCTGGTGGCATACCTTACAGCTGTCCTCGTGTATGGTGTGCTGGTCTGCTTCGTGTTTCAAGGCTGCTTCCACACCCTCAAGCGTGACGCCTATTTGCGTTGCATCTGTCAGCGTGAGTACCAATTCGTAGTTGTGTATGCGCACTTCCATAGGGTCGCCCATAGGGGCAAATTTCTGTATGCGTATGGCAGCCCCTGGTATCATGCCCATGTCTAGAAAATGCTGTCTGGTGCCTCCTTGACCTCCCACAGTGGTGATTACTGCTTGTTGTCCTATTTTCAGTTCGCGTAACGTCATACTCTATATGTATTATTTTTACATTACAAAGTTACAAAGAATCCGACTATAAATGTCTGAATGACGCTCTCTTATAGTACTAAATACTCAAAAGTGATGAGTGCTTACTCGTAGATAAGTGTCTGAAGGCGCTCCGTAGCCAAAACTTCTTGGGCTGTTTGTAGCAGTTCTTCGGGCGTGACTGCGTCCAGCTGTTCGAAAATCTGTTGCGTCGTGCGTGTGTTGCCATAGTGCAGATATCGTTTGGCCATACCTATGGCTCTACTCTCAAAGTTGTCTCCTGCTACAGCAATTTGCCCTTTCAGCTGTCTGCGTAGAGCATCTAAGGCACGTTGTGAGAGCGGTGCATCGGTCAGTCTGTGCAGTTCCTTTTGTACCAGATGCAGACATCGTTTCACATCGTGTGGGTCACATCCGAAGTAGATACACCACAATCCTGTGTCGGTATGGCATATGGTGTTACTCTCTACTGTATAAACCAGCCCATGGCGTTCGCGTAAGGCAATGTTCAACCGGCTACTCATGCACGGACCTCCCAGCAGATTGCTCAGCATGAACATTCGTGTATGCTTGGGGTCGGTGGCAGCATAAGACGGCGATCCAATCAGCACATGCGCTTGATGGGTGTCCTTGTTTCGGCTTATAACAGGTATATTAGGTGTGGTATAAAAGGGTGCCACTCTGGGGATGGGCTTGTCTTCTATCGCTGTGGGGATGCCGTATCTCTTGATTTCAAGTTCGGCAAGACGTACCACCTGATGGGGATCTACTTGCCCTAGTACAAAGAGTACCATACGGTCAGGTCGGTACATACGATTGTGGTAAGCTTGCATGTCAGTGGTCTGAAACTGGCGTAGACGCTCTGTATTGCCTAGAATGGTTCGCCCCAAAGGGTGTTTTCCGAAAATGAGCGACTCGAATTCATCGAAGATAAGTTCCGAGGGTTGGTCGTTGTAACTCTCTATCTCCTCAGCCACTACTTCTGCCTCTTTTATCATCTCTTCCTGTGGAAAGGTACTGTGCAATACCATGTCGATAAGCAGGCTTAAAGCACGTCCGAGATGCTGACGCAGGAAGGTGGCGTAATAAACCGTCTCCTCCTTGCCTGTATAGGCATTCAGATCGCCTCCTACAGACTCCATTCTGGCTGATACCTGTCGTGAGGACAGACGCGGAGTGCCTTTGAAACTCATGTGCTCAGTGAAGTGCGCCATGCCACTCTCGCTCTCCAACTCATCTCGTGTTCCCGCATCCACCGCTATCCCTGCATAGACTACTTCTGTAGGACTTTGTGCGCAGATGATACGCAGACCGCAGTCCATGGTGTGAGTGAAGAAAGCTTGCTGGGCTGTATTTTGCTCTTTATGTCTCATTCTATATAATATTTTTGTGCAAAACTATTGCCTTTCGACCATCTGTGCAAGGAATATCAAAAACTTTGATTATATTTGTTCTCACATAATCAGATACGCTGTGAAAAGAAATATTTTTATCTCTATGTTGGCTTGGAGTTTGCCTTTGTCGCTCCTGGCACAGCTTGCTTTGGTGGACGAGCGCGTGCATAACCCGCAAAACGAACCACTTCCCGTGCACCCATTGCCTACTGCAGCCCAACTTGCATGGAATCAGACCGAGTTTTATGCCTTTTTTCACTATGGAATGAATACCTATACGGGTCGCGAGTGGGGATTGGGTGATGAGGATGAGAGCCTTTTTGCTCCCACTTCGGTGCCTAATCCCGAACAGTGGCTTAGGGTGGCTAAAGAGGCTGGTATGCAGGGTGGCATAGCTGTGGTGAAACATCACGATGGATTCTGTCTGTGGCCAACCCAGACCACCACGCATAATGTCACTCAGAGCCGTAATCCAAATGCACAGGCTACTAATATACCTCGTGACTTTGCGCGAGCAGCACAGAAATTGCATATGAAATACGGTTTCTATATCAGTCCATGGGACAGGAATAGTGCTCTCTATGGCACTCCACAGTATGTGACTGATGTTTTCTTGCGTCAATGTCTGGAGTGTGCCTCATATGGCGATGACCAATTCGAGATGTGGTTCGATGGAGCCAATGGAGGTGATGGCTACTATGGCGGACGAAAGGGGTCAGTTAAGGTAGACAGAGCCACTTACTATGATTTGCCTAACCTACGCGATACAGTACATGCTCTGTTGCCCCATTGTGTCATGTGGGGCGTGGGTGGAGAAGCCCGTTGGATAGGAAACGAGAGTGGGTATGCTGGCATTACCAACTGGGCAACTGACGATAGGCGTGATGGTCAAGACCAGCCCCATGCGGAGGAAGGACGCGAAGGGGGATGGATGTGGCTACCAGGCGAGAGCGATGCAAAGGCCACCGATCGGGGATGGTTTTATCATGACGGAGAACGGGCACTTAGTCCTGAGAGACTTTTCAGAATGTATCTGGAGACGGTAGGGCGCAATGCCACACTCATTCTGAATGTTCCCCCAGCCAAAGATGGACTCATACCTAAGCATAGTCAAGAGGCTTTGCGTGGATTGGGACTGTTGTTGCGTGAACGACTGGGTGATGGTGCGGACCTGACACGAAAGGGTTGTTCCGCTCAGGCAAGTCAAGTGCGTGCGGCTGGTAAGGGACGCGACTTCAAGGCCAAGCGGCTGATAGACGGCAAGGCTGATACTTATTGGGCCACGGATGATGATGTCTGCGAGGCTACACTCACCCTTTCGTGGAAGAGTTCGCATACGGTACATGCAGTATTGCTGCAGGAGCATATAGCACTGGGACAACGCATCAAGAAGTTTTGCATAGAGACTTCCAAGGATGGTACCAATTGGAACACTCATGCTCAGAATATATGTACCACGGTGGGGTATAAGCGGATTATTCCTTTAAGTGGAAGCACAGAAGGATGGCAGGGAGTGGATGATGTACGTTTCTTACGCGTAAGAATATTGGACAGTCGCGGTTGTCCCACTCTTCAGAGAATAAGTGTGTTCTAAAAAGAAGACGATATGAGAAATACCAGGATATGTGCCTTGCTGTTGGCGATGGTCTATTGTGGAGCAGTCCGAGCACAGATAATCAATTTTGAAGAAACGCCTGCCTTGCAGGTAGAGGTGTGGGATGCGTGGGAGAACTCTCCTTTTCGCACGGGCAAACTTATAGGAAACTGTCAGGTGGTGGATAATCCCTATCGTGATGATACTAATCCTTCTGCAAAGGTTTTGGGTTGCCAGCGCTCTCTTTATGGCAGTAATATGTATGGAGCTAAGGTGGTTTTGCCACGCGAAATGCAGTTCGAACTTACTCCACAGGAACAGTACTTACATGTACAGATTCATAAGCCTTTAGTAGGGCGTTGCATGCTCCTGGTGCTGGGTAAACATACAGGACAGGCTTGGGCACACCAAAGTGAAGAGGTGGTACAATCCGCTCGTTTGGCTATGAATGATGACATTCCTGGAGAATGGACTGATGTGGTGTTTCCTATGAAAGGTGCTGGCGATATACGTGCGCACTCAATAGTCGTTGTCTTTGATTGCGAATCTCCCCATCGTTTGAAGGAACCGTTTCTGGCATATATGGATAACATACGGCTGGGTGAGGCGGCTCCTCAGAAAACCGCAGTTGGTACAGCAAACGCAGGACAGCACGATGGCAGGGTACTCGTGACCAATTCCCAGCGCAACGGTGATGTGTTACTGGCAGATGGCAAGCCTTTTAATGCAGGGTACTATCACCCGTTTGGAACGCCCCTTAAAGTGAAGGGCGTTGGAGAGCAGGGGTTTGTTTGTACAGCCATTATCGTGCATCATGGACCTGGACGCACGTTGTCAACAACTTTCGGAAAGAGTGATTTCCAACCAGATGGCACACTCATTATTCCTGCAGACTTGCTTACCGGTGAAATTCTTATCGAAGGAGTGATGACTGAGCAGAAGTGAGGGCATAAGGTCACTTTATGTCCAAGTAGTCTAAGAATCGCTCAGTGTTGTAGTTCATGATAAGTTCGTCAGGGAAGCGTGTTTCCTCAAGCAGAGGGTAAAGATAACCATAGTCAGCGATAGAGAAGGAGATATGTGCGTCACTTCCCAAGATAACAGGCACGCCTTGCTCGCGACAGAGTCGTAAAATCTCGAGATTGTTGCCACGTGCTTTCACTAGTCCTCGTGCGGGACGGAAGCTTGTGTTGTTGATTTCGAGCAGTGTGTGCGTCTCTGCAGCTGCTTCTACAATGGGGCGGTAGTCTAGTTCCGCAGCCCCGTCACCAGGATGGCTGATGATGTGTGTCCACGGATTTTGAATGGCTGCAATCATTCCCTGGGTGTTCTCTTCGCGACTGCCTCCGTGCCAGCATATACTATGGATGCCAGCTATACGCAGGTCCATCATGCGATAATACTGCTCGTCAAGGTCAAGTGTACCATTAGTGTCCAGAATGTTCAGCTCGGCTCCTAAAAGAAGTCTTACACCATACATTTTCCTTGGAACAACATGTAAGTTGCGGAAATAGATAGGGTCGCATGTGCCAGGGATGTTTGGTCCATGCTCTGTGATACCTAATATTTGCAGTCCTTGTGAGGCAGCCTCATGTACCATTTCTTGCATGGTACTGAAGGCATGTCCGCTCATTACTGTATGTGTGTGTACATCCAATTGAATTTTACTTTTCTCTGTCTTTGTATTCATAGCCGTTTTCTCTTTGTCTTATTTGTATTCTTGTTATATCTCGTTCCAGTGGAAGTGCATCAGTTTGCCACTCATAGGGTGGGTAAAACTGAGTTCTTGTGCGTGGAGCATCAGTCTTCTACCCGTATGTCCATATAATGGGTCGCCTATAATGGGGTTGTTCAAACCAGAAGTGTGTGCACAGTGGACGCGCAATTGGTGCGTTCTTCCTGTGATTGGATGTAGAAGAACGCGGGCATGATTGTCCTCCACACCTATCACCTTGTAGCATGTAATGGCTTGTTTGCCATGGGTGACGTCCACCAGTTGGCGTGGACGGTCGGCTGGGTCAAGACGTAGGGGTAAGGTTATCTCACCCTCTTGTCCCACGGGCAAAGGCTTCTCCAGCAGAGCCATATATGTTTTCTTTACCTTTCTGGCAAGGAACTGTTGCTGAAGGTTTTGGTAAGCTTCTGGCGTAAGAGCCGCTACCAGCAACCCACTTGTTCCCATGTCCAGACGGTGTACGATGAGTGGTCCTGTGGCTTGAGGGAATTTCTCGTGCAGAAGGTCTTGTATGCTGGGCAAATCGATGTTACCAGGGACGGTGAGCATTCCTGCAGGCTTACGTACCACCACTATATGCTTGTCAGCATAGACGATAGAAAATTGTTTCAGCAAAGCCTGGTATCCTTGGAGCAGAGGATTGTCATCTATGGGTAGTCCTTGTAACATGTGTTTCAGAAGAGGTTTGCAACGACTCTGGCATGCAGGATAGAAATGTCCGTCTGTTCTTATCTCGTCTATAGGAGAATTGCCGACCCAGAACTCTGCCATGCATAGTGGTTTCATTCCGTTTCTGTATGCGCTCTGTAGTAGTTTAGGTGCGCAGCAGTCGCCTGTACCTGATGGAGCGGTTTCTCTTCCAAATATGTCCTTTACGCTACGCTCTGTTCCTTGTGCGTCCAGTAGTCGATATTGTCCGAAGAGCCAGTCCTGTAGTGCTTCGCTACGTTGTTTTCTTTCTGATTCCAGTTTTTTCTCCTCTTGTATCAAGGTCGCTATGGGTGCTTCTGCCTCCTGTATCTTCTGGTTCCATTGTTGAGTGACACGTCGTAGTTCAGCTTTCTGAAATTGGCTTTCTCTCTCTAATTCGGGTTTTCGTTGGTCTAATTCCTCACTTGTGAGAGTTTGTCTGAGTGCTTGCCGTTTGGCACGTGCCTGTTCCATCTCTTCTCGCATGGAGCTTAGGGCTTGGTCGCGTTGCATACGTAAATGGTCAGGTCGAATGTGCGTGTGCAATTGATGTTTTTTCTCTTGAAGGGCTGTCAGCCGTTGATTGATGGCAGAGATGTTTGTTTGCTCCTGTTGGAAATGTCCGCTGGGTGACATTAAGTCAAACACGGGTGGAACAAAGTATTCTTGACAGGTCTGCCCATTCAATGTGCCTGAGAAGGCAGCCAGAAAGCCTCTTTGATTATTGTGTCTGACAATCAGCACCCCCATCATTTTTCCTCTTGATAACTCTTCTGCCCATTGCTTTTGCTCTTTCAAATAGGTCCGCACCATGTCTGCCGCAATAGTGCAAAGTGGGTGTGGGGTATAGCAGAAAGGGTAGGTGAATCGTGGTGGGTCTGGTATGTGGTTTGTGAAGGTTGGCAATGTATGAAACGTCATAAGAGCAGAAGGCCCTCCGGACCCATGTTGAAAAGCAAATCCACGATACTCAAATCTGTTCGGAATTCGCTCTTGTGTCCGAACACTTGCCAATATGTTTTTTTTATAGGTGGAAATGTGTTGTGCAATGCGTCGCTTAGGAATGTAGTTGTACGCTCTATAGGTATGTTGATGTCCAGTAATTGGCACATAAGTGACATGAGCTCTTGGTTGAAATCAGCCAGGAATTCCCATTTGCGTTCGTAGAATGGTGCGAGGTCGTCAGCGTAATATTCGAAGAAAGGCGATTGCCCATAGCTGCTTGTAAGAGCGTTCCAATGTTGATGGCGCCAGTTTCCATGATCGCTTATTCGTATGTCTCTTGTCGCAGTTGGTCCAGAGGGTTTTACTATGGGGATACTGAGAGGAAGTGGTCCTTGCGGACTATCTATCAGACAGCGATTACGTAAAGTCTGCCTTGTGTAGTGGTCGCAAACTTCCAATACTCCCTTTTCTGAATGTGCCAGTGTGCTATAGTGTGAGATGGGAGCCAGATAGCAGCATGGAAGAATTGTGTAGCTCATGGCTTTCCTCCCAAGGGTTTGAACAGGCGGTCTGTCCTCAGCCTTCTGTAGAATGGTTTTTGTGGGTCGAACGAATAGAGTAATGTGGTAGCTTGTCCAATGATGGCCTCTTGTGGAAGGAAACCCATAGATCGACTGTCTTGTAGGTTGCTCTCGTTGCCTGAGTAGACCCAGTAGTAATCCTTGTGGAATCTGAATCGGCGATAAGTTCTACCATTCCAGTTCAGCCTGTCTCTTTCTACGCTTATTTTAGTACCTTCATAGCTGTTGATCGTGCGTGCGTAGAGTTCTGCGTTCCAGGGGGCTACTTCTATGTAATTTCCCTTGCTGGGCACAATAAGTGGCCAAATGCAACCTCGTGAGTAGTCCCTAACGGGACTCACATGATACTGTGGTCCCATCCAGATGGTGTCTCCTGGGCATGCCATTAAACATCCAATTCCTTTTTGTATCTGGATGTCTGGTGTAGTTTGTATCTCAAATGCCACCCAGTCGCCCTGTAGGGGAAGCTTGGAGTGCTTTCTCTCCCCTGATTTCCACCAGGGTAGGTGTATTCCGTAGGCCCATTGTCTTACCAGTATTCTATCACCAGCCCTTAGCATGGGACGTTGTGTATCGTGTGGCACAGACAGAATGGAAAATGCCATGCACCGAACCACCATAATAATTATAAGTATTATGGCACAGGTGATTAGAATACTAACGTTTCGTTTCAACGGTTTTGTTTCTTGATGTTTATATGCAATCTGGATTTATCGCATGTTGCTGACCCAGCGAAACAGACGGTTCCAGCGTATGTGACGTAGGCTGGTTATGGGATAGTCCTTGTCGGTACTGAACCATACCAGGACGGGTTTACCCACCACGTGATCTTCTGGTACGAAACCCCAGTAGCGGCTGTCTGCTGAGTTGTGACGGTTGTCACCTTGCATCCAGTAGTAGTCCATCTTGAAGGTGTATTCTGTGGTCTCTTTACCATTGATGAGTATCTTTCCCTCTGGGGTTACCTGCAGGTCGTTTTCTTCATATGCTCTGATTGGACGTTCGTAAATGGGTAGGTTTTCCAGTGTGAGTTTTATCTTCGCGCCTTTCTTCGGAATCCAGATGGGACCATAGTTGTCACACGTCCAGCCTGTTTGTGCGTTTTGCGGATAGAGTGAGCCTGTCTCGTTGTTGTGGATGATGTTTATGCTTGCCACCACATCCTTGTGTTTCTCCAGTGCGGACTTTGCTTCCAGGGTCAGTGGAAGAACACCCGATTGATAATAATCCTTCAAGTCATCTTGGCTGATACCCAGTTGCTCTACCAAATCGGTAGGGATAGACTCACCGACAAGCGATACGTTGTAGTTGTACTGCACGTCTTTGGCATCGGGGTTCACCTTTCCGTCGAGGTAAACGACGCGGTCTTTAATCTCAAGTGTTTGACCTGGTAGACCCACGCAACGCTTCACATAGTTCTCTCTACGGTCAACAGGGCGAGTGTCTACCTTGCCAAAGTCGCGTTGGTCCATGCTAATGTATTGCTTACCCAAATTGTAGATTTTTCCGAAGTAAGCTCTTTGCTGCATGGGCGAGAGTGAGTCAAGTTGTGGCATGTTACCGTTTTCTTGCTCCCATATCTGGTTGCCAATACCGTAGCAGAGCGAGTAATACTCCGTCTGATAGGGTTGTGCTGTCACGATGGTGTCTCCTGCGGGATAGTTGAAGACAACGATGTCGTTGAGCTGTATGGGTTTGGGATGTACCCGCTTGTAAGCCCATTTGGGCCATTCTATGTAACTCTTGCAGCCACCCAGCCCAAAGATTTCGGGCATGGTGTGTTGTACTAAGGGCATGTGAAGTGGTGTCTGTGGAACTCGTGGCCCGTATGCCATCTTGTTGACTACCAGATAGTCGCCCACCAGAAGGCTTTTTTCCAGCGATGAGCTGGGGATGTTGTAGTTTTGGAAAAAGTATATGTTGAAGAAGTATACTGCCACCAGAGCAAACACAATGGCGTCTATCCAACTCATGATGGCGCGTGCGATGGGGTTCTCAAGGTCCTTCCACCATGTCCAAGGTATCCATCGGGTGATGTAGGCATCAAAGATGAAGGGTACTACAATAATGCCCCACCAGGCATCTACCCATTGCAAGAAGCAGAGATAGAGCAGGGTAAGTATAATGGCTTTGCCCCATTCCAATGGGGTTGCTTTACGTTTTCTGAGTTTCATAAGTTGGTTTGTGGATTAGAATTTAAAGAGATCACTCATGGTGAGGAGTCCGTTGTGCTGGGCTGTATATTCGGCTGCCAGTACTGCGCCAAGGGCGAAACCGCGACGGTTGTGCGCATCGTGGGTGATGGTGATGCTGTCAGCTGGACTGTCCCATGTGATGCTGTGTATGCCTGGCACCTCGCCCCGTCGTATGCTGTCAATACGCATTTTTCCTTCGGGAACCTCTCGGGTTCCTTCTACAGACCCATCGGGCTGGGTGAGTAGTCCTGTCTGCCAGCCCGACACACGCTCCACCTCAGCAGCCAACTCTTCTGCCAGAGTGATGGCGGTGCCACTTGGATGGTCGAGTTTATGCACATGATGTACCTCCTCCATGGTGGGAGTGTAGTCCTGGAACTGGTTCATGATGCGTGCCAAGTATCGGTTCACAGCTCTGAAGATGGTGACTCCCAAACTGAAGTTGCTGCTCCAGAAGAGTGTCTGACCCTCTTGCTCGCACATGCGCTTCACCTCTTCGCCGTGCTGCGGAATCCATCCTGTGCTGCCGCTCACCACCTTGACATGGTGGGCAAAGGCACGCAGGTAATTGTCGTAGGCAGCCTGTGGAGCTGTAAACTCAATGGCAACATCTGCTGAGCAGAACGCCTCGCTGTCAAAGTCTTCTCGGTTGTTCACATCTATGATGCTGACTATCTCATGGCCGCGACTTACGGCTATCTCTTCTATCATACGGCCCATTTTGCCGTAGCCTATTAGTGCTATCTTCATTTTCTATCTGAACAGGTTCTTTATGCAAAAGTAGTGCATTTCGGTAAGATATGGAAACAGTACTCACAAAAACTGTCTTGATGAGGCTGTTTGACCATCTGCCAGAGGCGAATATCCCGACAACTCTGTTGCAGATACGAGCTTTTAATCATAACTTTGCAAAGTATGGAGAGACTGCTGCATTATGTGTGGAAGCATCGTCTACTTCCCACAAATCCATTGGAGACTACTGATGGTCGAAAGGTGGAGATTCTTGACCCTGGAATGCATAATAGCAATCAAGGGCCAGACTTCTTCAATGCAAAGATTCTGGTGGATGGAGTGATGTGGGCAGGAAATGTGGAGATTCATCTCTGCTCTACAGATTGGTATCGCCATGGACATGATACGGATTCTGTCTATGATAATACAATCCTGCACGTCGTAGAGAAGGCTGATTGTCAAGTGACTACTTCTTCTGGGCGTTCTGTTCCACAAGTCTGTTTGCCCATTCCATCCCGCTTGCTCGAGGATTATCACACCTTGCTCCAAACGGATGAGTTTCCCCGCTGTTTTCGTATTCTTCCTGGGCTTACACCCATGAGAGTGCACAGCTGGATGGACAGATTGCTGGCAGATCGGATGCAGGAGCGTGCCGGACAGGTGTTGCGTCGCTTGAAGGCTTTTGGCGGAGATTGGGAGCGTGCCTGCTTTGTTACTCTGTGTCGCAATTTCGGTTTCGGACTGAATGGAGATGTGTTCGAACGTTGGGCTGCCTCTATTCCCTTGCAGGCAGCAGGCAAGCATCGCGACCATCTATACCAATTGGAGGCCCTCTTCTTGGGAATGGCTGGACTGATTGATAAAGCGTACTCCTCAAGAGAGGAGAGTAAGACTTTGGCAGGGACGGAATCCCTTGTCATTCCAGAAAATGGTGTCGTTTCTGCAGAGAAAGAAGAGCTTCTACGCACGAAGCAGGAGTTTGGTTTTCTTGCAAAAAAGTTCTCGCTTACACCTATGCTCCAAGTGGCGGACTGGAAGTATCTGCGTACACGTCCGCAGAACTTTCCTCATGTGCGTATCAGACAGATTGCCCGCCTCTATTATGGAGGTCAGCTACAGATGGATGCCCTGCTTGCGATTACCGATATTCGCCAGCTATACGGGCGGTTGCAGAATACAGGGCTCTCCGAGTCCAGTGCTCGTCTGATAGCCATCAATACAGTTGTTCCCCTGCTTTATGCTTACGGAAGCAGTTTGGGCAGGGAGGATCTGACAGACAGGGCTTTGACTCTGTTAGAGCAACTGCCTGCTGAGAATAATCGTATTTTGCGAACATGGCGCGAGTGTGGCATTCGTGTGAAGACCGCAGCCGATAGCCAGGCACTCATACAACTGAAAAGCGTATATTGCGACCGCCTGGACTGCCTGCGTTGCCAGTTTGGCTACGACTATCTGCGTACGTCAGTTGGCAATGCCACGTAGAATCCTTTTTTACAAAATCAAACACACAAACCAATAGCATAAAGATGATAAAAAAGAAGTACGCTTACGAACTACGTCTGAAGGTACGTGATTATGAGTGCGATCTGGAAGGAATCGTCAACAACGCAAACTACCAGCATTACATGGAGCATACGCGTCATGAGTTTCTTCTGACTGCAGGTCTAAGCTTTTCAGAGATGTTCTCCAATGGCATAACTCCCGTTGTGGCACGCATACAGATAGCTTTCAAGACTCCTTTGCGCAGTCGCGATGAGTTTGCAAGTCGTCTAAGAGTGAAGCGTGAGGGACTTCGTTACATCTTCTTGCAGGATATCTACCGACTGCCAGACGAAAAACTTGTTGTCAGAGGACAGGTGGATACGGTATGCTTGGTAAATGGCAAGTTGAGTGAGTGTCCAGAGTTGGAACAAAAGTTGCTAAAGTATTACGATCCTCAATGAATAGCCAGGAAACACTCTGTCTGATGGCTCTCACGCGAGTACCTTGTCTGAGTCTGACGAATGCTAAAAGTCTGATGAATGCATTCGGTTCTGCCTCAGCTATTTATGAGAATCGTACCTGCTTGAGAGATGTGCTTCCCTCTGCCCGTAAGTCCACGCTGGATGCTTTGAAGGCAATGGATACGCATATGGAAAGGGCGGAGCAGGAGCTGGAGTGGACGGCCAAAAATGGAATCCAATGTTTAGGATTGGGCGATGGCAACTATCCTCTGCGTATGAAGGAATGCGAGGATGCACCCATCATACTTTATTATAAGGGGAAGGCAGACTTGAATGTGCGTTATGTGGTATCCGTGGTGGGCACGCGCCATATTACCGAGTATGGCAAGGATTTATGCACCAGTCTGATACATGACCTACATACGCTTTGCCCAGACGCACTTGTGGTGAGTGGGCTGGCTTATGGTGTAGATATTCACGCTCATAGAGCAGCCTTGGATGAAGGTAATGAGACGGTGGGTGTTCTGGCTCATGGGCTTGACCAAATATATCCTCGTATGCACAGGGATACGGCTGTAAGGATGCTTTCGCAAGGAGGATTGCTCACGGAGTTTATGAGTGGAACAAACGCAGATAAGCGAAACTTCGTGCAGCGTAACCGAATTGTTGCTGGTATCAGTGATGTGACGGTGGTGGTAGAGAGTGCGCAGAAGGGTGGGTCACTCATAACTGCCAGTCTTGCCAATGATTATAATCGCGAGGTGGTGGCTTTTCCTGGACGTGTTGCAGATAGCTATTCTGCAGGGTGTAACCAACTAATTCGAACGAATCGTGCGGCTCTCATAACCTCAGCAGAGGATCTGGTTGAACTGATGGGCTGGAGC
Source organism: uncultured Bacteroidaceae bacterium (assembly GCA_934394435.1). Taxonomy (GTDB): domain Bacteria; phylum Bacteroidota; class Bacteroidia; order Bacteroidales; family Bacteroidaceae; genus Physcousia. The sequence goes on from CAKRRN010000001.1 coordinate 88,586, forward strand.
ACAGAGCCCATGCGTCGCCAATTACTCAACCAAGGCATTCAGCCAGAACTCTTTCCTCAGCTTTCCCCTACGGAGCAACAGATCTTACAGGCTATGCAGGGATGCGATAAGGTTCATCTCAACAATCTTGCTCAGCAAACAGCTTTGCCCATCGATAAACTCTCCAGCATCCTCTTCACGTTGGAGATGAAAGGTATTGTACGCATGATGCCAGGCGGTATGTATCGCCTGGCATGATGAGGACTGATGTAGGTTTCTTTGTCTTATACTTTAGCTGTGTTTGCCCTTCTATTTGAGTTGGAAGGTAAACTTACGGTCGAAGTCACGGTTTACACAGACTGTAGCCTTGCGCTGACTTAGGTTGTATACCACAGACCACTGGGTGTGGCTGGTAACCTTAGTGGGGTTTTCTGCTTGGCTTACATCATCGAGCAGATTCATGGCACGCTCTTCTGTCAGGCAGTTTCCATTTTGTTTGATTACGAAATCCATGATATCATAGCGTGTCTTTCCATGCTGTGATTTGGTGGGACCCTTCTCAGAGCATTCCATGCTGGGCGATACGTAGAAGTTGCTCACGCAAGGGTAGTCGTATAGAATCTCGAGGGTGTTAGGCAGTATGGTTGGGTATTTGTTACCCATTTCCCTACCTTGCTCATCGTATATTTCATCGTCGATGAACTCTGCGCTACGATGCTCCTCGTCATAGATGTATTCCACCACAGCATGTCTGCCAGTGGCATCTGCCATATAATAGTGGTAATTACCATTGCCAGCTGGCACATGCAGGTCAAACTTCTTGAGCATCTCTGCTGCTTCGTCCACAGAGTGTGCGTGGTCGAGTAGATAGCGCATAAGCACGGTGGTGAATAGTTTGTTTGCTCCGCTGCTCTGCTGTGTGGCTTTTCCGTCAAGATGGAGCACACAGATGGAGAATCCAGCCTCGTTCATACCATCCATCAGCAGATAGGGGAATCCCATAATATAAGAGAGGTCTTGTTTCTTATTCTGGTTGAAGGTCTCTATGTCTTCGGTGAAACAATGGTATAGGTCTTGTCTGTAGCCTATCCAGTAACCGTCAACCAAAGCCAGCGACTTGAGTCCGTTTGCAGGCGATGTGCGAATCATGGCAGCTGCAATGGGCTCGTTGCCATGAGAATAGTCGAAGTTTCGTCCCATGATACAATCTCCCTCAGGAGTCTTGACAGCGAATGCGCTACAGCCAGCACCATAGGAGACAGAAGCGTTGGCTGGCTGTGTGTCGGTGGCACATAATTTCTTCAACACAAAACCTATGAGTCCCTGTGTGGTGGTAAGGTTACTTTGCGTCACCAAATCCAACATGTAGTCAGCTGTGTAGTCGAGATAGAAGAATCGACCGTCGCATACATTCTTTATGGAGTGCAACATGTCCAGTTTGGTAGCGTCGCTGACGAGAGATGCTGACACCTCTGTATAGTCCATGCCAGGCTCTTTTTGGGGGGTTACTTCATTATTGTCATTGCAAGATACTAAAAACGACGTACAAAATAAAATTGAAAGGAAAAAGTGGTTCTTACTCATAATTGTTATAGCTATTTCTACGTTAAATAATATTCAAGTGCTGGTGCGAGGGAAAATGTTCTGTACTAAGATGCCGGCCTCTACCTTTGTTGCAAAGTTATGCTTTCTCAGCCAATGTAGATCTGTGTCTATTGGACGCTGGATGTTGCTTTTGCTGTCTTGACAAAAGAAATTGTTGTTAAGACATTTGCTTTGCTGATAGGGCAACTGTCAGATCAAGTATCTGAGAAGGCATAATAGCTAACGTGACTGTTAGCTCAACTGTTTTTCCCCCATCGACCGGGGGTGACTCCTTCGTATTCCTTGAATGTTCGTATGAAATAGCTTAGTGATAGATAGCCCGCCAGAGTGGCTACTTCTGTGATTGAAAGTTCAGGTTTCTCCTTCATCAGCTGTTTGGCGTATTCCAGACGTAGCCTGTTGACCCAGTCACGAAAGGAAGTGCTGTATCGCGTGTTGACGAAGTATGAGATGTAAGTTCTATTAGTGCCAGTGTTGCGTGCCATGTCCTCAATGGTGATTCCTCCCTTTGTAAACTCCTTGTTTGTAATCCATTCCTCAATTTTCTTTTCCAGAATCTGTTCTTGAATCTTCGACATTTTTCTTGATAATGGGTTGGCTGGATTGCTAGTCTCCGTCTCTTCTTGCCTTTGCTCTTCTGTATCCAGCTGTGGCACTATCTCCTCTTCTGCATTGATGGCACCAGCCACTTGTTCGTAGAAAAGCAGATAGTTCGTGTAGGATACATACAAATATATGTAAAATGGAATGGCTGAAATAATCCAAATGTAGACAAAGCGATCTGGCACGAAGGTGAATATCCCCTGTCCTACTCCGAAGATAATGGCCCAATAGGTGAACACACTCATCCATCGGATATAGACGGCGGCATCTTCTGAATAGTAATTGTCAAGCATAAGTGTGGCCTTGCGAAAGGTTATGAACACCCTGCGTGCCACTCTGACCGCATAAATCAAAAACACTACTGCCAGTATGATAGGTAGAGTCATATGAGGTAGATTGTCAGATCCGTATCTCCATAGGATGTGGGTGGTAAGGCAATACAAAAGCCATCCAGCTATATGGCTCAAAAATCTCTTTCTTGTCACATAATTTTTGTTGAGGAGCATCATCAGTGCACTACCAAACAGCCATACTGCTAACCAATAGGTACAAAGATTCAGAAGTATGGCATTCACTGGGTCCTCCAGACGCGGAGTGAAAAAGAAATGTATAGAATAGTTGGTGGAAAGATTGAGGAGGGCAGCTCCCATCAGACCTCGTGATATGCGATAGGGCCGATAGATAGACTTCTCGGGCAGTCTGCCAAAGATAAAACGGTAACTGAAGAATATCATCAGCGTGAGTGAAACGCAGAGTGCATAGTGGTATATATGAATTTCCATCAGACGAGTTACTTTTTCTTCATCAAGGGTGATGCTTGGTAAAATAGATAGCTTACCCTCTTTGTTCTACATTTGTACATAGCGTTGAACATGTGCCTATGGCAACGTTTGTGCTTCCTATGTGTGTCTTTTTACGAGTACAATTTTCGTAATTTTTGTTGGATTGACCAAAATAAATGCTGATAAAAAACTTCAATCTGTCGTTCCTTTCACCGAATGAACCAACTTCATAGCATTGTCTAATCCCAGTCTTCCGTTTCGTTACTGCGTCAGATAAGTTTCTTCTCCCATTCCTTTTCTCCTCTTTACACAGCTCTTACATCCCGAACGCGCCCCGAAGGATTGATGATGTGAACACAGAGCACAGGCATTACCTATGCATATAAGCCAGTTTACTTGTTTGTAGATTATACGTAACCTAAATGTTTCGTGCCACGAAATATATATACCAAAGTTGGAAATATATATATCACGATGCGAAATATATATTTCACAGTTGGAAACAAGTGCGTATCCTATCTCTTTTGACTGTAAATCCAAAATCATTCATAAGACCAAAGTAAGATATCTGTTTGGCAAATGAATAGTTCTCTTCAATTCAATCCCTATCGGCCTTTCTTTCCTGACAGATTACTACTATATGAGTCTTGATATAGCCGTGATGCCTTTGAAAGACCGAAAGCAAACCACTCGCAATAAAGATTTATATGAATTGGAATCTAACGATTGATTTGGGTTAAACCAGTTATCCACTTTCTGCTGAGGCAAAGCCCTATGCGCAATCCCCCAATAGTTTATCAGACGTGTCATATTTCCCCCATATTTTTTTTAGATGGACTGTTCTCCCAATGTTGCTTAGGTGGCAAAAGAAAGTGCAGATTCCTTTCTCGGCTATCCGATATGGGAATCTGCACTTTCGTGTTATGTAGTATGTTTGCTTACGTAGCAGGTAAATAAGGTTATGTGTATGTTTTGCCTTACCAGATATCTTCTGGCTCCTCAGGGTTGTCGTACACTTCTTTTGAGCACCATTCCAAATAATCCATATAGAACTCCTTACGGTCTGAATCAAGCACGGACTTGATGCGTAGGTAATAGGTCTTGTCTGCCTCTATGTATTGACGTGCAATAATGTGTCGGATATTATAAGAGGTGGCTCGTTCAGTGGCGGATGAGTTTTGGATGCCTTCGGCTCCCTTCATGAAGCCGTTGTTGCGCATCTGTTTGTCCTTTTCCGCATTGTAGTCGTCGTCATCGGTGTCTGTGAACCATCCAGTCTTGTCTGTCTCGCGCAGGGTTAAGTCTACAGGGATTCGCGTGGGCGCCAATTTGCCCTTGTCTGTACCCAAATAGAACTGTGCTGTGCCACGATCGCCATTAGCAAGTACCTTGTAGCGTAATTCGTATACTCCAGAACGTGGTACAGGAGGCAGTTTTACGGTTACTTCGTAGCGTCCTTCAGCCTTAAGCTCGTCTGCATTCAGGTTGCACCAGTCGTAGCCATAAGAGTTCAAATATACAAACCAAGTGTCATCCGTCAGGTCCATGTTCTCGAAGTATTGGTACTGGCTTGTGGGAGGGATATGTATATACTGGTGTCGATAGTCTGTGGACTGGCATTTTCGGATGTCGTTTGTCAATGCCTCAGGGAACATTGTCATGGACTCGAAACGTATACGCTGACGCTGTAGGTTGTTGCGTACTTGGTCTGTGTATGCCAGTGGTGCATCGATACCATAGATGATACCATTGAGCACGCTGTAGTTGAGTACGCTGTCAGATTTGTTGTCTATTAGGCATCCCACTTTGCTTTCATCGCAATACAGCTCATGGTAGGTGCCTCTGCGTCCATTGTCCAGCTTGGGGAAACGGTTGAGATATACTCCGTTGCTCTCCTTGCTTTCATAGATTTTTAGCAGTCTGCGCTTGCCCATGGTGGCATAGAACTCATCTTGTGCGATGGTGAGGTTCTTGTTCTGGATGTTGTAGCCCTTCTCGTTGTTGTGAATCACCAGTTTGTCTGACGTAATCTTACAGGGCAGGATGTGATAGGTTATCCATTGGTAGAGCAGGTTAGAGGGTGATGTGAAGTTGTTGTCTGCGGTAAACTCATCCTCTTCAGAGTACTGATGGTTGTCAAGCACCCACTGCTGTACGTCGCTGGGAGTGATGTCCTTAGGGTCTTTACCAATAGCTTGACGCCAGAAGGCATCGCGTTCGGCGAAGAGTGTGAAGCCATACTTTCTATGTTCGGGCAAGTATGCTGTCTTGTGTCCAGTGGCTCCATGGAATGTCCAGCTAATTTTGCTTGCGTCAAAGTCGGTGATGGCTTTTGTCAGATATAAGCGTTCGTAGACCTCATCCCTTATCTTGCTCATGGTGTCTTGTAGTCCGCAAGCCATAACCACTTTGGCAGCTACCAAGAAGCCTTCCTTTTGCTTGATGATGATATCGTTGAAGAGCTGTGTCATGGATAGGTCTTTCATGAAAATGACCTTGTGCATGCAGTGTATCACACCATTGGTTACTTCGATGTCTCTGTTCCTGTCGTCCATGGGACAATCGAAGTTGACATATATGCTGTCTGGATTCTCACCGAAACGTATGGTCAGTTTCCGATCATTCATATTGGCGATGGGGAGCTCTGCATTGTTCACGGTGGGAAAGTCCGTGGTGAGATAGTAGTCCTCGTTGGCACTGTCCATAATACTGTTGTATGCAATGACCTTTTTGATAGAGTCACGCACCTGGTCAGAAGGGAATGCGTCCCAAGAGGGGTTGCTGATAAGACCATCCTCTGTCAGATAAAGCAGATAGTCGTAGATGGCTTCGTTGGTGGGCGCGAAGCATGTGTAGTGCCCACGAGCTGTAAGCAACTGCTTGAGCGTGGTGTTCGACATGGAACTTGCCTTTACCTCGCTTAGTATCTTGGTATATTCGCTATACTGGGGGTATTTCTCCAGATAACTGTATACCGTGTAATCCTTGAAGACATAGCGAGCTGAGGTGTCGATGTCTTCTTTGCAGGCTGCCAATAGCAATAGGCCAGCCAGAAAAAGCAGATGTCTTATCTTCATACGCATGAGTATTGTGTATTATGTTTGCAAAACTTTCTCGAAACTCATTTCGAATAAAACGGATTCATGCCATTGTGAAATATTCATTCACAAAAATAAGGAAACTTTAGCATTTGTATACGCTGGCAAGTGAAAAAATAATGTTATATGCCCAAAATGACTTATCTTGGGTTATGTCTTATATTCAATAGCCAAGTAATTGTAACATACATTGCGCATATCTGCGACCCAGTTCGCGGTAACCCTCTGCGTTGAAATGGTTTCTGTCTTGAGGGTTAGCTGTACATCCGCTGGATGGTATTATATGAGCTGTGGGCACGTATTGTGGCAGACGGTCGATTTGCTTGTTGGCATTACTGCTCTTACCATTCTGGTCTGCATGTACTACCTCACCAGCCAGCAAGGGAGTGTCTTCTGCTTTCAGGTGTAGGTCCTGCAGCAGGTCCTCATATATCTTCTTCACTTTGATAGGCCATTGGGCATCGTTTTGGTTGCTTTCTCCCTGGTGAATCAAAATGCCTTTGATTACTCCATCGTGCTGAGCGCGTAATGCACAGTCAAGCAATCGTATGTATTGGATGTCGCCATACGCATGCATAGCATTCTGAAACCATGTGGGCCATCCTGTACGTGTCAGTTCTGCAGGGTCGTATTCTTTGAAGAAGTGTTCTATGCAACATCCGCCTACAGCCACATTTATAATACCCACCTTAATGTGCGAGGGGAGTTTCTCTGTCAGTGTACGTCCGAAGTAATCGCAGGGACTCAGTCCTGCATAACCATTGTTTAAGGGGGGAGTTGCTGTGTACCAATGATACATCTCGCGGGCAGGGCCTTTGTTCGTGCCTGTATAACCATCTTGTCCTACAGCAGCCATCATCTTGAATCTGCTGCTTATACCCTCGTAGTCGCAACTTTCTGGTGCGGCATCGCCCACCATGTTTGACTGCCCAAAAGCCAGGAATATATAAAAGGTGGTGTCTGGTTCGGAGTAGAACTGATTGTTTTCTATAGGATATGTGGCTGGACTAGATGCCAGAAAGATGTGACGCTGTGCTTGTGCCTGTAGAAACAAAAGCATAAGTGTGAGTGTGGTGTATAGAGTTTGCCTCATGATTTCTTGCTGACTTATTGTGACTTATATTTGAGAATGGGGTTGCGGACAGTTGGGCGTGAGTTTTATCTGACCAATATGTTTTTTACGGTTCCTGCTGCTTCTACCACGTAGATGCCTGGCAAGAGTTCTGCTTCTGGGTCTATTACACGTCCCTGTATGTCGGTAATGGTATAATGATTGGTACCGCTTACTACGATGTGCCTGTCTACAGCCTGTATGGACACTTGTGTCCCTTGTGCACTCTGTATGTCTGATGGTACTGATGTGGAAGGGTAGACCAACCAGGCTCGAGAGGAGTTCTTGTGTCCTGTCTTTTCGAAAATCTCAGGACCTTTGTCTGTATCACCAACCAACAGAAAACGTGTGGTAGTTGCCTCTTTGTAGGTCATTGTCACCTGCCCGTCTCCAATGGGAGTGAATAGCATGAGGTTTGACTCATTGGCTTTGACAGCATAACCTACACAGAAGAATGCATCTACCCAATTGCCGTTTGTGGCTATGAACCGATAGGTGGCTCGGTTCTTCAGTTGGTAAGTACCTTCTGTATCACCAGGTATTAACGTCCATTCTTGGTATTTGTTGTCTGCTTCGTGTGAAGACAGGCCAATGGGATATTGGGTGTCTGTACGAGAGTTGTCCTGCAGACACATGCCTTCATATTGTGGGGATGCACTAAAAATCTTATAAAAGATGGTGGCTCCATCTTTATCCTTTTGGGGATAGTCTTGAGCCGCAACACAGAAATGAGTAGATGCCAGAAGCAATTGCAGGGCAAGTGAGATGAAACGCATGGTTCTAATCCGAAAGTGATGATGTATGCTAATCATGTTTCCAATGATGTTTTTAGTGCGCGGTAGACACAGGTCGATACTTGAAGTTTTCTACTGCATCGTTTTCCAGAGTCCCGTTTACGTACCATGAGACGTGCATGTCACTGAATATATCAAGTGTGCTGTCTGCCGATTCACCTGCTGCAGGTTTCCATGTGGCACAAAAGATTGGGCGGCCAAACTTGTTGGCTTGTGCGTTGAGCCATCCAAGATAGTTGCTTCTTTGGGATGAGGCATAGCAGATGACATCGCTCAGACACCATATTTTATAACAGAGTTTTATATCGCCTTTACCATAGTTCAAATTGCTCCAGCCTGCATATACACCATGTTCCAAGTTCTTGATTGCATCGAAGTTTGCTGGGAAGGTGTTGGTGGAAACGCATGGGGTCATGTAAAGCGGTTGGCATGCGCCTACACTTCTGCCAGCCTCAAACAACGCATCCACGAGCTCCTTTATTTTTACGCTTCCGCTGGCAGAGCAAACATTATTGTAAAGATCCCATGCGATGATGTGCGGGTTAGTGGCGTAATGTGAAAGCACATCTGACACGTAAGCTGTCAAGCGGCTGGATGCCATGTTGATATAGTTGTCGCTTAGCAGTTGGGGTAATACCGTCATGTCCATTTCCTCTGCCATTTTCAGCAGACTGTCCATTTCTGCATAAAAGGTACTCTGACGTGCTGTATATGTGCGAAGATCCAGCATTACACTCAAGCTGTTGTATGGTGTATGGCTTCCCCTAAGGGAGTTGAGTGTTTTCAGAGCATTACTCATATTGCTGCAGGCTATGCCTCGTATGGCAGGACGATTCATCCATCTGTAAGCCTCCCATCCAGGCCAACGCCCAGATTTATTCTCGTTGTTCTCAATGGCAGGTGAGAATTTGTAACTTTCCACTTCTTCCTTCTTAAAACTGGCTTCTGTCATCCAGTTGACATGATTGTCAGCCATCTCCTGTGTCAGTTCTGTATTATTCAGTTGGAAAATAGGCTTGTGGTACTGCTGCATGAGAAGAGTGAGCAGGCTGCCAGGTGTGGTGGAAGATGATATGCCAACGGCGTCACCCAGTTTCCACATCCAGTTGACTACGTCTGTGGATGTGCTGTCTGGCATTGTTTGACTTGCTTTTGGTGCCATAAAGAAGGGCTGGTTTTGCACAGCGTAGCGTGCTTTACGCAGGATGGTGGCTAACTTGTCTTTGAGCGCATTATCGGGGGTGCCGTCTTCTGTCTGCTCATAGATGCACCATGCTTGTATCCTTCGATCCTTATAGTAAGCGTTTATAAAGTTGTAGGCATAATCTGTCAAGCTGGATACACTGGCATTCATGTCCTTGCCTGACAGTAATACAGGTATCACGGTCATGCCTGCCTTTTCTGCATCGTTAAGCAGAGTGTTGAACTTCGTTTTAAATGCACTGCTGCCACTTGCCCAGGTGCTATAGCCCACGCGTATGGATAGAGTGTTGTAAAGTCTATCGTCACGATGGGCGGATATGGCAGTCTCAGCCTCGTCGATTCCGTTGCACATGATTCCCTTGCTTTCTTCGTGCTGCATCCATCGCCAGGCACGTCGGGGTGACCACACTTCTGTGTATTCCGCTCCTGTTTCCACTCCATTGAAATTACCTTGGAAATCGAAGTTCTTTACCCATTGGGGTTCGCTTTCGTTATAAGGTTCATAGTCAGCGTAAAGGGCATTGTGGAACATGGGATCCCAATTGTAAAATGTGCTACGACTCCATTTTACCTCCCAGTTAGGGTCACATGCGCTCAATCCCCAGGTGTAGAAGTTGATGTTGTATTTCGCAAAATCAACCAATGTACGTGCATAGGTGGAACCATTGACACGTGTCATGCATTCAGTACATACCAATGGTCTGTCTCCCAATCTTTTGAGACGTGTGTACATGGTCTCTGTCTCTTGATTGAATCCATCTTGGCAACTGTAGTCGTGATAGTTGTGTACGTCCATCAACTTCTCTGTGTTCTCTCGCAAAAGACGTAGTCCTGTGGCTGTCGCTTTGTTGGTTCCTACACCATTGTCCCACACAATTGACGATGAGATGGGCTGGGTGCAGCCCTCTTGTTGCATCCATTTCACCATTTCACTAATCCATGCCATCATGCCTTCAGTCTTGCTGTCGTTCATGTTTGGCTCGTTCCAGATGTCCCATAGTATGATTCGCTTATCACCTCGGAAGTGTTTAGTAATCTTGCGTACCCAAGTCTCCATACTCTTGAGCGAGGATTCGTCTCCTTTCTCTCCATAGAATCCATATACGAAGCTGAATACAGGTGATACCGTCATTCCATATTTGTCAGCCCATGCAGCCCATTGCTCAACAGAATGGATATAGTCGTCAACGCTACCACTACTTGGCCACCAGCGAATGGAATTATAGCCCAAACGGGCACAGACGGCAATGGCTTCTTCTTGTGAGACGGCATTACAGGCTGGATAGGGGCAGTTGATACCTCGTATTGGTCCATATTCGGCTTGCCATGCTGCACATTGCTCTGTGCTCCATTGTCCTCTTTCATGCGGATAGGTAACAGAAGTAGAGGTGAGTACAATGTTTTGTGCGTAGGTCTGTATTTCGCATGTGCTGAGGGCAAACATGCTTATGACAACAGATAGAATTCTTCGGAGCGTCATCATAATATATACGGTATAGAGGTTAGTTGTAGTTAGTTTTCCTCTGGCAAACAACGGTTTGCCAGAGGAAATATGATTTAGTCTTTCTTGCGAAATATTCTTTAGATGAGTTTACCAAATGTCTTCGGATTCAGACGGATTGTCGTAAACTTCCTTGGGGCACCATTCCATGTAGTCGATGAAGAGTTGTTTGTGAATCTGGTCCTGACAGGATTTGAATCGCATGTAATAAGTCTGGTTGGCATCCATAGTGGCACGTAGTAGGATACGTCGTGTCGTTTTTTCCATCGAACGGTCTGTGTCGTTGCCACCTGGAGTCTCGCAGATATATTCAGGACCTTTCATGAATCCGTTGTTTCTCATGCGTTTGTCTACTTCGGCATTGTAGTCATCATCGTCCGTGTCTTTTTCCCATCCCACGATACTGCCGTATACTTTTTCGTCATCACGTCTGTAGAGTCCGCCTAATGCCATGTCTACAGGTATGCCCGCAGGTGAAAGTTGGTCTGGTTTTGTTCCAAAATAAACCTGGCAGATACCTCGCCATGAGCTTTCTGTTGATACACCCATACGGATTTCCCAAGTACCAGTACGTGGCACAGGAGGCAGTTTTAGCGTGATATCATAAATACCCATCACAAGCATTTCGTCTCCTTGATAGTTGGGCCATCCAGAACCCCATCCGTTCAGAATATAGAAGTATGTGTCCTTGGTATTGACCGTACAGTCGTTGAAGTAGCTGTAGACTTGGTCGTTGGGGAAATAGAAACTGGCGTTGTAGCCCATATGGCGCATGTCGTTGTTCATCATTTCTGGCAGGAAGTCCCATGAATCATAGCGCAGACGTTGCTTGGCCAGATTATCGCGTGTGTGGTCATCGTATACCAGTACTTTGTCGATGGGGTAGATGAGCGCATTGATAAGTTTTACTACGTTTGCCTCAGAACTGGTATTCAGATAAATACCTTCATTTTCGGGGGCACATGATATCTCATGGTAAGTGCCGTGTCTTCCGTTGTCTAATTCGGGGAAACGGTTTAAGTATATGCCGTCACTTTCTGCACTTTGCCAGCTCTTTACCAGACGACGTTTGCCCATGGTGATGAAATGTGTCCATACAGGTATGCTATAGTGTGTGCTGTTCTTGTAATTATAGCCTTTCTCGTTATAATGAATAGTGAGCTTGTCTACAGGAATACGCTGCGGAATCAGGTGGTAGGTGACAAACTGGTTGAGTACGTTATTCTCATCCGTATAGTCGCCATTGTCTTTTGCCTCGGGATAGAAATCTTGGCTAATGACCCATTCTTTCACATCTTCTGCAGTGATATCCTTGATATCTTTTCCTAAGGTTTTGGCCCAGAAGTCATCTGTCTCGGCAAAGAGTGTGAATCCGAATTTTCTGTGTTCAGGGCAAGGATATCCAGCCCAGCTCTGTGGAGGGTTCTTACATTCTGTGATGACGTTTGTTTGCACGAGCATCTCATATTCTTCATCCTTTACCGCGGAGAGTGTATCTACCAGCCGGCACGCTTCTATTAGCTTTCCCCAAACGCTGTAGCCTGAGTTTGGGTCGCTGGCGTAGTGGTGGAGCGTGCTACCTAAGGTTTCATTGCTTGGGGCAATCACGTAGCCAAGCTCATGTATGTAACCGTTGATGGCTTCGATGTCTCGGTTCTTCGGAGAAACCAGGCATACGCCATCAATGAGGCATGAGTCAGGGTCGTTTGAAGCATATGTGACACTGATTTTGCGGTCTTCCATCGTGTTAACACTGAACTCTTCGTTGTCCAGAGGAAAGTCTGCCACGGGGAATACTTTGTCGATGCTGGTTCCATCGAGTATGCTGTTCATCACCACTACTCGTCTGATGGAATCGAGTATTTGTTTGTTAGGAAATGAATCCCATGATGCCACGGGGATGATTTCCTTTATGACAAGCGAATCTAGATAGAGTTGCAGAGCCTTGTTGGTAGGTGCAAAGCAGGTGTAAGAACCATAGGCCGTCATAAGCTGGTATACGCTTGTTTCTGAGAGTTTGCTTACCTTCTGCTCTTTGAGTAGCCTTACATAGTCAGAGAACTGTTCGTGTTCTGACAAATAGCCTGCAATGGTACGTTCCTTGAAGACGTAGCGATTGGATGTGTCGATGTCTTCCTTGCAAGAGAATAGTGCTGTTAAGGATGCACAACACACCAAACCGATGCGAAAGATATGCCTTATGTTCATATTTAATTAGGTAAAAGTTGGATATTGGTTATTATTTTATTAGAATCTTGTATGTTGCTTCTTTTGTTCTCACAAGGTATATGTGACCATATTGTACCGTTTGATTTTGGGGGAGTGTCATTCCTGTGATGTCCATGAGATCCCATTCCGTTGTCCCACTTACAAGAATGTGCTGGTTTTCTACGCTTATCTGCACCTCGGGGCTGCATGCTTCGTGTATGCCGTTTGCCAAATCATCGGCACGATAGATGAGCCATGCCCATTGGCTGTTCTTCAAGTCCTCGGACATGTCGGGCTGTTCCTCATCGGTATTGGTGGCAGATAAGTATCTTCTTCCGTATTCGTCTTCGTACGATATAGCCACCTGATTGTCACCCAAATCTGTAATGGTAAGTGCGTTGGATGTTATTTGTTTGGTGGCGAATCCCATTACCTTGAACTCTCCTACCCAGCTACTCTCTGTGCTGATATATCTGTATGATGCTCTGTTGCGCAGATGGTAGGTCTCCTTGTTCTTATCGGCAGTGATGAGCACCCATTCTTGATATTTTGAGTTTTTATCTAATTCCTTTAGGGTGAATGCATAAGTCTTGTTCGTGCGGCTTTCATCCTGTAAGCAGAGTTGTTTATCAGCGTAGTCGGTGCATGCACTTAACAATTTATAGTATACGGTCGCTCCATTCTCACTCTGTGGAAATTTTTGTGCGCATACACTTTCTGCACTTGACATACAACATGTCATGAAAAGCATAGCGAACCATCTTGTTAAATGTTTCTTTCGTTTCATAGTGAGAATTCTTTTGCTTTGAGGTTAGTGTAATGTGTATGCAAAGTTACAAAGAAAAAAGCTTAAACCCTTGTGTGGCTGGTTAAAAGTATGAAAGAATAAAGCAGAAACTGAAAGAAAATGAGGCGTATCCTGTTTGGGGATACGCCTCATTGCTATTTGTTTCTGTCGTTTGGCAGATTTACTTTACCAAAACCTTCTTGGCTTGTCCGTCTTTTACCATGATGTAGATGCCTGGTGTGGCTGTATTCCATTGGCTCATACCACTATAGACCTTACGTCCGTCAAGTGTGTAGATACCCACCTGGGCATTCTTAGGCAATGTGCTTAGTCCAATCTTCTCGATAGCATTGGGGTTATCAGGATCTGTCAGCTTGACCCACCCATAGTTCATATCAAAGATCACAAAGAGTTTGCCGATGGGAGCCAGCAGGCATTTGCTGGTATCATTTCTGCGGTATACGGGTACTGCCTCTCCATCAATTTCAATGGGGGTGGCATCTTTGTCTGGGCTATAAACAGCTTCTGCGCTGGTATCATCAAAGTCGGCTTTGATGGCAAACTTACCGCTTGTAACGCTGTTGTCTTCCTCCAGGTCTATTACACCTTGGTATACACCATGTCCTACATGACGTAATACATTGAGACTATCTTCTTGTATAGCGTGTTGCCAACGGAAGTTCTTCAGGGTTCCACGTACGTATACAGCAGGTAGCCATTTTTCTTCTATGCATTCAAATTGCATGGTGAGGTTATTCTCATCGAACAATACTTTATAGGTTCCTGCTACAGACTGGAACGTCTTTGTCACGTTGCTGTTTTTGGTGTTGACAGCAATGGGCTGTTTTTTCGCAGGAGTGATGAACTTCTGATCGCCATCGAGGTCAGCGCCAGGCTCCAAGAACATACCCATTGAACTCTTGAAGAAGAGGTCGCTACGGTTACCCCAGCGTTTGTTGCTCATCTCCAATGTCTCGTCTGTGAATTTTACGATGCCCTCATATTTACCTTCCTTGTTCTTTACGAGAGGATATTTTGTTGTCTGTTCCCAGTTGCCTGTGCCGTCTAGACCACCTACGGCATACCATGTAATGTTCTCTTCTTGTATACCTTCCTCTGTGTAGTCAGGGTCATCGGTACGGTTTAGGCGTATGGTGCCGTGGTTCATGTCGAAGGTGACAATCCATTCTCCGGGCGTTACAGTAAAGAAGTTCTGTTCTGTGTTGGTTGTTGTTGCAGCGCGAGGTGCACGGCAGGTAATGCCGTGTTTCAACTCTGTCCGAATGGCGGAAGCATATCTGCCTTCGCTCTTGCCAGAATTATAGCTACTCATAATTGCCAATAGGCCCATCTCCTGCCCATCTGCCTCTCCTTGAGCCTCCACAACAATTTTACCCTTGTAGACTCCATGTTCGGTGTGGCGCAGGGGGTAGAGGCCGGTCTTGGTCTTCCATGAATCGAAGCTCTCTGTGTAGTTGAAATCCTTCAGAGTACCCACACAGTACAGACTGTCCATCCAGTACTCTTCCGTGCATTGGAATCTTACGTTCTGGTTGTCCATGTCGAGAAGTACGTGATACTTTCCTCCTGCCAGTTGGAATGGGCTTTGCACGCCGTTGTATCTCTTCTGCAGACGGTGTGTGATGGTGTCTGAGGGTACGATGTAGCCTTGAGGTGAACCAATGGAACCATAGAACCAGTTACTGTTGTCTACGAAGAATAGGTCGCCACGGTTGCCCCACCAAGTGTTCTCTGCACTTAGGTCGGTGGCATTATGCATGGTGATGTCGCCCTCATAGATGCCATCATCGTTCTTGAAGAGCAGGTATACATCGTTTACCTGCCAGCTACCGACGCCTTCCAGTCCGCCACGTACCTGCATCGGAATGAGATCATTGGCTTTGCGCGTGTATACCTCCAACAGTTGCTTGGCTTCCTCGTTGGAATATGTACCGGCCAAGATGTTGCCTTGTACGGTGCCGACTTCGTTGCGCAAATCGTTTCTCTTCTCTTCGCTGATACCGTTGTGCTGGTAGGCATACTCGGCTTTGTCGTCCAAGGTACCCATCATTTTCTCCAGGGCAGCGTAGTTGGGAACACTCACACGTGCCTCGTTGCAGTACTTGTTGATGTCTTCCGCTTTCTTGCATTTTGCTGCGAAGTCTGCTGCCGCACTCTCCATGCTCTCGCCCAGGTTGTTGCGGGTGTCTTCTGGGAAGTTGTATCGTGCCATTAGGTCTTCGCCTCGTGCTTGTGCGGCAGCTACCATAGCATCGGCAGCCTCTTCGTTGGTGCCCAGATAGGTTACTTTGATTTTGCTTACTGCAAACCAGTCTTCCCAGAAGTTGGGATACCCATCGTTGATCCATCCGATAGTTAGCTTGCCGTCTGTGGCTGTTCCGTATGCAGTCTGTTTGTATCGTCCGGCATTGAAGGCAATGCTAGCACCATTTGCGCTCCAGGGGAAGCGTGAGCTGTCGCCTTTGTAGTCGTCTGCAGAACAGTTTTTGCCCTCTTCTGCATCTTCAAGTGGTAGTGCATCGTCGTACACGCCCAGCATTGGGGTGCGCATGTCACCCACGATGGCAAAGGTGTTCATGTCATCGTCTGTCTGTACCTGATGAGGTTGTCCGGTGCGTACGAATCCGTTGTACGAAAGTGCATAGATACCTTCGGGCATTCCCTCAAGCGTCTGGGTTATGCTGCCAGATACCCAGTTGTACCAGGTTGCTACCCTCATGTTCTCCTGTCCATCGTTGGAACTACTGGTGGCGTTGGCATCTTCGCTCTTTTCTACGGTCCATCCTGCCCAGTCCTTCTGTGTCCAGTCTGTATTGGTGAATAGTGATGTGATGTCTGTTCCTGCCACGATGTTGCCCTTGAGAGCGTTGCTCAGCAATAGTTCTGCAAATGCTTCTTCTGCTGTGAGTTGCTCTTCGTCAAGTGTTCCATTCTGCATGATGTAGCTGGCTGTTCCGTTGGGGTAGGCATCGTTGGGAGCAATGTTCTCCTCTATGTATTTGTTGAGCAGTACCACGGCAGGTCCTGCCAGCCCGGTCTGTTCTGCCAGTTGTGCCTTGATGGCTTCTATCTTCTTCTGGTATGAGATGTATGCCACTTGGCTTTTACGCAATGCGGTAGTGGCTTCTGCCAGAGCCTTGTAAGCCTCTGCTGGGTTGTCTGCGTTTTTTGCCTGTTCGATAGCAACCTCGAGTGCATCCCTTACAGTGGCTTGTGCCATTGCTTCTTGATAGTCTTCGTTAGATTCCTCCACGTCGTTAGCTATCATTGCCAGTGCCTCTTTGCTGTCTCCGTAGTAGGTGAGCCCCCAGTCATCGGCATAGAGCATGTCGCCATCCATATGCTTTTCGCGTGTCAGTCCTATTGTCATTACACCATCGGTGACGTATGCCATTACGTGGTTGTCTGCATACCGTCCTTGCTGCATCCATAGCTTGGCTGAGGCTACATCGGTGGGGCTATACCATCCCTGTCCTGTGTAATCGGCTTCCGAGGTTGCTCCATCGCTGGCCAGAGAAGTGTACTGAGTGTCATGAATATCACCAAAGGGCTTGTTCATACGCACTCCTCCTGTTGTCGCATAAAGCATCAGATTGCGTTGTGAGGCGTTCAGCTTTCCTGGTTTGCTGTAATATATATTGCCTTCACCATAGCGTGATGTGCCTTTGAGTGACAGACTATACACTCCGTTTGGCAGAGAGGTAAGCTCTTGGTGCATGTTGTAGTCTTTGCCGCTGGTGGCTATGATGCCATTGGAGTAGCTCATGGTCGTGCCGCCCCATCCTTCAGAGTTGGCGCATGCGGCACCCTTTATCAGGTAAGAGGCATTCACGGGATTGCTCTCGCTGGCTCCATTCATAAGCTTCAGCAGATGGGCGAGCTGCAGCTGAGGCAACGTGTTTTTAGCTTCGGTGAGTTGCTCGTCTGTGCTCTCGCTGTTGTTGAGAATGCTCTTTACACTATTGAGGTCGATGCCAGGGAATCGCTCTTCTGCCTCCTCGATGGCTGCTTCTAGTTCAGCGTAAGCCTGTGTCACTATGCGGTCTGGATCGTCAGTCGTGTTCACGCGTATGGTTTGCTGGCTGATGTCGAAAGTGATGTTGTAGGTACCTGTGGGTACGCGCCAGTTGCGGTCACCGTAATAGCGGTCGCAGGCGTATTCTACACCAGGCAGCAGTTGTAGATTGGCCACGCTACTGCTGTAGCGTCCTTCGCTGGGTGTGCCAGAGTAGCTGGCTCTGATGCAGAAGTCGCTCATTCCATCGGTACTCTCGTCAAACGTGATCTGTCCTGTATATATGCCGTTTCCTTGGTGCTTGAGACGTGCTTTCACACCGGTGTCTGCATCTTCTCCACGCAGTTGCCACCGGCAGTCTTTTACCTGTCCATAGACAACCACTTCGTCTAGGTATGCGGGATCAATGGCCTCAAAGCGTACCTGGTTGTTGTCCGCATCAAGGTACACCTTGTATTTCCCGCCCACGCATTGGAACACGCATCCGTTGCCGCCCTGCATTTTGCGCCATTCTGTTCGGGCTGGTGTGATGAAAGCTTCTGCCTTGCTTGCGCTGCATAGCAAGGAGCCGGAGTTGTTCTTGTCGAAGAAGAGGTCTACACGGTTGCCCCATCCCAAAGGAGAACTGTCAAACAAATCCGTGCGTCCCACCATCTCCACCTCACCCGTGTAGATGCCATCCTCACCCTTAACGAGTGGATACTTGTCGCTTTGTGCCCAGTCTTCGGTGCCCACCAGACCTCCTCGGCAATAATAGATGTCTTCTGCCCAAGCGCCCGATGCGATGGACAGAGTTGCCAGAAATGAAAGTAGTGTTTTTTTCATACGATAACTATTGTTTTAATTAGTTGGTTGAATTAAGTTTTTTAGAAGGCGGTTTTCGTCTTCGAGAGTTTAAGTGTCATAGCCGTGAATGCTATTACCCGTTAAACATACAGCATATATCTCAACATGGGTTCGCGCGAAACTTGTTTCTCGTATGCTTACCGCAAATTTACACTTTTATCCCTTCTCTGACAAGCGTAATTAGGCAAAT
This sequence comes from uncultured Bacteroidaceae bacterium, assembly GCA_934394435.1. GTDB lineage: Bacteria > Bacteroidota > Bacteroidia > Bacteroidales > Bacteroidaceae > Physcousia. The sequence goes on from CAKRRN010000001.1 coordinate 107,329, forward strand.
GTTGTCATTTTCCGCACATTTTCTTACGGTAGAAACCTACAGCGGAAATCATCATAGGTAGAAAGAGCTCAAGGGGTGCTCTATAACTTAGTCATAAAAGCTTTCATGTACTTTTGGCTTAGCTTGAGACTATCCTGCATAGCTGTGCATGCCTCCCAGCAGGTAGTTGACACCGAAATAGGTCATCATTAGGCAGGCCAGACAGAGTATTGAGTAAAGTCGGTAGTGGCTGTCCTTACGGAACCATGGAAGTGACTCTTGATGCAGTGGGATGCTGTACACGATGAGGCAGACAAGTGCCCAACTTTCCTTTGGATCCCAACTCCAGTATGTTCCCCATGACACATTAGCCCATACGGCACCCAGAAAGATGCCTGTTGCCAAACACAGTACGGCAGGACGCAAAAGACTTCGCTCCACCATAGACAGGAGTAGCAATGCGTAACTAACCATGATGACACTCACGTGCGCGCTGAGCCAAGGGCTGTGCAACACGGGCATGAGGGATGTTATCTGTGGATTTATCTCACCCAGATGTGCTACCAAAAGCATGAAAGACGATGCGAGTGCGCCAAAGACGCACAACTTGATGCGTCTGACAGGAAGCGTTCCGCAGATAAGGCATAAGGACACGAAAAGCATCGTCTCATAACCATTGCTTAGTGGAATGTGACCTGCAATATACCATCGAACTGCCAACAGAAGTGTGAGCAACAGAGCCAGCGACCCATGCAGAAGACTGGCTGGTATGGAGCACCATTGCAGCCGGGGGAGACTAGATAGGTACAGTAGTATCGTAAGAAGGAAAGCCAACCCCATGCAGAGCATGGTCCAGTCAAGCCGATTATAGAAAAGTTCTGCGTTTACCTGGTTGTTGCTGAGCTGGTGTCCTTCCTTGGGAACGTCTGTGAAGAGAGTGCCCTGCATGAGCATCAGCATGAGTCCCACTTTCTCACGTACCTTTTCGTCAGCTCTGTCCACATCCTTCAACTGTGGAGGCATGGAACTATAGTCTACAAAACTATTGAATGTGCGATATTCTCCGCGCCCTACTTTGATGATAGGCAGGTCAGACCACTCTTGGGGACGTAATGTCATACTGCATACTACCTGTGTGGCGGTAAGACCATGATACGTTCGCTTTCCGTAAACTTTGAGCAGAAATTCCTGGCACATTGTGCCCATGGGGGCTATACGCCCATTCCATACCACCTGCTCACGCTCCATTCTGTCTGCTTTGTCGCGGCTGATGCAGGGCAGCGATTCTGCTGCCTGTGTGGTGATGCTTAGTATGGGCAGTAGCAGTAGTAGTGCGGTACGCTTGCGTATGTTTGTTTTCCTGGGTAGGGAAATGATGATGATGCACAATGCGAGCATCGCATAGCCGCAGTAGGTGATTGCTGTGCCCCAGGGGTCGTAAGTGACAGAGAGTATGCTTCCGCGCATATCCTCGTCATATGAGCTTTGGTATAGACGGTAACCTTGTAACCTGCCAATACGGTTCATGGAGATGCGTACCTGTTGGTCGTTGGGGCGTAGAGTGATTATGCTTACATAGTCTTGAGGAGCCTGTGTGCCAGGGTAGCATTGTACCATAAACGTGTCAAGCCGGAGAGTGAAGGGTAAGGGGTGAAGCATGTTTCCCTCTATATACTGGTTCACAGGTTCTCCTTGACGCAGATGTAGCATTCCACGCTGGCTGCTGATGGACGTTACCACTGCCCCAAGCAAGATGACCATCAGACTTATGTGCAAACAGAAAACACCCATGGAACGTTTCCATAGGTGTTTCTTTACAATAAGGTAAAACCCAGACACGGCTGAGACAAACCATAGCAGACGAAACCAAGCGGTAGCATATACCACTTGGTGAGCCATTGCTGTGCCCTGCGATGCCTCTATTAGTGTGGCAACGGCAATGGCGATGGCTGCCAGTCCCAGAGTGAGGAAGGGTAAAAATTTAAAAATCTTTGTACTCAACGTTTTCTCTTTGTCTTACGGCAATACACTCCATTTCTATGAGCCATGTGGGGCGACATACAGGTGCCAGAGTGATTACTGTGGGGATATTCGGGAACCGTTCGCTAAACATTCTGCTCACGGTGCTGTAGTCTGCAGTGTCTCTTAGGTAGACCACTATCTGCATGACATCATCGAATGATGTATTTGCTTCGCTAAGCAGAGCTTCTACATTCTCCCACATGCGTTGGGTCTGTCGCACAATATTTCCCACATGCAACACGTTGCCTTTGTTGTCGATACTGGCTGTACCCGAAATGAATACGTGTGCGCGGTCGCCATATTCCATACAAGTGCCACGCTCAAAGGTGACCCCATATTCATAAGTGGGGTTTAAGTGAGTGGGTGCGTATAGGTAACGTTGTTGCTCTGGCTGAAATCCCACAAGGGCATATGTGCCCAGCTGGATGAGTGCTCGTGTGTCGGCAGGCAGTCCGCCTATGCCAGTGCTGGCTATGTAGTGTGTACGCTCGGTGAGTCCCTGCTCGGTGAAGTTATCCTTGCGCGCTCTTACCATGCCTGCGTATTGCGTGTCCACATCGCGCACAAAAAACCAGGTGCGTATGCAGTTGTCAGCCAGTGTAGCCCCAAAGTTCTGTAAAGCTTCCTCGTATTCAATTAGCACGCTCTCTGTTTGCCATGCGCTGTCGCCTTTGTGTTGGTGCATTCCCATTTTCCACAAGTGACGGTAACCGTTGTGGGAAGCCACCACCATACCATTCTCATTTGCAATCTGTGTATGGCTCTGCATGTATAGCCACACAGCAATTTTGCTTCCGTCAAGCGGCTGTTGCTGTATAATACTGATGGATATGTCGGGCTGTTTGCGCATGAGTGGTTGCTGGTTGGTGCTGTCGGAGAGGAAATAGCGCTTCATGACATATTGCGCACCCTCGAAGCCAGGCATATGCAGTAGGCTGTCTTCTGCCTCGTAGAGACGTTCCATCTGTTTGGGGAATAGGTCGCAGCGTGGTTCTACATGCAGAATCACGTGCCATTCCGTTACCTCACCGCGTGCGTCAAAGCGTGTCACCTCGGCATTTATGCCCAAGTCGGTGAGGTTTATCTTGTTATATTTAATTGCCATTATATAAAATTCTTTCTGCTTGCAAAGTTACGAATAATCCTTGTTCTTATGTCCTGTCACCCCCTTTAATTGTTTGTGGGTGCGGGCTGTGCCTCTATCCACTTGCGCAGGTAGGCACGCACCTCACGCAGATTGTCCTTGAACTGACTGCTGATAACCTCGGTGTGATTGTAGTGCAGGATGTTCTCGCCACCGTCGTTCAGAATGTGCCATAGCAGGCTGTTCTCTGGGCTTCCTCCTGTCACACGCATTTCACCAGGCTTGGTGGTGCTCGCTACGTTCACCAGGTCAGCATAGGTGTTGCCCTCGGTGAGGTCCAGTCCAGCTGCCTTGCGTCCGTTGGCTCCATGGCATTGCACGCATGCCTTGTCCAGCATACCCCGTTGCAGGCATCCTGTCATGCTTGCGTCCAGCGTGCCCATGTCCAGACGTATGGTGTCGGTCTGCCCCTCGTAGTCATCCAGTTTCACCGTGGCGAGTGACAGAATGCGTTCACGCAGACTGTTGGTCACGGCTACTTCCACTGTGCTCACGTTGCTACCTATGTTAGACAGTATGAGGGTGATGGGTGTATCTTCCGCGTTCGATGGGATGGCGCGCTGCATCACGGCAAAGTTGTCGTCCTCCTGGAACCCTGCCAGTGTGAGCGTGTAGCCAGCGGGCAGTGAGGAGAGCCCGTGTAGGGTGGCAGTCAACTTCACATTGTATCCCTTGCTGTCCACGGTGTAGTGCGTCTCCGTGATGTCCCCGCTGTCGCAACTGCTCAGCAGGGCCGCCACTCCCAGCAGGAGTAGCGGAATCAAGTATCTTGTGTTCATGTGTTCGTCGTTACAGTTATATGGTTATGTGCTTTTGCGTCATGTGGCAGAGTGGCGTATGTCTGGGTGGTCACCTGCTCGTTTGCGTTGCCGTCATGACGCCGTGCCTCCTCAGAATGAGTACTGGAGTTGCAGGCTGGCCGTGTGGGTGCTGATGCCCAGGTCATCGTTGTCGCGGTCGAGCTGTGTCTTGTGTCCGTAGCGTCCCGTGAATTGATACATGCCAGAGAGCTTGAGGTTACATTTATTGATATAGTAGTTAAGCACTACGGCTGGCATGTTGAGGAAGCCGTCCTTGGTAGAACCGTTGCGGTCGAGGAAGTCATAGCGTACGCCTCCCTGCAATGCGTGGGTGAAGAAGTAACCCACCTGACCATACGCACCCCAGTAGTTGAAGGTACGGTCAATCTTCTGCCTCTTGGTGAAGCCCACGTGCATCCAATAACCCTCCACTGCAGCATACCAACGGTTGTAGAGCATACTCCATTCTACACCCATACGCGCGTCATTGGTGCTCTCGCTCTCGCTTTCCACATTCAGGCCACCGCTAATGCCGAAGAGCATGTGACGGCCCTTGAGCATATGGCTGTTGCCTTGTGTGGCAGGCATATTGCCCCATGGCATAAAGGTGATTCGTCCTGCGTAGAGCAATGAGGGAATGTGCCAGTCATCAGAAAACGTCTTTGTGGCGGTATTCACACCAGAGCCTGTTCCATTCCACAAGCCAACTTCGTAACCCATATGCCAGCCTTGAGGTTTCTGCTTGTTGAGCTGTGCATTGCCGTGGAACTCAAATCCCAGGTCAAAACCTGTGCCAATAGTAGGTGTGACAGCATTGAGTGTATAAGGCATAATGCTTGTGGCTGTAAGCGAGGTAGGCATCAAAGGGAACAGCGTCTCGCCCAACGTAGTGAGATAAGCATGGGTGAAGGGAGTCTTGAACTTACCAGCGCGAAAACGTGCTGCAGGACTTACGCAGTAATCTACCCAGGCTTGTTGCAGTACGTTTGCTCCTGTGGCGGCTGCGTTTATACTCAGATTGTAGTCCAAACGGCCGAATGTCTTGCCTGTGAAACCTAGTATGGCGTATGGAATGCCAAAGCCAGAGTTTGCTACATTGTCTTGATTATATGCCTTGTCAAGTCCTTCGTCATCATAATAGTTGAGATTGAGCCGTGTCTGCATAAACAAATAGGGCTTGAAAATGAAGCGCCCGTCCTTGCTTTGCAGGGTGAAGCCGCGGTCGTCGGCAATGCCCAGCACACCGTTATCCATATCAATGCCTGGAGTCTCATGTTTGAGCTTGGCACTCTCGATGTTGTACTTTTCGTATACGGCATTGTTCTTTTCTTCTTGCTTGGGCTGTATGTCGTTTTGTAAGTCAGCCAATGTGGGCAATGTGGCCATTGCCATGATGGCCATTGTTAATATCTTTTTCATAATGTGTATGTTGTTGTCTGATTATAGTGATTCGAGGAATTTGATAAGAGCTGATCGGTCTTCGCGACTCATGCGAGCGAAGAGATTCTTAGAAGCCTCTCCCTCGCCTCCGTGCCACATAATAGCCTCGGTGAAGTTGCGTGCACGTCCATCGTGTAGGAAGTAAGTGTGTGCGTTGACCTTTTCTTGAAGTCCGATGCCCCATAGAGGTGTGGTGCGCCATTCATTGCCTTGTGCCAAACCACTTACGTAATGGTCATTAAGTCCTACTCCCATTATCTCGCTACCCATATCATGGAGTAGGAAGTCGCTGTAAGGATGTATTGTCTGACCTCCCAGCCAAGGCAACTCTGTGCCATTGAGCAATGTGGCTCCACGTGGACGAGTATGCAGAGTGGTAACGTGACACAGATGACACTTAGCCTCATAGAACATTTTCTCACCACGCTTCACTTGTGGGTCGTTGACGTTTCGTCGTGCAGGAACACCTAGTCCGTGTAGGTAATAGTCTACGTCCTCCATGTCTCGGGTGCTTACGTCTAGCTGGCTGTAATAGAGCCCCATCATTGATCCATCCTTCATCTGAGATTGTCCTTGGCATATCTCCTCAGGGTAGCGGCTATTAGTACAACCCATATCGCTGGAGAACCCCAACTCTACGGTGAGGTCTGCGTGCTGTGCCTTATTACCACTCAGTCCCAGTTGTTTTATGCCACGCTCAGTGATGTAGTTACAACGTCCGCTGATTCCGTACTCTGGGTAATTGCTCTTCTTGGCAAGTTCTTCAATCTCGTTGCGATCCAATGCCATCATCTGTCCCATGCCTACATGGCGTAGAGGGATGCGTACTGTGCAGAAGAGATCCTCTGCTTTGATGGAATCGCTGGTGTTGCCATAGGGCGCGTACCAGTCCTTGATGGTGTATTCAGGATAAGCTAGTTCGTATTCATCGCCATCAGGGAATTGAAACTTCTGGTAGTGCCAGCGGCATTCGAGTTTGCCCTCGGCCTTTACGCCATAGATGCTTTGGTCGTGGAGCACGCGTCCGTAGTTCTGAAAGAAGGCTCCGTTCTTGCGTGAGATGTACACCAGCATGCTACTGAATCCATACTCGCCACTGCCAAAGACAGGCGTGCCATCGGGATCGGTGCTAATCTGTGTCCACAGGGCGGGTTTGGTTCGGCCTGCATTGCGGTGGCATGAACCGCAGCTGTAGCCTGCATACACAGGGCCCAGGCCGTTGCTCTGCGAACGTGCATCGTCATAGAGTCTGTCCCCCTTGGTAAATCGCTTCTGGTTGGCAGGTATGCTGGACACCCAGTCGGCATCCGTGTCATATGCGAAAGAAGAATTGATGAAGTTGGTGGATGTGCCAGCGCTGAGCGCATATCCCTCGGGGATTTCCAGGTCTGTGACATCCAGCGCATCGTCATCCTCGCAGCTGGCTAACCCGCAGAGGAGAATGAAGGAGAGTGCTGACCATAGAAACTTGTTCATATCTCTTGAGTTATTTGTCTATATAGCGCAGGAAAGGATTCGGTTGCCCTTGGGCCTCCGAATCCACTTCTCTACACTCTGTTATGTGTGTGTTTTTTCCTTTTATGATAGAGAGGATAAGTATTACTTGCTGAGTGTGCGATACTTGCCATCGTAGAAGAGCAGGAACTCCAATGTGTGGAATCCACGCACGTTCTGCACGGCTGCAATGGTCTCATCGTCTTCGTCAAACTCGCCTTCCCATTCCAGGTTATCGAAGTTGCCGCTTGCTAGTGTGTTCTTCAGAGCCTCCACGTCCAGTGGCCATGAGTCCATGTTGGGGTCGAGACCCTTGTCGGCAACAGGACCAAAGAGGAATGCCTCGCTAGTTTCCCAGGGCTCACGGGCATCTATCCACTTGAGGGCAGCCTCTTTGAATGCCTGGTTTAGGTCATCGGCAGTCTTGGTACCAGCCTTGTAGGCGTTAGCTGTGTTGGCCAAAGTGCGAACGGCTGTGTTGAGCTCTGTATTGGCCGAGAGCAGACTGGCGTATGTGGGCAATACCACATTGTCGGTATAGTCAATAATGATGGGCTTCAGGTCCTCCTCGCTGGCGGCCGTCATCACAGGCTTGAGGTCATTGGTGAGCACCTTCTCCAGTGCTGAGCAGGCATCCTGTGCCACCAACACCGTATTGCTGCCCAGGAAGCTACGTAGGGGAGCCTTGATGCCCTGAATGGCATTGACGGCAGTGTTGATCTTAGTGGTGAGGCTGTTGTAGAGGCTCATGTTGTTGGCCTTCAGGTATGAGGCAATAGAGTTATTAGCCTCCTGCCCGTTGCGTGTGCCATACACAGCGTTGCGGATGGAGAGGATGTTGTTGGTGTAGTCATCAATAGAGTGGTGGCTGTACCATGACTCCACGGCATACACAGCCTCCTTGTACTCTCCCTTTTCCCACAGGTCGCGTGGGTCACCTATCTTGGCTGTGCCCACCTCGTTAGCGATGTCAGCGCATCCCTCGATAATCTGCTGTACGCAGTTGCTGTAGCTGGCATAAGTCTTGCCATTGCCGGGGTTCTTGAACTGCTCAGCATATGCTTCGCCACCGTTGTAGCTGTCGGTCCAAGCGCTCTTCAGTGTGGAGGCATCTTTGGTTAGAAGGTTTGCCACCTGCACGCTGTACTGCACCCAGTTGACCAGATTAGCGTCAGTCACGGCTGTCTTGTCCTCCTCGAAGTGCACATCAGCGATGCCCTCGGGGATAGTCTTCTCTTTGTTTTCTTCCTCACATGCTGTGAAGGTGGTTAGGCCCATAGCCAGCAGACCCAACAGAAACAGGTTCTTCTTCATTCTTCTTGATATTTTTTATTGGTTTTCTATATATTCCTTATTTACCCTATATTCCTTATTTACCCTTGCGCAGACTCTCTATCTCTCGCTGCATTTGCTCTAGGCGACTGTTCATCTCGCTAATGGTGTGCTGCTGGTCCTTCAGCTGTCGACGCGCGCGGATATCCTTCACGGTGCGGTCGCTGAAGAACCATCCTGTGAAGGCCAGTCCCAAGGCAAACTCATTCTCGTTGTTGTAGCTGCCTCCACCTATCTTGCGCTTGGTGTAGTCGGCCTTTACCACCAGATAGGGTAGTGGGCGGTAGTTAATGCCAGCTACCCACATGTTGGTCTTCAAGCGTGCGTCGGCGGGTGTGTTGCAGTACTTGTCCACCACCACATGCTCCTGTGGGTTGTAGTATTCATAGCGGAAGAATGGGATGAGGTCGGGCATCTTCTAATTGCTGACGAATCCCTTCAGGCGGAGTCCCACTTCTCCTCCATAGCTCACAGCCTTCTCTGCGATGGGGGCTGTGCGTGCATAGGGCGAGAGGTTACTTAGCTTGCTATTCTTGTCACTCAGCCTGCTGCTGTTGGACAGGTGTCCCTGCATCACATTGGCACGCGCGATGACCCACTGGTTCATGTACTGTGCGTCCACACTCCAGATGTGCACGGGGGTCTTGAAGTTGTAGGTGTGAGGCTTGTCAGCGTTGCTTCCTACATTGTGGCAATAGTAGAAGCTACCGCCCAATCGAAGACCTGGTATGCCTCGGTAGTTGATGCGTCCTACATAGCCTGGGCTGGTGAAGTTGTCCTCTTCGAAGATTCGGTTGTTGGCCTCGCCTGCCCAACTGTTGCGGTTGAAACCGTTGGCATTGAGTCCAGCAACCACCATTGCTTCGTAGTCAAAACTTGCCCAGCGACGACCAAACTGTCCTCTGATTTCTGCACCAGTGGCATGCCAAGTGCTGGGGATGATGGTTGTCTCGCCCTCGGGGCGCACTGTTCCAAAGAAGAGAATAGGCTCATGGTGCGAGTTGGTCAGTCCCACGGGTACTATCATATGTCCAGCGCGCACGCTGAAGGCGTTGTTGAGACGGTAGGTGATGTGGAACTGCTCTAAGGCTACTTCACCTCCTTTTTCCACTTCGGTCTCATATTCACCGTTCTCAGTGTTTTCTATTTCATATTCGGTACCTACTCCACCTGCCTCAAACTCTATCTCCATGCCTAAAGCCCAATGCTTATTGAACTTGTAGTCTCCTGCTATCACGAATCGTGGCATTGAGATTGTGTTTCGCTTCATTTTTGTGTTTCCTGTGCTGGTGCCTTTGAATCGGTTGATACCATAGTTCTTGAATGCACCAACTAATTCACCGTATCCGCCGATGCGGTAACGGTCGAAACTATCATACTCTGTGCTGTCTGCATTCCATTGTGCTCTGGCCTGACTTCCCCAAAAGGTCAATAGAGCAAGTCCTGCCAGTCTAATGATGTTCTGCTTTCCTTTCATTTTTTGCGTTTCATTTTGTCGGTGCAAAATTATTCCGACTTGTAAAGTCCTGCAATACGCATTTTATGTGATTTTCAACTTTGTTAGTATGTACATTTAATACCTAAAAGTAGTGAAATTAAGCGTAAAAAGAGGTCTAAAGGGGCGAATCGCGCTTTCTGTTTATCGCTGATTCTGTGAATTTCGTAACTTTGCCCTTGATAAATTATAGTAAGACCATGACAGAGAAGTATCACGAAAGCGACCCAATGAGTGATGTAATCAGTGATGATTACCGTATGTTGCAAATTCTAAGTCGATTTGGCATCACACTGGGGTTTGGTGAGAAAAGCGTATCGGCAGCTTGCAAGACCGCTGGCGTAGATGTATCCACCTTCCTTACAGTGGTTAATTATGTAAAAGACCCTTCACGTGCTCATATTGACGATATGGTGGAGCAAGTGAGCCTGCCTGCGCTTATGCGTTATCTGAAGAACTCTCATAGTTTTTTTGTGGATTTCCGACTTCCTAATATACGTCGCAGGCTTATAGAGGCTCTTAACTGTTCTGCCAGCAATCAGATAGCTTTCCTTATCCTGAAGTTTTATGACGAGTATGCGGCAGAGGTGGCACGTCATATGGAGTATGAAAACACACATGTACATCCTTTTGTGGAGAGTCTGTTGCGTGGTGAATTACCCAGTGAGACATTTGCTACTGTTGTCAATCAGCATAATAATAATCATCTTTCTATCGAGAAAAGTATCTCGGAACTGAAGAGTATTATTATTAAGTATTATCCGAGTGACAGCAATGCGCAACTTATGGGCGAGGTTCTGATGGAAATCTTTATGACGGAGGAAGATTTACAAACGCATTGCCAGATGGAGGATACACTCTTTGCGGAGTGTGTACGAAGGCTGGAACTTCAGGTGCGTGAGCAAGAAAAAACTGGTAAGGATGAAGAGGAAGAGTCTCCTATACAACAGGCTTCTCAAGATGGTTTGAGCGAAAGGGAGAAGCAGATTATAGTGCAGTTAGTCGAGGGAAAAAGCAATAAAGAGGTGGCAGAGGCGTTGTTCATTTCTGTAAACACTGTGATGACACATCGCCGCAATATCAGCCGTAAACTACAGATTCATAGTACAGCTGGTCTTACCATTTATGCTATTGTCAATGGCTTGGTCAAATTAGAGGATTTGAAACTTTAAGGCCAAATTCCTGACTGATATAGTTGTCGAAACTGCGACATGCGTTTCTAGAGAAAGCGCATGCTGTTGACAGAATATACTGCCATTCTTCTTTACTGAGGAGTGGCAGTTGCTCTTTTGTGACATTGTGCCAGATGAGCCCACATGCTAAGCCTGCGTTAAAGTTGTCCCCTGCACCTACCGTACTTATTATATCTTCAATCTGAGGTACTGGGAAACATAAAGTGTCGTGTGGAAGACATAGGGTCACGGATTTGGCTCCGTTTGTGCAGATAAATATAGGACAGAGCGTACGAAAGTGCTTGTCGTATAGGGTTTGTGCGTCTCTTTCGCCAAATAAGACCTGAAAGTCATCGGCACTACCACGTACTATTGTGCTCAGCTTGCAGTTGTTCTGGATGGTAGGCATCAGCATATCGCGTTCATGGCTATGGCTGCTACGAAAGTTAATGTCATAGTAGATTATGGCATTATGTTCGTAGGCGTGTTTTAGCATGTCTTCCACCAAAGGTCGCATGCCTTGGCATGAGGCATAATAGGAGCCGAAGAGCAGAATGTCGTTAGTATTCACTTGTGGTAGAGTCCATTGCTTCGGTGCCTCGGGCTTCTGTTTGTAGAATACATAAGAGGCATCTCCTGTATCGTTGAGATATGCAAGACTTATCGCGCTTTTTATGTCTTGACGCATAGGGCAGTAGTCTGTCCCCACATGATTGATGCGCATGAAATCCAGTGTCTGTTGGCCAACGATGTCAGCTCCTGTATCTCCCACGAACACACAAGGTACCCCTGCGCGCCCTACACTTATTATGCTGTTAAAACTGCTTCCACCATGTACGGCCACTTGTGGCTGTCCGTTTTGGAAAATAATGTCCATGATGGTCTCACCCATTCCTATTACCTTGCGATTGTTGCTCATTCCTGTTCTTTTGCTGTTGTAATGTCTGTGTATGTATGGAAAGTGTGTTTATTCTCCATAGAAATCCTTTATTTTTTGTAGGGCCTCTGTGGCAGCGTCCCGTCCCATCTGGTATACGCGCTCCATGCGTCTCTTGTTTTGTTGTACTCGCCCGATGGGTAATGACTCTTTGGGATAGATGACCAGAGCGTTTCCCTGTTGCTCTTGACTATGTAGATAATCAAGCTGGCTGTTGTACATCAAGTGGCGACGTGCCATAGCTTCAGTGATGTGTGGATATTTGTTCATCAGCAAGTGGAAAAATGGCATCATCTTGGTCTGTTCCTTGCGAAAGCCTTCGGGTTGTGTCAGCACTACCACGCAGCGATGGTAACCTTCTTGTTGGAAATGTTTAAGAGGAATGGAATCGGCAATACCTCCATCTAATAATGTATGTCCTGCAACTTTGACCGGACGAGAAACAATGGGCATAGATGCGGAGGCGCGTAGCCAGTCCATATTCTCTCCGCGTAAACTGTCAAGGCGTTTGTACACGGCTTTTCCTGTGAGTGCATCGGTACACACGACTTGAAACTCCATTTTGTCTTGCTCAAAACGATCATAATCGAAGAGATCATAACGGTCGGGTACGGTGCGGTAGCAGAATTCTGCATTCACCAGATTGCCGCTGGTGATGAGACTGTAAAGTCCCATGTAACGGAGGTCGTTACGAAAGCGAATACTATAGCGTAGGGCACGAGTGGGCTGGTGGGACTTGAAGTTACATCCAAAAGTGGCTCCTGCCGACACACCTATTATGCCGTCAAAGTTTATTCCTTGTTCCATCAGTATATCCGTTACGCCCACGGTGAACATCCCTCTTAGGCCTCCTCCTTCTAGTACAAGCCCTCTTTTCATATCTTTTTTTGTTCTTTCTAAAGCGTTACCAAAAGTGGTTTTTTGCTCACAAATAGAGTACAAAAGTATTGATTTTCTGTGTTATGCCGTACTGAAAACGAAAAAATGGCTACCTTTGCAGCGAAAATGAAGACTTTTTCAGAATTAGGACTCAATGATGCGCTGTTGCGTGCCATTGCAGAGCAGGGCTATGAGAACCCGATGCCCGTACAGGAACAGGTAATTCCGTGGCTAACGGAACCCCAAGTAGACAACCACCCCACAGACCTTATTGCGCTTGCGCAGACAGGAACGGGAAAGACCGCAGCTTATGGTCTTCCTTTGCTTCATTTGTTGGATGCAGAGGGAGAGCAGAAAGGAAAGAAACCAGTGAGAGCCTTGATTTTGGCTCCCACGCGTGAGTTGTGCATACAGATTGCAGATGATTTGCAAGATTTTGCCCGTTATCTGCCATCTATCAGTATGTTGGCTGTGTATGGAGGAGCAGGTATAGAGCCGCAAATACGTGCTTTGCGACATGGAGTGGATATTGTCGTGGCAACTCCAGGACGACTTATAGATTTGATGAATCGTGGTGAGGCAGTCCTCTCACAGGTTCGTTACGTCATCCTTGATGAGGCTGACGAGATGCTTTCTATGGGATTTCAAGATGATTTGAATAGCATTCTTGAGGGTGTTCCTGCTGATCATCGCACATTACTCTTTAGTGCCACCATGAGCAAGGAGATTGAACGCATTGCTCAGAAATACCTTCATGACGCACATCAGATACAGGTTGGTAGCCGTAATGAGGGGTCAGAGAACGTCAATCATATATATTATATGGTACGCGCGAAGGACAAGTATGCGGCTCTAAAACGTGTGGTGGACTATTATCCACGCATCTATGCCATCATCTTTTGTCGCACAAAGGCCGAAACACAAGAGGTTGCTGACAATCTGATACGCGACGGTTACAACGCGGATGCCTTACATGGTGATTTGTCTCAGCAGCAACGTGATCTCACCATGCAGAAGTTCCGACATCATCGTACCCAACTGCTGGTGGCTACGGATGTGGCTGCGCGTGGACTGGATGTGGATGACCTTACGCATGTCATCAATTATGGTATGCCTGATGATGTGGAAAATTATACTCATCGCAGTGGTCGTACAGGTCGTGCAGGGAAAAAAGGTACCAGTATCAGTATTATCAATCTGCGTGAAAGATCTCGTATTCGAGTTGTGGAAAAGCAGATCCAAAAAAAGTTCGAACAAGGTACTTTGCCAGAGCCAAGAGACATCTGCGCCAAGCAACTTTATCATGTTATTGATGATATTGAACATGTAGAGGTGGATGAGGAGGAGATTGCTCCTTTTATGACAGAAGTACAAAAGCGTTGGGAATGGCTTGAGAAGGATGATCTCATCAAACGTATATTAAGCCGTGAATTCGGACGATTTCTCCAGTATTATGCCAATGCACCTGAGATAGAGACAGAGACAGAGCCACACAGCGGAGGAGAGAAGGGAGGTTCTTCAGGTCGTCGTAGGCGTGGTGATCGTACAGCTGAGGAAGGTTATACACGTCTGTTCCTCAATGTCGGCAAGATAGATGGAATGTTTGCACGTGAGATTATAGGAATGCTCAACAAGAATGTGCATGGCGACAAGGTGAATATCGGGCGCATTGACCTGATGAAGAACTTTTCTTTTGTAGAAGTAGCCGAGCAGGATGCTGACCGTGTGATAAAAGCCTTGAAGCATGGTGTGACCGTGAAAGGCCGTAGTGTGGTGGCTGACCGTAGTGAGCCAGAAGCCAAATCTAGTAATGAGCATGGCAGTAGGGCTGACCGAAAGCATCCAGCACGTGATAAGTCGCAACGCAATGAGCGTAATGCTCATCGCAAGGATGTCCTCTTGGGAGAGGAACGTGGGGGAAAGCGTAAGCCTTCACGCGAGGAACGTGGTTATACCACAGCACGTGGCAAGAAGTATACCAAGGATGATTGGATGAAGTTTCTTCATCCCGACAAGGCACAGTCTGTGGGCAGCGACGGATTGGTGGGTGAGATGCCTGACTTCTCTGAAGAGGGATGGGCACGCCGTAAACCAAAGAAGAAGTAATCTTTTTTGGGGGGCGAGTAATAAATTTGGGAGTTTTAAAGAATAAAGATAGTCAGTGTAGCTTATGCTTTCTTAAACGTAGAGTGAATGGGAAAGTAAGGCCTGAGACAAATTCTAAGAGACATAAACGTTATGAGAAAAATTTTTTTGGTTATCCTATGGATTGTACTTGGTGTGGGCGCACGTGCCGATGAAGGTATGTGGATGCTGAGTCGCATTGACGGGAAGACAGCAGAGGTAATGAAGAACCTTGGGCTTCAGTTGAGTCCAACGGAACTATATAATACAGATGGTGAAAGTCTGAAAGATGCTGTGGTTGACTTTGGCGACTTCTGCTCAGGAGTGGTTGTGAGTCCGAATGGATTGGTGTTTACCAATCATCATTGTGGCTATTCTGCCATTCAGTCACTCTCTACGCCTCAGGATGATATTCTTACCAATGGATTTGTCGCTCATAAATATAGCGAGGAGCGTCCTGCTGAGGGGCTTTTCGTAAAATTCCTTGTGCGCACAGAGGAGTGTACCAGCCGGGTGATGACTGCTCTTAATGATATCTATAAGGCTAATCCCAAAGAAGAGGCTCGCCAGATAGATCATGAAAAGATAGATAGCATCTGCCATGCCATAGAAATTGATTATAAACAGAATAATCAAGGCCTAGACTGTCAGGTGAAGTCTTACTATGGCGGAAATGCTTATTATGTAAGTTTTTATAAGGTTTATCGCGACATTCGCTTGGTGTTTACTGCTCCAGAGACACTGGGAAAGTTCGGTGGTGATACTGATAACTGGATGTGGCCCAGACAAACGTGTGACTTTAGTGTGTTTCGCATTTATGCCGATGAGAATGGTGAACCTGCCGACTACAGTGCCGATAATGTACCCCTGCATCCCAAGCGGTACGCACGTGTGAGCGTTGACGGCTACCGTGCCGGTGACTATTGCATGACCGTGGGATATCCAGGAAGTACCAGCCGATATTTGAGTTCATGGGGTATCAGCGAACGTGTGAATGATCGCAATGTGAGTGTCATACAGGTGCGTGGACGCAAACAGGAAGTGTGGAAGAAGTTTATGGATGCCGATCGTGCTGTGGGCATCAAGTATGCCAGTAAATGGGCGAGCAGTAGCAACTATTGGAAGAATTCCATTGGTATGAATAAGGCTATTGCTGACCTAGGTGTGATAGAGCAGAAGCAACAGCTTGAACAGCGCATTCGTGATTGGTATTCTTCTGATGCTGATTTGCAGCGAAGGTTTGGAGATATGTTTTCTCAGTTAGAAGAGGCATATAAGGCCCGTAAGCAGTTTGTGCATGCGACAGGTTTCTTTAATGAAACCTTTATGCGCGGAATAGAAATCTATCGTGTGGCACGTATGCTTAATATGCTTCCGCAAGACGCTGATACAGCCCAACTGGCTGTCACAAGGGAAAGTCTCAAACGCTTTTTCAAGGACTATGACGCACGCCTTGATGAGGCGACAATGGCAGACTTGCTTGAAAATTATCGTCAGCAAGTGCCTGATAAAAAGTTTCATCCCGCTTGCTATCAAGTAATAGATAGTCTCTACAAGGGTGACTGTGCCGCATATGCGCACGACCTCTTTGCACGTACTATCTGTAAGGATGCCAACTGTTTAGACCGTCTTATGGCTGACAGTACCTTGCGCGAAACGGATCCAGCTCTGCTTTATGCTGATGGCTTACCAGACAAGATGATGGAATTAAGCAGTCTACAGAAGGATAATAATATTACTATTCGTTATAATGAGCGTCTCCTTACTCAAGCACTTCTCGAGATGGAACAGGACGAACCACATTACAGTGATGCTAACTTTACCATGCGTCTCTCCTATGGCTTTATTCAAGACTACACATCGCAGGGGGCACATTATGACTACTATACCAATGCGCAGAGTTTGCTTGACAAGGCAGCTCGCCAGCATGAGATAGAGGATTATCGTTTGCAGGATGACATCGTGAATATGCTAAAACAAGGTAAGTGGGGACGTTATGCAGATAAACAGACGGGGGATATGCATCTGTGCTTCCTTTCTAATAATGATATCACGGGTGGTAATTCAGGTAGTCCTATGTTTAATGGTCGCGGTGAACTCATAGGCTTGGCCTTTGACGGTAACTGGGATGCGATGTCTGGTGACATTAGTTTTGACAGTTCTCTGCAACGTTGTATCGGAGTAGATATTCGCTATGTGCTTTATATCATTGAACATTGGGGCCACGCTGATAATCTGATACGTGAACTTGGCTTGAAGTAATATTCCTAAGATGCTTCCTAAACTATCTTAAGATACTTTGCAAAGTATCCTAAGATAGTTGACCAAGTATCCTAAGATACTTAGCGAAGTATCCTAAGATACTTTGAAAAGCCTTATATGGATGGTAGTACTAAATGGTCATTTAATACGTATTAAAAGGGCAAGTATTATAGTATTACTTTTTAGGAGTGTCTTTCTAAGTAGCTTAACTTCCCCTCTGTTTATCGGGTGAGTTATCTTATGCTTTGAATATACTTTCGCTCATCTTTTGCCTAAAGCATGAAGGCGAAGTTATTCTCACTATATTTCTACTGAGCTGTTGCTTTAGTTGAGATTGGGGTAAACAAAAAAGGCGAGAGTGTCATTTGTGATACTCTCGCCTTTTTAATTGGATCGCGGTTATCTGTTTACTTCACTTGCTAAATACCTATGTCCGTTTAATTAGCCCAAGTAACCTCTTAACTGGCTGTTTCTTTCTGCACAACGCAGCTTTCTGATGGCTTTCTCACGGATTTGTCGCACACGCTCTCGGGTCAGTCCGAATCGTTCGCCAATCTCTTCTAATGTCATTTCTTGCTGGTTGATGCCAAAACTCATTTCTACGATTTCTTTCTCTCGTCCGTTGAGGGTGTTTAGTGCTCGTTCAATTTCGGTAGAAAGACTTTCGCTCATCATTGTGCGGTCTGTGCTAGGTGCGCTAGAGTCAGACATAACGTCCAACAAGGTATTGTCTTCTCCTGCCACGAATGGAGCATCCATGCTGACGTGACGACCGCTTGCACGCAGAGAGTCATCTATCTTACCTGGCATTTCGTTTACAATGTCAGCCAGCTCGTCTGTGCTGGGTTTGCGCTCATGCTCTTGCTCAAACTTGATGATAGCCTTGGATATCTTGTTGACAGCACTTACCTGATTGAGTGGCAAGCGTACCAGACGGCTTTGCTCAGCCAATGCTTGTAAGATTGTTTGGCGAATCCACCATACAGCGTATGAGATAAACTTGAAACCTCTGGTCTCATCAAATTTCTCGGCAGCCTTGATGAGGCCGATGTTTCCTTCACTGATGAGGTCTGGTAGAGTGAGTCCTTGGTTTTGGTACTGTTTGGCCACACTTACCACGAAACGGAGATTTGCAAGGACTAATTTATCCAATGCGGCACGGTCTCCTTTGCGGATTCTCTGTGTGAGTTCTACTTCTTCTTCTACCGTAATCAAATTCTCACGACCGATTTCTTGCAGATACTTTTCAAAAGCCTCGCCTTCACGGGTCGTGATACTTTTGTTGATTTTAAGTTGTCTCATGTGTTCCTTATATATTTATATAAAAAGGTCCTATATATGAAAAGGCATGCAAAGTTAGCCCATTTTGCTTAAATAGATACCTTTGTTTGCGAAAAGTTTAATGAAACATGTCGAAAAAGTTGCATATTTACTTAAATAATATTAAGAAGATGGACTGCGCATGGAAAAATGATTAACTTTGCGTCTGATGTTTAATTAAAGAATAAAGAAAATCATGAGTACAGGAATGATGGTTGCTTTGGGGATTGTTGTAATTCTGGTAATTTGGCTGGTGTACATTTATAATAATCTGGTGGCATTGCGTAACAATCGTGAGAATGCTTTTGCTAACATAGATGTGCAGTTAAAGCAGCGTTATGATTTGATACCCCAGTTGGTGGAAACTGTCAAAGGGTATGCAAATCATGAGAAGGGTTTGCTGGAGAGTGTTACCAAAGCACGTACAGCAGCCATGTCGGCTACTACTATCAATGATAAAATTGAGGCAGAAAATGCACTATCAAGCGCTCTGTCTGGACTCAAAGTCCAACTGGAGGCTTATCCTGATCTGAAAGCGAACCAAAACTTTATGCAGTTACAGAGTGAGATTGCAGATGTTGAGAATAAGTTGGCTGCTACGCGTCGTTTCTTTAATAGTGCTACAAAAGAGCTGAACAATGGTGTGCAGACTTTTCCTGCTGTATTGTTCGCTGGTTTGTTTGGCTTTCATCGCGAGCCTATGTTTGAGGTGCCCACATCAGAGAGAGCTAATTATGATAAGGCTCCTGAAATAAAGTTCTAGGCATTCCTGTTTCTATTTCAGACCGTGTATAGATGAAATATGTAGGTATGCATACGCAGCAGGTTTCCAATAATGTGAAATCTCTGCTTTTGCTGTTGCTCTTCCCCTGTATCTTACTGGGGGTTGTGTATGTGTTCCTGTTGCTGACCACTTCGATAGGGGTTTATGATCCTGAGTATGGACAAGCGGGTGCTGTAGATTGGGATTACGTGAATTACGAGATGTTGCATGTGCTTCCTTGGGTGCTGGGCATCGTTGGCATCTGGTTTGCGTTTTCTTATTTTTTGAACACTTCAATGATACGTCATGCGACAGGAGCTCGTCCCTTGGAGCGTAGAGATAATCCACGTGTTTATAATATTGTGGAGAATCTGACTATGTCATGCGGTATGCCCATGCCCAAGATAAACGTGATAGATGATCCCATGTTGAATGCCTTTGCCAGTGGCATCGATAATAATAGTTATACGGTGACGGTGACAACGGGTATCTGTGAGCGTTTGAATGATGAGGAATTGGCAGGGGTCATAGGACATGAACTTACGCACATTCGTAACCGTGACACACGTTTGCTTATCGTTAGTATTATCTTTGTGGGTATTATGAGTACAATCGTGAGTCTTAGTGTCCGCCTCTTGTGGAATAATCTGCTGTTTGGTACTCCGCGGCGCCGTAGCAGTGATGACGATCGTGGTAACGGTCAGGGAGCATATTTCCTTGTGATGCTTATAGCGATTGTTCTTTCAGCCATAGGCTACTTCTTTACTTTACTTACTCGTTTTGCTATAAGTAGAAAACGCGAATATATGGCGGATGCTGGTGGAGCAGAAATGTGTGGTAATCCATTGGCTCTAGCTTCTGCCCTGCGCAAGATTAGTGCAAATCCTGGTTTGAGGCAGGTGGAAAGAGAAGACATTGCCCAGCTCTTTATTGTTCATCCTAAGTCTTTTGCTAGTGGATTAGCCAATATGATGAACTCTCTTTTTAGCACACATCCCAGTACGGAAAGTCGTATAGCCTATTTGGAACAGTTCTAAAAAAATAAGCGGTATAGAAATACAAACGTGATTTTCTATACCGCTTATTTTTTTAGATGTTTAAAAACTATGGGAAATCGTTTGAAACCTGTTAGTATTCGTCCTCGTTGAAGAGGAATGACATGACTGATTGTCAATGCGTTGCGTCACGGTGTTACGATTATTGATCAACTTATTTTGCGGTGAAAGGTCAAGTACGGCGAAACTGACATAGTTGCAGGGCTCCTATTTCAGTAACCATTTCGTTGCCCATTCTGCTAGCGGTGATGGGCAAGCTAACATACCGCAATTTTGCTGTAAGTTGAGAAATGAGAAACGTATGCGGTTTTGGGGTTGATAGCGTTCGTTGTACACAACAATACTTCTGCCACTTACACAATTTTCAGCCTTCACTTCCACTGGAATTATCTCATCCTCTCGCTGTAACAGAAACTCAATCTCTGCTTTTCCTTCTGAAGACCAATAGTAAGGCATAGAACCATATGATGGCAACAGACTTTGCAACACGGCATTTTCTGCCATAGCTCCCTTGAACTCTGTATAGTTGGCTGTCGGGTCTATAACTATACTTCCTGGCAGTCCAGCCAATCGCCGTAGAAGTCCGCAGTCACTGGCATAGACTTTGAATATGTCAGGTTCTTCGTAGGCACTCAGTGGCATCCCCGGTTTTGAAACAGCATTCACACGATATATCATGCCCGCATCTTCAAGCCACAGTAAAGCATCCTCGTAGTCACGGCTCCTTGCTCCTTTCTTTATAACCTTATAGATGAACTTGCGGTTCTCTTTGGCAAGTTGCGACGGCAGCGAATGCCAAATGGCATGGATTCGAGGTATCTCACGAGGCTCGGCATACTTGGCAAAGTCAAGTTCGTACAAATCCAATATGCCTTGCAGCACGTCATCCACTGCTTGCATACCTTGATTTCCGAGCATGCTGACAACGGCTTCCGGCATTCCGCCGGACACCATGTATCTGCGGTACTCAGACTTCAGTTTGTCAAGTATAATGAGTGGCAATTTGTCTGGGCGCTCTATCTGTTCCACAAAGTCAAATGTCTGGATATCACTAGCTCGCAGATACTCTTTGAATGTAATCGGATACATGCGAATTACCTGTACTCTTCCAACAGGCACAGTCATTCTTCTCTTTTTTACAGCTACGCCCAACAGTGAACCTGCTGCAATAATGTGCCATTCAGGGGCATCCTCGCAAAAATACTTCAAAGAGTTGAGCGCCTCCTCACATTCCTGTATCTCGTCGAAGATGAGCAGTGTCTTGCCTGGAACAAGAGGCACTTGGCTATAAAGGGCGAGTTCTTTTATGATGCGTGCAGGTTCCTTTGACACAGTGAAAGCGGATTGCAACTCTTTCTGGCGGTCGAAATCGAACTTTGCTGTATATTCGAAATACTCTCTACCGAACTCCTCCATTGCCCATGTCTTGCCTATCTGACGGGCACCTTTCAAAAGTATTGGCTTGTGCCTTTCTGCATCTTTCCAATCCTTGAATATGTTTATTATGTCTCTTGTTATTTTCATGACTACACTTATAACTTACGGTTTGTGCCAGATTTGACATTTTTTTGAACTTGTCAAGTGCAAATATACAATATATATAGGGGTATTACAACTTCTCCAAGAGCTATTTTCGCTAATTTTCCTAATGATGCCTTATTCTCCCATATATCAATAGTCTTGATTGTTGGTAAATTTATTTCGTAGTGAAAGATCGTGAATCTGTTTTTGTCTATTATCATAATTTTCCAGAAAATGTCTGTTGTGACAAGTTTTGGAAGCAAAGAAAATGTTTTCTATCTGGAAATGAGTATAACATATTGTTACCCAACGACTTTCTTTTGTGCAAAAATTAAAAGTCTGCTAATTTAAGGTATTTCAGAAGATTTTAGTGTTATGGAGGGACAAGGATAGAAAATAAAATGATCACAAAAGAAAAAATCGGAAAGTATCGGTTATTGATCATTCTATTCTTCAAAACACTGCGATTTGAGCAATATATTGGGCGGTAAAAGACAGAATAAGCGATATGAGAATCTCTTGTTGAAATTCTCATATCGCTTATATTCAAATCCTTAAATTCTTAGGGATAACTCGTGGACGGTTAGTATTCGTCCTCGTTGAAGAGGAAGTCTTCCTTAGATGGATAGTCGGGCCAAATATCCTCGATAGTTTCATATACTTCTCCTTCGTCTTCTATTTCAGATAGATTCTCAATGACTTCCATAGGAGCGCCACTACGTGTGGCATAGTCAATAAGCTCCTCCTTGGTGGCAGGCCAAGGCGCATCGTCCAGACGTGATGCCAATTCAAGTGTCCAGTACATACCTTATTATATTATATATTTATAACGCTTTTTCTCTATTTCGGGGCGCAAATATACAACTATTTCTTTATATTGTTTTGAGGAGACCATAAAATTTCATCAACACCTGCAAGAAAATTCAAATGTAATGCCAATACGTAGAACATGTCACTTAGTCGATTGATATAAGCCATAAGGTTTTTGTCAACAGGCTGTTCTATGGAAAGAGCACAGATGATGCGTTCAGCTCGCCGGCAAACAACTCTGCATATATGAGCTTGTGCTGCGGCTTGTGTGCCTCCTGGAAGGGTGAATCCTTTCCATACGGGTAGTCCATCGTGGAGTCGGTCAATGGTCTGTTCCATATCATGCACTTGCTCTTCTGTTATGGAACAGCGTGAGGTGTGTTGGCTGTCAGGTGGAGTTGACAACATGGCTCCCATACAGAACAGGCAGTTTTGTACTTGTATGAGTATCTGATTTATATCTTTATTTTTTGTTAGGGATATGAGTAAACCGATGTGGCTGTTTAGTTCGTCTACAGTACCGTAACTCTCCAGTCGCAGACAACATTTGCTTGTGCGTGTTCCATCAGACAGTGAGGTCTGTCCCTGGTCACCAGTACGTGTGTATACGTTACTTTTTTTCATTCGAAGTTAATTATATAGTGTTGTTTTATGAGTTTGTCATCGTAGATGGCAATGCCTATATCATAGAGGTCGAAGGTGAGTGTGGCTGGCAGATTACGCAACCATTTCCTGTTGTGATGGAGATTGTCAAGAAGGAGTATTCCTCCATTCTTTACCTTGTTGGCTGCCAGGTCATCTGGTTTGTTAAGCAGTATCATGTCTGCTCCATTTGAGGGTATCGTTGATAGTATTACTGCTTTTTTACATCCTGCCTGCATGTATGCCTTGGCTTGAGATGCGTTTTCGGGTGTAACGATGGTGGCTGGTTGCAGCCAGTTGGCAAGTCTGAAAAGCAGATGTAATCCTTTTCGGTAGCGCATACGTTGGGCTACAGAAAGGTCTTTGTCCAATTCCTCGTAGGCGTAGTAGGCTGATTGTTCATACACTACGTTGGTTAGAAATTGAAAGGCGAATGGAGAGTGAACCCCATAGCCACAGCGGTGGCGTACTCTCAGAATCCATATTAAGGGGTTGTTTAGCAAGTTCATCTGGAGTGATATCTTGTGGTGTCTTTTTCGGATGTTGTTTGCCAGATGTGCAATTCCGATGTTTTCTTTTAGTCTCTCTCGTTACAAAGTTAGAGATTTACTTTTAATGTGGCAAGGACATAGGGGGACCTTTTGTGAGGGAGGATTGGAAAGGAGATTCTAAAAAGGAATGATTTATCGTGTATGTATTGTTAAATTAAATTAAAAAATGATTTATTTGTACTCGCGCGTGTTTCTATTATGTGTTTCTGATATACATTTGTGACGATATTGTAAAGTCCGTGTTGCATTTGAGAGATGTAGCGGAGCATATTGTTTTCACTAAACTATTTTAACAACTATGAACAGAAGATTTACTTCTTTTCTTTCTTTGCTTCTCGTGGCACTCTTTAGTCTGCCTGCTTTTGCGCAGCTTGAAGAGTTGAACATGAAAGCGGTTTCTGTGGGAGAACCCTCAGAGACACTGATTCCGAATACCCAGTGGTATTTGGTTTACAACAAACGCCAGAACGGTCTGAAAGCAGGTGGCTACTGGCGTGATACCAAAGGTGAGAGTGTTTGTTACATGACCAACGGTACAGAGGAAGATGTCATTAAGGAAGGTGATTTGGCAAAAGAAAAAGCCGACATCTTGGTACGTTTCCTTACTACAGATACTGAAGGTCAGTACAAAATCCAGTTTGGTACAGGTAATTACATGACCAAGGATCTCTGGACTTCTGCAAAAGAGACCGAGGCACAGGCTTACAATGTGTACACTATTGGTGACAATGCAGGTCACTTCGGCATCAATAAGGCTGATATGGATGGCATTGTTGATAATAATGGTGGTGGTCAGACATTGGCATTCTGGGGAACTGGTGCGGTTGAGAATGCAGGTGGCAATAACGACTGGAGTATCTACCCTGTCACTTTGTCTGATTTGAGTGAGCGTGATATTCTAAATGCAGAGATTAGCAAGCGCTTGTCACTCTATGAGCAGTATATCGATGGACGTGATAGTCTTGACCTGGGTCCTGAGATTGGTCAGTACAATGTGACCGAAGACGAGTATAATGGTTGGAAGGCTCATGTACAGAAGGTTTACGATGTGCTGGATGGTAAGTATGCAGATATTACCAATGAGGAAATCCAAGCAGAGTTGGACGCTATTGACGAGGGTTGGACTTATATACAGTCTAAACTCGTGAAATTGGTGATTGCTGATGGAAACTATCGTATTGTGAGTGCTATGGCATGGACTAATACGACCGTTGTAGGTAAGGATCCAGAGACAGAAGAGGATATTACAGAGGAGACTCATCCTACTAAGGCCATGTATGCTACGCTTGATACCAAGTTGGCCAAGTGGGATGATATGGATGAGACAGACTGTCGCTATCTGTGGAAGCTGACCAATGTGGGCGAGGATTCTATTCGCGTAATGAATATTGCCACAGATGGTATTATCGCAACTTGTCCTCAGAGTAATAATGCAACATTGGATCCTGCAAGTGATGTGACCATGCAATTCCACTTTATCCGTCGTAATGAGGATGGCAAGCTGGTTCTCTCCTTCCAAATTCAGGGTGGCAACCAGTATAGCTTCTTGCATTGCGGTGGTCATGGTGGTGGCAAAGGCAAGAGCGGCAATATCGTAGGTTGGACCAGTGGGGCTGATGCCAGCAACTGGATTCTTGAGCCTGTGGATGACGAGACCGTAGCCAAACTCATTGAAGACTATGCTCCTTATAAGAACCATGAGCAGTTGGTACTCAACTATCAGGCTTTGCAGGCAAAGGGTGATTCGGCTATCATAGCTTCTAAGGATCAAACTTATGCTATTACACGTGGCGAGGGACTTCTCACCAGTGGCGAGCAGTTCTCAAGTCCTTTCACATGTTCTGAGGATGAAGAGGGAACTGCAGGAAGTTCATTCAACAACTTGTTTGATGGTGACAACAGTACCTATTGGCATAGTACTTGGAGCGGTGGTTCTGTGGCAGCTCACACTCACTACTTCAATGTGTCACTTGAGGAGGCTGTTTCCGAGGGAACAATGTTGCAAGCATATATCTATCGTCGTAATGTAGCCAACGATCATATCACCGCTATGACTGTTTACGGTAGTAACGATGCTTCGGCTCTCGATGATACTACAGAAGACAGCTGGACACGTCTTGATAGCATCAATACTCCCTGGACCAGTGGTCAGAATGATGTGACAAGCGAATTGTTTAATGCTGCTGGATACCAGTACTTGCGCTTCTATATTGACAATACTGCAGGTTCTGGCATCTCCGAGACACGTGGCTACGCTCACATGGCTCAGTTCCAGCTCTATCCTGCAACGATTGACGGTAACACCCAATACTCTCAGATGGGTGAGGTGAAGACTAATCTGGAAGCTGCATTGGCAAAGGCTGCCGAAGTGGATACCGATGAGTTGACTGTAGACGAATATAAAGAACTGCAGGCTGCAGTGAACGCATTCCTGGAGGCTTTGGTTGATCCTGCGGAATTGGCAAGCACCATAGAAGCCAATAAGGATGCTGCGCAGTATGTTGTGACTGGTACCAACCCAGGTCAGTGGGCAGAGGGAAGCAATGGTGATGCACTCAACAAGCTGATTGTTGAGGCAAAGGCTTATCTGAAGAGTGGTGCATATACTCACGAGAAGACCGATGGCTATATCGCACAGATTACCGAGACTGCTACTGGTATCATGGCTTCTGCTAACAAGGTAGAGGCTGGCAAGTGGTATTCAATTCGCTTTGATAGTGAGGAGAACTATGACAAGTATGGATGGTCAAAGGGCAATGTTGTGAACGAGACTCTGGGCGACCTTTACAACACACGTCTGGCACCTGCTAATGTGATATCTGATGATAGTGGTTCTGGTCTCGATGGCTTCGGAGCTCTGAATGAGGTTGGTATGGACCAGGCTCTTCGTTTCATGAACTCTGATGATATTCGCAACAATGATCAGATTGCTTTCCGCTTCGTGGCTGTTGGTGATACAGCTTATTATATTCAGCATAAGAGCGGACTTTATGTGGCTGCAATGCGTAGATCTAACAACTTGACCCTGGGTCTCACTCCTGGTCTGTTTGATGTTAGAGCCGTAGGTTTGGGTAAAGTGCTTATCCATGCTCGTAGCCTGAAGGGTGAGGAGCTCTATGATAGCCCCATCTACCTGCATGCACAGAATGACGGTCATTCTCTTGTAACTTGGAACTCAGAAGAGGTAGGTTCTAATAGTGCTCTCTTTATCGAGCCTGTTTCAGATTTTGGTGAAGGTGAGGACGTAGCTGAGTCTATCAACGTGGAAGTTGTTCCCAATAGTATGAAGATCTGGTGCTATGCTGCTG
Organism: uncultured Bacteroidaceae bacterium; assembly: GCA_934394435.1. Classification (GTDB taxonomy): domain Bacteria; phylum Bacteroidota; class Bacteroidia; order Bacteroidales; family Bacteroidaceae; genus Physcousia. The sequence goes on from CAKRRN010000001.1 coordinate 134,379, forward strand.
GCTTTAAGGTACAGGAAGGTCAACTCTACGAGTATAAGGGTTCTTCAATCGGTGACGACGAAATTAGTCTTGCATTCAATGAAGTGTCTGAGGCAAAGCCCGGACAGCCAGTTCTATATGTGAACGGTGTGCTTAAAGACTTCAATAAGGAAGCTGAACCCGAAAATGAAAGCTTGACAGTCACCAGTACTGAGTTTGCAGCAGAGCCTGATTCTGTAGGTGGTATTCATGGCCGATACACTTATCTGTGGGTTGATCCTGATTATGTGGTTGCTGTTGCAGGTGGTGTTCCAGCTCGTGAAGGTAATGTCTTTGAGGAGGCAAATGGCGAGGATGGCACAGACTGCTCACGTGACATTTCTGCTCATTCTGGTTATATTATCCCCGCAGAGAATGTTATTGATAACTTCAATGCTTCTGACTATAGTTTGGTCTTCACTTTCAAGAAGGGTGCTAACGCCATTGAGAATGTGAAAGACGTTATCCAGAAGGGTGGAGATATCTATAGTCTGGACGGCAAGTTGCTGAAGAAGAACGGTACGCTCAATGACGTTAAGGCTTTGGGCCATGGTCTTTATGTTATCGGCAATGTTAAGGTGTCTGTAAAGTAAGTATCTCTCTGTAGAGACACAATACAAAGATAGGTGTAAGCCCACTCCCTTTTTGCAAGGGAGTGGGCTTTTCCTTTTCTATGCGAATTCGTACGAAAGCATTTGACTCATATCTGATGGCAGATTTGGGTTAAGGAATCCAGGCAGGTCGATAAACATAATCTTTCAGGTTTTGTTAGTTGAGTTACCTTTATTTTCTTCTTTATATAAAGTTTACGCGCGAGAAGTCTGCTTGTTTTACTATTTTTATTACCTTTGTCCGTGAAATAATCTCTTATCCTAACTAGTATGAAGAAAATCTACACCTTCCTCTTGATCGTGGCTACAATGCTGACGATGTCTGCTCATATACAGGCAAGTGCAGAGGAATTTACTGGAAAAATTTTATCTGTTGGAAATACCGTTACCTCATTGGAGGCAGGGAAATGGTATTTCTTGTGTAATCAGTCCACAGGACGCTATGTCTGCGAAGGAAGTGATAATACATTGGGTCTTTCTTCTGATACACCCAATGGTTTAGAAGCTTCCGCTAATCTGGGTTATCTCGTTCAGTTAGAAAGTACGGGTGAAAATGGCAAGTATTATTTGAAATCTGGACTTGGGAACTATTATCGAAGCGTAACTTCTTCGAAGAATAATGGAACGGAGGCTTCTCAGCGCAGTACCAGTATCTACACCATTACTTCATTTGACGAAAAGTCTGGGCATTGGCTTTTCCGCAGCAATGGTCTGTATTATCTGCAGGATAATAATGGCAAATTGCTTGGAGTCAATTCTGTAGGATCTGTGGGTGGAAACCGCGATTGGGCTTTGCGTGAGGCTTTGTTCAAGGATGTGGCAGATCTTACAGGTACTTCTTACATCAAGTATGTACTCAATAAGGGTGGTTTGGTTCGTCTGACGAACCGACGCATTAGCAGTGCCAGTTTGGCGCAGGTTGGTGATATCATGCAGGGAACTCCTCTTCAGAAGAGTGACTTGGCACAGGTGTGGATATTGGGAAAGAACGGTGGTGGCTATACCTTGCGAAATGCCAGTACTGGATATTATCTGAATTCGGAAGATAATTACAGAAGTCCCAGTAGTAGTGCTGTAAAATTGTACGTACAGTCTAGTCCGAACAATACTGCAACATCCAGTTATGTGAATATCTCCACGGATGATAGCTTCCAGGGGAATGTCTGCCTAAACTTGAATGGTGATGCCACCACTCTCTATAAGTGGGCATGTCAGGGTGACCAGGGCTCTGATTGGTCGATTACTCTGGTTGACAACTTCTCGCTCGAAGAGGTTGAGGCAGGCTTGCTTGCCAACAGTAAATACAAGGCTCCCCAGCCAGGTAAATATTACCGGTTGCAGAATATGAACTATAAGTCATACATGAGCGAGAGCATCACTTCGCATGGGGTTAGTTGTGAGAATCTTAATGAGGAGAAATTGGCTCAGTATTGGACTTTAGTGCAGGTGGGCAGTGGTTATGCTTTGCAGAATCTTTGTACACAACGTTATATTACACTTCAGTCTGGTGCCTTGAGCAGACAGTATTCCACTCAGGTAGCCAAGCCAGCGAAGGGTTTTGCTCTTAATCGTACGGATGATGAGACAACCTTTACTTATTATGTGGTTGACAATGGTTCTGTAGGTCTTCATTGTGATCAGAGTTCCAATGTGGTAGGATGGAGCACTACGGGTATCAGTGCCAGTACATGGGGCTTTGAGGAAGTCGAACTCTCAGATGATTTTATCAAGGAAGGGCGTGACGCGCTGAATAACTATTCTAATCTGGTGGCTAATATAGCCAAATATAATACCGCTCTGTCAAACCTTTTCCAGGATAAGGCATGCACCGTACTCAAGGAGGACATACAGCAGTTGACAGACGAGCAACTGGAGTCAAATGCTGACTATACTGTTCTCACAGAGGATATGAAGTCCATGGTGAAGAAGGTGAAAAACAACACATGGCAAGTGTACAAGCGCGACAACGGTTATAGCCGTGATTTTGAGAAGTTCTTCCGCGTGCGTGATGACTACAAGGTGTATAGCAATTACCAGAAGATGGCGTGGAATGAGTATGCTGGCATGAGCAACTCGTTTGGCAAGCTTTCTGGACCTACGGGCATTGTAGGCAAGACGGGTGACATTATATATATATATGTTGACGAGGAGCCAAGTGCAGACTGTACGCTTCAGGTGGAAGTTGTAAAGGACAGTGAGTCGCCAGGTGATCATCAGACGGGTACTACCACCAATCTTCATGCAGGACTCAATGCGGTGGTGATGGGTGAGCCCAGCACCGTGTATATCTTCTATCAACTGGATGACCCAGAGAAGTATCTTGCCAATTATCCCGATATGAAAATACATATTGAAGGTGGTGAACTGCAGGGCTACTTCGATTTGACACGTGGCATGACAAACGAGGACTGGATGTTGCTGCGTGAGAAGTTGCTTGACAAGAATAATATCGTGAATCTGAAGGGAGAACGTATTGTACATGTGATGCGTAGTGATTTGGTGAAAAGCGCACTTGCAGAAAGCAACAACGAGATGGAGGGTCTGGTACGTATATGGAGTAAGTATGTACAGTGTGAGGAGGATCTCATGGGCTTCCAGGAGGATTTGAAAGGTCGCTTCCGCAACATATGGAATGCTTTCTCAGTAGATCATGGTTATATGTATGCCACCACCTATGGAACGTATTACAGCGATGGTACTCTGAGTACTGTGCTCAACTATAACACGATGACCACAAGTGCGGGTTCTATTTGGGGACCAAGCCATGAGATGGGACATAACCATCAGGCTTGTCTGAATATCGTAGGTGCCACAGAGGTTTCCAACAATCTCTTCTCAAATGTGAATGTTTATCTGCTGGGTATTTCTACCACACGTGGTACTGCCGTGCATGATACCTTCAACTCATTCGCAAAGGGAACTGGATGGTTCGATATGGATATCTGGGAACAGACACGTATGTATTACCAGCTGTATCTCTATTATCATGCTCAAGGACACAATCCCAACTTTTATCCCACATTGTTCAAGTTGCTTCGTCAGGATCCTATTCGCAAGCGTAGCAGCGATTATGATGCCACACTGGTGGATGGAGACGGAAATAGAGTTGGTGGATACAAGTCTTATGGAAAAGACGATTACTTGCATATGGCGATGAAGATGTGTGATGCGGCACAACAAGACCTAAGCGAGTTCTTCGAAGTCAACGGTATGTTTGTACCTGTGGAAAACAGGTATGTGGGTGATTATGCAAATTATTGGGTAACCACCACCCAGAAGGATATAGACGAGGTGAAGGCTTATATGCACCGTTATCCCAAGGGACCAAACATTTGCTTTATTGATGACCGCGTAAAGAAAGAGCCTGTGGTGAAGGATAATCCTTTTGAGGGTAAAACCTCCAGCACCTATCGCGTGGACTATGAGGATGAGCTGACTCGTCGTATCGGATACTCTGATGTAGGTCAGTATACTGATTTCCATAAGGAGTATATGACAAACGGTTATTATTACACCAAGACTTATAGTCAAGGGCAGTACACTTACCGTATGTATGGAAGTGGTGCTGTTGGCTTCAAAGTGTATGATTCGGAGGGTAATCTTGTTTTCCTCTCCAATAAGACTAAGTTTGCCATTCCTGCGAGCATCGCATCCAAGTTAGGCAAAGACTTCCGCATTGTGGCAGCAGAAGCCAATGGATATGATGTGTTGGTTCCATATGCACCAGCTATGTATAGAGGAGAGATGACCGCTTACTATGCTGGTAGTGATACGCCTCATACGGTATATTATTATGGAACGGGGAATGATGGTGAGAGCAATATCAGTGACTTGCCAGACAATTCTGTTGCATACGTCAAGGAAGGTCAAGATGCCACAAAGCAACCCACAGCCAGTCTGCTTGCCAAAGCTAATGTGGTGAGCGCAGACCTGAGGGCACAGTCTCTGATAATTGATGGTGACAAGCCTTTCTACGTACCCACTGCCTTTAAGGCCGATAATGCGACTTTCACCAAGAGCGGTAGTGGCAGTCAAGCTCTTAAATTGCCTTTTGACTTGTGGGAAGGATACACAGGCGTGATAGAGGATAATCGCCTCAATGTGTATGTAGAGACGGCAAAAGCTGGTATGCCAGTGGTGGTAAGTGGAAATGTCAATCTTACGAAACAAGAGGCAGAGGTACTGGCTGGCACCTATGCAACAAGCACAGGTGGCTATGTCCTCAATACGGAAGGCACTGAAGTGGTGGCTTCTGAGGGAGAGAATACTCCCTTCACCTACGTGTGGGATCATGCTTTCGTTATTGATGCTACTGCTATCAACGATATTCTTGAGAGTGATAGTAAGGGGAGCGTTGCTGTGTATGACTTGCAGGGGCGTCGTGTCGTGCGAGTGACTCAGCCAGGTATCTATATGGTGAATGGCCGAAAGGTAATGATTAAGTAGTAATGAGTAAGAAAAATCAAAAGACCCAATCGATGTCTGCGCGAAGCAAGCAGCCTATGTCCAAGGCTGCTGCCCCACGCAGACAGAGACATATTCTGCTGCCGATACTGCCTTCCTTTTTTGTGGCAATATGGCTGTGGGGAGCATTCTATTATGGTAGTGTGTTGCACGTTACTCGTGAATACAGCTTTTGGGCTGTAGACATGCGCCTCATGCAGTTTGTTCTTTCGCAGAGTTTTGGTCCGTTGAGATATGTTGGACGTATGCTCCTGCAAATCTGTCAGTATCCTTGGTTGGGTGCTTTGTTGTTGGCAACGATGCTGACCCTTGGCAGTTGGCTCTTGGGATATTGCATGAGACTCAGTCCCAAATGGCGTCCCTTGCAGTATGTGCCTGCCTTTCTCTATCTTGGTGTGGTCACATACCTTGGCTTGGATGTCTTTTTCGAGGCAGAGACAGGATATCTCTTTGGTATTCCTTTTGTCGTACTTCTCGTGCTTTCTATCTGGGGCATAATGATACGCAGTTTTAGCCGTAAGCCAGTGCCATCTCTGTTTCGAATACCTAAGGACGAGACTCCTCGTCAGAACTATTGCCAGATGATTCTGCTTGTGCTGGCATTCTCCATCATCATTGGATTTGGGGAGTGGAAGCGTCCTTATGTCAGAGTCGTATGTCAGGAGATGGCTATGCAGTACGAACAGGACTGGGCTGGTATACAACGAGTGGCACGTGCCAATGCCATTCAGAGCAATCGTCCGATGGCAGCCTATTATGCGATGGCTTTATTGCATACAGGACAGATAGCAGAGCGGATGTACGATATACGCTTGGACTATGATTCCCTTTACCTGCATGGTATGGACAAAATGCACAATAATGGTAGCGGACTATATGTGCCCGAGGGTAATTACCATGCTGGATTTGTGGAGCCATGTATGCATGCGTGTATGGAGCAAATGGTGATGTCTGGTCCGACCCTACGCTTACTCAAACTCCAGATTAAGTGTGCCTTGATGCGTGGCGAATGGATGCTTTGCCGCAAATACTTTCGTATATTGCATGAAGTGCCGTTTGAACAGGCATTTATTCGCAAGTACGAACCAATGGTGGAACATCCTGATTTGGTTAATAGTGATTCGGAGATGGCACGTCTACGATTGACAGAGCCTATCCACGACTGTTTCGAGAGTCAGTTTCAGCAACCGTTCTTTATGGGGTACAATCTGAATCTGGTTGAGGCACGCAGTGCGGAAGCTTTGTATAATTGCCTTTGCGTCTGTTTGTATACTAAGTTGATGCCACCTTTTCTGGCGCGTACACAACTTCTTAAGGGCAGTACTCCTCCAGAGACTATTGCAGACGGATTGTTACTGGCTGAGATGAAACATCCTGGCGCTTCGCAGGGGTATGGTAATCTGGATATGCGAGCCACACGCTTGCAATCTTTCGTACAGGCTGTACAGCCTTACATGAAAGATCGTCCAGCTCATGCCTATGAATTGTTCAACAAGTACAAGGGCTACTATCCCTACTATTATTTCTTTGGCAACTTGAAGGCGACTAAGAAAGGTTATACTGGCGAGAAAGCCTCGAATTCAGGTGTAAACTGATAATATAATATGAAGAGACATACAGATTCTATCACAATTGGCTCTATGTTGCTTTTGCTTGTGATGATGGTGGCATGTGGTCACAAGGCAACCTTACCTGCTAATTTTGTGCAGGCAGAAACACAAGCGGATATATTTCCCAATTATAAGGATATTGTGATTCCGCCAAACATAGCTCCTCTTAATTTTCTTGTTAGAGATTCTGGAGCTACAAGTGCGGTCGTACAGATGCAAGGACCAGGCGGTGGTGAATTGCTGATACAGGCTGACGCGGAGTTGTCTGTTCGCATAGATACCGCGGAGTGGAGAAAGTTGCTACAGGCAAACAGAGGCAAAGATATCACTGTGCGTGTGTATGTGGAGCTTCCTGCTGGCTGGATTTGCCATAAGTCTCATGTGCTCACGGTGGCGCAAGAGGATATTGACCCTTATCTGAGTTACCGACTGATAGAGCCTGGCTATGAACTTTATCGACAGTTAGGCTTATATCAGCGTAACCTTACCAACTGGGATGTGCATACCATTTATGAGAACAATCGCTCGTATGACGATAGCGAGAACCACTGCATCAACTGTCATAATTATCGCAACCAAAGTGCTCGGGATATGCTGTTTCATGTGCGTGCCAATCATGGTGGAACCATCATTGTCCAAAATGGGAAGCCACATAAGATACAGGTGAAGGATAGTACTATACTCTCCAGTGCTGTGTATCCAGCATGGCATCCCACAGAAAATTTGGTTGCCTTTTCAACAAACAAGACAGGTCAGACTTTCCATGCTTATCATCCAGAGAAATTGGAGGTGCTGGATGAGGCCAGTGATTTGTTGCTTTATGATGTGACTAATAATGAGGTGAGCCATATATTTAGAAGTAAAGATGAGTTGGAAACCTTCCCCACATGGTCACCTTCTGGCGACCGACTTTTCTATTGCAGCGCACAGGTGGGACATCTTGTTCCTACGGGTACTGCTGACAGTTTGCGTGGCATGGAATTGATGTTTCGCTATGATAGCATCTTTTATGACCTCAAATCTGTGTCTTTCGAGCCTAAGACACGTTCCTTCGGCGAACCACGTACGGAGGTGGATGTGGCTTCTGAGAGACATAGTATTACGTTGCCTCGTGTGAGCCCAGACGGACGCTATGTGCTTTATACACAAGGGGAATATGGACAGTTCCATATCTGGCATAAGTCGAGCGACTTGTGGGTGAAAGATTTGCAGAAAGACACTTGCTATAATCTACGTGAGGCAAACAGTCCAGATGCGGATAGTTTCCATAGCTGGAGTAGCAATGGCCGTTGGATAGCCTTTAGCAGTAGAAGGCTCGATGGAAACTATACTCGTGTGTTTCTGACTTATTTTGATAAGGAAGGGCATGCGCATAAGGCTTTTCCCATTCCTCAGGAAGACCCAGAATATAATATTCTTCTGCTGAAGAGTTTTAATGTGCCCGAAATGACTAAGGATGCCGTAACGGTTAGTCAGTCGCAGCTGTATAAATGTATTCATGAAGATGAGGGCGCACTAGCCAAGTATACAAAACATTTGAAAACTATAAACCACTAAACTTATATAATAATATGAGAGTTATTATTGAACCAGATTATGCCCAGCTTAGTCGTTGGGCTGCCGAGTATGTGGCTGCTAAAATCAATGCAGCACAGCCGACCGAAGAGAAACCCTTTAAGCTTGGTTGCCCCACAGGTTCATCACCCCTGGGTCTGTACAAGCATTTGATAGAACTTTACAAGGCAGGTAAAGTTAGTTTTCGCAATGTGGTGACATTTAATATGGATGAATATGTAGGTCTGCCAGAGGAGCATCCCGAGAGCTATCATAGCTTTATGTGGAACAACTTCTTTAGCCATATTGATATTAAAAAAGAGAATGTGCATATTCTTAATGGCAACGCCTCAGACCTGCAGGCTGAGTGTGTGGCCTACGAGAAGGCTATACAAGAGGCTGGTGGGATAGACCTCTTTATGGGAGGTATTGGTCCTGACGGACATATCGCCTTCAATGAACCTTTTAGCTCTCTTCAGAGTCGTACGCGCGTGAAGAGTCTTACCACAGATACCATCATTGCCAACAGTCGCTTTTTCGGAGGAGATGTGAACCAAGTGCCTCGTACGGCTCTTACCGTTGGTGTGGGTACCGTGATGGACGCCAAGGAGGTGCTCATCGTGTGTAATGGTCATGGCAAGGCACGTGCTCTGCATCATGCTATCGAGGCTGCTGTCTCTCAAGAATGGACTATCAGTGCATTGCAGTTGCATCCACATGCCATCATCGTGTGCGACGAGGCTGCAACAGACGAATTAAAGCATGGAACCTACAAGTATTTTAAAGATATAGAGAAGGATAATCTCTAATCTTGATATTTGAAAAGTTTTTTTTTGACCTGAGGAATCGGGTCTTCAGACAAGGGAAATCTATGCCTTGTCTTATATGGAAATCAGACAGGCGTGTTTTGTTGTATGAAAGCGCGTCTGTCTGTTTTTATAAGATATTTTATGCTGTTTTTTCATGTTTTTCTTTGTGGGAATATGTGAATAGTTGCTTTTTTGCGTCTTTGGTATTTGCTGGGTCCGCAAATTTTACTACCTTTGCATAGCAAGAGGCGCTTGTGGTGGAATTGGTAGACACGCCAGACTTAGGATCTGGTGCCTTCGGGCGTGTAAGTTCGAGTCTTATCAGGCGTACATTTTTTTGCTGACAGTGGGGTGGGATATGTTTCAGTCCTTTTTGCAATTGCGATAAACTGTCAGTGGATATTTAATCTGAAAACTATCTTCAAACGAGTCATTATGAAAAGAGTTATCTTGATGGCAACCGCACTTGTTCTTATGACGTCAGACGTGGTGTGTGTGGCAAAGAGAACATCCGTACAGAGAGTAGGTCTGGTAAGTATGAGCGGGTATGTAGGCCAACGTTATGCTGACTGTATAAACCATCGTGTGAAGCCAGAAAATATAGATACGCTCATCTCTGTATATCGCGTTCAAGATGAAAAGGATGGCTTGTGGGCAAGTGAATTCTGGGGTAAATGGGTGCAGGGTGCCATTGGCATGTATCATTTTACACACGATCCCGAACTGAAAAGTATTGTGCAGCAGGCAGAGGATAAGCTAATGGCGTGTCAGCTAAAGAATGGCTATATCGGTGATTACGATGCAGAGCACCAACTTGATGGTTGGGATGTATGGGGCAGAAAATATACACTACTTGGCCTAATAAAATGGTATCAAGAGACGGGTGACAAACATGCGTTGAAAAGCGCACAACGCCTGCTCGATTATACCATGACGCAGGTAGGACCAGGCAAGAAGTCTATTATCGACTGTGGTGCTTATGTGGGTATGCCGCCAAGTAGCATACTCGAACCCACCATGTTTCTGTATCAGATTACCAAGCAACAGCGTTATCTCGACTTCGCTCAGTATATAGCAGCGGAACTCAATAGGCCCGGTGGTCCAGAACTTATAAATAAAATCAACGTGCCTGTTGCCCAGCGTGTTCCTCTGAAGCCCGGTGACCAGTGGTATGGTAAGAAGAACGGTCAAAAGGCATATGAGATGATGTCTTGCTATGTAGGTTTGCTCGAACTCTTTCGCGTGACAGCTGATCCAACTCTTCTTCATGCTGCGGAAACCACATGGCAACATATTGTTGATGAGGAAATAAATGTGTGTGGCTCTGGTGCTTCTCACGAATGTTGGTATGGGGGACGTGCTTTGCAGACCAGAGTATCTGGACTTACCATGGAAACATGTGTCACTTTCACTTGGATGCAATTCTGTGAACGCCTGTTGGAGTTTACAGGAGATCAGAAATATGCGGATCAGATAGAGCGAACCATGTATAATGCTCTCATGGCAAGTATGAAGGGTGATGGCTCGCAGATAGTGAAATACACACCGCTGGAAGGTTATCGCCAAGAGGGAGAGCATCAATGCTTTATTCCCATCAACTGTTGCAATGCTAACGGACCACGTGCCTTTGCCATGATTCCTCGTGTGATGTATCGCCTTCCGTCTGCTGGGCGTGTGGATGTGAACCTTTTTATCCCCTCGGAGACAACCGTTGAAATGGACGGAAAGACAGTCTCCTTGAGTCAAGTCACAAACTATCCTCAGGATGGTAAGGTGCAGATAAATGTAAGTCCGCAGGTTGAAACTGCTTTTACCCTGGGACTACGTATCCCTGCATGGAGCAAAAAGAATACGGTGGAGGTTAATGGGGTGAAAGTAGAGGGTGTAAATCCTGGTCAGTATTGCCTTATCAATCGTACCTGGAAGTCTGGTGACAAAGTTGTTCTTACTACGGATATGCAGGCTCGTTTGGTAGAAATGAACGATATGCAGGCTATTGAGCGTGGTCCTGTTGTCTTAGCTCGTGACACACGTTTCCGCGATGGATTCGTGGATGAGTGCTGTGTGATTCCAACTCACGATGGTAATATAGTGGACTTGGAGCCTGTGGAAGCTCCCAAGGGAATGTGGATGGCATTTCGCTTGACTATGCCTCGCGGAGCGTACGATACAGACAAGTTCGTGACTCACTTCTGTGACTTCGCATCGGCAGGTAATACTTGGGATAAGTCTGAGCGTTACAGAGTTTGGCTTCCTAAGACTGTAGATCCTACAAAAATAAAGTAGCAGAGGAACTGGTCAATTCGACAGATCGGTCTCTATATATACAAATCTAATGAACCATTTTAAGGTTCGCTCAGCTTGCCTTCCTTGTTGCAACAGGGCATGAGACGCGGAAGCAAATACGCAGAGGCAGGACTACAGAGACTGCTTGCCTAATATCGTATCCAGTACCACCTAGCTGGTACTGCAGTTTCATATGCTTGGTACTGGAGTATCAGCCTGCTAAAACTCCAGTACCACCTAACTGGTACTGACGAAACTGATAATATGCTTGCCTATACCAGTGGCATACCAAGGATTAGGCATCTATAAAAAACAAATCGGTCATTAGATTCCGATTCAAATGAGACTTTATTTTGAGTTTTAGCAGACAGCGATATTAGGAAATATCAAGAGTCAATCTGCAATCTCTCCACCGTACGCCTCAAGGCTGAACGGTAAAGTATCTTATATTATTTGATAAAGTAAGTTAGCTTCTCTCACCATTCAGCCTTGGGTTGAACGGCTTGGTTCCCAAGATACTTGATAATGTATTCAAAGATACCTCGCAAAGTATCCTATATTACTTGGCGAAGTATCTTAGGATACTTTGCAAAGTATCTTAGGATACTTGAGAAAGTATCTTAGGATTCTATATTAAGAGGTTTATCGGGTGTGTCGTAAAGTCCTCTTGATTTATTGGGTGAACCCTAAATTTTCTCAAAAAAATCTTTGAGTTTGTTTTTTTTTTTTGATAAATTTGTAGAAATTTCATGTGCGAGGTGTAACCCCGTCTAATGCGTCTTGTTATAAGGTGCTTGACCCTAAGACATTACAATAACCGTAAAAGAATCATATTTTTATGAATGTGACAAATGACAAAGCGCATTACAATCATGTAGGCAAAAAGAAGCGAACGCACGCACTGAAATTAGTGTTATCCTTAGTTGTGGTTTTCCTATTTCTGTGTTCTTGCGTGGGAACAATCTTGCCAGATAACAGTGGTTTTCCAAGAAAGGTGTTCTTGCATGCGGAGGGCGAAACACATACTATTAAAGGAGCTGACCTGTATGGGTTGTCAATAGGAGAAGGAAATCCGTCCAGTGAATGGGATGGTGAGTCACCTAAAACGGAAATTTATGCCAGCAACACATGGTTGACTGTTAAATACAATCGCCAGACAAGCGAGATGACCATTACTGCCAAGCCTAACGACTCTCGCAAGGTTAGAAGTACCACCATCTGCGGAATGGTTTTAGACTCTAACGTAGATATCCAAGTCTATCAAGGAAAATGACAGAAAACATCATTCTTCAAAAATATGTTATAGAATTGAATCAGCGGGCTATAGGGGGAGAATAGATCCCATGATAACCCTCAAAAATAAATAATTATGAAAAAAAGTATTGCATTTGTTGTTGCCCTACTCATGACCGTTGGCACATGGGCACAAACACCTTTACGCAGCAAAAAATATAAAGGATTTGTGAATTTTGATATTACCACAGTCTCCTATCATTCCACTTCAGGTGCTGGCAACTATTCTGATGGCGGAACCAGCGTACATTTCGAACTGACAACTTCCCATGGTGTGCAAATATGCCCTTACTTCTTTGCTGGTGCTGGTGTGGGACTTCGGACAGGTTCGGGAACTGCTGCCGCAGTCATGGACATGGACTTCGTGCAGGCTCCCTTCTTTCTGCAAGTACGAAGCAACCTTACCCCCAAGAACGTAACTCCCTATGTTGACTTGAAAGGAGGCTATAGTGTGGGTGACATGCATGGAGCTTTCGTTTCACCAGCTTTGGGCGTGAGTGTTCCTCTATGCAGTCGTCTCGGGTTGAACGTTGAGATTGCCTATCAAGCCCAGAACAGTAGGGATAAGTATACATGGGGTACGGAAAAGGTGTGGAGACACATGCTTTCCGTTGGAGTTGGCATCGAATTCTAATGCAGAATACTTTCTGTTTTTAACAAGAGATTTACAAAAGGGCTGATACCTCGTAAGAAGTGTCAGCCCTAATTCTTGTGTGTCCGCAAAAGTTCTGCTGGAAAGCAATAACAAAGACGTAAATAGTACCTTGCTTTCAGACTTATCTTCTTATCACCTGTGGTTCTGTAGTTGGACCTTCAACAAGGAGTCTTCCGCTATCTTCTATTCTCATACGGTCAATGAGAACAACGCGTTCATCGGGATTACTCTTCATGCGACCGTGGTAAACCGTGTAGAGTGTGCCGTCTGGCATGGTGATAGCCATATTGTGGCCAGTGCCCATTACCTCGCCTCCTTTGCTTACGTTTTCCTGCAGTATAGGGTTGTTGTCCGCTTTGGAGAAAGGGCCGAGTGGATTGCATGCTGTGGCATATCCAACGGCATAATGTCTGCCTTGATAGCAGTTGGCACTGTACATCATGTAGTAGAGACCTTTGTGTTGGAAGATGTAGCTTCCTTCTGTCCAGCGTCTGTTCGCTTCGCCATGAGTGGCACTCCTGCTTTCCCATTCTGCCTGTTTGTCGCTGAGGTATGTTGGTGGTTGCAGTAGCAACTGAGGTTCGCCTATTACGCCAGTAAAATCATTCTTCAGTTCTACTCCGTAGACCCAACTCTCTTCTATTTCTTGGTATACCCCTTCTTCGCGCAGACTGTCTGCTACCTCGCTCTCAACAGGATGTTTGTAGCAGCAACGACTATAGTAGAGGTAACATCGCCCGTGCTCATCATCGAAGAGAACGTTGGCATCAATGATGGGATAGTCTGGTGAGAAGATAGGACGGTTCATAAGGTCGCGGAAAGGACCTTCGGGCCGTTCGCTCACAGCTACACCTATCTTGAAGTTTTCTTCTTCGTTAGTGGGATTCTTGCGCCAGTTAGCACTAAAGAACATGTAGTACTTCCCGTTTCGTTCGTAAACTTCGGGTGCCCAGAAGCAATCTTTGCACCACTGGTTGCTGTCTCCTCCATGATACACCTGTCCACAGGAGTCCCAGTGGACGAGGTCGTCACTAACAAAAGCCTCGAATCCATCGGACATGGAAGTGCCATACATATAATACTTGCCATTAGAAGCATGTAACAGGAAGGGATCGCCAAGCTTTAGGGGCAAAGGGTTGGTGATGGTACTGGGTGTGCCAGGTTTCTTCTCGAATATGTTACATGAGGTCACACATAGTATTATTGTGACCATCATCAGACATCTGGTAATGTGCTTGTTCATTGTCGTTCGGTCTTTTGAGTGTTATGAATTGGTAAGATTGTCATGCGTAGTCTTGCTTTTTCTATTCGCCATGATATTCCTCGCTGGTGTTTACCAGTTGAGTGGATGCTGGGTCTGCGTCAGCCTTGCGATACCAGTCGCTGTAGGCTATATAGTGGCTGGCATATGTCTGGTTCAGAGCAGAAGCCTGTTCGGGGTCTACTTTCTTGATGAATTTAGCGGGAACGCCTCCCCATAGTTCGCCATCTCCTATCTGTGTGTTGCTTAGCACTAATGCTCCTGCTGCCACAATGGCACCACGTCCCACTACAGCGTGGTCGAGCACCGTAGCACCCATGCCTACCAGTGCTCCGTCTTTTACTTCGCATCCATGTAAGGTCACGCTGTGTCCGATGGTCACATCGTTGCCCAGTATGCAGGGAGCCTTGCCGTTTAGCGTGTGTATGCAGCTGTTATCCTGCACATTTGTGCGGTCTCCTATTTTAATATAGTGAACATCGCCACGTATTACAGCATTGAACCATACAGTGCAGTCGTCTCCCATCTGCACGTCTCCTACGATTACAGCACCTTCGCTGAAGTAGCAATGCTTGCCAAAGCGAGGGGCTGGCATTCCAGCTAATTTTTTTATTACAGCCATTTTTTTTTGTTTATTTCAAACGTTGGATTTCATCCTTCCATTTCTCGCCATGGCATAGTCGAAGCAAGCTTCACTCTGCTCATTTGGCTTAACGAAATGATTCGACTTATGTTCGTTGGTTGCCTCTAAGAGCCATTCCAAATCTTCTCCTTGCAGTAATGGCGCTAGCATTTCGCGCACATGAGCGTGGTATGCGTTGAGATAATCAATCTCGTCCTGTTGGAGCATATCCCAGTTTATCGGATCCATATCGATGGGGCAAAGCGTAAGGGGAGTGAGTTGTGCGAACTGTCCGAATTCGCTTTCCATGAAGTTCTCCACCAACATGGTGTTCTCGATACGTACGCCATGCTTGCCTGCACGATAGATACCCGGTTCGTCGGTCACGGTCATTCCTGGAAGCAAGGGTGCTGGCATGTGGTTCATTCGTATCTGATGAGGACCTTCGTGTACGCATAAGTAACTGCCCACACCGTGTCCTGTGCCGTGGCCAAAGTTGATGCCGTGTTGCCACATCGCGTACCTTGCCAGTACATCAAGTTGTGTACCACATGTTCCTATCGGAAATTTTGCTGTTGCCAGCCGTATATGTCCCTTGAGTGTAAGCGTATAGTCTATGCGCTCTTCCTGTGTTACGGGGCCCAACGCAATGGTTCGTGTGATATCTGTTGTACCGTCTTGGTATTGTGCACCGCTGTCAAGTAACAGTAGGCCATGAGGTTCTAATGGAATGTCCGTTTCCTTCGTTGCTTCGTAATGGACGATGGCTCCATGCTGTCCGTAGCCTGCTATGGTGTCAAAAGAGATGTCTCTGTAGAGTGGTTGCTCTGATCTGAATGCTGTAAGCTGGGCATCCACGCTCATTTCCGTCTGTCCTCCAGCCTTTACAGCAGGTTTTAGCCAGCGCAAGAATTTGACCATAGCTACACCGTCACGCAACATTGCCTGGCGAAACCCTTCTATCTCTGCTTCGTTCTTAACCGCTTTCATGGGTGCGATGAGCGAATCATGTCTGATGATTCTCCAACCATTTTGCTCAGAGGGGACCACCTTGCAGTTGCATGACTGTGGGTCAATCAGCAGGGTACGGGGCGATTGCTTCGAAATTGTTTCGGGAAGTGTTTCGTATGGGAGGGTGTTGATGCCTTCTGCTTGTAGATAGCCTTTGACTTCTGACGTTAGCTTTCTGTTGTCGATGTATAGAGTGGCATCCTCAAGGCTTATGCTTAGGTAGCTTACGAATACGGGATTGCAATGAACATCCGTTCCTCTCAGATTGGTAATCCATGCAATCTCGTCTAATGGGCATATTACCGTTACGTCGGCTCCAAGTTCCCTCATTTGCGTACGGATTCGCTTCAACTTGCTTGATGCGGACTCTCCTGCGTATTTGATAGGTTGTATCTCAACAGGGTTCAAGGGAATCTGCGGACGGTCTGTCCATAATGCTTCTGCAGGATCAAACTGGGTGTCTAGTTCCAGTCCTGCTTGTTGCAGTTCAGTCCTGAGTCCGTTTACATATGCTACATTGTTGACCCATCCGTCCACACCAACTCGATCTCCAGTCTTGAGTGACTGACAAAGCCACTCTGCAATGGTGGGAGTCTCTTTCATGCGTTCTTTCATCAGTTGGAAAGGAGTCGCCTCCAGCTGCTCTGCTGCAGCCAGAAAGTAACGGCTGTCAGTCCATAAGGCTGCATCTGACAACGTTACAACTGCTGTTCCCGCACTTCCGTTGAAACCGCTTATCCACTGTCGAGTCATCCAGTGTTCGGGTACATATTCACCGCTATGAGGGTCGGTGCTGGGGAGTATGAATGCGGAAAGCCCGTGGTCGCGCATGTAGTTGCGCAGACTTTCTACTCGATGTGTAATGATGTTCTTTTTCATAAGTCGTCCTTAATAGAGTTCTTTCTTAGCTTTAGCCAATCCTCGTAGGTTCGTTTCCATCGGTTGTGTGTCCATAGCCATAGCTCGGGCTGTTCGCGTATCTGTTTCTCCAATGAAGAGGCGTATAGGTCGGTTATTTCGTAGTTTTTATGTTTTTGGGGCTCCCATGCCAATGGTATGATACGGCAGTGGTAATAGCCTCTTTTCGGACGTGTCACGTGTACATACACCATACATGCTGATACTCGTTTTCCAATCTGCTCTGGACCGATAAAGAAGGATGTCTTGTGACGAAGGAATTGTGTCCAGTGATGCATGGCTTCCCATTTGGGGCATTGATCAGCGATAAAGCCGATGATTTCGCGTTTTTCCCCTTTGCTGACCTTCAGTATGTGACGAAGTGTGTCTTTCATGGATACACATTCTCCTCCAAACTGCCGACGAAGGTTTACAAAGAAGTTGTCAATCATGGTATTTTTAAGTGGATGATATATTTGCGCTCCACAGAAGTCTAATCCAAGATGCTGGCTAAAGGAAGCCACCCATTCCCAGTTTCCGTAATGTCCCAGATAAGCTATGGCAAATTGTATGTCGCGTGTTCGCATTTCGGCTTGCAGTTCCTCTAATCCTTCAAATGTGACACGCCGCTCAATCTCCCCACTGCCCATGTGCATGAGCTTTAGTGTCTCTACGATGTAGTCGCAGAAAAAATGATAGTATTGCCGCTCTGTGTGTCTGTACCACTGGTGTGACTTGTCGGGAAAGGAATCCTGGAGTTGCTTGTAAACCAGTTTTCGCCGGTATCTGGCAAGATGATAAACCAAGGGGAATAGACAATCGGAGAGTGCGTAGAGCACCCTCATGGGCAATCTGGACAAAACCCAACATAGCCCCCAAAGCAGATACAGACCAACTTTCATACCGCAAAAATACGAAATAAATATGAATGAACCTCTTTGAGGGGTGTGAAGAAGTGAGTAATGTGCTTTGGGATATTTGATGAGGGCAACTGTGTCGCATGAGTGTCTGTCATGAGCGAAAGTTGTGTGCGAAAACCACAAAGTGCAGGGCTTTGCCAGATTTTCTCTAGTTAGGGAAAATATTTTATCCAGTTGTTTTTTTGAAAAGGAAGTTGCTGCGCGAATCATGTAAACTTTCATTTTTTCTTGTTAACTTTGTGGAGTTTTATCGTGTGCGCGTGTGCCTTATCAATTTTCGGAGGCATAACGGCATGTAACAAGGCGAATATCAAAAGATGACAAACGATGTTGCAATGACCGATGGTATCACCCATCACCTTAACCGCATGTACCAGGACTGGTTTCTGGATTATGCTTCATATGTGATTTTGGAGCGAGCCGTACCCCATATTGGCGATGGCTTCAAACCTGTACAACGACGTATCATGCACAGTATGAAGCGTATGGATGATGGACGCTACAATAAGGTGGCGAACATTGTGGGACACACCATGCAGTTTCATCCCCATGGCGATGCGAGTATTAAAGACGCGTTGGTACAATTGGGGCAGAAGGACTTGCTGGTGGATTGCCAGGGAAACTGGGGTAACATCATCACGGGAGACGATGCTGCTGCAGGACGTTATATTGAGGCCCGGTTGAGCAGCTTTGCCTTGGATGTTGTCTTCAACCCAAAGACCACAGAGTGGAAGCTCTCTTATGACGGACGAAACAAGGAGCCTATTGCCCTGCCTGTGAAGTTCCCCTTGTTACTCGCTCAAGGTGCTGAAGGCATTGCCGTGGGACTGAACTGTAAGATACTGCCTCACAATCTGGGTGAGATTTGTGATGCTGCCATTGCATACTTACGTGGGGAAGAGTTTCATCTGTATCCCGATTTCCCTACGGGTGGTAGTATTGATGTGAGTCGCTATAATGACGGACAGCGTGGAGGCGTGGTTCGGGTGCGAGCCAAGATTGAGAAGCGCGACAATAAGACACTTGCCATTACGGAGATTCCCTACGGTAAGACTACGGGCACAGCCAGCAAACCCAGTACCTTTATTGACAGCATTCTAAAGGCCAATGAGAAGGGTAAGATAAAAATACGTAATGTAGAGGATCTTACAGCCGCCAAGGCAGAGATACTTATTCATCTGACTCCTGGTGCAAGCAGCGATAAGACTATTGACGCACTCTATGCTTGCACAGACTGTGAGATATCCATTTCGCCCAACTGTTGCGTCATTGATGACCGAAAACCACGGTTTCTTGCTGTGAGCGATGTGCTTCGCAACAATGTTGATACCACCTTGGAACTCCTGCGTAAGGAACGTCTTATACGTAAGGGTGAATTGCTGGAGAGTCTATTGTTTGCCTCGCTCGAGCAGATTTTTATAGAAGAACGTATCTACAAGGACCGTCAGTTTGAGAATGCCAAGGATATGGACACAGCCGTTGAGTGGGTGGACAGCCGTCTGAAACCTTGGTATCCCAAGTTGGTGAGGGAGGTGACACGCGATGATATCCTGCGCCTGATGGAAATCAAGATGGGGCGTATCTTGAAGTTTAATAAGGATAAGGCTGAAGAGAACATTGCTCGCATGAAGGCCGAGGTGGAGCAGATAGACCGTGAACTGGCCAATATGGTGGAGGTTACTTGCCAATGGTTTGAGTTTATCAAAGGCAAGTATGGTAAGCAACATCCTCGTCTGACCGAAATCAAAAACTTTGATACTATATCGGCAGCTAAGGTGGTAGAAGCCAACGAAAAACTCTATATCAACCGCGAGGAAGGCTTCATAGGCACCTCTTTGAAGAAGGATGAATTTGTGTGCAACTGTTCTGATATTGATGACGTCATCATCTTCTATCGCGATGGTACTTACAAGGTAGTGCGTATTGCGGAGAAACTCTTCGTTGGGGAGACTGAGCGCAGTAAGGCAGAGAAGAAAAAGGCGGAGATTATCCATCTGGCAGTATTCCGTAAGAGTGACTCACGCACCATTTACAATGCTATTTATCGCGATGGAAAGGCTGGGACATCGTATATGAAGAGATTTAATGTGACCAGCATCACACGCGACCGCGAGTATGATTTGACACAAGGCAAGCCTGGTAGCCGTGTGCTCTACTTTACGGCAAATCCCAATGGTGAGGCAGAGGTTGTAAAGGTGGTGCTCAAGCCCAACCCTAAGATTAAGAAGATATTCTTCGACCGCGACTTCAGTCAGTTGGCCATAAAAGGACGTCAGAGTATGGGCAATCTGCTAACCAAACTGGATGTGAGTCGTATTACTCTCAAGAGTCATGGAGGAAGCACGCTGGGTGGACGTAAGGTCTGGTTTGATTTTGATGTACACCGGCTCAATTATGATGAACAGGGGACTTACTTAGGTGAGTTTAACAACGATGACAAAATATTGGTGGTGCTGGACAACGCGGACTTCTATATTACCAATTTCGATGCTAATAACCACTATGAGGACAATATTGTGCGCATCGAGAAATACAATCCTGACAAGGTCTGGACAGCAGCTCTCTTTGATGAAGAACAAGGTGGATACCTCTATGTAAAGAGGTTTAAGCTGGAAGCCACAGCACGCCATCAGAATTATTTGGGTGAGAATCCAGGGAATAAGCTTCTCTTACTTACCGATACGGCTTACCCTCATCTGCTTGTTACGATGGGTGGGTCAGACAGTTTCCGCGCACCAATTGATATGGAAGCGGATGAGTTTGTGGGCGTCAAGAGTTTCAAGGCACGTGGCAAGCGTGTGACCACCTTTGCTGTAGACCGTGTGGAGGAACTTGAACCTACGAAGCAACCTGAATCTGATGTTGCTGATACGGAGCAAGCTGTTGATTATGAGCCGACATCTTCCGTTGAACAAGATTCAGGGGAAAGTCTTGATAAGGAGGAGAGTCAGCAAGATGTGCTGGACGAAATGACTGGACAACTGCATATGTTCGATGAGTAATCTGATACGTCGTTTTGCTCTTTTCGGGCTTCTTGCCTGTGTTTCCCCTTTTATGGGTTATGGGGGTGACAGTTCTGTGCTTGCGCAGGAAGGGGTTTCTTCCGTAGAGTACTTGTCTACTGGAAGACAAGTAAATCGCTCTGTTCTGTTGGGCATCGGACGTTCCAATCAGTTGGATACCTATCTCTCACCCATGGAATACAGCGGACCTCAGCTCTCTTTCCTTACTTCTCGTGAGCGTATGACAGGGATGGCTGGCGGGCACATCGCGTTTCAGAGTATGTTGCAGGGAGCCTTTTGCTATGTTGAGAATCCAGCAGCGACAGCCAATGAGTTGGGTGGCAGAATTGGTTATGATGCAGGATGGCATTATGTATGGCAACTTGTGAGTCATTTGAAACTGAAAGCAGGTGGACTGGTTGGCACAGACGTGGGGTTTCTTTATAATTCGCGTAATGGTAATAATCCAGCCCAAGCACGTGCAAATATAGATCTCTCACTTTCTGCAGGGGGAGCCTATACTTTTCGCATCAGGCGATTGCCCCTTGAGGTAAACTATCAAGCTGATCTCCCTTTGCTTGGCTGTATGTTCTCGCCTCATTACGGAGAAAGCTATTATGAGATTTATCAGGGCTACGGGAATCATTACGTGCGGTTTGTGAATCCTGCTAATGCTTTAAGTTTAAGGCAACTGCTTTGTCTGGACTTATGCTTCTCTCGTACGACCTTGCGTATGGGATACTTGAGTGACATACGTCAGAGCCACGTGAATGGTATCAAGACACACGATATAAGTCGCTCGTTCATGTTAGGCTTTGTGCGACATTTTCAGGTATTAAAGAGAAAAAAATGATGAAACCGCGCTGCTTACTATATTTGCTCTTGGGACTTTGTGTGCTGGTGGGATGCCAGCAGGGGGAATCAGAATATGATGATTCTCCGCAGACAAACGTGAATGCGCTTTGGCGCATCATTGATGAACACTATTGTTTCCTTGATTATAAGGAGCAAACGTTGGGATTCAGTTGGGCAGACAAGCAGCAGGAATATTGCAAGATGGTTCGTCCAGATATGAGTCGAAGCCAACTCTTTGAGGTCTTGTGCCGTATGCTTTCTACCTTGAAGGATGGTCACGTCAACATTTATAGTAGTCTGGATGTCGGACGAAACTGGTCGTGGAAGGAAGATTATCCAGAAAATCTCGACCGTGAGTTGCGTGACTCCTATTTAGGGACAGACTATCGCATCGCCAGTGGACTCAAGTATCGCATTCTGGATGATAATGTTGCTTATGTGGTTTATGAAAGCTTCTCCGATGCTGTTGGCGAGGGAAACCTTGATGACATGCTCTATTATCTGCGTCTGTGTAATGGTCTCATCTTAGACATCCGAGGTAATTCGGGTGGCATGCTTACCAATGCGGAGACTTTGGCAGCACGTTTCACCAACGAGCGTACGTTGGTGGGCTACGTGAGACATAAGACGGGAAAGGGACATAATGACTTCTCACAGCCTCAAGCGGAGTACGTCAAACCCGCTCTCAAACGAGTGCGTTGGCAGAAGCCAGTTGTTGTGTTGGTCAATCGTTCTTGCTTCAGTGCAGCCAATACCTTTGTGCGTGACATGAAGCAGATGTCTCAAGTTACGGTCATGGGAGATAGCACAGGCGGTGGAAGTGGTATGCCTTTCAGTAGCGAACTGCCTATAGGATGGGCTGTCCGTATCAGTGCTTGTCCCTCTTACGATGTGGATATGCAGCAGATAGAAGCTGGCATCCCACCCGATATTCCTTGTGCGCTTGATAGTGCGGAAGCCCTGCGCGGCAAGGATAGTATGATTGAAAAAGCACGCGAGTATCTGGGCGCAGTACAAACACGGTAATCACCTGAGGTAATATGCATTGTCTCGTACTCTAACATATATGATTTGCTACTTTAATATGTATTCTTTAGATGAACATCATAATGTTTCTTTTTTCAGAAGGTCGCGAAAGAGGAAAACTTTGTTTATTTTATTCTCTTAACGTACAATAAACAGAGATACTTACTCGTTATTATTGATAGGATGAAAAGACTGCTTTGGATAGGGATGTTACTTGTAACTGTGCAAGTAAGGGCACAGTTTGATGTGGCGTTTACTAATTCATGGGCGCTTCAGTCTTGGTATAACCCTGCAGCGGCAGGCGTTTATGGAAAGTTGGATGTTCGTGGAGTCTATAGTCAGCAGATGGCTGGCTTCTCAGGTTCGCCTGCAACAATGACTCTGACTGCAGACTTGCCTTTGTGGTTTACTGGTCCGAACCATGGTGCCGGATTAGGTTTTATGAATGACAAGGCAGGATTGTTTACTACAAAAAAAATATATCTGCAGTATGCTTATCATCAGAAACTGGGTAAGGGAAGGTTAAGCGCAGGCATTCGCCCTGTAATTCTTACGGAAGGATTTGATGGTTCGAAGGCTGATGTTGAAGATAGTAGTGACCCTGCTTTTGCCAGTAGTCAGGTCAACGGGACTGCTTTTGACTTAGATGCGGGATTGCGCTACACATACAAACAAATATGGTATGCTGGCGTGAGTGCCTCGCATCTGCTGGCTCCTACTATCCGTTTGGGTGATGAGAAGAGCTATGAACTGAAGGTTGATCCTTCGTTCTATGCAATGGGGGGATATAAGTTCCGCTTTCGTCAACCTCAGTATGCTGTGGCAACAGATGCTATCCTGAGGACGGATTTGAGCGAATGGAGAGCGGATTTGAGCGCAAGACTGATGTATGATGGAGCCAAACATAAACTCTATGGAGGTGTGATGTACAGTCCTACTTATAGTGTGGGTGTTATGTTGGGTATTGACTTCCATGGCATAAATATTGGATATAGTTATGAGATGTATACGGGAGGCATTGGGGCGTTGAATGGCACTCATGAAGTGATGGTCGGTTATCAGACGGACTTAAATCTGTTCAAGAAAGGTAAGAACCTACATAAAAGTGTACGCTTGCTCTGACCTTGCCAGCTTGCGAAGGTAAAGAAAGAAATATATACAGAGAGAAATACAAATAATATGGAGACAAAGAGTCTGCTTACAACAATAGCACTTGCCCTGTCTGTTCTTGTCTTAGGGTCGTGCATGGGAAGTAGTTCCAGCGCAAATGCGACAGGAGGCGAACTGACTGGCGTGCGTGGCTCGGCTTATTCCGAACCTACGCCCTATGGCATGGTAGCAGTTCATAAAGGTTCGTTGCGTGTCGGTATAGAAGGAAATGATTCCCTTTGGGGAACGGAGTTTCCTGTGCGTGACATCAGTGTTGACGGTTTCTGGATGGATGAACATGAAGTGAGTAATGCCAAATATCGCCAGTTCGTCATGTGGGTGAGAGATAGCATTATACGTGAACGTCTTGCTGATCCTAATTACGGAGGTGACGAGAGCTATAAGATTGAAGAGGACAAGGAGGGAAATCCTGTTACTCCTCATCTAAACTGGAGTAAGGCGATACCTTGGCGAAAAGCGAATGAGGAGGAGCGCAGAGCCATAGAGAGTGTATACGTGACTCATCCTATTGACGGAACAAAAATGCTTGATGCCAGTCAGATGAACTATCGGTATGAGATTTATGACTACGCTGCTGCTGCTATGCGCAAGTATCGTCTGAATCCAGAGGAGCGTGATTTGAATACAGACCACGCGGTGGACATGAGTGATGTGATGATAAGCAAGGATACGGCATGGATAGATGATGATGGGAAGATTGTTAGGCAGACCATTACTCGTCCATTGTCTGGACCTTGGGATTTCTTGAATACTTATATCGTAAATGTGTATCCTGATACCACTTGTTGGGTAAATGATTTCCAGAATGCCAATAACGAGCGGTACATGAAATTGTACTTTAGCAATCCTGCTTACGATGACTATCCTGTGGTGGGAGTGTCATGGGAACAGGCAAATGCTTTTTGTGCATGGCGTACAGACTTCTTGATGAAGGGTTTGGGAGGCTATGCCAAACAAATACAACGTTACCGTTTGCCGACTGAGATAGAATGGGAGTTTGCTGCAAGGGGAAAAGAAGGAAATCCCTATCCATGGAAGAGCCTGGAAGTTAAAAGTGAGACAGGATGCTATTATGCAAACTTCAAACCAGACAGAGGTAATTACACTAAAGATGGTAGCTTGATAACTTCAAAATGCGGTATCTACAGTCCAAATAGTAATGGACTTTATGATATGGCTGGTAATGTGGCAGAATGGACAAGCACTGTATATACGGAAGCTGGAGTGGAGAGTATGAGTGATATGAATCCAGAGCTGAAGTATAATGCTGCGAAAGAAGATCCATACAGGTTGAAAAAGAAAAGTGTGCGTGGAGGTTCTTGGAAAGATCCCGAGAGCATGATACGATCGGCATGGCGTTCGTATGAATATCAGAACCAGCCTCGCTGCTACATCGGATTCCGCTGTGTACGCACAATGGTGAATGATAAAGGGGGAAGCCAAAAGGTAAAGGGCAGTGGCAAGAAACCTGCTTCATCGGTGCGTCGCTGATAAGCATGTGCTTCCAGAGAGAAGGTAAAAAAGAAATAAACAGACATAAGCAAATAGAGAAATGAATATAATAGCAAAAATCCAAAAGTGGATGGACTCACCTGCAGGGCAGGTCTTTATGAACTATGCATACAGTTGGGGTGCCGCTGTGGTGATTATGGGAACCCTCTTTAAACTGACTCACTTGCCTGGGGCTAATGCAATGTTGTTTGTGGGCATGGGTACTGAGGTTTTTGTGTTCTTTATTTCTGGTTTTGATAAACCTTATGATAAAATACCTTCTGAGGAGCAGAAGACATCTTCGCAGACCGCATCTGTTGGGGGTGGTCATACAATAGTGATTCAGGGTGGAGCACAGCAGGCAGAGGCTGGGGATGATGCTCAAATTCCTGGCACGATAGTGATTGGCTCTCCTGTGGCGCAATCCCCTCTCGTAACACCGTCTGCTGTACAACCACCAGTTACTGCGGAAACCCCTTCTGTAGCAACACCTGCTGGCACGAACTCTAATAATGCTTCTCTTGATGCTGATGCACTTGCAAGTGCCACTGGTTTAAGTGCTGCTGCAGCTAACCTTGCTGCTGCAGGTCAGGCTGCGGCTCAGGCTCAGGCTGCATTAGACCAATTGCAAAATGCGGGCGCACCTGCATTAGACCCTGCTTTGACCAAAGCAACTGATCCTGCAGAGGTGGAAGAGGCTGTGAAGAATTATGCACAAGAATTGAAAGACCTAACAGAAGTACTCGGACGTGTAAAGGATCAAGCGGCACGCATGAGTACGGATAGCGAGGAGATGGAGAACCTTAATCGTACGCTCACAGGCATAGCTACCGTATATGAGTTGCAGTTGAGAAATATTAGCAAACAGGTTAGCACCATTGAGCAAATTGATGAGCAGACTCGGCGTATGGCGCAGCAGATAGAGGAACTCAACAATGTGTACGGACGTATGATAAAGGCTTTGACCGTGAATATGTCTCCCGTTCAGCCTACAAATCCTGAAGGGCAGGCATAAGCTCCTACGCGCGTATATAAGTAAATGTATAGATAGAAAACAAGGCTCAAGCAATATGCCAATAAAGAAGAAAAGGATTTCGCCTCGTCAGAAGATGATCAATCTGATGTACGTTGTCTTGATGGCCATGTTGGCACTTAATGTGTCAAGCGACGTGCTGAATGGTTTTTCGTTAGTGTCTGATGGTCTGAGCCAGTCCACACAGAGTGCTAGTCAAGTAAACGAAGGCATATATAAAACCTTCGAACAGCAGATGAAAGCCAACCCCGAAAAAGTTCGTGTATGGTATCAGAGGGCACAACATGTACGTAATATGAGTGATTCGCTCTATAATCTTGCAGAAGAACTCAAGGTAGCTATTGTGAAGAAAAGCGATGGTAAGGAAGGGGATGTGAATAATATCAAAAACAGAGAGGATCTGGAAGCTAGCACCCAAGTGATGCTGGCACCTGGAAAGGGACGAGGAAAAGCGCTCTTCAATGCTATCAATCGTTATCGTGACCAGGTCGTGAAGATGGTCGCAGACAAGCAACAACGCCAGATTATAAGTGCAAGCTTATCAACAGATGTGCCTGTCAAGGCAACAACCTTGGGCAAGAACTGGCAGGAATATATGTTTGAGAATATGCCCACGGCAGCTGCCGTCACACTACTTACCAAGTTGCAGAATGATGTTCGTTATGCAGAAGGTGAAGTTTTGCATGGGTTGATAAATAATGTGGACGTGAAGGATATTCGTGTGAACCAATTGAATGCGTATGTTATTCCTTCATCGCAAACCGTCGTGCAGGGAGGACGCTTTAGTGCCCAGATAATAATGGCAGCCGTTGATACTACTCGCCGACCTACTATTTATGTGGGTGGTCAACGTATATCCAGCGATCATGGACTCTATGAAACCGTGTGCAATCGTACTGGTGATTTTACTTTGAATGGATATATCGAGATGCTCAATGGGTCAGGAGAGACCGTTCGCCGAGATTTCCAACAGAAGTATACAGTGGTGGCACCCAGTGCAACAGTAAGTGCAGACATCATGAATGTTCTTTATGCAGGATATGAAAACCCTATGAGTGTTAGTGTGCCGGGTGTGGCTACTAATAAGCTTCGTGTGAGTATGACTGGAGGAAACCTCATTCCTAAGGGAGAAGGTAAGTATATTGCCAAACCAACTGAAGTGGGAGGCCAAGCAGTGATAACTGTGAGTGCCGAGAACGAAGGGCGTATCCAAGAGATGGGAAAGTTTAATTTCCGTGTGCGTAAGTTACCAGACCCCACAGCCTTTATTGCTTATTCAGATGCTAGCGGAGCAGAAAGTCATTTTCGCGGTGGATCGCTTAGTAAACAGGTGCTCATGAATACGCCAGGATTAGGAGCTGCTATTGATGATGGGCTACTGAATATCGCCTTCCGCGTACAGAGCTTTGAAACTGTTTTTTATGATGCGATGGGTAATGCGGTTCCTTACAAGAGTCAAGGTGCGAATTTCTCTGACCAGCAGAAAGGTCAAATGCGCACTCTCTCGCGTAATAAACGTTTCTATATTACGAATATACATGCCACGGGTCCTGATGGAATAGAACGAGCCCTAAGTGGAGCTATGGAAATAATTGTCAAGTAAACTAATTATATATATTATAATGTATAATATGAAACGTATATCTCTATTCTTCACCATAGCTGCTTTGGCTATAGGTATGGCAAATGCACAGCCTGCCAAGCGACGTGTCACTAAGGCAAATGGTACAGGTGAGAATACTGAAGTGCAAAGGAAGAGCACGGATCGTGCCTCCATGCAGTTTCCAACGTCTGCCTCTATGCCAGAGGATGTTGTCTGGAAACGTGATATATATCGACAACTTGACCTTACAAAGGACAAAAATGCTCCACTTTATTATCCAGTAGAGCCTCAGGGCAAGCAGGTAAACCTCTTTACCTATCTCTTTAGGCTTATTCTTACAGGGCGTGTATCAGCTTATACTTATAAGTTGGATGGAAATGAGTCTTTTGATGCCAAAGACAAGTTGGCGGTGAAGGATATGCTCGAACGTTATGGTATATATTACGAGGAGAAAGATGGTAAGTTGCAAGTGGCAGACAGTGATGTGCCCAGCGCGGAAGCAACACGTTATTATCTGAAGGAAAGCGTATATTTGGACCAGCGTACAGGCTCATTTAGTACTGCGGTGACGGCACTTTGTCCTGTGTTGATGCGTGGTGCTGATGAATTTTCTACAGATGCTACTCCATATCCTCTTTTTTGGGTGAAATATAGTGATGTGGCTCCTTGGCTGTCTCGCCTACCGGTAATGGCAAGTAATCTGAACAATGTCTCCAACATGACGGCTGATGACTATTTTACTTTGAACCGTTACGAGGGTAAGATATATAAGACTAATAATCTACAGGGTAGAGTATTGGCAAATTATTGCCCGACAGATAGTGCTATGCAATATGAGCAGAAGAAGATAGAAAAGCAGTTGACGGACTTCGAAGAAGTCGTATGGGGACATCGTGCAGACTCTACAGACAGCGTTTCGGCCGCAGTCCCAAAGTCTGAGAAGGTTAAAAAGAGCACTCGTAAGTCAGAGACCAGTGTGTCATCGGGCGGTAGTCGCAGACGTTCTTCTGGAAGTTCAAAGGAACAGAAAGTAAAGAGTGAGAGTAGTGCGCCTCGCGTAAGTGCTCGTCGCCAGAGGAGATAGGTGTTCCTGTAATGTGTCTTTTGCTTATTGAAAATCAAATTTCTGACCCTGGCCTTATCGTTGGGGTCAGATGTGTCTTATAGTATCTCGTACAAAATCATATGTCACAGTATGCAGATGTAGTACTTCCTTTACCTGTGGACGAATTGTTTACTTATTCTCTTCCCATAGCCATGCAAGAACGACTACAGGTGGGGTGCAGGGTGATAGTTCCTTTTGGGAGTCGTAAGATGTACAGTGCCATCGTAGTACGTCTGCATGATAACAGACCCAGCTATTCCACCAAGGAGGTGATAGAATTGGTAGAGAATACACCTTTGGTCCTGCCCAGCCAGTTGCGCCTTTGGTATTGGATCGCAGATTATTACCTGTGTACTTTGGGGGATGTTTATAAGGCCGCCTTACCTTCTGGTCTGAAACTTGAGAGTGAAAGTAGCGTGATGTACGTTGATGATTTTTCAGAAACGGAAAGTCTTACTCCTACGGAAAAGAGAATTGTGGAACTTCTGGAAGAAGAATCTGTACAAACGTTGGTTTCCCTTCAGAAGAAAACGGGGCTTTCTTCTATTCTGAATGTGGTGAATCGTCTACTTCTCAAGGGAGCCGTACGCATGAAGGAAGATGTACGTCGTACCTATAAACCGCGCACACTACCTTGTGTACGACTGACAAAGGATTTCTTTGAAGAATCTGTTTTACGCAATTTCTTTTTCTCCCTTCCAAAGAATAGTAAACAACGAGGCTTGCTCGAACATTATATGCACCTGTCTTCTACTGGTGCAGCACAGGTATTGCAGAATTATTCTCTTCTGAAGGATGTAACTCGCGATGAGCTTTTGCAAGAAAACACTTACAGTCCTTCAACATTGAATACCTTGAGAAAGAAAGGTGTTCTTGAGGTGTGGCAGAAGCCAGTCGGACGACTTTCGGAGAGCAACTTGCCTACGGATTTGGTGATGCATCCTCTAAGCTCTGCACAGCAAATAGCAATGGAGCAGATGGAGGAGCAATGGTTACAGAAGGATGTCTGCTTGTTGCACGGAGTTACGGGAAGCGGAAAGACAGAGGTTTATATACATTTGATTCAGGAATATATAAGCCAGGGCAAGCAGGTACTCTATATGTTGCCAGAGATTGTACTTACCACGCAGTTGACGGAGCGTCTGAAACGTGTGTTTGGTGATAGGTTAGGTGTCTATCATTCTCGGTATCCAGATGCCGAACGCGTGGAGGTGTATAAGAAAATGCTTTCTGATAACCCCTATGATATTATAGTAGGAGTACGTAGCAGTATCTTCTTGCCTTTTAGAAAACTGGGGATGGTGATAGTGGATGAGGAGCATGAAACCAGTTTTAAGCAGCAAGATCCTGCACCTCGTTATCATGCTCGTAATGCGGCTCTGGTGTTGGCTTCTCAATTGGGAGCTAAGACCTTGTTGGGTACAGCTACTCCCAGTTTAGAGACTTATCGGAATGCTGTGTCTGGTAAATATGGGTTGGTCAGCCTCGCTACGCGTTATCGCGATGCCAGGTTACCTTCCATACGGGTGGTAGATGTAAAAGAGATGCGACGCAAACGGCTTATGTCAGGTCCATTTTCTCCCCAGTTACTCGAAGCGATGCGGGATGCTTTGTCGCACAGACGTCAGGTAATTCTCTTTCAGAACCGAAGGGGGTATTCCCCAGTAATGGAGTGTCATGTGTGCGGATGGACTCCACGGTGTGAGAAGTGTGATGTGAGCCTTACCTACCATCAGCGTCTGCGTCAGATGGTTTGCCATTATTGTGGTACTCCGTATCCCGTACCCATGCAATGTCCAAATTGCGAAAGTAAGGAAATGCGCAACGTGGGGTATGGCACGGAACGCATTGAAGACCAACTCAAACAATTGTTGCCAGAGGCACGTGTCGCACGTATGGATTTGGATACGACTCGCAGCCGACTGGCATATGAGCAAATTCTACAGGACTTTCAGCACGGTAAGACTGATGTGCTGATAGGAACGCAAATGGTGACGAAAGGGTTGGATTTTGAACGTGTTAGTGTGGTGGGTATATTGGATGCAGATGGGATGTTGAGCCAGCCAGACTTTCGTAGTCACGAACGTGCCTTCCAGCTGATGGAGCAGGTGGCTGGGCGTGCAGGAAGGAAAGATACACAGGGCTATGTGATTCTTCAGACACGCAATATCCAGTCGCCCGTAGTGCAACAGGTGGTGGCTCATGATTATCAAGCCATGTTTAAGATGCAGATGCAGGAGCGTGAGCTTTTCAATTATCCTCCATGCTGTCATTTGGTGAGTGTTTATCTTAAGCATCGTGACGAGCGTGTTGTTGATGCTCTTGGTAGAGATATGGCGCAATTGGCTAGACGTAGTTTCGGAGAACGTGTGTTGGGGCCGGATACACCTCCTGTTTCACGTGTCCAGTTGATGTATATTCGCAAGTTGCTTGTCAAGATAGAGCTTACCGCCTCCATGAGCCAGGCGCGAGATTGCTTGAAGCAGATTCAAAAGTATCTGCTTGCACAGCCTCAGTATAAGAGCGCGCAGGTGTATTATGATGTGGACTAAGTGAGAATAATAGGGCATTATATTTTCCTTTTAGGTTACAATAACATAAATCTGATTATGATGGAATTTCTTCTTCCCTGTGGAGTGGCTCTTGCCTATGGAATAGCCTTTATTTTTGCGTCTGCATTCTATGATAGTTCTTTGCGGAAACTTATGCACTCCCGAAGGAAAAGAGTAAGGAATGTGATGCTTTTGGCTTTCGTGCACAGCATTCTACTTTTGGCATTGATGTGCTGGCTTCCTCTGTATGTGAGGTACATTATTCCTTTAGCGATTTGTCTGCCACTTGCGCTGTACAGAATCGCATGTGCGGATAAGGGGGCTACCGATTCCTGGAAAAAACGTAAGAAGTGACCTCCTTCTTTATAGAGAAGTGTGTTCTGCTTTGTCTGATACGTTTTCTTGCCTCTTTACTTCATCTGGGTATTGCACTCGGGTGTGATAGATGGTTTTGAGTTTGGACTTGAACACTTCTTTGGCAATCTCTATCTCGCGGAAGGTGATGGGGCACATCTTGAAGTAGCCCTCTTTTACCTGTCCATCGATAATCTTCTCTACCAGTGCGCTTACGCTTTCCTCTGTGTATTCGGGAAGGCTTCTGGATGCAGCTTCTACCGCGTCTGCCATCATTAGGATGGCTTGTTCCAATGTGCTTGGGTTCGGACCAGGATAGGTGAAGAGTTTTGGGTCGGGCTCGCGGTCTGGGTATTTGTTTTTGTAAGAAATGTAGAAGTATTTGGCCATGCTCGTGCCATGGTGGGTGGCAATAAAGTCCTTCACCGCTTTGGGCAGTTTGTATTTGTCTGCCAATTTTAGTCCGTCTGCCACATGGCGTATGATTATCTGTGCGCTTTTCTCCAGAGGCAACCCATCGTGAGGGTTTATGCCAGACTGGTTTTCTGTAAAGAATACGGGATTTTCCAGTTTGCCTATGTCGTGGTACAATGCTCCTGTTCGTACCAATTGGCTTTTAGCCATCAGATTATTCGCAACCTCTGCAGCCAGATTTGCCACCTGCATGCTGTGCTGGAAAGTGCCAGGAGCCTCTTCAGAGAGACGTCTCAGTACAGTATTGTTGATGTTTGACAGCTCTACCAGAGTTACGTTGGAGGTAAATCCGAAGATTCGCTCTACGGGTATAAGCAGCAGATAGGAAATCATAGACAATACGCCAGCGATGGTCAGGTAAATGTACGTCCATTTATCTAATCCGTCTCTGCTCGTAGCATTGCCGTGTATGATGTCCATGCATAGGTAAGCTGCAAGTGATACTGCTGTTACGGCAATGGCAGCTCTTAATAGGTCCGAACGCTGGTTGAGTTGTCGCAGACTATATATTGCCACCAGTCCAGCCAGGGATTCTGTGACGATGAACTCGAAGGGATGGTGCAATGAAACGGCGCAGGTGAGCAACATGATGACGTGCGTGATGAAAGCCGTGCGTGAGTCCATGAATATGCGCACGAAGATGGGTAGAATACAATAAGGTATTACGTATACGCTCATGAGTGAGTGCTTCATCAGGGCAAACGTCATCAATGGGAAAATCAGAGACATAGCCATGATGAGGGCAACGGTCTGAGTGCTGTCAAGATAGTCGCTACGAAACTGCTGGAAGTATCCGAAAAGCATCAGCACCATTAGAGTTGCATAGAATGCTTGACCTGTGACGAGAGTCACGCGTTCAGATGTGCTTTTGGCACGTTCCTGTTCGTGGCGTTCGTATGATTTCAATACGCAGAACGTGTAGTTGTCCACGATTTGTCCTCTGTCCACGATCTTTTGACCCACTTGCACTTGTCCCATGTATGGAACCAACGTGTTGTCTACCTCCTGCCGTTGCTGTTGCGACTTTATGGCATCGTGTTTTAGGTTGGGATGAATGTATAGGGAGAGGTTACACCGAGCCAGAGAACTATGGTTGAAGCGCGTACTGTCCTCCTCTGTCATCATATATTCATATGCGGTCTTCTCTGTGAAAACCTGTTTTACGGCTCTGGTATTGGCTTCGTTTTGCCAGAATACACGAATGATAGTTGTCTTCTCTTGCTGCAACTGATCATAGTCCTCTGCCTCCATCACCCCCCGCTGGTATACTTCAGAGAGTTTTTTCAGCAAGTGAGCCAGATAGTAGTGAGGCACAGGGCCTTTGGGCTGCAACTCGAATCCGTGCCGTAAGGCCGCTGTTTGTGAGTCTCTTACGGCTGGGTCCTGCTGGAAGTATGGCTCATAGAATTTATGCAGACTGTCGCGTTCTCGGCTGAGTATCTCTTCAGGCTTGAATACGGGAAAACTGTCCTCTGCTATCAAGGGGGCATCGTCCCATGGTTCTCCCTTTTTGTAATTAAGGTCGTTGACGGTATTTTTGGGCATCGCTATGGTCAGAATGACTATCGATGCCAAGATGGTAATGCCCCTTAGGATAATCTCTTTGGGTGTTAAGTGTCGTCTGTGGTTGAATCTGCTCATACTTAATGGTGTTTGTGTGTGACGAAGCCCACACTCCTTGCTTCATGCA
This sequence comes from uncultured Bacteroidaceae bacterium, assembly GCA_934394435.1. GTDB lineage: Bacteria > Bacteroidota > Bacteroidia > Bacteroidales > Bacteroidaceae > Physcousia. The sequence goes on from CAKRRN010000001.1 coordinate 168,745, forward strand.
AAAATACGAAAAAACCTCAGTCAGTTAGAAAAAATATAGTATTTTTGCACAAAATTAATGTGACGCGAGAAATGTCTGATAGAAAAGTAAGGGTACGTTTTGCCCCTAGTCCTACAGGTCCGTTGCACATAGGAGGCGTTCGGACAGCACTTTACAATTATCTTTTTGCACGCCAGCATGGCGGTGACCTCATTTTTAGAATCGAAGATACAGACTCTGCACGTTTCGTGCCAGGGGCTGAGGAGTATATACAGGAATCGTTTAGATGGCTTGGAATCACCTTTGACGAAGGTGTGGGCATCGGTGGTGAGCATGGTCCTTACCGCCAGAGCGAGCGCAGAGATATCTACCGCAAATACGTTCATCAGCTACTGGATGCAGGCAAGGCATATATTGCTTTTGACACTCCAGAGGAGTTGGATGCCAAGCGATCAGAGGTGGAAAACTTTCAGTACGATGCGTCTACCCGTATGCAGATGCGTAATTCTCTCTCTCTCTCGGCAGAAGAGACCAAAGCCTTGTTAGGCGAAGGCCATCAGTATGTGGTCCGCTTCTTGATAGAACCAGGGCACGATGTGGTGGTGCATGATATCATACGTGGCGATGTTCATATTAACAGCAGTATTTTAGATGATAAAGTACTGTATAAGAGTGCCGATGACCTGCCCACCTATCATCTGGCAAATATCGTCGACGACCATCTGATGGAGGTTACTCATGTTATTCGAGGCGAAGAGTGGTTGCCCAGCGCACCCCTTCATGTACTCCTGTATGAGGCTTTCGGCTGGCAGGATACTATGCCACAGTTCGCTCATCTGCCTCTCCTGCTCAAGCCTGTCGGTAATGGCAAACTGAGTAAGAGAGATGGCGATAAGCTTGGCTTCCCCGTCTTCCCATTGGAATGGCATGATCCCAAGAGTGGTGAGGTGAGTAGCGGATATCGTGAACAGGGTTATCTGCCCCAGGCTGTAGTGAATTTCTTGGCTTTGCTGGGATGGAACCCCGGTAATGACCAGGAACTGATGTCGCTTGATGAGATGACCAAACTCTTCGATTTGAGCAAATGTTCTAAGAATGGAGCTAAGTTCGACTACGTGAAAGCCGCATGGTTCAACCATCAGTATATGATTCGTCAGACTGACGCAGAGTGGGTTCCTTCCTTTGATGCTTTGCTTAGAAAGCAGGGCATTATTTCCTCTCCTGAGCAGGAAGAGGCTGTTGTCAGAATGATGAAGCTTAAGGTGATTGAGTATGTTGACGGACAGGGTAACAAGCATAAGCGTAATATAAGTTTCGTTAGTGACCTGTGGCCACTTACTCGTTTTTTCTTTGTGGCCCCTGCGGATTTCGATAAGGATGATAAGTTTATCCGCAAGAACTGGAAAGAAACCACGGCAGAGGAGATGCGCCAGTTGGCAAAGGTGCTTTCCGATGCGGCAGACTTTACCATAGATAGTCTGAAGGCAGTCGTTGATCCCTGGGCTGAGGCTACGGGAGTACGTCCTTGGAATGCATGGAGAATATGTTTGGTAGGCGCAGGTCAAGGACCTGATATGTATGAGTTAGCAGCCTTCTTGGGCAAGGAAGAGACTCTGGCTCGTATGAATCATGCAATAGAAATGCTGGGCTGACATGTATTCACTTGCCATATACTTATATATGCTGGGCATCATACTGGTGTCCCCGTTCCATCGTAAAGCACGTGCGATGATCAAGGGAAGGTTTAAGACCTTCATTATTCTTCGCCGAAAAGTTGATAAGAACAAGCGTTACGTATGGTTTCATGCAGCGTCTTTAGGCGAGTTTGAACAAGGCAGGTCGCTTATGGAACGTTTTCGTAGCCAGCATCCAGAGTATCAGATTTTGCTCACCTTCTTTAGTCCTTCGGGCTATGAGGTGCGCAAGAATTATGAAGGGGCCGATATTGTATGCTACTTGCCTATGGACACTCCTGGCAATGTAGCCAGTTTCCTTCGCATGGTGAAACCAGAAATGGCTTTCTTTATCAAGTATGAGTTCTGGTACAATATGATACACGCTTGCCACAAGCATGGCGTTCGAGTGTATAGCGTGAGCAGTATCTTCCGTTCCAATAAGATATTCTTCCGTTGGTACGGAGCTGGCTATTCTCGTGTGTTAAAGATGATAGATCACTTCTTCGTGCAAGACGAGGAGTCTGCCAGATTGCTTGCCACTAAGGGAATCAGAGATAATGTGACTATTGTGGGAGATACACGTTTTGACCGTGTGCTTGACATTTGTCGTCGTGCCAAGGAACTGCCTTTGGTGGAGAAGTTTGTTTCTAATGCGGATAAAGTGTTGGTTGTAGGCAGCAGCTGGCAGCCAGACGAGTCGCTCATTATTCCGTATTTCAATCAACATCCTCGTTTGAAACTTATCTTGGCTCCCCATGTTATCAATGATGACCGGTTGCGCCAGATAAAGGAGAAGATTAAGCGTCCTTGTGTCTGTTATACAGATGCGAAGGAAGAAACGGTAGCGGAGGCAGACTGTTTGATTGTTAATTGTTATGGGCTCTTGAGCAGCATCTACCGGTATGGCCATGTGGCGTACGTAGGAGGTGGCTTTGGAGTTGGTATTCATAATGTACCCGAGGCTGCCGTACACGGAGTGCCCGTGCTGATTGGTCCCAACAACAAAGGTTTTCGTGAGGCTCAAGACCTATTGCGTATGGGAGGATGCTTCGAGATAACAGGAGCTACGCTCTTTAATGCCGTGATGGATCGTCTCATGGAAGACGACCAACTGAGACAGGCACGTGGAGCTATCGCACACAAGTATGTGGCATCTAATGCAGGAGCAACAGACATGATATTCCGTACATTGGGATTGTGAATAGCTGTTTGGCAAGTTTTCTTGTTCGTTTATACAATACAAGCCGAGGCTGAGTCCTCGGCTTTTTTTTTTCTACGTGAAGGTATCCTTCAGGACTAGTAGAAAATTAGCAGGGACAGGCTAATAGAGGCATCGGTTCTCCACAAGTAAGATAGTATTAAATAGGTAAGTAATATAGTATTGCTTTTTCGACTGATTTATATTGTTTGAAAAGAAACATGGCTTGGTTCACAGGTTATGAATCGTTTCGGACACAAATAACAGGCATAACTTGTGTGTACAAGTCTGCTTGCTTGCCTGTAGATTATACGTAACCCAAACATTTCATGTCACGATATATATATACCAAACTTTGAAATATATATTTCACAACGCGATATATATATTTCAAAGTTAGAAACAATTAGATATCCTAGCTCTTTTGCCTGTAAACCCCAAATCAGTCATTAGATGAAGTAAGGCTGTTCTCGTATATGCGGCAACAAGAGGTTTATGATGACTATGGGTGGGATTTTCCCTTCATCCGTAGGGAAAACCCATTGTGAGATTAGGATAAATCAGTTTTGAACTCATAGATTAGTGCGTACTTTTGCAATGTCGATAAGAGAGACATATGAGAATGTATAACAATTAAGATTATAGATTATGAGACGCAACGTATTTATCATGGCAACAGCATTGATGGTTTCAATGGCTTGCACGAGTGTTTTCGCACAGGGACGCGGACGTGAGGTTTGGCGTGACAGACATGATGATCGAATTGAAATGCGTCATCATCGCCCAGAGCCTCCCAGACATCATCGCCCAGAGCCTCCCCGTCGTCATTTGCCAGCTTATGGAAGGCCCTGTCCTGATGCCCGTGGTTATTTACCTGGTTGGCATGGACGTGTACGTTATATGGATGGTAGATGGGGTTATCTGAGAGGACGTGACTGGTATTGGTATGATGTATACTATGAGCCCGACTACTATTTCAGCCATCCTGTCGCTCATTTTCATGGACACTTGAGTCCTGCCGGTAAGGTGGTGGCAGGTGCGGTGGGAGCTGCAGCTGTAGGAGCATTCATAGGCGCTTTGTGTAGATGAGAATAAGAATAAAATAGGCAACCTTAACTTTTTCAATTATATGTGATCCGTCCCGGGAACCGTCGTACAGCATGACGTAAGGCGCATTCCCGGGATTCTTTTGCGAACGAATGGCTGTCCTGTATGGATGTAAGTTAGGCAGAAAGGTAAGATACCCTAAAGCGTGTAGCGCGTTTTTGCAGACCATAAGACCGTATTACACGCAATTTTCTTAACTTTGCGTTCCGAATTCGTTGAATTAAGTAAAAGAATGTGATATGAGTAAGAACACACTTTTGATGTTGCGCGCGGGATGTGCCATCCTGGTGGGCATACTGTTGATGACAAGCCCCGAAGCATATACGCTCTTGATGGTGCAGATTATAGGAGGTATCTTCCTCGTAGCAGGTTTGGTGCCTGTGATTGGCTTTTGGTTTCCTGCGTCTGCTGGTTCAATGAGACCTGTGTTTCCTGTTGTTGGTACAGGAAGTGTTCTCTTGGGCGTGTTGCTGCTGCTGTTTCCCAGTTCTTTTGTACGTGCTTTCATGTATGTGCTCGCCACATTGTTTCTTGTTGGGGGCGTGCAACAATTGTTGTCGCAGATAAGTGCGCGAAGCATGATGCCTGTACGGTGGTGGTCGGTGATTCTGTCTGTGGTAGTAATCCTCCTCGGCATCTCTATCTTTGCCAATCCCATACAGTCTGCCTCAGTACCATTTTTCTTACTTGGCATAGGTTGTGTTGTGTATGGAGCCTCAGAACTAATACGTGGGATACGCTGTATTTCCTATGAACATAAAACAAGTCATAAGGACGAATATGTGGATTATGAGGAAGTGAAGGATGACGATGATACCATGCGCAAGTAGTCCTCGCCAAAGATGAACATGTGACCTTGTTCCTCGAAGCCCAGAGATTCGTATAGATGTTTCGCTCCTAAGTTTTCGGGGGCGCAAGCCAGTATGGCTGGACATCTCATGGTCTGCGCCTTTTTTAGTCCTTCTATTAGCAATTGTCGGGCTATTCCTCTTCCTCTCCATTGAGGTAAGACAGCAAGGCTGTCGAGATAGTATTCTCCATCCTTTGTTTCTTCATCCATCTGGTCCACGTCAAAGTGGATAAGTCTGCTTAGTAATTGGAAGGTTGTTTCCCTTTGCTGCAGATATCCTTCGCCAGCGTATGATATGAGTGCCCCGACGCATTCGCCAGTGGGCGAAACTGCCACTTGAGCGTTTTTCCAGCTGTAGAGTGTATCTGTGCGGCTACATACGTTTGTTATTTGGCTCAATATGTCTTTGTCTGCTTGGGTATACGTGTTGTTCTCCATCCTTTCCATCAACGTGTTGCCCACTGCCTCTGCCACAACCAGAGCTATAAATCGCGCGTCCTGGATGGTGGCATTCCTGTAAGTTATTCCTTCCATATGATGAATGTCCTTTTGTTTGCTTTCGTAGTTTCTTTTCTTTAATACCTGCTCGTATGTTACGTCAAAGATACTGCTTTTAAACTGGTTTTTGCTTGTCCAATCAGAAAAAGTGTTAACTTTGCATAAAGTAGATTGATAAACAGTCTGAAGGAAAACAATTCAAAGCACCTATGAAAATGAAACGTATCTTGGCACAATCGGTACTTTCCGCATTGTGTATTTTGGGCGCCTCAGCTCAGCGATTGGACATTACGCTTACAGACAATAGCGTGGTGTCTTATGACATTTCAAAAATTCAGTACATGGAAGTCATGCCCCAGGGAGAACCAGGGCAGATTGATGGTTATTGGTATTTGGGGTACAGGGTGATGAACGGCTCGTCTGTTCACTACGACGGCTCGGAGAAATTGACCTTCAGTGGTACTGTCTTGAAGTGGCAAAAGAGTACGGGGGAAGAAATATACGATTTGGAGTACAGCGAAGACCAAAAGTCATTTGTGGCTGTTTCCCGTTCCACAGGTACCAAGGCTACCTATACGATAGCTGCCAAGGAGAATGATCTGCTGGTGCTTAAGATGGGTACTATATGGAGACACTTCTATAAGTCTGCTTCTGAGGCACGTGAGGCGACGGCACCAGAGAGCTTTCCTAACCGCGCGGAACTGACTGATGTGAATAAGATATTGCAGAAGTACAAAAGTGGTTCGTCCAATTCTTCTGCAACTCCAATGGGCAAGCACTTTGAAAAGTTTGCAGCAGCCACAGAAGAAGACAAGGCCTGGCTGTCCAATCCTGATAATCAACCCACAACTACGGTGGGAGACTATAATAAATGGGTGACAAAAACGGTAAAACTCTATCCGTATAAGGAGCCAACACCAGCAGATGTCAACCAACACGCGATAGGCAACTGTTGTATGTGCGCGGTACTTGCTTCGTTTGCCTATATGTATCCAGGCTTCATTCAGGATATCATCACCCAAACGGGGAATGACTATTCTGTGAAGATGTATGACCCGAAGGGGAATCCCATCACAGTGGTGGTGGACAATAAGTTCCTGTGTAAGAGCAATGGAGAACTGGCACAATGCACGGGAAAGAATAATGCTATCACGTGGGCAACCATTCTTGAGAAAGCGCTCATGAAGTGGGAGTCACGATTCGGATGCAATGGCATAGAGGGAATCGGGACAGAGCATGCGGCACCTCCTTTTACGGGCTGTGGCGACAGTTTTGCTATTACTCCTGGTACTCTTTTCCCTGGAGAAATGCAGAAGGTTCTCTTTTGGGCAATGGAGAACGGCATGGTTGGAGTCGGAGGATTTAATGTGGGTGGACTTGTCTGTGGCACGCTGGAGAGCGTGACGGGTCATGCTTTCACGCTGATGTATACCAGCAAGCCGGACTCTTATCTGTGGACGATGCGCAATCCATGGGGTAATGGTAGCGTAGATGGAAAGTTGGAAATCCCCAACAAACGCGCCATACAGAAGACTATAGACTTCCGTCTGGTCTACCCGGGAGCTGCAGCCGCATTCAAAAAGGAAAATTTGGGTGGCTATGCTGTGCCTAAGTGGACTCCACGTAAGACGGATCTTGGAGTGGACAAGAGATTGCTTCGCATGTGTGGCATAGAGTATTATGCTCCAATTGATGAGGTAGAGGATTTTACGGAGGATGAGAGTGAAACTTTTGTAAAAGAGGAGTAACCCTATTTCCAATGTAATAGAATGTATATAGAAGTCTGCCAGTGGACGGGTTCCGCTGGCAGGCCGATATAAATCTTACATACAACCAATAATGATGATAAAGGATTTTCACAAAACTGCCATCATAGCAGGAGAGCGCAGGGTGAGTTATGCAGAGATGCTTAGACGTATCAGTCTTTTTGCTCGCCAGACGCAACAGGAACCAGGAAGCAGAACTATTATCTTTAGCAAGAACCGCGAGGGATGGATATATGCGTTCTTCTCAATCTGGCTGAATGGGGGAATTGCAGTTCCTGTGGATGCTACGTCTACGGTGGGCGAGGTGGCATATGTGTTGTCTGATTGTCGTCCGAGCTATGTGTGGACCACGCGCAAGCGTCTGGATACCTTGCATCAAGCAATCGAACGCTCGGGGGTGGATGTGAAGATTCTGCTAATAGAAGATTATGAACAGGCCGATGCCGAAGGTATGGAGCCTGCGGATATAAAATATGATGAGGCCAATACCGCCATCATTATTTATACCTCTGGCACAACAGGCTCGCCAAAAGGTGTGATGCTCTCGTTTCGCAATCTGCTTGCCAATATCAATGGAGTCTCGAAGGAGGTGCCTATCTTTAATGAACATAGGCGTACTATGATACTTTTGCCCGTGCATCATGTGCTGCCACTGCAGGGAAGTCTTATCGCACCGCTTGTATGTGGAGGTGGTGTGGCCATATGTCCAAGTCTCTCAGCCAAGGACCTTATGGAGACTATGTGTCTGGGACAAGTGGGTATTGTCATAGGAGTGCCTCGCCTGTGGATTTCGCTCTATGCAGGCATAAAGAAAAAAATAGATTCTAATCCCATAACGAAAATGCTCTTCCGCCTGTGCGAAAAAGCAGATTCGCGAACACTTTCACGCTTGGTCTTCGGAAGCGTAAGGAAAAAGATGGGAGGACATATTGATTATTTGGTAAGCGGAGGAGCAGCTCTTGATGTAGAAGTCGGACGAGGACTTCATACCTTGGGGTTGGATGTGTTAGAAGGATATGGTATGACGGAGACCGCTCCTATCATCGCGTTTACTCGTCCTAACGACATAAAACCAGGTTGTGTGGGCCTTCCTTTGCCTTCTGTGTCGTGCAAGATTGAGGATGGAGAAATCTGTGCCAAAGGACCGAATATCATGCAAGGGTATTGGGGAAAACCAGAGGAAACAGCGAAGGTCTTGGATGCGGATGGCTATCTGCATACGGGTGATTTGGCAAAAATAGATGAGCAGGGGCGTATATATATAACTGGTAGGAAAAAGGAGATCATTGTGCTGAGCAATGGAAAGAACGTTCAGCCAGATGAAATAGAATTCAAACTGGAAAAGTATAGTGAACTGGTGCGCGAAGCTGCTATTGTGCAGGATGGCGATATGCTACGTGCCATCATCGTCCCACAAGAGCAATGGGCGCTGGGGAAAAGCGAGCAGGAGCAGGAACTGTTGCTGAAGCGGCAGGTTCTTGAGCCGTATAATGCCACGTCTATGAACTATAAGAAGGTGATGGGCTTATTCGTCTATCATGGTGATTTGCCACGTACCAAACTTGATAAGCTGCAACGCTTTAAGCTGAAGGCAATACTGGAGGCTGGTAAGCACACTTCGGAGGTATCGCAGGAACAAGTCGTGGAGCCAACTTATCCAGAATACAAGATTATTAAGGAATACATCCAGGCAGAGAAACATCTGCCTGTTCGTCCCACAGATCACCTTGAGACAGATCTTGCTTTTGACTCTCTAGATAAGGTTGGCCTGCAGGACTTTATAGAGCATACTTTCGGCATGAAAATAAATGCCGATGAAATGGGAAGTATTACCGATGTGACAGCTTTGGCAGAGATGATTGTCGACGGTAAGACTCGTATGGAGGTGGAGCAGATAGATTGGCATAGTCTCTTGTCACAACCTTCTACTCATCTGGATTTGCCTACAGCGTCAGCGCGTTACCCGTTCCACACTCGCATGTTCAAACTTTTCTTCCGCCTCTATAATAGTCTTTCTCTGTCTGGTACAGAGAATATTCCAGCAAAGGGACCCTTTATCTTGGCTGCCAATCATCAAAGTTATGTTGATGGCCCATTGGTAATGGCGGGAGTGCCTTGGGAGACTGTTGGTCAGTGCTATTTCTATGCTAAAGAGGATCATTTCCGGTCATCCTTGCGTCAGAAGATTGCGCGCCATCATAATATAATCTTGATGGAACGCAGTAATCTGAAAGAGTCTATTCAGAAGATGGCGGAGGTGCTCAAGCAGGGTAAGAATGTTGTTATCTTCCCAGAGGGATCTCGGACGCATGATGGAAGTGTTGGTGCATTCAAAAAGACATTTGCAATCTTGAGTGCGGAATTGAATGTGCCCGTAATTCCAGTGCGCATAACAGGCGCTTATGATGCAATGCCCAGAGGGCATGCATGGCTCAAGCCTAAGCATATTAGTGTTCAGTATCTGCCTGCTGTGCAACTTACCTCTTCCGAGGATTACGGAACGCAGGCTGAATCAATCCGAATGATGATCGCCAATGTCTGAAAAAGGTAATACTTGGACCCACCTTATTGGAGTCGTTTTTGCTTTGTCCAGTATATGGATGGCATGGCCTGCTGTTCGGGAAGGTTGGCAGATGGCATTGGGAGTCATACTCTTTATTGTGGGTATGTTTCTTATGTTTCTCTCCAGCACGGTTTATCATTGGCTACCACAAGGCAGGTCGAAGGATATATTGCGCAGATGCGACCACATAAGCATTTATCTGATGATTGCCTGTAGTTATTCTCCTCTACTTATAGGGGTGGTTGGAGGATGGCAGGGATGGACGCTTTTCGTACTACAATGGGTGCTTGTGGTGGCAGGTGCTGTATATAAGATAATGGCGTTAGGTCGGTATCCACGCCTCTCCTTAGCTGTTTACCTAATAATGGGGTGGAGTGTCCTGTTGGTGGTGCCTCAGGTTTTGGCTCGCATAACTCTACCTGTGATATTACTCCTTCTGGCGGAAGGCTTTTTTTATACCTTTGGTACATGGTTCTTCGCTCACGATACTCACCCCCGCTATCATGCCATTTGGCATGTTTTTGTATTGCTGGGTGCAATGGCTCATACGGGTGTGGTGCTTTGCTTGCTTTATTCCTCAGGAATCCCTGCGGCTTTAGAGTGATAAAAAGTATATTGTGGAATATGCGAGAAAAGGAATATAAGAGAATATTATTGGATGCTTAATGCGTATTAATATTGTTGAGGCTTATGGAAAGGAAGCGAATCTCTTTGTTGTCTTGCCTTATACTGCTTGTCCTGCTATTGGGGGTGGGATTATTCCTCGCCAGTCAGTACATGCTGAGCTACTCGTTGCAACCGACTTGCGAAGCCTATGATGAGGAAAGTACTCTGATAAAGAAAGCGAAGGAATATCCGTGGCAAAAGGATTGGATAGACAGCTTGCGCGAATGTCGGGGATTGCATGATTTGAGGATAATCAGCCAGCAAAATGGAACTGCTCTTCATGCCGTCTATATGCCTGCCGTTGTTCCTAACTCCAAGACCGCTCTGCTGGTGCATGGCTATGGTTGTTGTAGTCTGGATATGATTCATATCGCATATATTTATCATCACATACTGGGAATGAATGTACTAATGCCAGATTTGTATGGACATGGTGATAGTATGGGCGATCATGTTAATATGGGTTGGCTTGACAGACTTGATGTCTTGCAATGGGTGACTGTGGCTGATAGTCTTTATGGCGGTAATACCCAGATGGTGATGCATGGCATATCTATGGGAGGTGCTACGGTGATGATGGCTTCTGGCGAGCAGGTGCCGGCTTGCGTACTTGCGTATGTGGACGATTGTGGTTATACCAGTGTATGGGATGAGTTTGCGGGAGAGCTACGTGCTCGTTTTTCTCTGCCTACATTCCCTTTAATGTATACGACATCATGGTTGTGTCATCAACGTTATGGATGGGATTTCCGCGAAGCTAGCAGTATGAAGCAATTGTCACATTGCCGTTTGCCTATGCTGTTTATTCATGGTGACAAAGATACCTTCGTGCCTACGAGGATGGTGTATGAACTTTATCGTTGTAAGCCGCAACCCAAGAGGATCTGGATCTCCAAGGGAAGTAAACATGCTCGATCTTATTCGGACCATCCAGAGGAATATACAAGGCAGGTTACCTCCTTCGTTAAAGATTATCTTCCAAACTGATGCTTGTATGGATAATATTGATAACATTTCTGTTTATGAGCTTGCTTCTGCCATTCGTGAACGTATGGTTCGACTAAGCCTTACTCTGAGCGTGGCGGAAAGTTGTACGGGCGGGCGCATTGCAGCATCGCTTACCTCTGTTAGTGGAGCTTCTGAGTATTTCCAAGGGGGACTTGTTGCTTATCAGAACCGTTTGAAAGAAGAGTTTCTTGGAGTTGCAGAGTCAGTAATATGCGAATATGATGTGGTAAGTCAGCCTGTGGTGGAACAGATGGTGAAGGGAGCGTGTGCTATGTTTCATACGGACTGCGCTATCGCTTCCACAGGATATGCAGGTGACGGTAATGGATGCATACCTGCTGGAACAATTTGGCTGGCATGGGGAACAACGTCAGATGTTCATTCCTTGTGCCTAAAGCATGATGATGGACGTGAGGAGAATACGGCTCGTGCCACTCGCGTTGCTTTATCACTCTTTTTGTCTTGGCTGAACAAAATGGGGTAGTACTTTCCGTAAGAAGTCTTCTGAGATAATAAAAAATAGCGAAACTATTTTGTGCGTATAAAAAAAAACCGTATCTTTGCACCGCAAAAGACGGATGGCGGGATAGCTCAGCTGGTTAGAGCGTCGGATTCATAATCCGAAGGTCAAGGGTTCAAGTCCCTTTCCCGCTACTTAAACAGAGAGGTTGTCCCCGAGGTATCAGATGCCGTCGGGGATTGTTTGTTTTAAAAACGTCACAAAGGAAAAATATGATTACGTTGCGCGAACTCTATAGAATTGGTCATGGACCAAGTAGTAGTCACACAATGGGACCACGTCATGCGGCAGAGATATATCTGAAACGTCATCCCGAGGCCGCTGCGTTTCATGTTACATTATATGGCAGCCTGGCTGCCACAGGTCGTGGGCATAGAACGGATTGGGCAATTTATACTGTATTGGGCGAGGAGCGTACAACGTTTACGTGGAAATCTCATATTTTCCTGCCTTTCCATCCCAATGGCATGACTTTTTGTGCCATTGATGCTGAGGGAAAAGAATATGATTCATGGACGGTATTTAGTATCGGTGGTGGTGCTTTGGCAGAGGAAGGACAGCAGACAGTAGAGTACCCTCAAATTTATCAAATGAACCATGCTACGGATATCCTCCACTGGACACAACAGACGGGAAAGGCCTTCTGGGAATATGTGAATGATTGTGAGGGTCCTGATATTTGGGAGTATTTGGCACGGGTGTGGCAGGTGATGAAAGACGCTGTGGAACGAGGGCTCGAACATGAAGAGGCTCTTCCTGGTGGACTGAATCTTCGACGTAAGGCAGCAAGTTACTATACCAGAGCAGAAGGTTATCAGCCAAGTATGCGTAGTCGTGGGCTTATCTTTGCTTATGCTTTAGCTGTGATAGAGGAAAATGCAAGTGGAGGATTGATTGTGACAGCCCCAACGTGTGGCAGTTGTGGAGTCCTCCCTGGTGTACTCTATCATATATGGAAGAGTCGTCAAGTACCAGAGATTCGTATTCTGCGTGCCATCGCAACTGCGGGTTTGTTTGGCAATATAGTGAAACAGAATGCAAGTATCAGTGGAGCAGAGGTTGGTTGTCAGGGTGAAGTGGGTGTGGCATGTGCTATGGCTGCTGCTGCTGCCAGTCAACTCTTCGGTGCTTCGCCTGCTCAGATAGAGTATGCTGCTGAGATGGGACTGGAGCATCACCTGGGACTTACTTGTGATCCTGTGGGTGGTTTGGTTCAGATACCCTGTATTGAGCGTAATGCTTATGCTGCAGCTCGCGCTATGGATGCAAACTCTTTTTCTATGTTTTCGGATGGTACTCATCGTGTGAGTTTTGACCGTGTGGTAGAAGTGATGAAGTCTACAGGTCATGATCTTCCCAGTCTATATAAGGAAACCAGCGAGGGTGGTCTGGCACGTGACTACCATCAGATGTAGAACGAGGAGGGTTTATAAGAGAAAAATGCAAATAGGTAGGTTGATGTAATATAAAACATCAGCCTACCTATTTTTTTCTTATCAATGTTGTTGTAATTCCGGAAAAACCTTAAATTTGCAGTGGATGTGGCATGTACGCATCCAATCTTATTGGAAAAAGAAGAAGCGTTATGCGCATCAAGTATTTGGAAACGTAGGAAATTTTCAATTGCATACTCAGATGGCATAGTGGTTCTCACGCTTAGCGTGGGCTGCTATTACTATATCTGTATGCAAGGTTTCCTGCGACCTCCAAATAAAGACGTGGCATTGCAGTTCCACGCTTCCGTGTTTTAGAAAATGCCTTGGAGGGACTGGAAAGGCGAGGAAGTTTTAGTTATGAAAAGAGGCTTGTTTAATATTGTAGTTCTGTTCTCTGTTTTTTGCATTGCATCGTGCTCGACCCCTGAAGAAAAAGCCAAGGCTTTGGTGAAGAAGCACATGGAGAGTTGTTTGTATCATCCCGAAACGTATGAATGTGCTGATATACGACTTGATAGCGCGTTCTCTCCTTTTGCTGACCCTGCTTTTCTCGAAAAGATAACGAAGTTGAAAGATTTGTCAGACCAGGTAGAAAAATGTGAATTTGCTATAAATGGTGAAAAGTCACAAATTTCTAGTGAACGTTCGTTAATGTCGATATATGGAGGTTCTTATGCTACGTATATGGGGCGAAGCGAATATAACCGACATAAGGAGGAACTTGAAGAACATCAGCAGAAGCTGAAAGGAGAGCTTGAAAAAAAGGAATCAACAGAACTTGAATGGCAAAATCTGTATGAAGACGTAAAAAAAGAGGCAAGAGAGGAACCGCGTTTTATAGGGTATATAGTTACTCATCGTTATCGTGCCCATAACAATGCAGGGCAAACGGTGTTTGGTGATGGATTGTATCTTGTAGATTCTGATATTTCAAAGATACTTTGGTATGGTGATACGGATGACGAGGAGTTTGCTTCAGAGTTAGAGTTGATTCAGCAGGTAAAAGATGAGATAGTGAGGGGTGAGTAAGTTGAAAAAGGTTAGTGCTAAAACTGGATGATTATAGCAGGGCAGAGAAATCTCATTAGGTAATTGCTTTCAAGTTTGATCGTCTCTATGCTCACGCGCCAATGTTCCTCTCGTAGTTCCAGAAGCGTGTTTGTACTGTGTCTTTGTCAAGCTTGCAAACGCTTTTATTGCTGCTTTCTTTCTCAAAGCATTCTCTCCCTACTTAGAAGTCGGGGTCGGTGAAGGATCTTGTTGGATGCACGGGTAACGGGCGACCGGCGGAATCTATGTTATATGGGAATGGATTGTTTTGTCGGGTGAAACTGAGTCCGATGTTAAGACGAGCCTTCTCGCCTATGTTGATGCCCAATTGTCCTCCTACGGTGGTGGAGGGTTGGTCAAGGAATGGCATGTAAGGTGCTCCGGCGGCTTTGTCACCAATGACGCCGAAGTCATGTATGATAAATCCGCTGAAATCCATTTGTTCGTTGATTTTATAATTTACCAAACCGCAGAGCCCTACGCTGTTCATTTGTCTGCCCCACATACGGTAGTTTGAGAAGTATCCGCCTACAGCTGCGCTCCATCTTCCGTTCTTGCTGAGTGGCATACAGTACATGGCAGCAATATCGGTGAAAAAAGACGCTCCTTTCCAAGGATTGTTCTTTCCCCATCCTACGCGCACTCCAGCACCTATCTGTGCGTTTAGCCCATCGTGCAGGTCCCATGTTCCTAACCCATACCCCATCCAAGGCATATTTATTATTGGACTGTCATACATATTAGTTAGAGTGTCTGTTTCAGATGCTGTGGGTTCTATTGTGCTTCTGATTCGGCTCATACGCAGATTCTCATCGGCTTCCTCTTGTGAGACAACATGTCTTGTATTGGTCACTTCTCTGTTTTCGACTTCTTGTGCCTGTATGGACATGGGATGGATTGCTATTGTCGCCAATGAGATTAGTATAATACCTATTCTTTTCATATCCCCTTTTGTTACGTAATTTGCAGGTATGCTTTTAGAGTAGATGTTCCCTTGCTTTAGGGGGCGTTTGTGTAGACGTTGACTACTCTTAGCTGTCTGCTTGTAGGCAAATTTACGTAGATTTATCCATTATAGTTATATGTCTGACGTTGTTGTCGTCTATTTTTAGAAAAAATTAAATATATGTCCTTTTTCGATTGCCTTTTTAAAGGATCAATTAGGCATTGAAAGTGTGAACGTTAGTTAATAAATTGACTTAGGTCAAGAAAAAGGTTTTCTTTGTCTTTTTTCTTAGTAAAATGTTTGGTGTATGTGAAAATAACTACGTACCTTTGCAGTGCAAAAAGAAAAAAAAAGATCGGTTTGACAGATAACGGAGATTGTTAGTTTTAGTTAGTTTTTAGGTTAATAAAGATTGTTAGTTAGAAGAAGCTGCCCGTGAGAGTCGCTTCTTTTTTTTATGTCTGCATTTTTTTTGCTTGTTGGAGTATCTATACAATTTTTATGTTTTTATTTGATATCTTTTTCGGGTTGTAGTCGCGTACTTTTGCTGTAGAAAGAGAAAAAAGTTATACCTTTGCATTTGTAGTATGTACGGGTATGTGCGCATGAGCGTGTATGGTCTGATATGAGGATATTCAAGAAGCTCGACCTTTTTATTCTAAAAGATTATCTGCTGCTGTTTGCAGGTACTTTCTTTATCTGCCTCTTCATCTTCATGATGCAGTTCATGTGGCGTTATGTAGACGAGTTGGTAGGCAAGGGTCTTTCGTTGGATGTCCTTGCTAAGTTTTTCTATTATAGTGGTCTTACTCTTGTTCCGATATCTTTGCCGTTGGCGGTTTTGCTTGCCAGTTTGATTTCGTTTGGTAATATGGGCGAACGTCTCGAACTCTTGGCGATGAAAGCGAGCGGAATACCTTTGGTGCGTATATTGCAACCTGTATTGATATTTGCTGCGGTAGTCTGTTTCGGAAGTTTTTATTTTCAGAACAAGGTGGGACCAGAGGCTACCAAGCAACTTGCCACTCTGGTGTGGAGCATGAAGCAGAAATCACCTGAGTTGGAGATTCCCGAGGGTATCTTTTATAGTGAGATACCAGGCTACAACCTGTATGTGCACCATAAGGATACTAAAACTGGTATGCTGTATGGTGTAATGATTTACAGCAATACGGATGGTTATGAGGATGCACAAATAGTATTGGCGGATAGTGCTCGATTGCAGAGTACCGCAGATAAATGCCATCTGAAATTGACGTTGATGCATGGTGAGAGATTCCGTAATATGGATTCTCAGGGTGGCGGAAATATGCTGCGTGCAAGTGTGCCCTATATGCGAGAGTCGTTTGTGAGCGAAGTAGATTTGATTCCTTTCGATGCGAATTTCAATCTGATGGATGCTAATCTCTTCTCGGGCAATGCACAGACCAAGGGGCTGAATGAAATTCGTTTGGGTATTGATTCATTGGAACAGGTGTCAGACAGCATGGGTCATGCTATTGCGGCTGTAGTGATGAGCAGTTACCTCAGCAAGGAACTGCCTGTGGGGCAGCCAGATTCACTAAAGGTTGTGAAAGAAGCGAGTGAACCAGAATCCCTGGATACTATTTATGCTCATCTGACCGAAGAGCAGCAGTCGAATGCATGGAAAGTGGCACTCAATCGTGCGGAGGGTGCGAAGTCTGAATACGAGTTTCGCGCCATCATCACTTCTGATACCAATATGCTTCTGCGGCGTCATCGTATGGAGGAGCAGAAGAAGTTTACGCTGAGTCTTGCTTGCTTGCTGTTCTTTTTTATAGGTGCACCTTTGGGAGCCATCATCCGAAAAGGAGGTTTGGGATTGCCTGTAGTAATCAGTGTACTGATATTTATCTTTTATTATATTGTAAATGTGGGTGGCGAGAAAATGGCCAAGGCTGGAGAGTGGAATGTGATATCTGGCATTTGGTTAAGTAGTGCGGTATTGTTCCCAGTGGGAGTCTTTCTGACCAATAGAGCCAATAAAGATAGTGCTGTATTCAATATCGAAGGCTACCGTAGCTTTATACGTCGTCTTTTTGGACTGAGAGCTTCCAGAGCTATCAATCGCAAGGAGGTCGTTATTTGCGATCCCGATTATGAGCGCATTATTTCTGATTTAACTTCACTCTCATCTGACTGTCAGAGATATAACCAAGAGGCTCGTCTTATGCGTTTCCCTTCCTATGTTCGTATTTTTTTCCATTATAGAGAGGACCGCGAGGTGGAGAAACTAAATGATAGACTCGAACTCCTGATAGAGGAACTTCATAATAGTCAGGATAGTGTCATCTTAATGCGTCTCAATGAGTATCCCATATTGGAGACGGATGCTCATACCAGACCCTTCCATTCTCCCCGTTTGAATATTGCTACGGGAGTGTTTTTTCCCTTGGGTTTGTTCTTTTGGCTACGCATTTGGCGTTATCGTTTGCGCTTGTGGAATGACATGAACTCTATTCAAAAGATAAATACGCTTATTATAGAACGGATAAAAAAAACAACAATATGAATGATAAAGTGACTTTGAGCACCATAGAGGAGGCTCTTGAGGACTTCAAACAAGGCAAGTTTGTTATTGTGGTGGACGATGAAGACCGCGAGAACGAAGGCGACTTCATTACTCCTGCCGAAATGATAACACCAGAGAAGGTGAATTTTATGCTTCGTTATGGGCGTGGAGTTCTTTGTGCACCAATTACCATCAGTAGGGCGAGAGAGTTGGAACTGCCCCATCAGGTGCAAGAGAATACCAGTATGCTTGGGACTCCCTTTACGGTGACCGTAGATCTTCTTGAGGGATGCACAACAGGTGTGAGCACTCACGATCGTGCTGCTACCATTCGGGCTTTGGCTGACCCTACACGCAAGCCTACTGATTTTGGACGCCCTGGTCATATAAATCCTCTTTACGCTCAAGATAAAGGTGTGCTTAAGAGAGCAGGACATACAGAAGCTGCTGTAGACCTTGCACGTTTGGCTGGACTGCAGCCCGCTGCCGCCTTGATAGAGATTCTTAACGAGGACGGAACAATGGCACGCATGCCTCAACTGCGCGAGGTTGCTCGTGAGCATGGACTTAAGATTATCTGTATACGCGACTTGATCGCCTATCGTCTAAAACAGGAGTCCTTAGTGGAACGTGGTGTTGAGGCTGAACTGCCAACAGAGTATGGCGACTTCCATATTATTCCGTTCCGTCAGAAAAGCAATGGCTTGGAACATGTGGCTTTGGTAAAGGGGGAATGGAAGACTTCTGATCCTGTGCTTGTGCGTATGCACAGCAGTTGTATGACGGGCGATATCTTTGGTAGCAAGCGTTGTGATTGCGGAGAGCAACTCCATCGGGCCATGCAAATGATAGAGAAGGAGGGCAAGGGCGTTGTCGTCTATCTGAATCAAGAGGGACGAGGAATTGGTCTGATGAATAAGATTGCCGCCTATAAATTACAGGAGCAGGGAGATGATACTGTGGATGCAAATATTCATTTAGGTTTTCAGCCCGATGAGCGCGAATATGGTGTAGGTGCACAGATATTGAGAGAACTGGGTGTGGGCAAGATACGACTCATTACCAATAATCCTGTGAAACGTGTGGGATTGGAAAGTTATGGGCTACAGATTGTGGAGAATGTGCCTATTGTGGTGGAGCCCAACCCTTATAATAAGCGCTATCTGGAAACCAAACGTATCCGGATGGGGCATAAGCTGTAATAAAGAGGAGAGACGCGAAGGTCTTTAAGAATACGGTAGAATATAATAATAACGAATCTACATAATAAACTAAAGATGGAAAACATTCTTTCAGACAGACTCAACCGTCTGTCACCAAGTGCAACACTGGCTATGAGTCAGCGAAGCAGTGAGTTGAAGGCTCAGGGAGTGGATATAATCAATATGAGTGTGGGGGAACCTGATTTCAATACCCCCGATCATATTAAGGCTGCCGCTATTAAGGCAGTGGAGGAGAATTGGACACGTTATTCCCCTGTACCTGGTTATCCCGAACTGAAAAAAGCTATTGTTGCCAAGTTGAAGAATGAGAATGGTTTGGACTATCTTCCAAGTCAAATTCTTTGCAGCAATGGTGCCAAGCAAAGTGTCTGCAATGCTATTATGGCTTTGGTGAATGCTGGTGATGAGGTAATTATACCTGCACCCTATTGGGTAAGCTATCCTCAGATGGTCTTGTTGGCTGAGGGTACGCCTGTAACTATAAATACCACCATAGAACAGGACTTTAAGATTACTCCAGAACAACTGGAACAAGCGATTACTCCTCGTACGCGTGCCATAATCCTCTGTTCTCCCAGCAATCCCACCGGGTCCGTTTATAGTTCGGCAGAACTTGAAGCATTGAAAAACGTATTGCTTAAGCATGAGCGTGTGATGGTTATTGCCGATGAGATTTACGAGCATATCAACTATGTGGGTGCACATGCCAGCATGGCACACTTTGCTGATATTAAGGATCGTGTGGTGATCGTAAACGGAGTAAGTAAGGCATATGCTATGACAGGGTGGCGTATAGGTTTTATCGCTGCTCCCGAATGGGTGGTAAAGGGCTGTAACAAACTTCAAGGGCAGTATACTAGCGGACCATGTTCTGTGTCTCAGAAAGCTGCTGAAGCTGCTTATACGGGCTCACAGGAGTGTGTGGAGGTCATGCGTCAGGCATTTGAGCGTCGTCGT
Source organism: uncultured Bacteroidaceae bacterium (assembly GCA_934394435.1). Lineage (GTDB taxonomy): Bacteria > Bacteroidota > Bacteroidia > Bacteroidales > Bacteroidaceae > Physcousia. The sequence continues at coordinate 188,721 of CAKRRN010000001.1, forward strand.
GACCTTATTGTAAAACTTGCTCGTGAGATTCCTGGACTTGAAGTGAATAATCCTCATGGCGCCTTCTATCTTTTCCCCAAGTGTAGCCATTTCTTTGGCAAGCGCGATGGCGATCGCCAGATAAACAACAGTACGGATCTTGCTATGTATTTGCTGGAGGTGGGCCATGTTGCCACAGTGGGTGGTGATGCCTTTGGCTCTCCCGAGTGTTTCCGTATGAGTTATGCTACCAGCGAGGAGAACATCATCGAGGCAATGCATCGTATAGCTGATACATTGTCGCGCTTGAAGTAGTTTGTAATTATCGGGCAAAGCTATTCCATGCTTGCTCAATGTTGAAATGCGCGGAGTATACTGAGACTCTTTTGACGGTCTTTGTAGCTCCGCGTATATTATGTTCGTCAACTAATGGGTTTATCGGGTGAGACGAACTTAGGGAAAGGAAATCGTCATGTTAGTAGATTTCTACTGAGCCGTTTCTTCGAATTGTGTATTCAACCTTACTTCTTTGATGTTTCCTATTCGAAGTAAAGTGTCAATACAATCATTTTCGAGCTGGCACCATCTAGGCTGTTGGTATATTTGCGAAGTGTGCTGTCTATTAGGTCTTTTCTGTTCTTCTTTAGGATATCTGCCAGACCAAAACAGAATTTCAGTTCAGGATTGAGTTTGAAAAAAGGAAGATAAATGTCGCATCCCATACCCACTTCCAGGTAGCAGTCGAAGGGTTTGAGCATCAAGGCAGAGTGCTTCTTGGTTGTCAAGTCAATCATCGGGTTGACACCTGTTATGAGATAAGGACGGAAATTGTTGTAGCGTGGTGCGGCAAATTTCAAGTCCAAAGGTATGGAAATGTAAGTGCTCTTGATGTTTTGCGTGGTGTCACGTCCACTGTTCTGTTCATGGAAGAGAATGTGCTTTTGCCCGAAGTGCATAGTGGGGGCGAGTCTAAGAGACAAGTATTTGTTTAGTCTCAGTTCTCCCAGTACACCTACGCTAAAGCCTGGATTGTAGTTGTCTACGTCTGCATACCATTGTTGTCCGCTTTCGGGGTCTATATAACCGTTGTTTTGTAATTCCAAATCCTGTATTTGCAGACCAATGAGAAATCCATAGTGCAGTCTTCTCTGATCCAAATAAGGGCGATTCATCAGTTTACGCTTTTGACCTACTGCACTTAAAGCGCAGATGAGTGCCAGTATCAGGCAGAATATGCGTGTATTGTGGGATTTCATCATATAGAATAACGTGTGCTTATCGCTCTTTATTGCATAAATAATCAATTTTGATGAGTCTAAAGAAAAAAATAGGCTGTTGTGGATGGGTTGTATCACTAAAATCAATTATCTTTGCAATCAAAAATAAACAGATATTCATTAAACAAATAAAACTTTAAGATTATGGCATACGTAATTGGTGATGATTGTGTTGCATGCGGCACATGTATCGATGAGTGTCCTGTAGGAGCTATCTCTGAAGGCGAGAAGTACTCTATCAATCCAGAAATGTGCACAGAGTGTGGCACATGTGCAGATGCTTGCCCCAGCGGCGCCATCTCTCTGTAATACAGATTTAACTCTGTATAACAACAAAGGAATCTTCGTTTTTATATAACGACAAGCGAGGACTTGTGGCAATGTTCCACGAGGTCCTCGCTTTTTCGTATTCTGCTTTTACTTTATGTGCGAAGGATAGAATGGTTTATTCTAATGTAATCTCCATGGTACCTATGAATCTGGCATTCTTTCCCATGTGGTCCACCATTACTTCGTGTCCCTCCTTGTCAATAGCGTGTTCTGGGTGTGACAGGTAGGTGTGTGTGTGCCCTCCTAACAGTAAGTCTATGCCTGTGGTGTTGGCTATGAACTCAGGGTCGTATCCTTCTCCTTTTGCCCAACCCAAATGGCTTAGACAAATGACCAAATCACAATTCTCTTCGCCCCGTAGCTTGTCTATTATCGGTTGGGCTGCTATTGCGGGTGTGATGAACTTCATTGGCTCATAGTTGGATTTGGTTACCAGTCCGTCGGGTTGTGGGCAGACACCGAATATACCTATGCGCGCGCCCGCACGTTCTATTATTATATAAGGCTTTACAAGTCCCTCGCATGGTGTGTTATTGAAGTCATAGTTGCAACACACGAAAGGGAAATCAGCCATACGTATGAGTCGTGCCAGATTGTCCAATCCGTAATCAAACTCGTGGTTGCCGATGGTGCATGCATCGTATTTCATGGCATTCATCAGTTTAATCTCCACTTCACCATGATAGAGGTTGTAATAGGCAGAGCCTTGACTGAAGTCTCCGCAATCCAATAGTAATAGTTCTGGATGTTCGTTGCGTAGTTGCTTGAGTAGGGCAGCCCGTCGCATGTATCCACCCTTGTCGGCTTGTGCGGTGTCGCTAAAATTTTTGGATATGGGTTCTATACATGAATGTGTGTCGCTGGTGTGTACCACCATGAGACGCTTGTCTTGTGCTGCCGATGTGACGCACCATGCTATCATTAAGCATATGATGGGTATGAGTCTTTTCATTTTCTTTTCTTCTATGTTTTGTGAAATGTTGATTTAGGGTTTCTGAATTTTGATTCTACCCTCAATCTTGCTGTCTATCACTCTGTTTTTGATAATACTTTCAGCCATGACATCTCTGACGAGTATGTTTAGGTCGTAGCGTTTTTTTGCTAATTTTAGGGCGGTCATGTGGTCGTTGCCCTCTGCCAGATAGTCCAGTGTAGCGATTTTGTAGGTATGGTTGTCATCGATATCTTTTCCTCCTATCGTGGCAGACTCAACCTTTCCGTCTGGAGTGATGATTAGGCGTACACTGCTGCTGACTCCTTCTCCATGTACAGATGCGATGTTTTCCATAAGTTTTTTGACATCTTTTCCTTTCATTTCAAGTACCACCAGACGGTTTTCGAATGGCGAGATGAGCATGATGTCTCCTTTGCGCACGATTCCCTCAGGCATGTTGTTACGCAGTCCGCCTACATTCATCAGCCCCATGTCTGCTTGTTCCAGTCCTGTGGCAGTGCTTCCTTCCACCAGTACGTCTGCTGCCCAGTTACCCAATAGACTTTCGGGCCTTCCAGACGACATGGCTGTTCGGCTTAATCCGAGAGGTGGCAGCATCACGCTGTCTACGGTTGCCTTATAGGGTTTTACTATTTCCATAGCCTCCTTGTCTGGCATTTTGTCAAGGGCGGATGTTACTTCCAGCCGCTCCCAGGCAATGCTTTTCACTTTGTACTTTTGTGCCTCTATTTCTGTGTGTGTGAATAACAGTATGGTCAGTAAGGCTGCTTGTTGTAAGTATTTGTTCATTTGAAAAATAGGTTTAATCGCATGCAAAGTTACATAAATCGGAGTAAAAAAGCGTTAGAAATGAGCAATCTTTCCGTTTTTGTCTTTCTCGTTTTGAAAAAAACGTCTACCTTTGCGGTCGCTTTCCCATGGGTCGCTGGCAGGAAGGAAAGAGTGACCTGTTATGCCCATGTGCGATCGACACACAATTTTTTAAAACATTCAAACCAAAATGGCTGATTTAATTAAAATTGCTGAAGAAGCATTTGCTACGGGTAAGACTTGTCCTGAATTCAAGGCTGGTGACACAGTGACCGTGGCTTACAGAATTGTCGAGGGTAACAAGGAGCGCGTTCAGCTCTACCGTGGCGTAGTAATCAAAATTTCTGGTCATGGTGACAAGCGTCGTTTCACTGTTCGTAAGATGTCTGGAACTGTGGGCGTAGAGCGTATCTTCCCCGTGGAGTCTCCCAGCATCGACAGCATCACAGTGAACAAGGTAGGTAAGGTACGTCGTGCTAAGCTGTACTACCTGCGTAACTTGACTGGTAAGAAGGCACGTATCGCTGAGAAGCGCGTGGCTGCTGCCAAGGCAGAGTAATTCGCTGTAGATACGTACAGAAAGAAAGAGCATAGGGCGCAATATCTTCGGATGTTGCGCCCTTGCTCTATTTTTGTTGTTCTTCTTTCGGAATGTGTTTGGATTCATTCGACAAATTAAGGGTTCACCCGGTAAACTAAGGGGAGCATCGGAAGTAATAGACATAACCTGTACTTATAAGCCAGCTTGCTTGTCTGTACAACGGATATAATAATAAGATTCATACGAAAAGGCTCAGTTTATGTTCCTAGTTGGAGAAAAATATTTTCCCAGTTAGGAAAAAAGAAAAGGGCTATTATAATGGTGCGCTATTACCGTTTCATAAAATGGATAGTGCGTCTACCTTTTTACTGTTTATACCATGAGAAAACGCATCTATGAAAATCCATAAAAATTCACTCTAAAAAGTAATACGGCTTCAATGGCCTTTGAAGACTATATTACTTGAACATTGTGAATACTATAATCCCCCTTGGTTTATCAGGTGAGCCAAATTGGTTCACCCGATAAACCAAGGGAGCTTCGGAAGTAAAGTCACAGGCATAACCTGTACTTATAAGCCAACTTGCTTGTCTGTATAACGGATATAATAATAAGATTCATACGAAAGGGCTCAGTTTACTTTTCTCCAACATAGGAAAATTGGCAAAGCCGTTTCTTATCCAACAATCCTTTTTGGGGAAGGCTTGAAAATCTCTGAGAACTCTTCTGAATAAAGAATGTTCGCAGGTTAATTTTTTCCCTCTTTTTTTATTCTTGTATAAGAAAAAAAACTAAATTTGTCGGTTACAATGTGCTTTAGCACAGTTTTGGACTGTCTAATAATACCTAACTACATACTAAAAAAGGCAATGAAGACATTTCTTTTTTCTGTCCTTGCGATGGCTTCCATGACAATGGCAGCTCAGGAACTGAAGTTCCGCGAAGCAAAGTTCAAGATGGGCGATGACCCCTCCTTTAGTTCTGTAACCCTGGATGACAGCAAGTGGGAGACTCTGAGTGTTTGTAAGACTTGGGATGCTCAGGGTAAACATGTTGATGCAGCCACAGGCTGGTACCGATTTCACGTGAAACTTACCAAGTCTATGCTCGATGGCTCTGATATGAAGGAGGTTGTACTGTTTGCTCTTGGGGGTGTTGATGATGTGGATGAGACCTATCTTAACGGCCAGCTGATTGGTAAGACAGGAAGTTTTCCGAAGGACAAGGGTGGCTATCGTAGCCAGTGGAGCAAGCCACGTATGTATAATGTGAAGGTAAACAGCAGTCTGATTCGCTGGGAGCAGGACAATGTGCTTGCTGTTCGCTGCTATAGTGGCGGTAATCCAGGGGGTATGTTCCAAGGCCCAGTGGTAGTGAAGGTTCCGTCTCGTGTGGATGGCTTGTCGCTTAATGCCAGCCAGACGGACGCTGAGACCATGCAGATACAATTGGATAGCCGTTACCAGAGCAGTCTCTCGGGAACACTCAGCCTAAAGCAAATAGATACGGATACTGGTGATGAGATCTCAACTCTGAGCAAGAAGTTCTCTGTGAATGAGAAGAAGCCCGTCAAGTATGCACTAAAGGTGGATAAGACGAGACGAGTAAAGGTAGTTGCTACTTTTACCGAGAAGAAGAGCGGACGCAGTATCAGTATGGAGCGTGTCAATAAATATATTCTCACACCTGCGGCTCCTGCTACTCCGCGATTTAATACGACGGACCTTTATGGTGTTCGTCCAGGTTCGCCAGTTATCTTCCGTTTTGGCGTAAGTGGTGAGAAACCCATGACGTTCTCTGCAGAAGGAATGCCAGCTGGCTTGTCTGTCAATCCTGACAATGGCGCGTTGAGCGGCAAGATTGATAAGGCAGGAAGCTATACGTTTACCGTTAAAGCCCGTAATGCTAAAGGCGAGGCAACGCAGAAGTTTACCATACGTGTCGGCAGCAAGATAGCTCTTACACCCCCTATGGGTTGGAATAGCTGGAACTGCTGGGGACTAAGCGTCACTCAGGATAAGGTCGTGAGTAGTGCGAAAGCATTGATAGAGAAGGGACTTGCCGATTACGGTTATGCCTACATCAATATCGATGATGCTTGGGAGGCTGCCAAGCGTAATGCAGATGGTACGATAGCCGTTAATGAGAAGTTCCCTGATATGAAGGGACTGGGTGACTGGTTGCATGGCGAAGGTCTGAAGTTTGGTATTTATTCATCACCAGGCGATCTTACTTGCGGAGGCTATCTGGGCAGTATTGACCATGAGCGTCAGGATGCCGAAACCTATAACAGTTGGGGAATCGACTATCTGAAGTACGACTGGTGTGGCTATGGTCGTAAGCATGCTAAAGAGAAAGATAATCAGACAGTAGCCAGTTTCGTGCGTCCTTATCTGCATATGGAGGGTTGCCTTCGTGATCAGCCTCGTGACATCTTCTATAGTCTGTGTCAGTATGGTATGGCTGACGTTTGGAAATGGGGCGAAGCCGTGGATGCAAACTCCTGGCGTACCACAGGCGATATTACGGACACCTGGGAGAGTATGTATGACATCGGGTTTGTACGCAATGCGCCTCTGCATCCCTATGCACAGCCAGGTCATTGGAATGACCCCGACATGCTTATTGTAGGCAAGGTGGGATGGAGCGCGAATCTGCGCGATAGCCGTCTGACTCCAGACGAACAATATACCCATATCTCCCTGTGGACGCTTATGGCCAGCAATATGCTCATCGGATGTGACATTGCTCAGATGGATGATTTCACGCTTGGGCTTTTGTGTAACAACGAGGTGAATGCCGTAAACCAAGATATCCTTGGCAAACAGGCTGTACGTGTGGTTGAGGATGGCAAGATACAGATATTCCTGCGTCCGCTCTCCGACGGTAGTCATGCTTTGGGCATTTTTAATGTGGGCGAAGAGGATTTGAATGTGGAACTTGGACGTTATTTCTCGCAGATTGGAGCACAACGCCTTACTGCTGTGCGAGATTTGTGGAGACAAAAAGACCTCAGCACCACAGACTTGAAGTACTTTATTCCTGCCCATGGAGTCAAGTACTTGAAGGTTCGTTATTGAGCATAGCTGTCTGTTAAGTATAAGTCATCATCCCAGACGATTGCCCAAAACCGTTTGGGATGGTGACTTGGCAGATGACAATTGTATGCGCCGTTAATTCTAACATAATACTAACAAAAACTATTTCATGATGAAACGATTTTACTTTTTTGCAGCCATACTAATGGCTACGATTGGGCTGCAGGCTCAGAGGGAGAAGCCTATCCCCGTGGGAACAAACGAACTGCAGACTAGTGCAGACACCGATGGACAACAGTATTACTTGTATAGCCAGAGTGGCGACTTCTTCTATACGTCAGGTAATAACTGGGGTACCCAAGCCACTCAGGGAACAACTGGAAGCCCCATCTATTTCCGCCAGTTTCTTGATACTGGCGAGACAGAGTGGGATGGGAAACGCTACATCATACGCAACTTTATCAGTAATGCAAAGGGGTGGAATGATGTGTTCCTTACGGACAACTATCTGGTGAACGATTGCTCTGGACGTGGTAATAATGTATGGTCTGCCGAGTGGAAGGGAGAAACGGTACGGTTCTATGCAGCAAAGTTCAGCGCGAGCTCTTTTGACGAGGAAACCTATGGGCAGCGTGTTTATATTGGCTATGTATCAGGTGATGGATCTACCACCCTGCAACCCACAGGTGTCATTCCAGAGGCAGAGCCTGTAGACTGGACTCTGATAAAGAGTGCAGACTACAAGAATTGGCTGGCAGAAGAACATCTCTACAGCTTGGCAGAAGACTTGAAGGCTGCCCTTGACGAAACGAAAGATATCTATCCTGATATTGACCTCAGCCAGTTAGAAGCTATCTATAATGATGCCAGTAGCACCGAAGAAGCCCTGACAGGAGCAAAGGCAGAAATCAAGACGGTTATCAAAGCTTATATTGCAACAAAGCAAAATATCACAGATCCCATAGACGTGACCTCGCTGGTGGTAAATCCTGATTATGGTAAAAGCAACAGCAATACAGGATGGAGTGGCACGAAGATGACCGTAAGCGATGGTTGTGCTGAGTTGTGGAATCTCACTTCCTTTGATGCTTATCAAGATATTGATGGCTTGCCCAATGGCATCTACAAGCTGAATCTGCATGGTCTCTATCGTGTGGCTCATCCTACCAATAAGGATTATTATTCGTCAGACGGACGCAACCTTCAGCCAGAGTCACGTGTGGCACGTCTTTATGGCAAGAGTGCGGAGGTGACTTCAGATGTTCAGATGATGGATATTTTGGAGGGACTGTCTAATACGAAAAAACATGATATTGACTACGAGTTTGCTCCTGGTAAATGGGGACCAAACAGACGTGCTGGTTTCACCCTCTATAATGCGGAAGACCTCTATTCTGGCAACACGGTGTATGTACCCGTTATTGATGGTACTTTGCGTATCGGCCTTAATGCCCCAAAGATAGTACCCTCAGAAAGCTGGTGTGTGTTCGATGACTGGAGTCTGGCTTATTGTGGTAATAGTATTTCATCTTATGATTTGTGGCGTACGGATTTCCTTGATCATTTTTATGTGGAAGAAGGAACTTTAGTTCAAGGCAGTCTGCTCGAACCATTCCGTGAGGCAGAAGAGGCAGTCGGCAATGCTGCTTCTCCAGAGGAGATACTGGTACAGTATCAGAAGTTGTATGAACTATATCCTCAGGTACATCAGAGTACACTCGCTTATGAGGCATACCAGAAGGCAATGGTTGCGGTCATGGCTACTCTTGATGCCAAGCCTTTGGCTGCAAGTGAGCCACTCGCTCTGTTGCAGGATTATCTCTATGAGAATCTGGAACCGAATGATGCTTATGTTCATGGTACTTACGAGTACATCATCGAGCATTGTCTGCTCAATAATGATGAGCTTCAGACAGAACAGGCATACGTGGATAGCTTGCTCTCGCGTGCGCGTAAATTGGATGTGAAAGAAGGGACTGATGTTACAGAATTGCTTCAGAATGCGGATTTGAAGACTAAAAACTTTGAGGGGTGGAATCCCACAGCTCCTATCACAGGAAACTTCGATTCGGGTATGGGCGAGGAAGCTTTTCCTGTGGCGCAGTCTTTCAATACGAAGTTTGAATTGAGTCAGGAGCTAAGTGATATTCCTGACGGACTCTATAAGCTGGAACTCAATGGCGTGTATCGTTCAGAAAACGTTGAGAGTACAGATGAATCACCTGTGGTGCTCTACATCAATGATTTTGAGTCGCCTGTAAAGAATATAAATGATGATGCGCAACCCGTGGAGACGGCTGTAGATAGCGTAAATTGCTTCATTACAAATGCAGGAACTTGGCCTTACGACAACTTGACAAATAATGGTTATGTACCTAATAGCGTATACGGTTGTTCGTTTGCCTTTATGTCTGGACGCTATAAGCAGACAGTCTTTGGCCTGGTTACAGGAGGCAAGATGACAATCGGACTGAGGGATCCTCGCGAAACAGCTAAAGCACGTGGATGGACGGTGTTTGCTAACTTTAAGTTGACTTACATGGCAAGGAATATTGATGCGATGAATGATGTGCTGGAGAGTCTGAAGGCACGTGTGGATGCTATGAATGCCAAAAAGCAGTATTGCTCAAAGGAGGCACGTGACAATGCTGTACAGATAATAGAGAAGGGATTGGAAACAACGGATGTGAACGAAAAGTACGAAGTGCTCCAACAGGCTAACGAATACATGAAGGTGTTGGCCAATAGTGTGTCTGTTTATACAGAACTCAGCACAGCATTGGATTATGTGAATGATGCCTATTGGACAGAGGCACAAAAGGCAGGTATATATTTGCCAGATGCACCCAGTCAGACCCCCGAGTATTACACTCCCGAATATAAGGCTGCTGATGACTTCGCCGTGAATACGTATGATGTGGTTTCTAGTAACATCCAGAATGGAATCTATACCAACGAAGAAGCTCAAGCTTTGATTGAACAACTTCGTCTGACTCCTATCGTAGATGTTGTTTATGTGGTAGGTGACCTAAAGGACGCTTCTGTATGGAACCAGAATAGTGGACTCTATCCGTTGAGAAGACAAGCAGATGGTACCTATCAAGGAACATTTACAGGTATCGCGCGCAATACGGATGGCGGTTATGGTAACCGTGATATGGTATTCTTTACATATCAAGGCGTTATGCTTGATTGTGCCAATGAACATCCACGTTGGGTTTCTCCTAAACGTAATGTCGTGGAGCTCCGTAGCGTTGCCGCTGCAAGCCAATATATGGCTGTGTATGGTGGTACTTGGAAAGTGACCATCAATGCTGAACGTACTCAAGCAACCTTCGAGCCAGAAGGCGAAACCCTGCGCCCCGACTATTGCTATCTTACAGGTGCATTTAAGGATGATAGTTGGAAAACAAACAAGAAACATCCTCTCGTACACATTGGAGGTGGTAAGTATTATGGCGAATTTGAAATAGAGGCTGGTGGCGAAAATGATATTGCACTTTTCGCAGGCGGATGGTCAATGAATAATGCTAACTGGACAGAGGGACGCATAGGTGTGTCTTCTGAGGCTGATACAATCAGTACGGAGGATTATGGCCAAGTCATTACTGGATGTGACCGCTTTTATGGTCAACCCAGATGGATATTGGAGCCTGGACGTTTTAGTATCCTGTTTGACTCTGAGCGTATGACTGTAACCTTTAATAAGTTGGAGGAAAATACGGAAGACGGTACATCAGATAATCCATTCCGAGTACAGAGTCTTTATGACTTGGTGGCACTTCGTCAGCATCTGCAACCCGGAGTCATGGGCCATGTGGTGTTGGAAAATGATATTGACATGAGTACTATCAAAACATGGGTACCTCTCAATACAGGAGATGACAAACAAGGCGACAAGGCTTTCATGAATTGGGTAGACTTTGATGGCAAAAATCATGTCATATATGGTTTTACCAGTACGGAGGGTAGCTATAGTAGCCTCTTTGGCGTACTTTGCGGTGCAGTACGCAATGTAGGCTTCTCTGCTGTTGATGTAACCTGTACTGCTACGGGAAGTGGCGTACTTGGTGGGTATGTCGGTCACGGCAACTACAAGGTTGATGGTGTCCTGCAACCAACAACGGTTGAAAATGTGTGGGTAGATGGCAAACTTCATGTGGCTTCTGGTTACTGTGGCGGTCTCTTTGGTAATGTGGGTGGTCCCACTACCATTAAGAATAGTTATGCTAACCTTGCTATTACCGTGGATAATGAAAATACTACAACTGGCGGTATCGTCGGACGAGTAAGTTCTGATTTTACTATGGAGAATGTGTATGCGGCAGGTTCTATTACAGGAACTGCTGTTACAGCTGGTGTGATAGGCAATGTCAATAGCAAATACGAGGGTAATAGCGTATATCGCAACGTATGTGTATGGAATAATGCAGAGCAGATGTTTGGTGGAGGTAAGGAAGGAGATACCATGGAAGGTATTCTTTATTATGATGGGACCAACTTCTCTGACTTGCAGAAGTCTGTCGTGGCATGGGATCCCCAGGTGTGGTCATGTACTATGGAAGAGGGCGCATATCCTGTGCTTAAGAATGTTATTGGTACAGGTATCAGCAGCGTGAATACCAATGTGAATAAAATTTCTGCCAATGGTACTATCTTTAACCTTAATGGCCAGCGTGTGGAGAAGATGCAGAAGGGTATCTATATACAAAACGGTCGTAAGGTATTGGTTAAGTAAAAGGAGCAGATGGAAGTTTTTAGGGACATTCGTTTGCTAATATGAGAAATGAGAGGCGCATATTCCAAATAATGAGAATATGTGCCTCTTTGCTATTTGTTTTTGCGAATTATACTTGACAAAATGATAAAAAACAGTTAAAATAATGCGATTTTTTAGAATATCTCTTGTCAGAAAGAAAGTATCTGCTAATTTTGTATAGAGAATAAAAATGAACAAGACTAACATATAACACTATGAAGACTGAACTTATATTACAACAATTAGAAGCCAAACATTCAGGTGAAGCCGAGTATCTTCAGGCGGTAAAGGAAGTATTGCTCTCCATCGAGCATATTTATAATCAGCATCCAGAGTTTGAGCGGGTGAAACTGATTGAGCGTTTGGTTGAACCAGACCGTATTATCACCTTCCGTGTTCCTTGGGTTGATGACCATGGAGAAGTACATGTCAATCTGGGTTATCGAGTGCAGTTCTGCAATGCAATTGGTCCGTACAAGGGCGGTATACGCTTCCATCCCTCTGTCAATCTTAGCATTTTGAAATTCTTAGGTTTTGAGCAGACCTTCAAGAATGCACTCACTACGTTGCCAATGGGCGGAGGTAAGGGTGGCTCTGATTTTGGACCACGAGGACGAAGTGAGGCTGAGATTATGCGTTTTTGCCAATCCTTTATGCTTGAACTATGGCACAATCTTGGTCCTGATCAAGATGTCCCTGCTGGTGATATAGGAGTGGGTGGTCGTGAGGTTGGCTATATGTTTGGAATGTATAAAAAGCTATCGCACGAACATACAGGAACGTTTACAGGTAAGGGACTTGAATTTGGTGGCTCCCTCTTGCGTCCTGAAGCCACTGGTTATGGCGCGCTTTATTTCGTGAGACAGATGTTACAGGACTTAGGACAAGATATCAAAGGACGTACGGTAGCTGTCTCTGGATTTGGCAATGTGGCATGGGGGGCTGTGAAAAAGGCTAATGAGATGGGAGCCAAGGTGGTTACTCTAAGTGGTCCTGATGGTTACATCTATGATCCCAAAGGAGTGAGCGGAGAAAAAATAGACTATATGTTAGAGTTGCGTCTTAGTGGTGAGGATATAGTGGCTCCCTATGCAGAGCGTTATCCCGAGGCGACTTTCTTCTCAGGACGTAAACCTTGGGAGCATCCTGTGGATATAGCCTTGCCTTGTGCCACTCAAAATGAACTTACGCTGGCTGATGCCGAGACTCTGCATGCCAATGGTGTGAGTCTTGTTGCTGAGGTGAGCAATATGGGTTGCACTGCTCAGGCGGTGGATTATTTCGTGGAAAACCATATTCCTTTTGCTCCAGGCAAAGCTGTTAATTCAGGCGGCGTGGCTACAAGTGGGTTGGAGATGACGCAGAATGCTATGCACATCTCATGGTCAGCCTCAGAAGTAGACAATCGCTTGCAACAGATTATGCATGCCGTGCATGACCAATGTCTGCGTTATGGTCGCGAGGATGGGTATACTAACTATGTGCGTGGCGCCAATGTGGCTGGATTTATGAAGGTGGCTCGTGCTATGATGGCACAAGGCATTGTGTAGGAAGTGAAGAAATGGTGAGATACATCATCCAGAGGGTGAGAAAACAGCTTGCCCTCTGGATGTGCATTTGAATAAAAGTGGTCGGGAAAATGAAAAAGGTTTTTTGGAGGTTGATGGCTCTACTTGTTATCGTGAATTCCTGGAGAAACAATGTATGGAAGGATGAAGTGTGGTTCCAGTGTACGTGGCTGTTGGCATCCGTTGTAGCTGTGTTTCAAGGGGCGCGCATGCTGTTGGGAATCTATAAGGATAGGCAGATTGTTAGAGATAGGATGATAGGGGACAAAGCCTTCTTTTGGCTTAAAGCAATAGGCTGCTTTTGTTGGGAGCTCTTGCTGGTAATCCTGGCTTTGATGTTATGGTGCAGCGCCATCCGCAGTCTTTTGGCTGGTCGCTCACTTGATATTTATGGGTTTTGATAGATAAATATTGGCATGTTTTTCTTTCTGAAGGAGTGTGGTAGATAGTCAAATGAAGACGTATCTTCCAAATAACGAGTTCCGATGCAATAGCTCTTGGATAAATTGTTGTACCTTTGCGCACAAGTTAAAAGAGAGATTTATATGCAGAATATCAGAAACATTGCCATTATTGCCCATGTGGACCATGGCAAGACCACTCTAGTGGACAAAATGCTGTTGGCAGGAAATTTGTTCCGAGAGAACCAGCAGACGGACGATTTGATGTTGGATAACAACGAACTGGAGCGGGAGCGTGGTATTACTATCCTAAGTAAGAATGTCTCTATCAATTATAAAGGAACAAAAATCAATATCATTGATACACCGGGTCATAGTGATTTTGGCGGAGAGGTGGAGCGAGTGCTCAATATGGCAGACGGATGTATCCTGCTGGTTGATGCTTTTGAAGGTCCGATGCCCCAAACACGTTTTGTGCTTCAGAAAGCTCTGCAGATAGGTCTCAAACCCATAGTAGTGGTTAACAAGGTAGATAAGCCTAACTGTCGACCTGAGGAAGTGTATGAAATGGTTTTTGATCTTATGTGCGACCTCAATGCCACAGAAGAGCAGTTGGATTTTCCGGTTGTTTATGGTTCAGCCAAGAATGGTTGGATGAGTGAGGACTGGCAGAAGCCTACTGACAATATCTATTACTTGCTGGATAGCATTGTGGCTAATATACCAGCGCCAGAACAGTTGGAGGGAACTCCGCAAATGCTGATAACGAGTCTGGACTATTCTAATTATACAGGACGTATTGCCGTGGGGCGTGTGCACAGAGGGACTCTACGCGAAGGGATGAATATCACTGTGGCTCACCGTGACGGTAGCATGGAAAAGACACGTATCAAGGAACTACATACGTTTACGGGTATGGGGCGTCAGCGCATTCAGGAGGTGTCTTCTGGTGATATCTGTGCCATTGTCGGTTTGGAACATTTCGAAATAGGCGACACCATTTGTGATGCCGAGAATCCAGAACCATTGCCTACTATCAATATAGATGAGCCAACGATGAGTATGCTCTTTACTATCAATGATAGTCCGTTCTTTGGTAAGGAGGGTAAGTATTGCACTAGTCGTCATATTGGTGAACGCCTTGAAAAGGAACTTGAAAAGAATCTTGCCTTGCGTGTTAAATTAGTGGAGGGGTATACAGACCGTTGGATTGTAAGCGGACGCGGTGTGTTGCATCTCTCAGTCCTCATAGAAACCATGCGTCGTGAGGGTTATGAACTACAGGTAGGCCAGCCACAGGTAATCTATAAAGAAATAGATGGACAAAAGTGCGAACCAATAGAAGAACTTACCATCAATGTGCCTGAGGAATTCTCAAGTCGTATGATAGATATGGTTACTCGCCGTAAGGGAGAGTTGGTTAGCATGGAGTCGCAGGGCGATAGAGTGAATATAGAGTTCATGATTCCAAGCCGTGGTATTATCGGACTGCGTACAAATGTGCTTACTGCCAGTCAGGGCGAGGCTATCATGGCACATCGCTTTCAGGAATATCAACCTTACAAGGGCGAAATAACTCGTCGTACAAATGGTTCAATGATAGCTTTGGAGACAGGAAACGCTTATGCTTATGCTATTGATCATTTACAAGATCGGGGACGTTTCTTTATCGAACCACAGGAACAGGTGTATGCAGGACAGGTAGTGGGCGAGCATGTGCATGAGAATGATTTGGTCATAAATGTGTGCAAGGCTAAACAGTTGACGAATGTACGTGCGAGCGGTACTGATGAAAAGGCACATATTATTCCAGCTACGATATTCTCGCTGGAAGAAGCTCTGGAATATATCAAAGGTGATGAGTATGTGGAGGTAACTCCAAAGAGTATGCGTATGCGTAAGATTATACTCGATCATTTGGAGCGTAAACGCGCCAATAAAGATTAGTAAATGACCAACTATCCCCTATAATTAGAGGAGAGTTTATTTCCGCAAGTAAAGCAGGTGTCTGCTACCGTGGATACCAAAAGTCACGGAGCGATACCTGTTTTTGTTCTATTAAGATTATTTGTTGTTTAACCTAAAACTTATAAAATGAGACGAATCGCATGTATGCTGTTTGCGGGGCTGGTGGCTCTGGGTGGCAATGCACAGTCAACAACCACATGGGTAGCAACTGATGCCCTTGGACGCACGATGCCCACTGCTCAGGAGGCTCCTCTGAAGCGTGATGGAAAACCTCGTACGGTGGGTATCTTTTATATTACGTGGCACACACCAGGACTTCATAATGGTGCGGAATACAAATGTGATGTCACAAAGGTACTTGACGAAGATCCTAATGCACGTAATGAATGGGACAATAAGGCTTGGACTGGACCTTCTTATCATTGGGGCGAGCCTGAGTATGGCTATTTCCTAAGCCAAGATAAATATGTAATCCGTCATGATTTGTCCATGTTGGCAGACGCAGGGGTCGATGTGCTTATCATGGATGTCACAAACGCAGTGTGCTATTGGGATGAGTGGGAAACACTTTTCTCAACAATGCAGGAGATGAGGCGTGAGGGTAACCGCGTACCTAAGTTCTGCTTTTGGGCTTTCAATGGCAATGTCATAACGGTGGTGCAGAGTCTTTATGATCGTTATTACAAAAATCCGCGTTATCAGGATTGTTGGTTCTATTGGGATGGTAAACCACTTTTGCTCTATAATGCAACCCCCTCTGTGGATGCGAATCCTAATGGTGGCGAAAAGAATTTGGCAGATTATAGCGATGAGGTGAAGCAATTCTTTACTCTAAGAAATATGTGGTGGGGCTACTACGAATGGGCAGGTCACCGGTATGTGGGGCAAGAAGATAGCTGGAGTTTTGGCTATGATTTGCATGAAAAGAATGTGAAGGGACTTAGTCCAGAACAATTGTGCTCACGACATCAGGGTCGTATGGAGGAGATGGCGGTAACACCAGCGCAACATCCCATCAGCATTGTTGGTAAGAGCTGGCGACGGGAAACAGGAGAGCCAAAACTTGATGATCATGATATGCCTTCTTCTGCTTATTGTCCAGAATTAGATAGCGTGGTGGAGACCCCAACGCAGTATGGCATTTATTTCCAAGACCGATGGAATGAAGCATTGCAAGTAGATCCTGAATTTATATACTTGAATGATTGGAACGAATGGACTGCTGGTAAGTATCGGAGCGGAAAGGATCCTTCTGGTCAGGCTGACGGACCTACTACCTTCTTGGGACGAAAGAATCCCTTTTACTTCGTTGATCAGTACAATGCGGAGTTTAATAGAACTATTGCTCCTATGAAGGGAGGCTGGACAGATAACTATTACATGCAGATGGCTGAGAATATTCGACGTTACAAGGGAACGGACTCTATACCTGTGTTTAGGGGGCTACACACGGTAATGGTGGATGGTAGTTTGCAAGACTGGCCTTTGCTAACAGAGGATTTTGCTGATACGAGAGGGGATGTGGTTCATCGTGATCACGATGGGTATGGAAATCTGCACTACACGGATCAAACAGGTCGAAATGATATCGTGCGCTCCCATGTGGCGGTAGATAAAAAGAATGTGTATTTTGCAGTGGAGACGGATAAAAATATTACAGCCTACACGGGTCCTAACTGGATGCTTTTATTCCTAAATACAGACCAGAAACAGGAAACAGGGTGGCAGGGATACGATTTTGTGATAAATCGCTCTCCGAAGGATGCATCTACTACTACGCTAATGCGTTATAATGTAGGGAAAGAAGAGTGGGAGTATGTGTGTGATTTGCCATATGCGGTAAAGGGGAATATAATGGAGATTTCTATACCAAGAAAGGCGATTGGCAAGAAGGGTAATAACTTCTCGCTTGATTTTAAATGGGCTGATAATACAACGGATATAAATGATATTATATCTGTTTGTACATCTGGAGATACAGCTCCGAATAGAAGGTTTGCTTATAGATATATTTGGAAAAAATGAAGAAGATTTTTCTTGTAGTATTCTGTATAATGTTGGGCTGTTCTGTTATAGCCCAACATTTTCGCTTTGCACAGATAACCGACATTCATCTGAACTCAAAGTTGCCCGAAAGGCGTGTTGATCTGATGGAGAGCATTGAACGTATCAACCAAACTGATAGTCTGGATTTTGTTCTTATCACAGGGGATATCAGCGATGATGGCGACAAACTCGCTATGGCGGATGCAAAGAAGTGTTTCGACTTATTACGCGTGCCGTATTATATAATTATGGGTAATCATGAGACCAAGTGGAGTGATTCTGGTTGTATGGCATGGAAAGAGATCTTTGGTTATGAAAGATTTGAATTTGAACATAAAGGGGTACACTTCTTAGGGTTTAATACGGGACCCCTGATGCGTATGGCTTATGGACATGTCGTGGCACAGGATATGAAATGGCTGAAGGATTGTCTGGATAGTTATTCCAAAGAGGAACCTGTCATAATCGTAACTCATTATCCACTTCTGAAAGGAGATGTTGATAACTGGTTTCAAGTGACAGATTTACTCAGGCATTATAATGTACGTCTATGTATAGGGGGACATTATCATAGTCTTAGAAATTTATCTTATGACGGTATACCAGGGTTACTTCTGCGTTCCAATATTCGAGAGCAGGATACGGGTACTGGTTTCGGCATTTATGATGTGAACAGAGATAGTATCAGTCTTGTCGTTATGAACTCTAAGACCGGTGCTGTTCCTTTTGCTACTTATTCTATGCATGGGCCTATTTATGACGTAGATGGAAATAAACTGGATCCTAATGCTGGGGCAAAGGAATATCCTGACAGTTCGGACAATGTTACTTACAGTCAAGTTAAACGGGTGTGGCTAAACCAGTCTGATGTTAGTATATATAGTACACCTGCTGTGGAGGGCAAGTCTGTTTTTGTAGGTGATGATGCAGGTTGTATTACTGCTTATCGGTTGAATGATGGTAAGAGATTGTGGGCATATCAAACCGGAGCACGGATAGTGGGCTCACCTGCTGCTTATAAGAGAATACTGGTTGTGCCTAGTGCCGATGGGTATATATATGGATTGAAAACAAGCAATGGAAAAGTCTGCTGGAAGCTGAAAACGGAGGCTCCTGTATTGGGTGCCGTGACAATAAAAGACGGCATTGCTTATGTGGGAGGAAGTGATCATTGTATGCGTGCCATTGAGGGTCGCTCGGGTAACGTACTATGGAAATACGCGGATGTGGAAGGATATCTAGAAACAAAGCCTTTGGTAACGGATAAGCATGTAGTATTCGGGGCGTGGGATATGTATCTTTATGCTTTAAATGTGGCAGACGGGTCGCTACAGTGGAAATGGCGTGGTGTGGAAAGAAATGATATCCATTATAGTCCAGCCGCAGTATGGCCTGTGGAAACAAATGGACGCATCTTCATCGCTGATCCAGAACGTGCTCTTACTTGTATTGATTCTCAAACAGGCAAGACTATATGGCGGACGTATCAATCCATGGTTCGTGAGACTGTTGGGCTGAGTGCAGACGAAGAGCGAGTTTACAGTAAGACTATGCGTGATAGTCTAGTCTGTTATAGTACCAAGGGTGATGCTCCCAAGGAACTTTATGCAACCAACGTTGGTTTTGGTTATGAAATAGCTCCCAATATGCCGTTAGAATTGGATGGCATAGTTTATTGCAGTACCAAAGAGGGAATGATTTTCGCAACAGAAGCCCACACGGGACGTCTGCTGTGGCGTCACCATGTGGGCTGTTCTTTAGTGAATACAGTGGTTCCTCTATCTGGTCACAGAGTATTATTCAGCACTACTGGTGGTCAGATTGGTCTTCTCCTTTGGAAGGGTAGCATTTAGCATAAGGCTACCCACCAAAGCAGAAGCAATGGTTCCCATCAGAATACCTAATTTTGCATCGTTGAGCAAATCAATATGTTCTGCAGGATAGCTGAGTCCAGCCATGAACATGCTCACGGTAAATCCAATGCCACATATCATACAGACGCTTGCGAAGGATGCCCAAGTGGCTCCTTCGGGCTTCTGGATGATGTGTAGTTTTATGAAAATCCATGTTGCGCTAAACACACCTGTAAATTTCCCTATTAAAAGACCCAAGAAAACAGCTAAGCCGACACCGCTAAAGAGGTTGTCAAGGCTCATTCCTGCAAGGTTGACACCCGCATTTGCAAATGCAAACAGGGGGATTACAAAGAAGTTTATGGGTGTCTTGAGAGCGTCTTCAAGATCTTGCAAGGGACTGATTAGGTGATCGCTGGCACTTTCTACACTCTTCAGCATGTGTATTTCCTCGTCGGTCAGAACCACAGGCTTGTTACGGTCTGCAACGGTGGTTTCTGTAATGGGGAATTGGTTGAGATTTGTACGGATGCGGTTGATGTAATATTTGGTACCGTTGGGCAGATTTGCTGGAATGCAGAATGCTAGCACTACACCTGCTATTGTGGAGTGGATGCCACTGTTCAGCATACAGTACCACAGAACAATACCCACTGTGATGTAAAGTGATTTGCTGCGTGCCTGTTTCCAGTTGCATAGCGCAAGGAATGCTACACATAGAGCTGCACCACCCAAGAAATTCCAGTTGAGATTGTCTGTATAACGAATAGCGATGACGATGATTCCACCTAAGTCATCTGCTACAGCTAATGCTGCCAGGAAAATCTTAAGGCTCGTAGGACATCGTTTACTGAAAATACTTAATACACCTAGTGAGAAGGCTATGTCTGTTGCCATAGGTATTGCCATACCACGTTCCATGATTGGATCTTTAGGGCATGCTAGATAAAACACAATGACAGGTACCAGCATGCCACCACATGCCCCAATGATAGGTGCAAGAGCTTTTTTTACGGATGATAATTCACCGCACAAAATTTCTCGTTTAATCTCCAAACCCACACTTAGGAAAAATATGGCCATGAGGAAATCGCTAATAAAATCACCTAAGGACATGGCGTGTCCACCGTGACTGAAGAGATTGAAACTGCCTACGCTCAAACTTACAGGCATTTCCCATATTGAGCGATAGGTGTCTCCCCAAGGGCAGTTGGCCACGATGAGAGCCGCTATCGTGGCTATCACTAGTAGCATGCTACTGTTAACGTATTTCTTCAACATACTCAAAAATGCATAGTTCTTAATTGCTTTGTCTTCCATTCCTTTTCTTCTCCTATTATTCTTCTAAACATCTTTATTTCCAAATCTTAATATATAGTGAATAAAAAGCCATGCAAAGGTACGTCATTTGTTTGTATGACACGCCTTTGCATGGTCAGTTTTGTTGTTCGGATTAGGAAATATTAACCCTTGGACGTTTTCAGAATATACCTCTTTTTCTGGTTTTTTAAATCTTTCCTGTGCTGAATTTTTGTTATGCCTCCATTTGTTTGGCAATGAATTCCTTCATTTCACAATAGTGGTTCTTGACATCAAGGAAAAGATGGAGCTGGTTGTTTGCTCTGTCGAAATTGTGGTCAGGATATTTGCATTTCCAATACTTATCCCCACTGATATAATCCCATAAGAAGCGAACGCATTGCATGTAAGGGAATAGTGCTGCAGCGTAAGGTAGATTTTCAACTTCTACGGGTAGGAGAAAGTCCTTGGCACTTTTTAGATATCCTTCTGTGAAAGCTTTGAAAATCTCCATGTTGAATCCAACTTTGTCCATGTCTGGGCAGTCTTCGGCTACGAAGTTGGCACCTGTTCTTAGGAAATCTCCATAGTCCGAGAATATGAAATTGGGCATTACTGTATCCAAATCAATAACACAAAGCACGTTGTCTTGATCGTCAAACATCATGTTGTTTACCTTGGTGTCGCAGTGGCAGACTCGTTTCGGAAGGATTCCTTCGCGTCCCATTTTTTCTGCTTTGCACATTTCTTCTGCGTTTTCCTCAATGATGGACAGCATTTGCTGTACCCGTGGTTCGCTTGCTCTCCCAGCAGGATTCTCCTTTAATACGTCATGAAGTTGTTGCAGACGAAATTCCATGTTATGAAAGTCCTTAATTGTCTCGCCTAATTGTACGGGAATATCTGCTAACATCGATTGGAATTGTCCAAAGGCCTCTCCTGCAGCACGGCTACTCTCGGCATTTACCGCCTGTTTGGTAATTGCGTTGGGAATGAATACCATCAGTCTCCAGTATTTTCCGTTCACCACAGTATAGAGTTTGTTTTCGCCCTTAAGAGGGATAAAACGCAGTACTCGTCTTTCGATGTCAGGTGTACCTTTCGCTTCTAATTTTTTGCGAATATGTGTAGTTACGGCTTCAATGTTACGCATCACCATATCCACGTCTGGGAATACAGCTTCGTTTACTCGCTGCAATACGTAGTTTGGTGCGTCCGCTTCAGCTGTTTTTACCAGGTAAGTGTCGTTGATAAGGCCTTCGCCCAAAGGTTTTACATCACCTACTGTCCCCTGAATTGCAAACAGGGAAATAATTCTTTTTAGTTCGACTTGTTCCATTATAAATGTGTGTTGTCAGTTGTTATCTATTTTCTGGCATTTCAGAACCGCTTTGTAATGTCCCATCGTCTGCCATTCCTTCTGCGCTGATTCCCATAGGGGTCTGTCGCCCATTGTTGTAGAAGTTGATTGTTGCCGTTCCGCTTTCGTCCAGCTCCACATTGGGATTCCAGTAGAGTGTACGTCTGTAATCTTTGTGCTCAGGTAAAGGCTTGTTGGCATATGAGGGTTGGTAGAACTCATAGCATAGTGAAAAGCCTGGCAATTGATAGAATCGGTCTCGGTATGTGGTGCGTACCATATCGTTTGGCAGAAGTCTTAAGTCCACGATTACCTCTGGCTGGTCGCTTGCCTCATACTTCTTGCTTCCTTCCTGGCGCGGACTGTAGTCTGTATATATGTATACTTTGTCTAATTGCGTCAGGTGATCATATTTCTTCTTTTCGCTGTCAGGTATGTTAGCAGAGGCCGTTTTTGAATTGTATCTTCGTGTCATGATATAGTTGCGCTCTTGGTTCATGTCTCCGATGTAATAGCGTGCTACGTTTTCAGAGAAACTTCCTCCTCCTGTGAATATACCGTAGCAGAGCCCTGCATCGCTCACAGCGTTGAAGGCATCGTAAGCATCCACTACAAAAGCTGGTTTTGATGCGTCAAACCGTGTGTAGGAAGTCCGTTTGGCGCCCACAACCACTTCTTTTAGGGTACGTGAACCATCGTATTGCCAGTCTTCGTTTATTGCAGATCCTTGGGGAGTTGGTGCCAAATGAGTCTGATACCAAGTGTATGGTTTCACAAAACGAGGGTTGAACAAATCTAATTTGACATAGAATTCGGGATAGTTCAGTTCCTCTTTTTGGTCTTCTCCTGAATTGACCCATAAGAAATTCTTATGTTGACTTTCATTCCATTTTGTTGTGTCAGATGCTGCGAGGAAGAAGCATGCTCCATCGAAGAATCTCGGACTTTGTATGCTGAAACGTGAGTTCTTGGTCATCATTTCACCTGTTACCCCGCTTGCACCTTCTTTGGTAAATTCAGCATGAACCAGCACCGGACGTTTTGGTCCGCGTGCAGTACTCCAGAATCTTCCTTGTACATCTTGACGTTTTGTAGCATCGTCTCTTCGGAAGATATTATCGCTTTCTTGAGCAAATTTGCTCATTTCGGATGCTACGTCCTTGATTTTATCTCCGTTTGCATTCTCTGCTACATTGTTTTTGCTACTTTTGTCTGCAGCCTGTGCTTCTCTTTCTCCATCGGTCATCATCATATTGTTCATTGCAATGTCTGTTTTAGTTGCAATGACGTCTTCGCGAGCTTCCGCATTGTATCGGTTGACAGAGCCCGTGAATAAAGGAGTTCTTTCTGGCTGGTGAGTGATTTCGAATGCACCTGGTATTGCCATTGTGTGCCAGTCGTATCGTCTCCATCCTTGTATCATGAGCAGAAGGTCTAATGCACGTTGGTGTTGCTCGTCATCTTTTTCGAAAAAGTAGTTGGGATCTTCTACAAAACCTTTGATCTGACTGCTCAACAGCATTTCTGCCATGATATTAGCGTTGTCGAATAGATACTCAGAGTGCATTGCGTCTCTTACAGCTACGCTTAGTGTACTCCCTGGGACTCCTCCCTTTATCTTTACTTCAACTGGAGCGTAGGCTTCGCTTCCTTGCTTGCTTAGACCGCTAAAAGTGATGGTGTTACCTATGGGTGTGTTTCCGTTTCTGACAAAGAAGAGTCGATCTGCCCAGATTCTTCCTTGTGCATCGAACAGCGTAATCTGATTTACTCCTGTGGGTAAGGATGATGCTTCCAGAGTGACCGTCTGTTTGTTTCCGGCTTGTAGCTGACGGAAATCTTGCTGTTGTCCCTGGTACATAATGGTCATTCCGATAGGTTCTCTCGAAGCCTGACCATTGCTTGTAATCTCAATGTTGATTTTTCCTTGTGCTTGCGATACCTGTATGGCACATCCGTCTGTTTCCGCTTTGGGCAGTTTAATCTCTGTTTTTTGATCACCGCAGGTTAGCTGTACGGTGTATGTTTTTTCTGCTTCTGGTGTCAGTAGGAATGTGCCTCTCCCCCGATTTTCTGTTTTTGCTGTGGCCACTTGCTTGCCAGAGCCGTCTATTACCGTTATGTTCCCTTCTTTGTGCTGACCTTCTTCTGTGTTGACTTCGAAGGCTATCCGGCAAGGTCTGTCTGCCACCATGTGTCCTCCCTCTGGGTAAAGCTTTAGGTCCAGTTTCGGAGCACTTGTGTCAGCTTTGGCTCTTTTTCGTAGTGGGCGAAGGGTAATGTCGTGTGTGTATTCTCCTTCTTTTTTGGGTTTGTCGTAAATGGGAAAGGTGCGGCTGTATAGTTTGTCGTAATCAAGGTAATAGTCTTTTGCCATTCCTCTGTTGATAAACCATTGCTCAGCCTGTTTGCTGTGAGGATGTTCGTACATGCCCCAGTTGAGCATCCAGCGTGTGTATGCTCTTAGTTCGTAGAACCCACTATAAAGGGAATCTCTCAGTACAAACGATCCGTCTGCCTGTCCGTTGTTTAATTCCAACAATTGACGTTCCACCAAGTAGCCATCTTGGTTGTAGAGGTCTGCGTACAATACTCCGCTGATTTTGCTGGGTTTCCGCGTGTCAGAGCGTTGTACGTATGCTTTATAGTAGATGGTGTCTCCTAGAAAATAGCAGTTGTTGTCCATGTGGACAAATACCTGTTCTTGAGGGATTGCCTTGCCAAAGCGTTCTGCTCTCTCTGCCCATCCTTCCAAAGTGGTAGGAACATTACTCTGGTTCGTCTGTGCAGACGTTGCAATGCTATGGGAGCATAGACATATTGCTATTGCATATAGTATACCGTTGCGCATGTGCTTGCTTGTTTTTTTCTTTGGTGGTGTTGGGTGTTGCATCTTTGGGTCCGATAAGCGTTTGGAATAGAATACCTGCTTTTATCGTTTTTCATACATACTTTGGTAGTACTTCTCGTACTCGCCAGAGGTGATGTTGTCCAGCCATTTCTGATTGTCCAGATACCAGCGAACTGTTTTCTCTATGCCTTCTTCAAACTGCAGACTGGGTTCCCAACCCAGATCTCTCTGCAATTTCGTACTGTCGATGGCATACCGGGCATCGTGTCCAGGGCGATCGGTTACGTAGGTAATCAAGTCCATGTCTTCTCCCTCCTTACGTCCTAATAGTCTGTCAACGGTGTTGATTAGAACTTTGATGATATCAATGTTTTTCCACTCGTTGAATCCCCCGATATTGTAGGTTTCAGCCACTTTGCCTTGATGGAATATGAGGTCGATGGCTTTGGCATGATCTTCCACGTAGAGCCAATCGCGTATATTCTCTCCTTTTCCGTATACAGGTAGGGGTTTCCGGTGTCGTATATTGTTGATGAATAGTGGAATAAGCTTTTCTGGGAATTGGTAAGGTCCGTAGTTATTCGAACAGTTTGTCACTATTGTGGGCATTCCGTACGTGTCGTGAAACGCTCTTACGAAATGATCTGAGCTTGCCTTTGACGCAGAGTAAGGGCTGTGCGGACTGTAGGCTGTGTCTTCGTGGAAGAATTGGTCTCCATATGCAAGATGGTGTTGCGTGCTGCTGGCTGTGGTGGTGTAGGGCGGTTTGATACCTTCTGGCCGATTCATTTCCAGCGCTCCATAAACCTCATCTGTGCTTATGTGGTAGAATCTCTTTCCTTCGTACTTCGTTGGTAGGCTTTCCCAATATTCTTTGGCTGCCTGTAGCATGGTTAGGGTTCCCATTACGTTGGTACGGGCAAAGGTGAAGGGGTCCTTGATGCTTCTGTCTACGTGACTTTCTGCTGCCAAATGGATTATACCGTCTACATGTTTTTCTTTTATGAGATTGCTGACTCCTTCGTAATCGCAGATGTCCATCTTCACAAAATGGTAGTTGGGACATTTCTCTACATCTGAGAGGTTGGCCAGATTGCCTGCATAGGTTAATTTGTCCAGACAGATGATGTCGTAGTCGGGGTATTTGTTTACGAAAAGTCGTACCACGTGGCTTCCGATAAAGCCTGCTCCACCTGTTATGATAATGCTTCTTTTCATTTGAAGTGTGTAGTATTTCTGGAATGAAATGATGTAATTAAAGGCTGAGACCTGTCTGTTGCTTGCTCATTGCGAGACAGGTAAATGCCCGATACCGCTCTATTTGTTTCCCATTATGTTGTTGATACATACCAAGAGTGACTCTGCCCAGTATGGGATAGTCAGATGGAAGGTCTCCTTGAATTTCGTCTTGTCCAAAACGGAATATGCTGGGCGCTTTACTGGCGATGGGAATTCGCTGCTGTGGCATGGGTTGATGGTACATGACTCGTGTCCTGTCATCTTCCTTACTGTCATTGCAAAATCGTACCAGCTGCATACTCCTTCGTTGCTATAGTGATAAGTGCCAGTGTTGCCTCTCCAGCTTTCTCTCTCTATGATGGTGGCGATGGCCTGTGCAAGATCCAGTGCGTACGTAGGAGTGCCAGTTTGGTCAAACACAACGTTTATCTGTGGCTTTTCTGCTGTCAGCTTCATCATGGTTCGGCAGAAATTCTTTCCGTATTCGCTGTAGAGCCATGCTGTGCGCAGTATGATGTGTTCTACGCCCGAGTTTCTGATGGCAAGTTCTCCGCGTAGTTTCGAATGTCCGTATACCCCAGTTGGAGTTCCTTTCTGGTTTTCGCGGCAAGGAGTGTTGTAAGGCTCCAGACCAAATACGTAGTCCGTGCTGATGTGTATCAGCAACCCGTTTACTTCGCGCATAGCCTGTGCGAGAATTGCGGGTGCGAGTGCGTTTATTCTCTCTGCTTTGGCTGCAAGGGAAGAGTCTGTCTCGCATGCGTCTACGTCGGTCCATGCGGCACAGTTTACTACGATTTCTATTTGTTCTTCTCTTACGAGGTCTTCCACAGCCTGTCTGTTCGTAATGTCCAGCAGAGTTGTCTCTAAGCCCTCAGGTTGTGTGACGTCCGTAAAGATGTAATGGTGGCGGCTGTTTTGTGTCACCTTTCTCATTTCTCTTCCGAGTTGTCCGTTAGCTCCTGTTACCAGTATGTTCATACCAAATTCCTCCTTGTTCTATGTGTATCTTATTCTTCGGGATGGTGTCCAAAGCGTTTTGCGTCTTCTACTACTTGCAGCAGGTATTGTCCGTACTGGTTCTTTAGCATGGGCTGAGCCAGCCGTCGCATCTGTTCCTCGTCGATCCATCCATTTCGGAAGGCAATACCTTCCAGGCAGCCTATTTTCAGCCCTTGTCTTTTTTCCAGGACTTCAATGTAGGTACTTGCTTCTGAGAGCGAATCGTGTGTGCCCGTATCTAACCACGCGAATCCTCTTCCCAAGGTCTGTACTTTCAGTTCGCCATCTTCCAGAAACTTCTGGTTGACGGTGGTGATTTCGTATTCCCCTCGTGCACTTGGTTTGATGTGCTTTGCCACGGAAACCACCTTGTTAGGGTAGAAGTATAGTCCCACCACTGCATAATTACTTTTCGGATGTTCTGGCTTTTCTTCTATAGAGATGCAGTTGTTCTCCTTGTCGAACTCTGCCACACCATACCTTTCGGGATCTTTTACCCAGTAGCCAAACACGGTGGCTTTGTTTTCCTCTTCTGCCGTACGTACGGCTTCATGCAGCATTTTATGAAAACCGTTTCCTTGGAATATATTGTCCCCTAAGACCAGGCATACACAGTCGTCTCCGATGAAGTCCGCGCCAATAGTAAATGCTTGCGCAAGTCCATCGGGGCTTGGCTGTTCTGCGTATGTGAATTTCACTCCAATGTCACTTCCGTCTCCCAATAGCCTTCTGAAACCAGGTAGGTCAAATGGTGTGCTGATAATGAGTATTTCCCTTATGCCTGCCTGCATGAGTACGCTTACAGGATAGTAAATCATGGGCTTGTCGTAGATGGGCATTAGCTGTTTACTTATGCCCTTTGTGATAGGGTAGAGACGTGTGCCCGACCCTCCTGCCAGTACTATTCCTTTCATTGCTCTCTGTTTTTTAGTCTTACTTACTATTGCAAAGTAACTGGTTTTTCCTTACAAAAACAAATTCTGGAGCAAGTAATTTTGTACCTACAGACAAATCCCTTTTTTCTTTGTAGATTGAGAGAATATTTGTTTTCCTGTCTAAGCTTTGCCTTCTGAATATTCTGCTTGTTAAACCCAAATCGGTCATTAGACAGAAACAAAGAACCCATTCCTGCTGATGGATAGTTCTTGCCAATTCCTATCAGCCTTTCTTCCGGTATCTTGTTTCCAGGCTTGTCTTGACATAGCCCACTATGCCTTCGACACGTCTGAAAACAATCTGCTCGAAAAACTCGAAAAAAAAGACTAATATGAATCAGTATCTAATGACCGGTTTGGGTTAAAACTGTGATTTTATTCTTTTCAACTGTGAAATTATTATTTTCTAACTGGAAAAATTTTTCTTCCCAGTTGGGGAAATATTTAGCTAAACTCTTATCTCTGTTTACAGAGGTACTTCTCTTTGTTGCTCAAAAGATATCCTTTTGCCTCATAATTTTTGTATTGCGAAAAGACTGAAGCGCGAAAAGCGTAAATAAAATCTGTTTGGTCAGAAATAAGTTTCTGCAGCAGTTAAAGTATAGATGGAATTTGGTAACTTTGTGACGGAATAACTCCAAGATAACCATATTCAATTGCGTATATACGTATTTTCTTTTATTAGTAAACTAAAGAGATGGGTTTGTTTCAGAAGTGTTGTGCTGCCATGATGGTGTTGTTTGCAGGTGTTGTGCCGTGTGTTTATGCAGACGACGCTTGTCTTGAAGGAAAAGTAATCAGTAAGGAGGGTCGTGCAAATGCGGCTTATGCCTTTGATGGAGATGTTTCTACTTATTACGAAGCTCATTCGGCTGATGGCCAGTGGGTTGGACTCGACTTAGGGCGCCAGTATGTCATTACCCATATAAGTTTTACTCCTCGTCAGAATGGAAGTATAGGCTCAGATCGTATGCTACTCTCTTTATTCGAAGGTGCCAACCGCTCAGATTTTATGGATGCGGTACCCTTGTACTTGATTTCAGAAGCACCCGAGCAGGACAAAACCTGTGACGTCGATGTACGTGTGAGCCGTGGATTTCGTTATGTACGCTATGTGGGATCAGCTGGCTCGTATTGCAATGTGGCAGAGTTGAAGTTCTATGGATACGAAGGTGCAGGAGACGACACTCGCTTTTATCAAGTAACCTGTTTGCCTACCGTAAGCATTCACGTGACGGATGAGAGCGTGCCAGAGCAGAAGGGACAGGATTTTGATTCGCGTATCACAATCACTTACGAGAATGGGGCGCTCATCCAGGAGTACCCTGTCTTAACTCGGGTACGCGGTAATTATTCAGCTACGCATGAAAACAAGCCTTACCGCATAAAGTTCAACGATGGTAAGAGCCATCATATGCTGCATGGTTCCGCGCGTGACGAATCTCCAGCCAAAGCCAAGAAATGGACTCTTATCAATAACTATGGTGACAAGACTCTCTTCAGAAATAATGTTGCATATGAGGTGAGCCGACGGGTGGGAATGCCTTTCACTCCTTGGTGCAGATGTGTGGATCTTATCCTCAATGGCGACTATCGGGGCTGTTACCAGTTGACAGATTACATCGGATTGGACAAGAATAGAATCAATATTGCTGAGATGGACGACACCTGTACGGATAGTGTCTCTATCACGGGTGGCTATTTGTTGGAGATGAATGGCTATGCAGGACAGGACCCTGTGAATTTTACCTCACGCCACGGTAATCCTGTATCTGTGAATGACCCTGACGAGAAGGATATTGTCCCAGCTCAGTACAACTATATTCGCGATTATTTCAATAAAATGGAGGATAGGGTCTTCTGTTCAGAATACACGGATACGCTCAGAGGTTATCGTAGGATGTTGGACTTGGATACCTTCCTTCGTTATTTCCTCGCCTGTGAGTTCAACGGGAATACCGATATGTTGTGGCAGGTGTTTATGTACAAACAGCGGTCAGACAGCCTGATTTATACGGGTCCCGTATGGGATAACGATCTTGCTCTGGATAATGACTTTAATGTTTATCCAGGCAATCAGCGCGAGGAGTGGACCTATAAGGTACGTACTGCAGGCAACTGGGGAACCTTGGTTGGCAGGATTCTTTCGGATGGTAATGCTACGGCTCACCTTCAGGCGTTGTGGGCACAATTGCGCAGAGACTCTCTTATTACGGCTGATGAAATGGGACTTTATGTTGATTCTTTGCGCACGTTGTTGCAGGAAAGCCAAAGACTCAATTTCTTACGCTGGCCGTATCTTACTCAGCAGTTGCATTGTAATCCGCGTGTCTGGGGAACTTGGGAAGCTGAAGTAAACGTGGTGAAGAACTATGTGGAAGGACGTGTGGCTTGGATGGATCAGAAACTCAATTATGGCTCTCTGCGACAGGAAAATAACGTCTACCAGATTAGCTCCCCACTCGATTTGTGTCAGTTCAGCGAAATTGTCCGTGATGGAAAAAATTCTGCCCATGCGGAATTGTTGTGCAATATTGACATGAGCGAGTTCTCTCATTTGTTCGTTCCCATAGGAACCTCGATGAAACCGTATAAAGGGACGTTCTTGGGAAACGGATACACGATAGATGGGCTACGCCTAAACGGAGACTCTGAGGTCGCATTGTTTGCTCATGTGGCTGACGGATGCGTGTTGTCTGACGTCTTTCTTGGAGCACACTCCCGCGTGTCTGGTCAGAGTAGAGTGGCTGCGTTGGTAGGAGTTGTCGAGGAAGGTTCTTTTACGATGAATCGTTGCGGAAATCTGTCTCAAGTAATGGCTACGGATGCCTATGCAGCAGCCTTGGTAGCAGAAGTACGTAGGGGAGCAACGGCTTTGTTCGACAATTGTTATAATGTGGGTTCTGTGAGTGCCCACAAGGGGGCAAGCGCAATGGTGGCATGGTCTGAGGGAACGGTTGGCTTGAAGAACTGTTACAATGCTGCCAAGATAAGCGGGGCAGTCTCGGTGGGAGAGTTTGCAATGACCGAGGGAAGTTTTCAGGCAGATAATTGTTATGATACGTATGCTTATCAAGTGAAGCATGTAAAAGAGAATGATGTGCGGAGCGGACGCCTGTGCTGGATGCTTGTAAACGGAGACAACGACTCTCCCTGGCGCCAGAATATCAACAATGTAGGCGAAAGGGATGAGCATCCCGTTCCCGTTCTCTCCCACAGCGTTGTGTATAAGGACAACGAAGACTATACTAATATCAACCCTTCGCCATCGGAGTATCGCTATTTCATGTTGGATGTGTCTGCTGTCCAAGGTGGCAGTTTGATTCAGTTTTCTGAGTTCGATTTGCTGGACGTCAACCTCGATGAATATTCTTTAACAAAAATA
This sequence comes from uncultured Bacteroidaceae bacterium, assembly GCA_934394435.1. Lineage (GTDB taxonomy): Bacteria > Bacteroidota > Bacteroidia > Bacteroidales > Bacteroidaceae > Physcousia. Next base: position 220,317 of record CAKRRN010000001.1, read on the forward strand.
TATTCTGGAACAGAAAGCTCTATAAGTAATGAGAATTGGCAAAATCTGACAGACAATAACCTCTCTACAAAGTATTGTTCCCAATTCTCAGATCGATCCTATTTTATGTTCGATGCGGGTGGAAAGGTGAACTTGTATGGCTACCGAATTTGTACCGCTAATGATACAAGTAAAAATCCTAGTCGAAATCCCGCGTGTTGGAGGCTTTACGGAACCAATGCTTATACGGAGAATCCTGATGCCGCTTCATGGACTTTGATTGACGAGCAAACAGGAGAACATCCCCTGTCTGTTGCAGATAAGGTGGCGTGTGACTACACATTGCTTCGCTCAGTCACCTCCTTGGAAATGAAAAGTGCTGAGCTAACCCTTCCTGCTGGTAGCTCCGCAACTTTGCAGGTTACGGTTTCGCCACGCAGTATGCAAGGAATTCCCTTACAATGGAAGAGTGACAACGAAAATGTGGCAAGAGTGGATGCTGACGGTCGAGTAAGTGCCGTGGCTGTGGGTAAATGTACGATTACGGTCAAGGCACCAGAGTATGGAACGTTTTCTGCTCAGTGTGAGGTGACTGTCACGGAAGCTGCATCTGGCTATCGCTATTTTCTCTTAGCACTGGATGGCGTGCAGAGAGGTTCCGCAATACAGTTCTCTGAATTTGATTTGCTGGATGAGGCTCAGTCAGAATATATAAACTTGAGTATGTATGCAAGTAGCGCAGAACATTATAGCGATGAGGTACCTGAAAATGTGGTAGATAATAATGTTTCTACCAAATGGTGTGGACCTTTAGCCGAAACTGCTTACTTGTATCTGGATGCTGGCGATTTTGTACGCCCATTTGGTTATCGTTTCTATACAGCTGCCGATAGTAAAACGTATGCGGAACGTAATCCTGCCTCATGGAGGCTTTATGGCAGTCGTGTCTCTTTGTTGTCCCCAGATGCAGATGGGTGGATTCTGTTGGATAAGCGCACAGATGATGCCACATTAGAAGCTGTAAATCTCACTCCTTTCGACTTTTTGATAGATTATAATCAAGTGGCAGATGCAATTGAAGGTGTCAAAGCAGAGGATTATCCTGTAAGAGAAGCCTTCGGGGTGTATGATCTTGGAGGAAGACGTTGGGAAAGCCTCTCGAAAGCGAAAAAGTCGGGTCAAATATACATACTCAATGGTTTGAAAAGGATGAAGTAACATAAAATGACTCTTATGTGTGTTAAATAGTGTTAAAACATATATAAAAATGTACATGTGAGTTAAATGCGAAAAACCATATTTATTAACTTTGTGATTGGATGATGTTGTACTCAGCAAGCGAATAATTGAAGTCCAAGATGATAATTGTCAGAATAATTGTTCCACAATATGTCAGAAGATATTTGTATATAATCTTTTGCCTTGCGTTGTTTAGACGGCATGGGGTGAATGTATACATAGATGTGTAAGTAGAAGTTTCTGTTAGAAAAAATATATTAAGTACATATTCATTATATTAACACAAAATTCAAAACCAAGATGAAGAGAATGTTTACTCTTTCGCGCTTTGTTTCGATGAAGCTTGCTGCTGTGGCGGTATTGCTTTTATCTGTGCAGAGTGTGCGTGCGGCTGTTACTATTACAGCCCTGAACGGTTCGGGTGGAACTGGTGGTGAAGGTTACCCAAGTCTGGTAGACAGAAATCCGTCTACCAAGATGGGTCACTCTTTCATGAAGGACAACACGGATCCTGCTTACATCATCATGAAGACCTCAGAGCCTATCGTTCCGAAGGACTATTTCTTGATTACAGGAAATGACACCAAGGAGAATCCTAATCGAAACTGGGAGGATTGGACTATCTATGCTGCCAACTTTGCTTCAGACGCTGACGCTGTGATGGATGCAGACTGGACGGTGATAGATGTGCGCAAGGGTGAGTTGCTGCCAGCAGAAAATAAGTACGGTGTGGACTTCAACTTCAACAAGGCTGATGGCACCACAGCTTATCAGTATTACATGATTAAGGTGACCCGTGCTGTAAATGGTGCAACAGATGTTTGGCTTCAGATGGGCGAATTTGGATTTGGCACCAGCGATGCTTTCCTCAACTCTGCTCCTCTTGGATACACTATTCTGTCAGGCTCACGTCTGGATAACAGTAGTGAAAGTCTGAGCAAATTGTTTGATGGCGATGACAATACCAAATGGGGAAATGGATTAGAAGAGAGTACTAACTTTGGTAAGGATGGCAAGGGCGCTTATGCAATCTTCAAGACCACACGTCCCATCGCCCCCACCTACTATAAGTTAGTGACGGGTACTGATAATGCCAGTTGGAATCATCGTAACTGGAAAGATTATCGTATCTATGCCATTGCAGAGACTGACGAAAGTAAAATTACCCGTGAGTCTGAAGCTTGGGTCTTGCTGGATGATAAGAGTGTGACTGAGGAAGTACTTCCTGACAAAAACTCTTATACGGTTTACTTGACACCCTCTGTGGAGAACACTACCAAGTATACTTACTTCAAGATAGAGATTGCCTCTATCCAGTCTGGTGGTGGTTACATGCAGATGAGCGAGTTCGCCTTAGGCGATGCTGGACAATTCCAGAATGACCGTGAGAATGCTTATCAATCGTGCGCCTCTGCAGTCGATCTGAATAAGACCTTCTTGGCATCTCTGAAGGCAACTTACAAGTCTGGTCTTTCTGCTCTGAATACAGCTTCGGATATCTTCGAAATGCAGAAGGCAAAGGCAGGATTGGAGGCCATACAATCTGACATTACAACCAGCACTCAGGCTTATGAGTCTTTGGCTGGCGTTATAGAGTCAATGACTACTCATTATAATAATCACGAATGCATCACAGGTGAGGGCCGTAAGATTATTGGAGATTATCTGAACGAGACCATCGCTCCTAATGCCACATATCCCAATGGCTCTTATCCATATATTGTGGCAAATGCTCTTCTGGATGTAGATGCTGTGAATGCAGAGATTCGTAGGGCTGGTCAGTTGATTGAACTGTATGCTTCAGACTTGACTGATGGGGCTATTACTTGTGCATTCCATTCTATTGATGGCACAGAAACTAATTCGGCTGAGGGTCCTGGATTCCTTTTCGATAAAGACTCTTCAAGTAAGTGGTGTACCACCAATAATTCCTCTGTGTATGTGGTATTTAGTGCTGACGAGCCTGTAGCTCCCACTTATTACAAGTTGACGACAGCTAACGATACTGATACGAATGGTGGCCGTAACTGGAAGACTTGGAAGATTTACGGAGGAAACTTCGATTCTGACGAGGCTGCTACAAAGGATGCCGACGGATGGGTTCTCTTGGACGAAAAGAACAATATCGGCACAGATCAGTTGCCTGCTGCCAAATTTGCTGACGCTTACTTCCTGCTCTCAAAACCATCTTCTACTCTTTTCAAGTACTTTAAGATTGAAGTGGAGTCTTTGGTAAATGGTTCTACACAGCAGATGGCAGACTTCGAGTTTGGCAATGATGCAAATCGTATTCTTTATCGTAACGAGAATTATGCCAGCATGTCTCAGGCTACTCTCGATGGAGTGGCTTATAAAGCGTATATTGATGCCTACAAGACTGGCCTGGAGAATCTGAAGAATAGTGCAAGTATTGCAGAGATTGGTTCTTTGGTAACTGAGCTGAAAAATTTGCAGGGTAAGATTCTCAACAGCGCGGAACTATATGCTAAGTATGATTCTGTTTATAAGGATTTTGAAAATGTGTCTGTAAACTTTGAGGACTACGAGCATGTAGCTCCTTGGGTAAAAGGATACATTAACGACAATGTCGCTCCTAATGTAATGTACCGCTATGGTACCTATGCTTACATCATGGAGAATGGCTCATTGGACGACGCTGCTATTCAGGATGAGACCTTGTATCTGACCAGCTTGATGGCTGCCATTGCGGATGAGGAAACCACTCATTTTGCTGTCTTGGGCGGAAACGGTAAGTGGAACGACAATGAGAACTGGGCAAAGCTTGTCGATAATGATTACAGCACTAAATGGGGTTGTAACATCGACAGCAAAAATCCTCCTTATGTCATCTTCCGTTCTTTGGAGCCTGTTAACCCCTATTTCTATACATTGAATACTGGTGGCGACACAGAGAGTTATCCTGATCGTAACTGGGGCACATGGAAAATCTATGCTGCCAACTTTGCGGGTGATGGTGAAGCTACCGTCGACGCAGAAGGTTGGGTTCTGGTTGATGAGAAGACCAATGTGGAACAGAATCGTCTGAAACCACAAAACAATACTGCCTCTTACTTCGGATTCAGCAGCGAAACAACCACTCCTTACACTTATTATAAAGTGGTCATTGAGAAGGCTTATAGTGGTTCTGGACAGCAGATGCAGGAACTACATTTCGGTACTCCCGAAGAGTTTGAGGTTATCAAGCAGGATTATCAAGCAGAGGCCAATGAGTTTTCTACAGATGTTGTTTGTGAGCAGCGCTTGCTTGACAAATATGAGAGTCTGGTAAACGAGATTGACGAGTGCGTGAATATGGAGGTTCTTTTCCGTACGTATGACGAAATTCTGAATCTTCAAGACAGCATCAAGGCTTCTGCAGCTTCTTATCAGAACTATGTAGATGCAGCGGAGAACCTGAGAAGCTTCATCGACGAAAATCCTGAAGTGAAGGGTGCTACCTTGAGTGTCATCAACACCTATCTGGATAAAGAGGCTTCTGAGCCCTCAGACGTTTATCCCAACGGCTCTTACACCTACATTATTGAAGAGCGTTTGCTGAATGACTCACTCATCCTTGAGGAGATAAACTTCGTTGATTCTCTGAAGAAGGCTCTCGTGGCAGAAGGCTACGTTGCTGGTACAGAGATTACCTCTTTGGTGAGCGATCCCACATTGGCTAAGGGTGGTGAAGGCTGGAGCCAGACGGCTTACTCTTATGGTACGAACAACGAAGTGAAGATGTCTGCTGCAGAGTTCTGCAACGACAAGCGTATCTTCGACATCAATCAGACGCTCACGGGTCTGAAAGACGGTTACTACGAAGTTCGCATCAACGCAGGCTTCCGTCCCTGTGGTGACACTCTGAGCACTAACTATCGTGCTATTGTATATGCAAACGATGCACAGATTTATGCTCCTGCTGTGATTGATGACATGGTACCCGTTGCCAACGCACAGGATGGCGTCAACTGCCGTATTACTGGTAGCATTCCCGACAAGGCCATCTTGGACGAATTAGGTGTTGACACCTTGGGTTACGTTATCTGGGGCGTGCAGGGTAGCTGTGTTGCCTTCAGTGCAAACCGCTATGAGAATGTTCTTGTTGCTAAGGTTACAGACGGTAAGCTCACCATTGGTGTGAAGAACGACGGTACTCCCGACAATGCTCATGAGAAGGGTGACTGGACTGCTGTAGGTAACGTACATGTATACTATCTGGGTGCTGAAGCAAATGATGCAGTAAGTGCCGCTTATGACCGTGCTCTGGCGTGTCAGGCAAAGCGCGCTGCTGTAATTGCTGCTTATACGGCTAATGACCTGGATGACTTCCTTCATACGCCTAACTTTAGCGCAGCTCAGCGTTCAGCTGTTGCCGAGGCTGCTGCTGCCATAGAGACCGCTACCAGTGTGGCTGCCAAGGAGGAGATTCAGAGTACATTCAGCGCATTGTGTGATGAAATCAATGCCACTAAGGATGCGTACGTGGTGGCAAAGGATGGTTATCAGAACGTCTACGACAAATGGATTAACTGTAGCGTATTGACTGATACCAAGTCTCTGACTGATGACACAGACGCTTATGCTGATGCTCTGTTGCTTGGTCAGTATTCTGCTGCTGAGGCTCTTGCAGCCAAGGCTGCTCTCTATGCTAAGTGGCCCGATTACCTGAAGTTTACAAACGCAGAGGATATGGGTTATCTTGAGGACGAACCATTCTCATATGTGGTAACTGCTACCACAGCTCATCCTTATGTACTTGCAACTGGTTTCTACGAGAAGCTTGACTCTACCATGACCGTGCTGAAGTTTGAGTATAAGACCGATGTTGCACTTACCGGAAGCAAGTTCTTCTTCGGTACTCCTTCAGTTACTCCTGCTCAGGCTCTTGAATCAGAAGGCTTCAGCGCACAGAGCGACTGGAAGACCGTTTACTTCTACATTGCTCCTGCTCTGACCAAGTGGTCATTCGGCGACACCGAGGATGTGATTCGTTTCGATTTGGCTTCTGAACTGGCTGAGGGTACGGTGGTAAATATCCGTCATATGCAGGTTATCAGCGCAGAGCAGGCCAAGGCAGAGGGTGCCGAGTATACGTATCCCACCGCTATCGGTTCTGTTGAAGAGAAGACCGCTCCTATGGTGAAGGGTATCTTCAACCTCTCTGGTCAGCGTGTGAACCGTGCCGACAAGGGTATCTACATCATCGATGGCCGAAAGGTTTTGGTGAAGTAATTCATACTTTTCATTCTGCTGGTCTTCTTCCTTCGGAGGGGGCCAGCAGAATGCCTTTTAAAAAACTCAAGATTCAATAATAACTCATTTAACCATATTCCATGAGAAAGTTACTCTTCTCATTCGTAACCATACTGATGGTTCTTGCATCTTGCACCGAAGACATAGATACTTCTGCGCGTTATGTTTTCAAGCACCATACCATGGCAAGCTATTTGGAAAGTCATGATGACTATTCTGAGTACGTTGCTCTGACAAAGAAAGTCACCATGAGTGACATTTCTCAAACAAGCGTTTATCAGATTCTTACTGCCAGAGGTAACTATACGTGTTTTGCCCCCACTAACGAGGCCATACACGCTTATTTGGGCACTCTCGTAGACGAAGGACTCATATCTGAACCTTCGTGGGATTCTTTTACAGACAGTGTACAGCTGGACTCTATTCGCAAGGTGATTGTGAAAAACAGCATTATTGACGGTGGTGACTTAGAGACACAGCGTTACACGCTTGCGCAGTTCCCCACTGAGAACAACTCTGAGTTTCCCTTGCCTAACCTCAACGACAAGCGACTCACATATTATTCTCCAGAAAATTATCCCGATAGCATGTATATCAATCGCGACTGTCCTATTGATTTGACCAATCGTGATATACAGGTTCTCAACGGCGTCATATATCAGATGCACAAGGTTATTGCCCCCGTAGACATGTCTTGTGCCACCTATTTCCGTAATATCATAGAGAAACAGACGGATGGCTATCTTACCTTTGCCAAATGCCTACTTGCATGTGGACTCATGGACACGCTCTCTGCCATACGCGATGAGGTGTACGAAAGGCTTTATCAGACGAATGCCATTCCCGACTTGAAGAAATATATGAGTGCAGGCTTCAGCGATAAGTCGGGCGATAGCAATTCTGATGCGCTTGCTCCCGAACATCGTAAGTACGGATTCACCATCTTTGCTGAGACAGATGCCTTTTGGCGCGAACAGGGCATTGACCCCACAGCAGAGGATGTTCCTCAGCAGTTGATGCAATGGATTCTTGATAATCACCAGTATTCTGATGATGATGTTTTCACCACCGATGCCAACTATAAGTCCGCCTCCAACCTGCTTTACCAGTGGATTACCTACCACATATTGCCCATGCGTCTGCAGGCCAACAAACTGGTGTACCACTGTAATGAGCTTGGTTATTCACTGAGCAATCCTTATCGTTACACCATTCCCGTGGTCGAATGGTATCCCACGATGGGCAATCCTCGCCTGCTGAAGATTATTGAGACCAAAGCCAGCAATGGTGTCTATCTCAATCGGTTCCCCAATCTGGATAATGGGATTAAGGGCACAGGTTTTGAAATTAGCTGCGATGCAGATAAAGTGGGCTCTTATGTCGACCGTTCGAACGACCTTACGATCGTTAATGGTGTGGAGAATGCTTGCATCTATCCTATTGACGTGCCCATCTCTTACAACGACGCTGTGAGAGACAATCTCCACAGGGAGCGTATCCGTTTTGACGGAATGGCTTTGTTCCCCGAAGCTGCCACTAATGGTATACGCCGTGCGGAGTCTTCCGAGGACCGTTACCAGCATGTCTATATTCCAGCGGACAAGTATTATCGCTATTTCAGCAATATGCGTATTATGAGCGATGATACAAACTTCATCTACTTTAATGGCTACAAGGTAAACTGGGCTAACTATACGCAAGACGAGATGAAGGCAATTGGACACTACGACATTATGTTTAAGCTTCCACCCGTTCCACGTCGCGGCACCTATGAGTTACGCTACAAGACACTTGCTACGGGGGCTCGAGGCATCGTGCAGATTTATTTTGGTGATGATCCTGACAACCTCCCTGTAGCAGGTATTCCTATTGACATGACCAAGGGTCTGGTGGACGCTTATGGTGAGAGTGCTGACTGGAGTGAGCTTACGGATGATGGTCGTGACGAGGAGGAGATACGTGAGGTAGATCACAATTTGCGAAACCATGGACTGATGAAGAGTGCTCGCCACGAGGTGCACGAGGGTAATGCTTCTCTTACGGCTCGCGATGATTCTCGTTGTTGTCGTCACATCATCGTACGTCAGACGCTCGACCCCAGCAAGACCTACTATGTGCGTTTCAAGAGCGTGCTCGACTCCGACAAGAAGGAGCTCTATATGGACTACATGGAATGGTGTCCTAAGGAGGTTTATGATAATCCAGAAGACCCAGAGGATGTGTGGTAATTAGATAATCTCAGCGAGAGATTGACCTCATTTTGGGGGGCAGTGGCAACTTGGGTATGTTTTCGCACAAATCAAGTTGTCACTGTTCTTTTTTTTATCGCTGTCCGCTAAAACTCAAAATAAAGTCTCATTTGAATCGAGATCTAATGACCAATTTGAGTTATAGAAAAGCCTTACTCGTTAAAAGAAAAGTGACCTATGCTGCCATTATCAGGAAAAGCCTTCCTATGCGACAGACCATAAGCCATTTGACTTTCTTGCAAAGCAAAATTACAAACTCTTTCTAAAACACCAAAGGAAATTACTAAAACATCAAAGGAAATGAAGGAAAAGGCAGAGCAGATGGCAAAAAAAAAATACGGTTTCCACGATGTAAAGATACTTCTTAAAGTATCTTAGGATACATTGACAAGTATCTTAGGATACTTTACAAAGTATCTTATGATACCTAAATATAGATGCTCGCTGTCGGCAAAAATCGTTGAGTCCTCTTACCGATTTGGGATAAAAGAAAAGCTTACTGCATGGATTGATTGCTGCAGTAAGCTTTTCGCCTGTTTTGCCCCCTACTCATAGGTGCGGAGGGAGTCAGAGTGTGTTACAAGAGTGCGTATTTCAGCAGAAAGAGTATAGCCAGAATGACCATGCTGACCTTCAGTTCGCGCCATCTGCCTGTGAAAGTGCGCAGAAGTACATAGGTGATTAGGCTTATCAGAATGCCGTCTGAAATGCTATAGGTAAGAGGCATCAAGGCAATACATACGAATGCGGGCACTGCGTCTGCGAAATCTCCTAGATGAAGCTTTGACACGTCTGTCATCATCATGATGCCTACCAGCACCAATGCAGGGGCTGTGGCTTGGGCAGGAATAGCCAAAAACAGTGGTGCCAGGAAGAGTGCGACCAAGAAACATACGGCTGTGGTAAAGGAGGTTAATCCGCTCCGCCCACCTGCGTTTACGCCAGCAGCGCTTTCTACATAAGTGGTCACGGTGCTAGTTCCCAACATAGCTCCTACTGCTGTGCCAATAGCATCAGCCATGAATGCCTGATTCAATCGGGGGATATTGCCTTTTTCGTCCACCATATTTGCCCGATGGCTCACGCCCAGAAGTGTTCCTATCGTATCAAACATATCAATAAACAGGAATGTGACTACGCATATGGCCATGTCGAAACTCAGTACGTTGTGCCATTCGAACTTCATTGCTATGGGGGCAATGCTTGGGGGAGTGTCGAGTATACTGCTGAAGTGTGTTACTCCCAGAGGAATGCCAATCACGGTGGTTAGCAGGATACCTATGAGCAGTGCGCCAGTAACCTTCTTGATGAGCAAGACTGCACTGAGCAGGATTCCAAAGCAGGCAAGCAAGACAGCGGGGTCGTGTAGATTACCTATAGTGACAAATGTGGCAGGGCTTGCAGAGACGATGCCTGCATTCTTCAGACCGATAAAAGCGATGAAGAAGCCTATGCCAGGAGAAATGGCACGACGCAGTACCAAAGGCATGGCATCTACAATCTTCTGGCGGAGCCCTGTTATGGTGAGCAGAATGAAGATGAGACCCTCGATGAATACGGCTGTAAGGGCAAACTGCCAACTGTATCCCATGGTGAGTACCACAGTATAGGCAAAGAATGCGTTAAGGCCCATACCTGGAGCTAAGGCAAATGGCAACTTGGCATAGAGAGCCATAACCACGGTGGCAAGTACGGATGAAATCACGGTGGTGGTGAACACAGCTCCTTTGTCCATACCGGCATCACCCAGAATGCTGGGGTTGACTGCCAGAATATAGGCCATGGTGAGAAAGGTAGTGATGCCTGCCAATACCTCGCGCTTCACCGTCATGGATGAAGGTGAGAATCCAAATAATTTTTCTAACATGATTTTACTTATCTTTAGGAATATTGGTGTCAGTTAGAGAGAGGAAAAGCTTAGATTGACCATTTGAGTGCAATGGTGGGATTCCAGTAGAATGAGCGGTTCTTTTCCATGGGATAATTATACCAGATGAAATTGTTGCTCATCTCCCATTCTGTACCGATGGAGAGCTTGTTGCTGTCCTTGTGACGGTTTACGATATTGAACCAGAACTGAGGCTCTGTGAGGAACACCAAACCGCGCTGGTCTTTGCCCTGCTTGCCTTTGTAGACGTTCTTGGGTGTTTGTGCATACCACAAATCGGCAAATCCGCTAAAGGTGCAAAGGTCGTTGGCAAACGTAATGCCCCATACGGCTGTGGTCTGGAAACTGGCGTGACCCTTAATGCCGTTTCCCTTGAGCATATGCTTGTACATGGCTTGGAAACTGAAGGTCTTCTTGAAGTCGTTGTTGTGCCACTGCAGAGCAGGACCCACCAGGATGGCTTGCTGGAAAGGACCTGATTGGTTAAGACCGCCATCATACTCTCCGTGAGCCGTGAAGCTAAAGTTACTGTCTTTTATCTTTGCAAATGTGAAATCGCGACTTACCTCCCAGTAGGCACCAATGACACCGCGTGTTGTGGCATCGTTCTTCTTGCTGCGGTAGTCCATATCGATGAAGAAGAAGGTGCTACCGAGTTTGTCTGCCTTGAACATTTCCACGGTGGTGGTAATGGGCTGACGTCCATCCTCACTGTCTGGATTGATGGGCTTGCCGAGGTCGTAGTGTAGTTGGACATTCACCTGTGAGAAGGCTGCAAGAGCCATCACTTGCGTCAGAGCGCACAAGAACAGTTTTCTCATTTTTTAAAAAATTTGGTTTGGTTGGAATGAATAAAATATGGTTTGTTGAATATGAACTCGGAAATGGACTGTGGGTCCTTGATTTCTGGTTCTCGGACGATATTCTTGTCAGATAACGTCTATGATGTCAGCCTCTGCTTTGCGTTTTTTTATGGGAATGTCGCCTTCTGTGGCGTGTCCCAGTGGAATGATTACAGCTGCCTCTTCGTTGGTGCTTAGTTGCAGTACTTCATGCAACTGCTTGGCATCGAAATTGCACACCCAGCACGAACCGAGCCCTTGGTCGGCAGCAGCCATACAGATGTGCTCGGCAGCGATAGCGATGTCTATGTCACCATGGTGTTTACCATCTCGACGCACCCATTCCTCGTCGTGGCGTATGACACATATTATATACAGGGGTGCTTGGGCTATCCAATCGCGTTTGTAACATGCTTGTACCGCTTTACGTGAGGACTCCGAACGTGCTACCAGAAATCTCCATGGTTGCAGGTTTACTGCCGATGGAGCCAGACGTGCACATTGCAAAATATATTCAAGTTGTTCTTCACTGACGGGTTCCGTAGTGTAGTTACGTACGGAATACCTCTTCTTGCATAATTCTAAAAAACTCATAATTTCTTTACCTTCTTTTCACAAAGGTAACATTTTTTAATGTAACCAATAGCATATATGATTATTATCCTGTGTGCGAGGTATACATTTTGCTGCTAAAATGGTATGAGGGCATAAATTATAGCCGTATCTTTGCACAAAGTGGTAACAAAAAGTGAATGCTTGTGCCTTTTTTATTGGAACAATAATGAAAATCGTTGAAATACAAAATGCAAGTGATCCTCAGCTGGCAGTATACAGTACTTTGACAGAAGCTCAGTTGCGCAACAGACTGGAGCCTGAGAAGGGGATATTCATTGCCGAAAGCCCAAAGGTGATTCGGGTGGCTCTGCAGGCTGGTTATGAGCCTGTGTCTATGCTGTGTGAGAGGAAACACATTGAGGGAGATGCTGCGGACATTGTGGAGCAGATGGGCGACCGACCTGTCTATACGGGCAGTAGGGAAGTGCTTAGTCTGTTGACAGGTTACACGCTGACACGAGGTGTGTTGTGTGCCATGCGTCGTCCTGTTGCGAAAGAGGTAAGGGGCGTGTGTAAGGATGCCAAACGCATTGTGCTGATACACGGTGTGGTTGATTCAACGAACATTGGCGCGATATTCCGTTCGGCTGCAGCACTTGGCATTGATGGTGTGCTGCTGACGCGTGATTCGTGTGACCCACTAAACCGAAGGGCTGTACGGGTATCTATGGGTAGCGTGTTTCTGGTTCCTTGGACGTGGATAGATGCCCCTTATGAGACACTTCGTGAACTGGGATTTAAAACCGTAGCAATGGCATTGACCGAGCGAAGCATCCCCCTCGATGCTCCTTGTCTGGCTAAGGAAAAACAGTTAGCCATTGTGATGGGCACCGAAGGGGATGGACTGCCACACGCAGCCATTGAGGATGCTGATTATGTGGTACGTATCCCTATGCAGCATGGAGTGGACTCGCTGAATGTAGCTGCCGCGTCAGCTGTTGCGTTTTGGCAACTGCGCAAGCCTATCTGACAGGAGGTAGAGGGGAGAAGCAACGTGAAACGAATGGGAGAGCCAGGCGCAGGGAATAATGCCAATATTCCCAGTTGTGCACTCCGTTGCGTACTCGAAACTCATGCTTAATGCCCTTGTTGCGCATCAATTGGTGCATGGTGGCATTGACGTCAAACAGGAAATCATCATCGCCACAGTCGAAGAACCATTTCACGGTGCGTAGTTTGTTTAGAGTCTCCTCGTTGGCATTCTCCATGAATTTGATTGTTGAGAATTTGTCTACAGCCTGACGAGTCTTGTACAGGCAGTCTTGTCTGTCAGCTGGCTCTTCTTTGAAATCATCGCAGGCAAGCCATGCGCTCATGGCAAAGCAGGCACAAAAGAGATCTGGGTGACGCTGACAATAGGCGGTGCTTCCTCCTCCGCCCATCGAGAGCCCCATCACAGCACGGTGGCCTTTGTCTGATACGGCTCTGTATTTTTCCTCTACCTGTGGCATGAATTCCTGGAAGAAGAAGTCCTCATAGTTCCAACCAGGCATATTGAAATACCCACATTGCGTGTGGCGTACATCTGGACCTCCTGCATTGGGCATGATAATAATCATTTCGTCTGCCTCGCCAGAGGTTATCAGTTCATCTGCCACAAGGCTCATGCCTCCCTTGTCCTTCCAGGCGGTGTAGTCATCGCTGAGTCCATGAAGCAGGTAGACTACAGGGTACGTGCGGTCTCCCTTTTCAAATCCGTTGGGCATGTATACATTATAACGCACAGTTGCCCCCAAAATCTTGCTTTTTACGGAATCTGTTACCACACGGCTGGCCTGTAAAGCTCCCCACTGGCTCAGCAGCATGATTAGCAATAGAATCTTTGTTTTCATCGCGTTTTAATTATATAAGTTAAAAAAAGTTTTTTCCCTTCTTTACCACCATACTTGTTTCCCATCCTCGTATGTAAAGATACGCATGTCTTTGCCGCGCGTCTTGTCTTGCAATATGAATGGCAGTCCGCAAGGCATATTCCGGAATTCCAGCCAAGGATGCTCTGCCTGCATTGTAGCCAAGGGTTCCCACCTGTTGTTTCTCCAGCAGGATATTTGGTAAATATCACCTGGCTCAATGGTGTTGCCGTCTCCGCGTGCCACATAGTAAATGCGTTCTACCCGAACGGGTTTTCCGAAGTCCATCCCTACCCATGATGACTGTGGTTCGGGAGCATCAAAAAAGGTCAGGGCATCTCCGTCGAATACGGACTCACGTTGTCCGCCACGTCCTTTCCAGGAGCCTGGTGTTCCGATAACGGTTCCTTTCATGGGAGTACTCTCTCCTGGGGCAATAAAGCCCATCTCTGCCATATTGCAGAAGCTGGCAGGCTTGTCTTGTATGTATCTCCAATACCGATAGGCGCGCAGACTGTCTGGCAGATGAATCTCGTATCCGTAGGCATGTCCATCCTTTATCTTATGTACTGTGGTGTGGCTACTAAAGTTGGGATCGTTGGATGCTTGAAACTCACCTCCCAACATCCTCTCCATGTTCACATATACGTAATCGAGAGTTGGATATTTACGTCTGACGGTTATGTTTTGCTGTTTGTTGGTCTCGTTTAGCAGACGCATGGTTCCGTCAGATTCTAATACGAAGGGAGAACCCAGTATTTCTTCTGTACCATCGGCTTTGTAGCAGACTGGCAGATAGAGTACATTGCAGCCCATATCTCGGAACCGCGCCTTACCATGTTTTATCTCTGCGACTGCCACAGGAGCCCATCCGTTTTGATCGTAAACAGTAAGATAGGCATAGCTGCTGTGTTTTGTTTTGACAGAAAGAGTCACATCGCGACATTTCATGTAATGTGAACTCACGTCCTTGATGAAGACATTTCTAAAGAGACGTGGTACGTATTTCTCCTTACGGTTCAAGCGCTGCAATTCCTGATTGGCTGCGTAAGTGCATCGGTATGTTTTGGGCATCTTTTCATCTGGCTTATGCTCCTCTCCAGGTTGGGTGCATACGCCTGTAAAGGGAACTTCTTTTCCTTCGCTGGTTAGCACGACGTTCCATGAATGCCCAATGTTACGGTATGCCCAATGGGGGGTGAAGTCGCGTGCAACGGGAATCCCTTGGCTACGCATTACTACGGTGGCTACCATGACGTAGAAGTCGCATGTGCCGAAAGGCATACAGACGGCATCCTCTATTTTCATATGCATAAACTCAACATTGGCAGCGTGGTCAGGATGCATATAATCAAAAAGGTTCGCATTCACTATTTTCGCCGCTGCCAATGGCGAGCAGCAGTATTGATCGCACCAATCCAGTTGCTCGAGTCGTTGGCATTGGAATCCGTGTAGCCGTGTGCGCCAGTCATCTGTCAGTTGTAACTCCTCTACCTTGTAAGGAAGCAAGAACTCACAAAATTCTTCAAATGAAAGATTACGAGCCCACCGCCCTTGCTTCCAAGAACGAAATGCCTCGTCTATATTGCGGATGAGATAGTCTGCTGTCAGGAAACTGCAATCGAAAGCCTTGTTGAGTTTCGTTATTCCGCACCTGCTTGCACACGCATTGATGGAATCGCGTATCACTCCGGCTTCTTGACCTCTCATCCGTTCGCATAGGTCTCTGACTTGGTGTGAATAAGATGTGACGCAAGCTGTATCTTCTGGTGAGAATGAATAATGGCCAGGCATGTTGGCAATGAGAAAACGTGCTGCGGCAAGTCGTAAGGAGTCATCAGCATAGTATGCAAGAACCTTTTCAAACTGGGAACGGTTGTCTCCAGCAAATCGAAGAGCTTCCTGTAGTTGTTTCTCTTCTGCGCTTCTGCTGCATGCTACAGCCAGAAATGCAAGTATGCATAGGAAAGCTATTGGACAGTATAGTCTTATTCGTGTTCTCATATTTGTAATCTTGTATCTCTTTATGTAAATCTATGTATAGATTATTGTCTGTAGACTCGTCTTGATGCTTCGTGTAAAATCTGCCTTGTCATCGGAGATTGCGTTATCGGTCGCATGCGAAGCAAGACCTGTGCAGTTTGTGCTGCTTGTTTTATGTTGCCCGTATGTTCGTAGAAGAGCATAAGCTTGTATAGGGGATAAAGGCGTGCAGGCGACAACGCATGAGCAGTCTTATAACAATGCTCCGCGTCAGCGTACGCCTGCAGCTGAAGATAATTATTTCCTAATACAACGTAGAACATGGCATCATTGCTTTGTGAAATCCCCTGAAGCAAAACGGCATTGCTCTCATTCCATCGTTTGCGATCAGCAAAAAGTTGTCCGTATCTAAACAAAAACTGAGTATCGCCTTGCATAAAAGGATAAATCTGTCGATAATATTCGATGAAACGGTCATTATTGTGTCCGATAATCAGTGTGCTCATTTGCGAAGCCTGGACGTATTTGTTTATAGGACTACGAAGCAACAAAGAGCCTGTTAATGCGCAAATGCAGATGGCGGTGGCTTTGAAAAAGCCTTTCCTATTGCTGGGAGTATTCGTTCTTTCATCACTTTTATCCTGTGAACAGGCGAAGGCAGCCAGTAACACGAATAGTAACTGAAAAGGTAAAAGTTGGAGTGGGTATGAGAAGAAGGAACAGATTGTCACCGAGAGGAAAGACAGGGCAAGTGGGCGTGAACATTTGGATAGACGCGCCAGTATTGTATACAGTAGAGTCAGAAAAAGCAGAAAACCTACGCCTCCCTGTTCAACACCTATTAAGGAAAAATCAGAGAGGGCGTACTCTATGGTATCGGCGTGTGCAAACAGTTTGTCAGGAAGTTGTCCTTGTAAATTTTGAATCTGAATGGAATATGCATGAAAGAAACTACCGATGCCACTTCCCCAAATGGGATGATGGGCAAAAGACAGCGCGGATGTAAGGTAGAACAATATGCGTCCATCGGCAGAACCTTGTTTGAGCAAATACAGTAAGGGTGTCAAGATAAGTAAGAGTGCAACGATAAAGAATCGTACGTGTTTGTGCGTATGTTTCCATGTGGCAAGTATAAAGCAGAAGATTCCTGACACTACGGCGGATCGGCTCCAACCTATAGGAAGAAGTAAAAGCGAAAGGATGAGGGATACGGATAAAAGTATCTTCCAGAGCCTCTGTAAAATGTGATTTTTCGATGAAATGGTGGTGAAAAAGCTATATAATGACAATGTGATTGACATTATGAATGCAACAGAGCATGGAGCAGGATTCAAAAAACTACCTGTAAAGAGATAGTGCGCATGATGACTCCTGCCAACTGCAATTTGCCACATACAGATAAGACATTCAATACAGGAAAAAAGCAGTAAGACTGTTTTTATAAAGATTAAAGGAGTGCGTACAGCAGAGAAAAGAAAACGCAAACCAACGTAGAGAATCAGCAGAGAAGCAACCCTGAAAACGGGGAGAGCACACGAATAATCAGAACTGGACCATGCACGCAGAAAGAAGTACAAAGCACAGCCAGCTACGAGGAAATCAACGGTGGATAGGCGAAAAGGTTTCTGATAAAACCAGAGAAGCAGAAGCGTGACTATCGTCAGGGGAGTAGCTACAGACAAAAGGCTACTATCTGCGGCGGAGAATCCTTGCCGTACGGGCAAAACCATTAGCCACAATATCGTTAGTAGCATGCCTGCTGTTACGAGCAATGTAGGCTGCTGCAAAATGGAGTTTGCCAGTGTCTGGGATGTTCTTCTTATGCTTGTCATAGGCTTTTGAGGATTCTATGATGGCGAAGATTGCCCGTTTGTTTGTCTCGTCCATACAGCACGTATGATGCAATGCCTATAATATATTCCTCTGGGACAAGTCCCCAGTAGCGCGAATCGTTAGAGTCACAGACATTGTCACCACACATGTAATAGTAATCATGGCGAAATGTGTGGGTGGAGAGCGTCTGACCATGCGCTGTGTACACCTCATCGTGTTCCCAATTTATATTCAGCTTCTCACCCAGTTCCCACTCAATCGGAAGGCGCAGATACGAGGCTGTAAGGGGAGTAATACGTACCACGTCACCCTTACGGGGTACGTAAACAGGTCCGAGATTTTTGATTGTCCATCCAACATGCTTGTCGTAAGGTGCCACATTATAGGTTTCTGCAGAAAATAGACTGTCAGCAGCTACGCGTAGTCGTTGCTGTTCTGCTCTTATTCCCAGTGGATGTTGCCAGTTGCTATTCACGAAATAACCGTTTATTACAGACAAACTGTCACCCGGCAGAGCTACACATCGCTTGGCGTAGACATGGTTGATAAGAAAGCTAATGTGCCCATTGTGTTGAGGATGGTTAAAGACTACAACATCGCCTCTTCGCACGTGGCGTAATCCTTTCAGACGTGTACTGTGCAACTGTTGAACTTCATTCTTTAAGAAGATGCTGTGATAAAGACGCGGACCCAATACAAGCTTGTTCACCAACACTCGATCACCAGGCTGCAAGGTGGGCTGCATGGAATCTGTTGGGATAATAAAGACATCAAAAAAGAATACGTGAGCCAAGAGCCATAGGAGATAAAGCAACGGCACAAGAAGCACAGCTGCCAGGATTTGACAAATGGGCTTTTTCATCCTATGTCTTGCAATGTTCATTCTGCCAGAATCGGTTTTTAGTCTGTAATCGTGTACCATGTCCGTATGGGTAAACATACGCAGTCTGATACGACTCAAGAGAATTGTCACCTACAAAAATACATTCTTTATTTTTTATCTGCAAAAAAACTTTGGGGCAAAAAAGCAATTCTTGGGACTCTGGTAAAAGTATTGTGCACAATAATCCTTATCTTTGCGTATAAAACTAATGAAGATAGGTTTAACCAGAAGAGAGCAGAATATGTTGTGTATACAAGCTCGCATTAAGTAAAGAACAATGAGAAAGAAACTTTTTATTATGTCGCTGTTCCTCGGTATTCTTTCGGGTTATGCTCAGGAAAAGGTCATGAATATTCAGAAGACCGATGGGACGTGTGTTCAGACTCGCGTGGCAGATCTAAGTCAGATTACTTTCCTTACTGTGAAAGAAGGTAACCAGGGACTTCAGATAAAGACAGCGGGTGGAGAGATTGCAACGGTACTATTTGAGGGAAACCCCGTACTGACAGCCTCCGAAGAAAAGTTAACTGTTAAATCCAGTGGGGAGGATGCGCTCACGTTCGAAATTGCAGACATCAAGGAAATTGTGTTCTGTGATACGCAAAGCTCAATATCCAGCAAAAAAGCGGAAGGCATCTCATGTGTGGTACAGAATGATGGAGTCTTGTTTCGGGGAATTCCAGAGGGAGTGGTTCCTTGTGTATGCACACTTGATGGACGTGGATTGCCCTCTCCTTCTGTACGCAATGGCGAAATGAAACTGAATAAGGTTACATTGGGTACTGGCGTCTTCATCGTGAAGATTAGCGGTTTTTCTTGTAAAATACGTCTTTAGCTTTCGTCCTACCTGATTTATAATAATAAGCATGATGAGAAAAAGAGTTTTTTTACTCATGACTGCGCTGTGGGCAACAACCGCTCTTATGGCGCAGCAGTCCAACGAGATGATTACAAAAACCACCAATGGAGCTGTTGATCGAATAGAGGTTGATAAGATTGATAAGATAACATTTTCTGATACATTATATAATCTCAACAGCAACGGATACCGCATTCTTGAAGCCAACGAGTTATGTTGGCCAGAGGATCGGCTGCTGCCCTTCTTTCCTGCCCCTGTGTCAACCCTAAGGTCGCTTGACATGAGTGCAGCCTCGCTCAGCGATGAAGAACGTGTGATGTTTAGCACACTGCAAGGCGTAATCAACCGTACACGTCCGCGTATCATTCTCTACAATCACAACGAGGAGCCACAGTCCACCTGGCCATCAGCACATAATCTGCGTACCACCGTGATATCACCCTCTAATCCGTACATCTTGGTAAGGTCGTTTAAGGATGAAATCAATGGACTTGTGCTTTACAGTAAGGAACTTAGCGAGCATTATTCAAACCTTGCAGCCACTATAGCTGGGCTCAACCGTCTGTTGCCTGTTACTGCAGAAATTAGAGCAAAGCTTGTGGCAAATGGGATGGACTATCCTGTAGTGGAGGATCTTACGTCGCTCAAGATGACGTCTGCCCTGGATATCTATACGTATCTTTACAAAAACTATTGGAACCAATGTAACCACCGTTTGCTCGTTAGTATTCGTCCAACCATACCATACGTACATGATATAGGGGCGGCATGTGGCTCTGCATGCATATGGCTCGACCCTCGTAAGTCTGACGAACAGCAACTATTAGACAAGATGCTTCAGGATATGACTCCAGGACGTGACATCGTACTTGGTTGGTATCCGGAGGAACGTTCAGGTGTGGGCGAAGCCACTAAATACGGTTTGTCTACTGTACCAGCAGACTTCTTCGAGAATGCTTCGGTATACACGGCTGTCAACAGAGCTGTCAAGATACCTCCTGTACCCAAACGTGCGAAGCTGGAAAATAAGATTTATGCGGCAGTATACATAAGTGATGGTGACAACATACAGTATTGTCAGCATGCAATGGCTAAGATTTTTGAGCAAAGTGGTCGTGGCAAAATGGCTATGAACTGGACTATCAGCCCAGCCTTGGCAGATATCTCGCCCATGATGCTTAACTACTATTACCGTAAGGCATCAACGCAGGACTGCTTCGTAAGTGGTCCCTCTGGATTAGGCTACGCAATGCCTTACGATGCTCATAACTCGCGTTATTATGCTACAGCAACCTCCAGCAAGTTATTTACGCCTTATGCTCAGCTTACCCAGCGTTACCTCGAAAAGGCAGGTTTGCGTGTGGTTACCATATGGGATAATGTAAGTCCCTTGCAAGCTAATGTCTATGCAGAGAATTGTCCTTATCTATACGGACTTACTATCAATGACTGGGAACGACAGAGTGGACGTCTGACAGCTAAAGTACAATCTAAATGGCTACCCATCATACCCCAATACCCCTGTTATGCAAATAGTGCGGATGTCGTTACTGATTTTTTTAATCGGGATATTAAGAACTTTAAAGGTACCAGTCCTATGTTTGTCACAGGTCAGGTTAGCGTGTGGGATGCTGGACCTGATAAACTTGTCGCGCTGAAGGACAAACTCAATGCGCTCTCTCCTGATAATGTTAATATTGTACGAGCAGACCACTGGTTTAGTTTCTATAATGAAGCTCATCATTTACCCTTCAATATTACCATGCTACAAGATATGGAGATTACATCCTCAGCCACTAAGACAAATGTTAAATATGCAGCTGACGGGTCGCCCTCAGAGGGTTATATGTGGATTTCTCAAACTGAAGATGGTACGGGTTGGGTGCAGCTTGACTTTAAAGAGCCTTATCAAATCAGTCGCTATGTGATACGCCATGCTGAGGCAGCAGGGCTTGCTCCACAGTTGAATAGTCGTGATTTTACGGTTGAAGCCAGTCTTGATGGTACATCTTGGACGACAATAGACTCTCATGTTAATAATGTTGAGCCTGTGACAGACGTAACTATCACGCCTGTTGAGGCACGATATGTACGTGTGAAAGTATCGGATGGCGGTACAGACGGTCTGGTTCGTATTGGCGATATTGAGGTTTACGGCACACATTAAACTCTGTCCTTACCTTAATTGCTCATCCGATTTCGATTCATATGAATCTTACTCTCGAGCAGACTGTGAGTTAGGCGTGTTGAAGGTATAGTGGGTTATGTTGAGACAAGGCTGGAAACAAAGTGCCGGAAGAAAGGTTGGTAGGGATTGAAACGAATTATTCGTTAGTAGGAGCAGGCTTCTTCTTACGGTCTAATGACCGATTGGGCTTAATCCTTCTGTCTTTGGTTAGACGGTGAGGAATATAGTAATGTTCTAAAAGTTTCCTAATTGTACTCTAAAAGAAGAGAAAGCCTGTGAGGAGAATTAGCTTCTTCATGTACAGACTGGCTACACTTTATTCATAGCCTTCTGACATTTTTAAACTGGAAATATCTGCTGAACTGGAATGTCTGCCCAAAGGATTATAATCAAAATAAGAAACCTTTGGCTTGAGCACCAATAGTTTCCATGTTAATACAGAGGAGGCGAATATCCTACAAAGATGTTCGCCTCCTCTCTTTCTGTATTACCCTTTATTTGCCGAGTTCGTTTATGTGCTCTGCCACTTCGCATAATGTGTTGTACCAATCCTTGCCAAAACGACGAATGAGGGGTGCTTCGAGGAATCGGTATACTGGTAGTTTTAACTCCTTTCCCTTTTTTACAGCTTCTTTGCAAACATCCCAACGATGATAGTTGAGAGCCACAGTTCCATTTGCAAATCGCTTCTCTCGAATGGGGTAGAGAGCGCAGGAAATAGGTTTTATGAACTTTGTCTTTCCTGAGCGGTAAGCACGCTCAAGAGCACATAGACAACAACCGTTCTCGTAGCAAGTAAACACACAATCCTTACCGTTTACAATGCTCGTCACCAGTTCACCATCACAATCTGTGTATGCTACTCCCTGTTTGTCGACTGTAGCTTGTGCCTGTGCAGTCATTTCGCTCCATACGCTATCAAGCGAATCTTCTATGCCTGCTATTTCTTCGAGGGTTACGGGAGCACCCGCATCGCCTTCTACGCAGCATATACCTTTACAGGTGTTAAGGTCGCAACAGAAGTGCTCTGTGATGATGTCCGAGGAAACGAGAATGTTGTCTATGTCCAGTATCATGCTTATTTCAAAGAGTATTCTATGGTGTTTACAACTCTGACTTTTTTAATGTATGGTGTGTTTGCATCGCGGCTATCGATGGAGAATTGCCCCTGTTGTGCATTTCGTATGCCACCTAAAGAGCATTCTGAGTCATCCGCAAATTTCTGTGCTGTTGCGCGTGCGTTTTTAGTGGCTTCTTCCACCATGGCTGGTTTGATGTCATTGAGCCCTGTGTAGTCATATGTAACCTGGTCTGTGCCGTATTCTTCACTAACTAAGGCAATGCCTTGACGCATCAGTTCGGCTTGCTTGCTAATGAGCTTGCGTACTTGATCCACGTTTGTGCTTGTGACAGTGATAACACTTTTTGCAACGTAGCGGTAGGTCATTACTTCGTTACCGTATGAATTAGCTTGTCGGTCAGAAATGGTTGGAGAATTTACACTTATCTCGTTGTCTTTAATTCCCCCAGCTTTTAGAAAAGCTACCACTTGCTTGTTTTTCCTTTCTATCACACCGTACATTTCAGATGGGTCGTTACCTAATTCCTTGTATGTAAGAGGCCAAGTGACTTTATTTGCCTTCACTTCTCGTTCGGAGAGCCCTTTTACCACTACACAACGGTCGCGGTCTTTGAAAGTGACGATTCCATTTCTAATAGCCACTCCTGTAGCTGTCATGCCCATTGAAATGATAATGGCAGAGATAATAAGCCCTTTTGTGTTCATAGTAATTGTAATTTATGAGGTTATACTTCTGTTCTATTTCCGCACTAAAGGTATAGAGAAAGCAGGGATGCGTATGCTCGTTTTACCAACTTTAACACACATACCTCTGCTTTTTAACCATTTTTCTGTTGCTCATCTTTGTACAATACCGATGTGGCGGATGTTATTTCAGATTTTCATCTGATATGCAGAGTCTGTCCTGTTTTCACGGTTCTCTGGCATACCAGGCGCCCCTCTTTGCTTATTTTTACTTGTAACTTGTCGGTTGAAAGACGTGTTACTTCTATATCCATAGGCTGTTTTGTGCAGGCATGAATATTCTTGAAGGAGTATTTGTTCCACTTTTGAGGCATTTGTGGCGTGAGGTCAAAGGAATGGAAACCTGTGGCACGGAACCCTAAAAGTCCTTCTGTGAAGATGCGGCAATACAGCGCGTTCTCTGTACTTAGATGTCTTTGACCTCCTTCTGGCCATGCTTCTACCATATAAGGGACGTGTTCGCCAAGCAGACGTGTAGCACTGAATTTTTGCAGGAATTCCATACCTTGGTCTGTGTAGCCTGCTGCCATAGCCCCACGCAAGCCATAGAGTGTAGTGCGATCCCAGAAAATCTTGTCACTACTAACACTTAGCATTCCATTTTCTGTCCATAGTTTCGAGCTGAACATTGCTTCTACCGTGCCTTTTGCACGGTCATAGATGCCCATAGTGAGTGGGATGCTAATCCATGAGCGCAATTTGTCGTTCCCTTCGTAATAGCGGTATGTATCGTAGCCCTCCATGTCATGATGGAAGAAGAGGTCGATGTTCTTTTTCAGTTCTGTGGCTTGTTTCCGATAGATAATTGCTACTTGCTTGGGCTTGTCAAGAGCCTCTGCCAAATATGCTGCACTGGTAAGTGCATCATAGTACAGGCAACTGGTGCACAGGTTGGCTTTTCCAGCAGGCAATCGATATTCCAGCTCGTCAGCATCGCTTGCTACCACCCCTTGCTCGTTCAGCTTTCTGTGACAATACTCTAGACACCACTCAATGAGTGGCCAGATTTCTTCTGCAATTTCTTTGCTTCCTCTTTCCAAACAATAACGACTTGCTCCATAGGCCAGCATGGCTTGGTCTCCGCGGTCAAAAGGACCATAGGTGTCACTTCCGTTACATATGATGCTCCATGGCATGAACTTGTACTCTGGGTTGGTCAACTTCTTGTAACATTTCCAGGTGGTCATTGCACTCTCGTTTCCAAGCGTGTAACCAAGGAATGGGAAAAAGGGGTTGATGTATTCGGCTTGGTCGTTACACCACATCGCACCATAGTAAGATTCGCCTCCTGGGCATTGCATGGGTCCTATGGGAGTGTCTGTAATGCTTTCTGAACCTCTGATTTTCGCCATCGCAAAGAGTGTGTTTAGGGTGTCATTAGGGCATGTGAAGTCTAAGTTGCTACTCACCGTCTGCAGAAAGTGTGTCCTGTCAGAGTCTTCTTTGCTGAAATCTATTTTTAGTTCTTGCTCTTGCCCCTTTTTATACGCTTCGATAGAGGCATAGAATATAACACTCTCGTTGGGTTTTAGAGTTACGCTAAGTTCCTCTTGTATGCTGGTCTTTGCTAACAAACAATAAGGACCGTTCAGATAGTTTTTGCTGTTTGTTGTTCTCTGGTTCCGTATAGCAGGTACTCGCAGATTTTTCTCCTTATTACCTGTGTTCTTGATTACATAGCGTTCGCATACAGCCTGTAGCGTTGGACTTGGCCAAAGTGTACGCTCTACTCTGAAAATGCCTCCATCTCCTTTGACGGTTGAGATTGCTGTCAAATGTCCGTCCAGACGCACTTGTTCTACCTTTTCTTCGTTTATGGAGCGATTGTTAACAGTGATTCCATCAAGAAAATCTATGTCTGTATGTGGCATCCAACTGGCATGAGTGTTGTCTGGAAGTGTACGAAGAAGAGGAAACACCAGATGCCTGTTAACGCTGAAGTGCCCATCCTTATCCACATTCCAGTAGTAGACGACAGCAGCTTTTCGCCCGCACATCTCCACATGGTCGCCATAGGGAAGTCCTCCTTGCTGACCATTCCATTCTATTGCATGGTGACCGGCAATTGTCCATCGAGAAGATGTTGTTGCCCATGCTGGCAGTGTAATGAGTGCTACCAATAATAACAATTTATTCATTCTTAGTGTTTTGTCTGTTTTGAAAATCTGTTGCTTACCTCCTATCGTACATTGTACACATGCGTGTCAGTATTCCACTTCTGTCATGAGTGGGCAATGGTCAGAGGCTATGTTTCCTATTGTAATGTGTGAACGTATGGCTCGTGGCTGTCCTGTACCTTGGCGTGTCATGATGTAGTCAATCACTTCGCGTGGCTGGTTGTATGGAAAGGTCGGTACGCTCTTACTTGTGAGTGCTTGGAAATGGCGAGCGAACTTTTGCATAAAGACAGACGAGGGAGTGTCGTTGAAATCGCCCATAATGAATATGGGTTTTCTCTTGTATTTCTTCAGAGCCCTGCGTATGATGGGAATGGAGTTGATACGATCTCCTTCTGTAAGTGAAAGATGCGTGCAACAGACTACGTATTTCCCGAAATCTGCTATCAGTATTACTCGTTTTTCTTCTTGCCCAGGCAGGGGAATTCTCCTGACTGACTGGGGAGCCTGTTTGCTTAGCAATGCGACACCATATTTTCCTCCTTGGAGTGGGATGGCCTCTGCATAGGTGGCTACCATATCTGTGAGCTTTGCAATGTCTCCTGCCACGTAGTGCCCATTGACACGCCTACTTACGCTATCTACCTCTTGTAATGCCACAACGTCAGGGCTGTCCTCCATAATCACTTTGGCAATCCGTTCTGGCGAATATACCTTATCCATCCCCTCTGCATGGTGGATGTTGTAGGTCATGAGTTTGAGCCTGTCTGCATGGATGGGTGCCCAAGCAAGTAGTGCAAGCAAGACGCAGCAAAACGAATTAAAATGTCTCATGTCGCTTGTTTTATTTTCGGGTGGGTGATGTACAGAGATAGTTGTATCCTTATTTTATTTCGGCATCCTTATTGGTTGATGCGTCGTAACCATTCTGCCAGTTCTGGTTTCCATAAATCTTTCCATGTAAACCACTCTTGATAACACCATCCGTGTCCTCCGTCTGGATAAATGTGCATTACCACAGATACGCCTTTATCATTGAGTGCCTGGGCATACTCTAATGTATTGCGTAGTGGAACAACGTTGTCATTCGAACTATGCATTATGAAGGCAGGCGGAGTTTGGCTCGTCACTTGCTTCTCGTTGCTGTATAAGTCTACTAACTCTTGTGAGGGGTTCTTACCCAGTAGGTTGTCGCGGCTACCTTGATGTGTGAATGATGCGTCCATGGTAATCACTGGGTAAAAAAGGATTTGGAAGTCAGGACGGTTTTCTGCGTTTGTGAAATGTGTGGCAGCTGTTGACGCCAGGTGTCCTCCTGCGCTACAACCTTGTATTCCGAGTTTGTTGAATCCCCATTCGTTAGCATGCTGCCGCATCAGATGCATAGCTTGGTGTACATCTTCGAGTGGAACTTGGTGATGGGTGTTAGGCAAACGGTATTTCAGCACAGCATAGGTGATACCCTGATTAAGATACCACTGCGCCATCCATCGTCCTTCGGGCTGGTACCAAACATCGTAGTAGCCTCCTCCTGGACAGGCAAGGATTGCAAGTCCGCAAGGTTTCTTGGGTACGTAGACCGTCAGTGTGGGTATTGTGACCTTGTTGCTATGTTGGCCATCATCGAATTCCTGCTCTGTAATACCATTTGCTGTGGGAGGCTTGGTGCCTTCCCAAATTTTTGTTTCCCAAGTTGGGTTTTGTGCGTGTACGGTGATGGCTGCAATCGCCATCATCGTCATAAATATTATTCTCTTCATAATAACGGATTTTTGTATAGATAATCTTGTACAAAGTTAACAATAATATTCTTTATTTACCCTCTGAATGCTTAAAACCTTGTGACAAAATGCGTTTTTGGAGATTGTAATTGTAAATAGCTGGTATGAAGAGGTTGGTAGATTGCAGAAAAATGCTAACTTCGCAAGGGAAGAAAAAACTATCTGAAAACTTGCATATGAAAAGAGCCTTTGCATGGACTGGCTTCCTCGTTGTGTTAGCCTCTGTCTTTTCTTGTTTTACCGCTACGGCAAACAAAAGAGTCCCTCGCGTGGTGAATTTTGTTAATTTTATACGTGCGTGTGAACCACGCATTCCTGACCGAATTACACCCAAGGTGCTTTTTGAGACGGTGAAGAGTGAGGCAGATGCCTTGCATAAGTATGGATTTAGGGGGACGTGGCTTCTGCAATATGATGCTCTTATAATGCCAGAGTATCAGCAGATGATGAAAGAAGAGCTTGCTCATGGATGTGAGGTTGGTGGCTGGTGGGAGATTACAGAGCCACATGTGAAAGCTGCGGGAATCAAGTGGAGAGGGCGTTATCCATGGGACTGGCATTCGGATAAAGGTTTCTCAGTGGGGTATACTCCTGTGGAAAGAGAGAAACTCGTAGATGTATACATGGCTGAGTTTAAACGGTTGTTTGGTGAGTACCCACACAGTATCGGGTCTTGGTTCATAGATGCTCACTCGCTTGCATATATGCATGATAAGTATGGTGTGGAAGGCAGTTGTATGTGTCGTGACCAAGTAGGCACTGACGGCTATACGCTTTGGGGAGGCTATTGGCATGGAGCTTACTATCCTTCGCGTAAGAATATGTATATGCCTGCGCAAACGAAGGAGGAGCAGATAGACTTGCCCGTGTTTCGAATGTTGGGGAGTGACCCGCTCTACCAGTATAGTGCAGGAGTCGGAGGAGCCGTACAGAGTGTGTGCACGATGGAACCTACCTATATCAATGCGCAGGATAGCACTTGGGTGGCATGGTATTTGCGCTGTCAGACCGAGGATCCTGCTTTGGGCTACACTTATTTCCAGGCTGGTCAGGAGAATTCCTTTACGTGGGAGGTCTTTCATAAAGGCTATGAGGTGCAGCTTCCTCAAATAAGGAGACTTGCCGATGAAGGAAAGCTGCGAGTGGAGACCTTGTTGGAAAGCGCGCGTTCGTTCAGAAAGAAATACCATGTGACGCCTCCGACAGCGTGTTCCGCACTAAGAGATTATACTTCTAATGAAGGAAAGACTGTATGGTTTAATAGCCGATTCTATCGCGCCAATATTTTATGGGAAGGCGATAGAATGGGCATTCGTGATATTCATCTGTTTCGCGAGCAGGCTGTCTCCTCATATCTTCGTGAAGTGTGTACCAGTAACCAGTGTGTCTATATGACTCTTCCCTTGGTGGATGGATGTCTGTGGAGTTCTGCTGAAAAAATGGCAAGCATGAGGCTTATGCTGCGTACTGCGTCTGGAGATTGGACGGAATTGAATGGGGCAGCCCCGAAGATAACCAGTAGGAAGGGTGTCGTAAAAGTACTTTGGCCACTGACCTCTGTGGAGGGGAAGTTCTTTGTCACTATGGATGAGAGGGGAATGCAGTTAAGTTGCAGCAATAGAGATTTGGAATGGTGTCTGCAACTGGATGTTGCATCAAAGGCTAAACTTCCCTTTGAAAAGATTGAGCGAAATAAAATCTATGGCTCTCAAAGTGGATTCTCTTATCATACCAGTTTGATTTCTGGTTGTGCAGAAGATCTTCGCTCAGAGTCTGATACTCATGTGTTACGGCTCACTCCAGAGAAAGGAAAGGTGACTTTAGATTTCTCTGAAGCAAAGTAAGAAAGCATCGTGTTTTGAACCTTGCTTTTGATAAATGTAAATCATAGATGTATATAAATGAGCAAAATATAATGAAGAAGGTATTCTTGACTTTGTCAACATTGGTATTGTCTCTCCTGTCTGCATCTGCATCTGCGGATTTTAAGTTAATGGCATGGACTGAACATTTGGAGAATCCGCTGGGAGTGGACGTCCAACATCCTCGTTTCTCCTGGATGCCTGATAGTACTTGTGAGGCACGCAAGCAAATGTCATGGCATTTGGTAGTGGCTCTCGATTCGATTTCTGCATTGCAGATGCATGGAAACTTGGTGAGTGACAGACGTGTGCAAGACGATTGTGTGCTGACACGTTATGAGGGTGCCCCTCTGAAGCCACGTACGAAATACTACTGGCGTGTAGTGAGTGATTATGGAGATAAAAAAGGTGATAGTGGCGTGCAGACCTTTGAAACAGGTTTGGGGACGCACTCCAACTGGCATGGGCATTGGATAGGGGACGGTCAAGACCAGAATGTCTTACCTGCTCCTTATTTTCGCAAAACATTTTTGGTCGGGAAAAAAGTAAAACAAGCCAGAGCGTATATGGCTGCTGCTGGATTATACGAACTGAGTATCAATGGTCAGCGTGTGGGCAATCACATGCTCGATCCCCTTTATACGCGGTTCGATAGAAGAATCCTTTATGTTGCTCATGACGTCACTTCTCTGCTTATACAAGGCATAAATGCCGTGGGAGTGGTACTGGGCAATGGATGGTATAATCATCAATCCATAGGGGTATGGAACTTCGAGCATGCCCCTTGGCGTAACAGACCAACTTTTTGTGTGGACTTGATTGTTACTTATGAGGATGGTACAGAACAGGTGGTGTATAGTGACCTTTCCTGGAGGACCAGCAGTGGAGAAATCGTACAGGATAATATTTATACTGGCGAGCATCGAGACTTTACTCGTTCACAGAAGGGTTGGAACATGCCCAATTTCGATGATAGCACATGGCGAGGGGTAAGCTATAGAGCATGCCCAGCTTCTTCTGTGTCTGCACAGCAGGCACGCCCCATTCTTGTGGATTGGGAACGTAAGGCAGTGAGGTTGACTCAATTGTCTGAAAAAGTGTGGCTTTACGATTTCGGGCAGAATATGGCAGGTGTGACTCATCTGAAATTGAAGGGCGAAAGGGGAAACGTGTTGCGTATACGTCACGCAGAACGTTTGAACAAGGAGGGATTTGTCGACCTCTCGAATATAGATGTGTATTATCGGGGAGACAGAGAAAAAGATCCGTTCCAGACGGATGTGGTGACTTTGAGCGGAGAGACAGACGAGTATCGCACACAGTTCAATTATAAAGGCTTTCGTTATGCACAGGTGGAAAGCGAACAGCCTATAGAACTGACGGATGAGAATCTTACAGCATGTTTCCTGCACAGTAATGTACCATCAGTAGGAAGCATCCAAGCGTCGGAACCCATCATCGAAAAATTGATGCATGCCAGTCGTATGTCCTACCTTTCTAATCTGATGGGGTTGCCAACGGATTGTCCACAACGCGAAAAGAATGGATGGACAGGCGATGGGCATCTGGCTATTGAGGCTGGATTATATAATTATGATGGGATTACCATATATGAAAAGTGGATGCAGGATCATCGAGACGAGCAACAGCCTAATGGAGTGTTGCCTGATATTATTCCAACAGGTGGTTGGGGGTACGGTACGGATAATGGATTAGATTGGACCAGTACTATTGCCATCATTCCTTGGACGCTCTATCTTTTCTATGGTGATGATCAAGCTCTGCGTGACTGTTATGAAAATATCAAACGTTACGTTAACTATGTTGATCAGCGTTATCCTGGTCATTTGGCAGACTGGGGAAGAGGGGATTGGGTGCCAGTAACTGTGGGTAGTAATAAAGAGTTGACGTCAAGTGTCTATTTCTACACGGACACACGCATTTTGGCTAATGCAGCGCGACTGTTTGGTAGGTATGACGATGCGGACTATTATGGACGTTTGGCAGCCGAAATCCGCCAGGCTATCAATGATAAGTATCTAAATCGGGAGACGGGTGTTTATGCCAATGGAACACAGACAGAGCAGAGCGTACCGCTCTATTGGGGAGTAGTACCAGAGGAATGTGAGTCGCTCGTGGCAAGGAGGCTAAACGAAAAGGTGGAGGCTGCAAACTTTCATCTGGATGTGGGAGTATTGGGGTGTAAGGCTCTGCTGTGTGCACTCAGCCAACATGGTTATCCCGAAACAGCCTATCGTGTAGCTGTGCAAAACACTTATCCTTCATGGGGATGGTGGGTAAGCAATGGCAGTACCACCTTGTTGGAAAACTGGCGATTGGATGCAGAGCGTGACATCTCAGATAACCATATGATGTTTGGTGAGATTGGAGCGTGGTTCTACAAAGGATTGGGTGGACTTTATCCAGATGAACAGGCACCTGGATTCCGTCATATACGTCTCGCTCCATATTTTCCAGCATCGCTGAATTCGTTTCATGCTTCACACATTTCTCCGTATGGGGAAATAGAGTCTTCGTGGACAAGCAAAGGTAAACGAGTGGTGTATACAGTGCGTATTCCTGCAAATTCCTATGCGACCTTTAGCGTACCCAAGGGCTTTGTGGTGAAAGGAAAAGGAAACATACTTGAATTAACCTCTGGCGTACACCGCATCGAGCTGACACGCCTCTGAATCTGCATAGACTGGCTATTATTGTATAGCCTAAGCTTGTCATCTGAATATAATGCTTGTTAGCCTTCATTTCGAACGGGTTACTTTCAGACACATTGAAAGCGTATCAGGTTGTGGTGAGACTTGGCAGGAAACAAGATAACGGATGAAAGGCTGATGTGGATTGAATTAAAAAAAAAACTATCCATTCGCAGGGGTGGTGCCTTGGCTTGGTCTGACGAATAATCTGGGTTTTACAGGTAAAAGAGTTAGGATACTCGCTTGTTCCCAACTTTGAAATATGTATTTCGCGATGTGAAACAATGATTTCCAACTTTGGTATATATATATCGTGGCGTGAAATGTTTAGGTTACGCGTAATCTACAGACAAGTAAACTGGCTTATAAGCGCGGGTTATGCCTGTGAATTTGCGTCCGAATCTTTTTCCTGACTTGTCGGTGAGCCACTTATTTGTCTAACTCTACTAAAAATCTACTGCGCCGATTGCACTTGGGCATTATGATGAATCCGTCTGTAACACCTGTGGGTTGGTGTTGCAGACGGATTCCTATGCGTTTTTTTCTGTCTTTCTTTGCTGCCTGCAATTTCTGTCTTGGGAGACAACAGATAGGTCAACTCTTTTACTCCAACCAGTCATTAGACCGAGCCAACAAGCTGGCTCCTGCTGATGAATAGGAATCTAATGACCGATTTGGGGGGTTAATCTTCTGTCAGGCATTCGTCCAGCAGTGTGCTGATGGCATCTTTGTCCAGATTTTGGCCAATGAAGACGAGTTTCTGCATACGGTCACCGTAGCGTTCGTCCCAGTCTCTCCGTAGTCCAGCATCCTTCTGTAGCATGGCCTCCAGTTCGGGCTTAGGCATTGTGGCGTACCATTGTCCTGCATTCTGAAGTCCTACTTGTTTGCCTGCCTGTTCGAAGACGTAGCAGATGTCTTCCTCGCTCTTGAAGTAACAGATGCCCTTTGCGCGTATAATGTTCTTGGGCCATAGTCGGGCAACGAAATGGTCAAAACGACCTAAATCGAATGGCTTGCGTCTGTAATAGACGAATGTTCCAATACCATATTCCTCCGCTTCTCCTTCTTCATCGTGGTGATGGTGGTGATGATGGTGATGATGACCTTCTTCGTCGTGATGCTCATCTTCATCTTCTTCCTCGTGGTGATGGTGCTCCTCGTGGTGGTGCTCTTCTTCCTCATCGCCATGATGATGTTCTATCTCGTCAATCCAGGCAGCAGAGGTGGCTACCTTTTCAAAGTCAAACAGCCCTGTGTTGAGAATCTTGTCGAAATCTACATTTCCGTAGTCGCATTCTATGATTTCTGCTTTTGGCTGTAAGGCTCTGATGATTTGGCGTATACGCTCCAGTTCCTGTGGGCTAACCTCGCTTGCCTTGTTGAGCAGGATGATGTTGCAGAATTCTATTTGCTGGATGACCAGATTCTCGATGTCTTCTTCTGCGATGTTGTTTTTCATCAGTCCTTCACCGTTTTGAAACTCGTCTTTCATTCTTAAAGCGTCTACGACGGTGACGATGCTGTCAAGTTGTGGCACTCCGTTGCGTGTAACGGGTTCTGCCATTGAGGGTATTGAACAGATGGTTTGTGCAATGGGTGCTGGTTCGCATATGCCACTTGCCTCTATGACGAGATAGTCAAATCGCTGTTGAGCAATGATGTCTGTGATTTGTTGTACCAAATCCATTTTCAAGGTGCAACAGATACATCCGTTCTGAAGTGAGATGAGGCTGTCGTCTTGTTTATCCACCACGCCTCCCTTTTGTATGAGGTCTGCATCGATATTGACCTCGCCAATGTCATTTACGATTACCGCGAAGCGGATTCCACGGTTGTTTGACAGAATTCTGTTGAGCAGAGTAGTCTTTCCGCTACCCAGATACCCCGTCAGTAACAGTACAGGAAGATTCATCTTTTTCATATTCTTTGTTTTTTCTCTATTTGTGCTTTTTACAAAGATACGCCATTTCTGTAGCCATTATGTCATGTGGTGAGGCTTTTTTGTTTCTGAATATTTATTTTGTTGAGGAGAAGTCAGATTGGCATTGAAAAAAGTGATATATTTGCACTAATAATATATTCTCTGGCTGAAACTATGATGGTGAAGAAACGATTATTACAACAACTGTTTATCTGTATAATTGCATCTCTTTGTTTTGCTGCTTCGCTGAGCGCACAGGAAAATAAGAAATTGACAGGAACTCCCATTGGCTCTCCCAATGTGGATTATTCAACGGGTCAGTCATCTAGTACAGTCAATACGTTGGCGAATGCTTTTGATGGAAAAACCAATACCTTTTACGCGTCTTTGAACAGATCGAACACATGGGTCGGTCTTGACTTGGGTACGCCTCATGTGATAACACGTGTAGGATGGGCACCACGTAGCGGTCAGCCAGGCAGAGTGCAGCTCGGACTCTTTGAGGGAGCTAATAAGGAGGACTTTACAGATGCAGTACCCTTGTATCTGATTCCTTCTGTAGGGACGAACGGAGTGGTGGAACATGCCGATGTAAGGGTGTCTCGCGGATTTCGTTATGTTCGTTATGTGGGTCCTAATGACGCCAGATGTAACATCGCAGAAGTGGAATTCTATGGTCATGAGGGTGTTGGTGATGATTCACAATTTTATCAGATAACTAACCTGCCCACACTTAGCATACACACCTTTGCTGGCACCGATCCTAAAGACAAAGTGAATGAGATGCCTTCGGGAATGTCCCTTATCTATGACGGAGGTACACTCATCCAGGAGGACACCATGCTTATACGTGGCAGAGGTAACGCGTCTTGGGGCTTCCCTAAGAAACCTTATCGCATCAAGTTCTACAAGGGAGGGAGCAAACGGCTCTTGAAGGGCTCCCCACTGGAGACCCCCGCAAAAGCCAGAAAATGGACGCTTATCAATAATTATGGTGACAAGACCTTGATGCGTAATTGCGTGGCTTTCGAGACGAGCCGTCGCTTGGGATTGGCATATACTCCATATTGCCAGCCTGTAGATGTTGTACTGAATGGAGAGTATAAGGGATGTTATCAGCTGTGTGACCAACTGACTGTGGATAAGAATAGAGTGGCCATCACAGAGATGACCCCCGAGGATAAGGAAGGCGAGGCTCTGACAGGAGGCTATTTCGTAGAAGTGGATGCTTATGCCAGTAGCGAATCCTCTTGGTTCTCCACCTCGCGAGGTATGCCTGTAACCATCAAGTCGCCTGATGAGGATGAAATCAATCTGGTACAGAAGAATTATCTGAAGAGGATATTTAATCAGATGGAATCATCGGTTTTCTCATCGAATTACAAGGATGAGAATACGGGTTATCGGAGCAGATTGGATGTGGAGAGTTTCCTTAGGCATTTTATCGTTGGTGAATTGGCAGGAAATACCGATACCTATTGGAGCACCTATATGTACAAGGACCGTAACGAGGTGCCTTTTCATGTGGGACCCGTGTGGGATTTTGACTTGGCTATGGATAATGACGCTCGCATCTATCCTGTAAACAATCGTGATAACTGGGTCTATCGGACAGGAGGAAGCGCTGCTCACAATATGGTTGCTTTCGTGAATAGAATCCTCTCAGACAACTATGCGAACAAACGACTCAAATCCATATGGACGGAGATGCGTCGAAGCGGAGCTTTTTCGGAAGAGTCATTGGTAGGCTATGTTGATAGTATGGCACAGGTGCTCGATGCTTCCCAACGGCTTAATTTCATTCGGTGGCCTATATTGAACCAGCGTGTACATCAAAATCCCATTGCTTATGGGTCGTACGAAGGTGAGGTGAATGTCTTGCGCGAGTATTTTCCTGCGCGTATTGCGTGGATAGATAAGTTTCTTGGTTATGGAGTTGAAAAGGTTTACAACGATTCTGTCTTCTATATAAAATCAGCTGAAGATTTGCTGGAATTTTCAGAGGCGGTCAATTCCGGCGCAAATCATTCTGAAGGATATTTGGCAGCCGACATCAATATGTCGGGGTATAGTGATCTGTTTGTGCCTATAGGAAATGGCACCCATCCGTTTATGGGCATCTTTGACGGACGTGGGCATGTTATAAGAAACTTGAAAATAACAGGTACGGATAATTGCGGACTGTTTGGCACAGTAAGTGGTGGAGCCCAAATAAGTAATTTCATCTTTGACTCCACTTGCTCAATAAGCGCTGGTTCCTATGTGGGGGTAATAGGAGTCTCTACAGGAGAGGGACAGATTACCGTTGAACGTGTGGGAAATGAGGCAAGCATCGTGGGAACAGGTGTCAATGTCTCTGGTATTATCGGATGTAATTATGGCTCTACATGTAGGTTTGTTATTACAGACTGTTATAATACAGGAACGATAAAAGGCTCAAACGAATGCGCGGCAATATGCGGCTGGGCAGGAGGTAATGCCGTGATAAGCGGATGTTGGAATACAGGCGAGGTGACGGGTTATATTTCCGATTTGGAGATGGTTCGTTATTCTAACCCGATAGCGATAGATAATTGTTATAATATCTATGGCACTCAGGTGGAGCAGGTAACATCGGCTTCTGTAGCAAGTGGCGAATTGGCGTTTCGTCTGAATGAAGCGAAAGGAGAATTCCCTGTTTGGTATCAAGAACTTGGGACAGACGCTCATCCTGTCTTTGACAGTAGACGCGGGCTTGTGTTCCGAAATCCCGATGGCTCGTATTCTAATGTGAAGAGCCTGGCAGGTGATGTGAAGAAGGATGATAAGATTGACGTGTGGGATGCAGACTGGGAGGCAGAGTCGATTGTGGGACGTGAACCTGCGGAGTTCTTTGCCTTAAATTCAGATGTCAATCAAGATCGAAAGATAGACGTTTTGGATGTGGTGGCTATAATAAATGCCGTTGGTGGTAAAACCATAAACTTTACGGAAAGCGATGAGGGAAATGCACGACTGTATTCGAGCAATGCCTCTGTGAAGGCAAGCAATTCGCGCAAGGTTAATGTATGGCTGACTTCTCCACTGACCATAAGTGCTTATCAGGCAGATATTCTCGTCTCAGACGGGCTCTCTGTGGATACACTTACGATAAACGAAGGTAATTTGCATAGTGCCACACATGTGCTCAAGAGAGGTCGGGTCGAAGGTAATGCACGTATATTGGGATATTCGACAGACAATTCTGGATTGAAGGGACTGAATGGCACTCTTCTTACTTTTATTATAGAAAGTGACGAGACCTTTGTGGGAGGTACTTTCACACTGGCCAACCAGTTGCTGACTACTTCCGATGGGAGATGTTTCCGTCCGGAGGATGCCACTTATACCATGTCGCTCTCGAAAACTTACGTAACAAACATACGTCTCTCTGACAGTAATCTAAGGATGAATGTAGGGGATATCTATACTCTTGGGGTTACGGTAGAACCCCTTATGGCAACCAATCAAACACTTACTTGGACGTCATCAGACGAAAAGGTTGCAAAGGTAGAGGCTGATGGGACCATTACAGCGTTGTCTGTGGGTACAGCAACTATTACTGTTTCAGCTACAGATGGGTCTGGAACTAAGGCGACTGCTCTCTTGGTAGTGACAGATGGCACGGGTGTGTTGCCCATTGAGAGTGTGTCAGATGCCGCTGAGGTATATACTGTATCGGGTGTGAGAATCGGAAAACCCACTCAGGCAGGTGTGTATATAGTGAACGGCACGAAGGTACTGTTAAAGTAGAAATATAAGGATAAATAAAAATACTAAAGCAAATGACACTGATTAAATCAATTTCAGGTATCCGTGGAACTATAGGGGGACGAGCTGGAGATACGCTCAATCCCCTTGATATAGTTAAATTCACTTCGGCTTATGCTACGCTTATACGCCGCACAACGAAGGTTAAAAGTAATAAGATTGTGGTTGGACGCGATGCACGTATCAGTGGTCCAATGGTCAAGAATGTCGTGTGTGGCACCTTGATGGGCATGGGCTTTGATGTGGTGAATATAGGTCTGGCTACCACTCCCACCACAGAGATTGCTGTGACAATGGAGGGTGCATGTGGCGGTATTATCATTACTGCGAGCCATAATCCACGTATGTGGAATGCTTTGAAACTTCTAAATGAAAAAGGAGAATTTCTTAATAAGGAAGAGGGCAACGAAGTACTTCGTATTGCAGAGGCAGAAGATTTTGAATATGCTGATGTTGACCACTTGGGCTCTTATCGTGAAGATGATACCTATGACCAAAAGCATATTGACCTTGTGCTGAATCTTCAGCTCGTGGATAAGGAAGCCATAAGTAAGGCTGGTTTCCGTGTTGCATTCGATTCTGTCAATAGTGTGGGTGGCATTATCCTGCCCAAACTCTTCGAGCAGTTAGGCGTAAAATGTGTTACAGGACTTTATACCGAGCCAACAGGTGACTTTCAGCATAATCCAGAACCACTTGAAAAGAACCTCTCTGATATTAAAGCCTTGATGCAAAAGGGCGGTTATGATATCGGGTTTGTTGTTGACCCTGATGTAGATAGACTCGCGCTCTTCTGTGAAGATGGCACCATGTATGGCGAGGAGTATACTTTGGTCACTGTGGCAGATTATATTCTGCAGCATACACCAGGCAATACAGTAAGTAATCTCAGCAGTACTCGCGCCCTTCGGGATGTAACTCGCAAGTATGGACAGCAGTACAATGCTGCTGCCGTGGGCGAGGTAAACGTTGTGACTAAGATGAAGGATACCAATGCGGTGATTGGTGGTGAAGGTAATGGTGGCGTTATATATCCAGCCGCGCATTATGGGCGCGATGCTTTGGTAGGAATAGCTTTGATTCTTACTTATCTGGCAAAGAAAGGCTGTACGGCAAGTGAACTTCGTGCTACCTATCCTCCATATTTCATTGCAAAAAATCGTATTGATCTGACTCCGGAAACTGATGTGGATGCTATCCTGTCACGTGTGAAGGAAATGTATAAGGACGAGGAGGTAAATGATATTGATGGAGTGAAGATAGATTTCCCAGACAAGTGGGTCCACTTGCGCAAGTCTAACACAGAACCCATCATACGTGTCTATAGCGAGGCTTCTACTATGGAGGCTGCAGAAGAAATAGGACATCGTATCATGGATGTGGTATACAGCATGGTATGAGTATCATAGAAAAATGAAATTTAAAAATGTTAATGGTATGTTGACACAGATAATCAATGGTAAGATACTTACCCCTCAGGGATGGCTGAAGGATGGTAGTGTTGTTATCAGAGACAGCAAAATTCTTGAGGTAACGAATTGTGATCTGGCTATTATTGGTGCGGACATCATAGACGCAAAAGGAATGTACGTGGTGCCAGGTTTCGTGGATATGCATGTCCATGGCGGTGGCGGAAGAGACTTCCAAGAAGGTACTCCTGAAGCCTTTAAGACTGCGGTAGAGGCACATCTTAAGTATGGTACAACAAGTATATTCCCAACTTTAAGCAGCAGCACCATTCCTATGATAGAAGCTGCTGTAGACACCTGCACGGAATTGATGAAAGACCCTGAGTCTCCTATCCAAGGACTTCATCTGGAGGGGCATTATCTGAATCCGAGTAAGGCAGGTGCGCAGCGACCAGAGTGGATAAAGAATCCCGATCCAAATGAATATATTCCAATTGTAGAAAACTCTTCGTGTCTGGCGCGCTGGGATGCAGCACCCGAATTACCTGGAGCTTTGCAGTTTGGTAAGTATTGTGCAGAGAAGGGGATACTTCCGAGTATTGCTCACACAGCTGCAAGCTATAACGATGTACGCTCTGCTTTTGAAGTAGGTTTTACGCATGTGACACATTTCTATAATGCCATGCCTGGTTTCCACAATAAGCGTGAGTATAAGTATGAGGGCACAGTGGAGAGTGTGTATCTGATAGATGATATGACGGTAGAGTGTGTGGCTGATGGCGTACACGTGCCTCCTACCATTCTGAGAATGGTTTATAAAATCAAGGGCGTGGAGCGTATGTCACTCATTACTGACGCTTTGGCGGTGGCAGCAGCCGATACCAATACAGTGAAAGCTTTTGATCCCCGTGTCGTGATCGAGGATGGCGTGTGCAAGTTGTCTGACCGTTCAGCACTTGCTGGGTCTATTGCAACCACAGATCGCTTGGTTCGAACGATGGTGAATTTGGCAGAAGTTCCTCTGGAGGATGCAGTTCGCATGGCAAG
Organism: uncultured Bacteroidaceae bacterium; assembly: GCA_934394435.1. Taxonomy (GTDB): domain Bacteria; phylum Bacteroidota; class Bacteroidia; order Bacteroidales; family Bacteroidaceae; genus Physcousia. The sequence goes on from CAKRRN010000001.1 coordinate 260,443, forward strand.
TGAGACGCCCGCTCGTATTATGGGAGTGCATGATCGTAAGGGGTCGCTTGTGCGTGGCAAGGATGCGGATATTCTGATCCTTGACCAAAAACTCAATGTGCGTTGCGTATGGCAGATGGGTAAAATCAAAGAAAATACCTTGTTTAAGAATGCTTAATAAGACAGAGTACATAACTGGTTTTGTAATTTATGTACGCGTTCCTTATAGTATGCATTAACGAAATGAGGGACGCAAGGTATAAGACACTTCCTGAGGAGCTTTCCGCTTACAGGAAGTGTTTTTGCTTTTTTGAGGATATGACTTTTTAATCTCAAAAGAGCTTTGGAAGCTCTTTCGAAACTAAACAAACAAATAATAATATAATGTATTATTTATCCAATAAACCAGGGTTGGTGGAATATAGAAATAACTGTAGAGTGGGTGAGTGCCTAAAAAGTGTGTTTTGAACTGAACTTGTCTTATGTAAAATATGATAGAGAAATAGTGATAATTATCGCAAATTGTATCGTTAGTAGGGAGAAATGTATTATTTTTGTCGCCAAATACTGAATTTTAAAATGCATTTCGTATGAAAATGAAAAGTCTGTTACTATGTATGGCGAGTCTTGCTATTGTACTCCCATTAGTGTCTTCTTGTAGCGAGGAAAATAAGTCGGAGAAGAAGACCGAGTTGTCAATGCCAAGTTCTGAATTTGGAAAAACCATGAGCGAAATTCAAGAGAGTGAGTCTTCAAGCCGTGGTTTTACCGTAAGTAAATCAGATGATTGCCATCTTACTCTTACAAAGCAAGAGAATGGAGCAGAGGTTAAATATGTGTACAGCTTTGATCCTGTAACGAACGTATATCGTTATGCAAAGGGCACTTATGCTGATGCTAATCAACTAACCTCACTTACTAAGCAGATAGGTGAAGAAGGCTATTCTCTGCAGGCAAATTCCAATGGTGTTGTTTATTACGTCAATGCAGATCAAAAAAGTATAGTTGTAAACACCGAGAAAAAAGAATTTTTTGCGATACCCGCATCTGATGAAGCTTTGGCTTGGGGTCGTTTTAGTAATCTCGCCGAGGCGGATAAGGCTGGGCTTATGGTCCCCTATCTTGGTAAGTATGCTTCTGTAGAACTCGTACAGCTAAATGAACAATTTAACGGAAATGTACTTGACGAGTCAAAGTCAAACATTGCGAATGGAGTATATGTGTTTACAGTCAAAGCCAATGATAAGGGTTATACACAGCTCAAGTATTGGTTCGACGTGGAAACAAAGACTAAGCTGGAGGAGGCTGCTGTTTACTTTGATGCAGAAAAGCGTCCCTCAACGACCGAGGTGGAAAAGTATATGAACCATCTGGGGCTGAAGTATACAGCTTTGACAGATCCAAGTGATGGCTCGTCAATATATTATAACTATGAAGAGAAATATGAGGCATATGTTCTTATGAACAAACCTGAGGATAGCAGTAAGGAGTTTACTCCAAATATTCATTTTGCGTTTACTAATCTTGACGATCAAGTTCCTCCTGCAGAGGTGACTATGCCCGAGCTTGTGTTGGATTTTGGCACTATGACTTTAGATGAGGCTGTGGAGCAGTATAGAAGTAAACCATACTTCAAGGGCACGGAAGACGATGGCTTCGGAGGTGCTCTCGGTATTATTGTTACAACATCATCTCCTGATTTCCAAAAGATTCTGCTTATGGATGACGGTGGAAAGTACGTTGCTGCAATACTTATGCCAGATGATGCTAAGGTGTTGCGTTCACCTGCATTGAAAGACTGGTTTGCTGCAAATAATTATACTTATGCTGAGAATATTAGTATTTTGCCTACGTATATTAGTGCAGACGAGAAGGTTATGGCTCAGTTTGATTTGGAAGGAATCTTCACTGGCGTTCCATGCCTTGCATTCCAGCCTACCGAATAATTCAGCAGAGAGGATAAAGGTAATCCTATAACGATGTTGGGCTGGTTTCCCTTGCAGGAAGCCAGCCCAATATCATGTTTTATGGGAAAGTGTATTACCTTACCAGCGGTCTGTTCGGAAGGGTGCAACGTGGAGATTGCTTGCCGTACGTAGTGTGCATGTAGGATTGTCAGCCCATCCGTAGCGTACAGCTATAGGGAAATCTACTCCAGAGCAACTTACCACCACTTCTTTCTCATTCACGACTTTAGCGGTTGCCACATGCCACTGTCTGTCTGCACCTGCCAATATGAAACCTGGCAGATTGCTTTCTTGAACCAGAGGCTCGCAACCTTTGGGGATGCTGAAGTGAATATGTATTCCATCGCTCTCAACCGTGTACCTCTCATATACAGGGGCTGTGTAGGCAACTTTCTTTTTACCGTAGGTCTGGTTGAGCGCAATAGCTGCCATACGGCGTCCTACTTCTCGCTTTGTCTTGGGATGAATATCATTGGCGTCACCCAAGTCTATGTTACTAACCATCCCCGTATGAGGCAAACATAATGCATCGGCTTGCGACTCACGTAAGAGAGCCCATTGGGAATCTGGTTGCAGAACGTTGGGTTTTAGATAATTGGCAAGTTGTACGAAGTAGAAGGGCATAGATGGGTTGTTCCAGCACTTGCGCCAGTCTGTAATGAGTGTCTGGAAGAGTGCCTGATGCTGTGCTGCACGTCCTACATTGTTGCAACCTTGGTACCAGATGACTCCTCGTATGGGGAATTCTATGAGAGGATGAATCATTGCGTTGTAGAGCACGGTGACGTGGTTGGTGTGATTGAAGTCTTGGATGTAAGGCTTCTTGTCTTGTGGCAGACTCTCGTAGTAGGCTTTTACTTCATCCGCGTTATAGTTGGAACTGAGTATTTTCTTTGATTGTTCTTCGAATCCAGTTACATACTGTAATGCTTCTGCTCTTGTCCATGCTTCAGCAGGAGTTCCTCCCCAGTCGTCATCAATAATGCCTACAGGCACTTTAAGTTCTTCCCAAAGCCGTAATGCATAGAAATAGCAGAGTGCACTGAAATTCTCAACATACTGAGGGCTACATTCCTGCCATCCGTCCATATTGACCTCTACTTGCTCCAGAGGTTGTAGGCTTGTGCGTTTTTTTACCTGCAGGAGTCTAATCTGTGGATATTTTGCATTGGCTATTTCCTCCTCGTAATTGAGAACCTTGCCCCAACCCTTGAGTGGCATTTCCATGTTGCTTTGTCCGCTACCCAACCACACTTCACCAATTAGCACATTCTTTAATGTTGTTTCTTCTCCGTCAGAGAAAATCATTTCATAAGGCTTCAGTCCGCCCTTGGGCGTTTGGATGGTCAAGGTGAACGATCCATCGGTCTGAGATGCTTGTGCAGTGACACCCTTTTTGTTCCATCCGGTTGTCAGTGTGACCTGTTTGCCAGGTGTTGCTGTCCCATGAATTTTGAGCGTGCTCTTTTGCTGAAGCACCATGTTGCTCGTGAAGTGGTTAGGCAAAGTCACTCGCCCCCATACAGTTTGCCCGGTGAACAATAGTCCGCAGAGCAATGGATAGATAAGTCTTTTCATCTTGTAGTCATTTAGGTCCTTTGTGTATGCAAATTTACATTTTTTTGCTAGTTGTATAGTTAGTTGTTCTCTCAAAATGCATCTTCTTCTCTCTTTTTTCTTAACTTTGTAGATGCTAATCGTGTGAGACTTGGTCTTGCTGGTGATTATTGATGATGATAGACATCTTTAATAAAATAAAACTGAAATGAAAAGAACACTTATTCTCCTTGCGGCTGCGATGCTCGGTACACTGGCTTTTGCGCAGCCAAAGATTGTAGCTCATCGGGGCTATTGGCGTACAGATGGTAGCGCACAAAATTCTATTGCATCTCTAAAAAAAGCGGCAGAGATTGGCTGCTATGGCTCAGAGTTCGATGTGTGGATAACGGCTGATGGTATTCCTGTGGTGTTCCATGATGCTACTATTGATGGTATACGAATAGAGGATACTACTTTTGCTACACTGATGAATCATCGTTTAGCAAATGGGGAATTTATACCTACCTTGCAGCAGTACCTTACAGAGGGAGCTAAATTGGATGGCTGTCAGTTGATACTCGAGATAAAGACTCATCGGAATGACGCACGAAACAGGCGTGCAGCAGAGATGGTCGTAGAACTCATCAAGATGCTTGGGTTGGAGAAGAAGACAGAGTATATTGCTTTCAGTAAGGTCGTTTGCCAACGTTTGCATGAATTGACCCCTGACTCCAAGATTGCTTATTTGAATGGCGAGCTTACACCTGCACAGGTAAAAGAGATGGGGCTCTCAGGTATTGACTACAACGAAAAGGTGTTTGAGAAGCATCCCGAATGGTTGCAGGAAGCTAAACAGCTGGGTGTTGAGGTGAATGTGTGGACTGTTGATGGAGAGGAAAATCTGCGCCATCATGCAGCTTTGGATGGAGTGGACATTATTACTACCAACGATCCAGAGATTCTTAAAGGAATATTGACAGAGAAACAAGCTGCAAAGCAGCCCACTACCAAGAAGTCTAAGAAACGCAAATAAGCCGTTTTGATTATAAAATGCATCCCCACTTCTTGCAAAAGAGAGGTGGGGATGTTTTGATTCTAATAAGCCTTATGGATTATTCTCTCACGAGTTTATAATCGAGTTGCTTGCGGAAAAGATCTGCTCTGGCTACTTGTATCTTCACGCTGTCGCCCAAGTTGTAACAGTGGTGTGAGGCGCGGCCACGTAGACAGTAGTTTTTCTCATCAAACTCATAGTAATCGTCTTTTAAGTCTCTGAGGGGTACCATACCTTCGCACTTGTTTTCGTTTACTTCTACGTAAAGGCCGAATTCGGTGACTCCGCTGATTGTTCCTTCGAATACCTCACCCAAACGGTCCTTCATAAATTCTACTTGTTTGTATTTGATACTGGAACGCTCTGCCTGTGCGGCTGTTTGTTCCATTTCGCTACAGTGATCACAGAGTTCCTCATACTTTTCTCGTCCCACGCTTCTTCCTCCTTCTGCGTAACGAGTCAGCAGACGATGTACCATCAGGTCTGGGTAGCGTCTGATGGGGCTTGTGAAGTGTGTGTAGTATCGGAATGCCAGTCCATAGTGGCCAATATTCTGAATGCTGTATTTGGCTTTCATCATGGCTCGAAGGCTTACCATTTCTACTACATTCTGCTCTTTTTGGCCCTTTACATCGTTGAGCAGTTTGTTTAGGTTGCGGCTTACATCGTCTTTGGTTCCTGTAGTGCGTAGCTTATACCCAAACTTGCTTACGAAGTCAGATAAGTTCATCAGTTTCTGTGGGTCGGGCGTATCGTGAACTCTGTATACAAATACTTTAGCTTTTTGTCCCTTAGCCACCTTTCCAACGCTTTCGGCTACGGTTCTATTTGCCAGCAACATGAATTCCTCCACCAGTTTGTTGGCATCTTTTGCTACTTTAAAATAGACACTTGTGGGCTTGCCTTTCTCGTCTGTCTCGAAACGAACTTCGCATCGGTCAAAGTCTATTGCTCCTCCCGAAAAGCGTTTGCGCCGCAACTCCTTTGCCATGCGGTTCAGTACAATGAGTTCTTTTGCAAAGTGCTCTGCGGGTTCTGCGTCAGGCGTGAGTGGTGCCACGTGGTCTCCGGGATTGTTGTAGTCTTCTTCGCTTGCTTCGTGGTGGTCTTCCAAGACTTGCTGCACCTCCTCATATGTGAAACGTCTGTTGCTTCGTATGACTGTGTGTGCCAGATGCCAGTTTTGGATTTCTGCCTTTTCGTTAAGTGTGAAGATTACACTATATGTTAGTTTGTCCTCGTCTGGACGCAAAGAACAAATGTAGTTGCAGAGTCTTTCTGGCAACATTGGAATGGTTCGATCTACCAAGTACACGCTGGTTGAACGTTTCTGCGCTTCGCGGTCGATGATAGAGCCCTCTGGCACGTAATGGCTTACATCTGCAATGTGCACTCCCACTTCCCACAATCCGTTCTCAAGCGCACGTATGCTCAGTGCATCGTCGAAATCCTTTGCATCGCGTGGGTCAATGGTGAAAGTCATCACTTCACGCATGTCCTCGCGTTTCGAGAGCTCCTCTGTGCTGATACTGGGGAGTAGCTTGTCTGCTGCTTTCTCTACGTTTGCTGGATACTTGTATGGTAATCCATATTCAGCGAGGATGGCATGCATCTCAGCGTCGTTCTCTCCTGTCTTACCCAAGATGTCAATAACGTGTCCTACAGGGTTTTTCGCATTTTCGGGCCATTCCGTAATCTTCACCACAGCCTTGTCACCATCTTTACCTTTTTTGAGAGCAGACTTTGGTATGAAGATGTCGTTGGCAAGCGTACGGTCTTCGGTGAGCAGGTAGGCAAAGTCCTTCTTTACCTCTAAGGTGCCCACGAAGGTGTGGTCTGCACGCTCAACTATTTCTGTTACCACTGCTTCTCTGACGTGGTTCCGGCGTCGGGCTACCATGGTGGCTTGTACTTTATCTCCATCCATGGCATGCATGCTGTTGCGTTCTGCCACCAGTATCGGTTCGGTACCATCGTTGGGGGTGAACTCGTTCTTGCCATTGGCTTTCCGATGGAAAATTCCCTCCATCACCTGTGAGGGGGTGTTTAGGCTATAGTGGTAACGTGGGTTCTCTTTGATATAATCGTCCATTAACAACTCGTCCAGCACATCCATCATTTGCATCTTTGCAGGGTGCGTCTTGAGGTTGAGCGTACGATAGAGCGTCTTGAGGTCGAATGCCTCGCCTGGTGCTTGCTGAAACATGTTTATGAGCAAGTCCTGCAAATCTTTCTTCTTTAGACGTTTGCCAGTTTTTTTCTCCTTTCCCATGATCGTAAAATGTGTGTGTGGTTAAAGGTTTTTCTCTTGACCTGTGTTGATGCCTTTCTGTGTTGATGGTGGCAGGTTGCACGGTCTCATTCATAGCAAAGTTATGTTTTCTTTTTCTTCTTACCAAGGTTGATGTATTAAATAATGTTTACGTGCGTGCGTGAAATTCGGAATTGGTATGAATGTATCAGAAATATGGCAAAAAGGTAGTAACTTTAGGGCCATGATATTTAAAATAGAAGAGTGAAATGAATATATTAGTGACGGGAGCCAGCGGTTTCATTGGAAGTTATATTGTTGAGGAAGGTTTGTGCAGAGGTCATCAGGTATGGGCTGGCATCCGAAAGAGTAGTAGTAAGGTATATTTACAGGACGAGCGTATTAAATATGCATGCCTTGATCTTTCTGATAAGGCGCTTCTCGTAAGGCAGCTTAAAGAATTGAAGGTCCAGATGAATGGTTGTAAATGGGATGTTGTGGTGCATGCAGCAGGTGCGACCAAGTGTCTGCATGCTCAGGATTTCTATCGTACCAATTATGATGGGACGGTTCATTTGGTGGAAGCTTTGCGTGAGGCTGATATGATGCCAGGCAGGCTTGTCTACCTAAGTAGTCTCAGTGTGTTTGGTGCTATACGTGAAAAGGCTGTACGAAAGTCCTCGCCTGACAATCCGTGGGTATATGCTCCTATTTTAGGATCAGATTCTCCTAAACCCAATACAGAATATGGCCGAAGCAAATGGAAAGCAGAGCGGTGGCTTTCTGAGCAGACTGATGTTCCTTACACCATTTTGCGCCCGACGGGTGTGTACGGACCTCGAGAGAAAGATTATTTCCTGATGGCGCAAAGTATCAAACAGCATGTGGATTTTTCTGTTGGTTTTAAACCTCAAGAGATAACTTTCGTGTATGTAATGGACGTGGTACAAGCCGTATATAAGTGTGCAGACTCTGCTTCGGCTGTAGGCAAAGCCTATTTCCTAAGTGATGGACATGTGTATAACAGTCGACGCTTCAGCGATCTTCTGCAACAATCCATGGGCAATCCGTGGGTGCTGCACATTAAGGCCCCCTTGTGGTTTCTTCGCATTGTGTGTGCGATGAGCGGAAGTTTAAGTCGGCTTACAGGACGCATGAATGCTCTCAATATGGATAAGTATCACATCTTGAGCCAGCGAAATTGGCAGTGTGATATAGAGCCAGCAAAACGTGACTTCGGCTATAATCCTGAATGGCCGCTTGAACGTGGTGTGGAAGCTGCTGTCAGTTGGTATCGAGATAATGGATGGTTGTAAACTTTAAGGGCATCCTACTCCGAGCCTATCGAAGGGTGGAGTGGGATGCCCTTAAATCGTTATTATAGTTCGAAGTCGAGACAAGTACGTAAGGCTGTGTAGGGGCGTACTTTGGTGTTGGCCACTTCTACGTGTGCGGGATGCTTGGCGTAGCCTTTCAGTGCTTCGGCGGACTCCAATGTGCAGTCTAACATTACGTCTGCAGTAGACGAAGGCAATATGCCATCAATCTGGACGTGAACACTCTGCAAACCAGGTACAACGCCTTGCAAACCCTCCAGGCCAGCCTTGATGCCAGCTTTCACTTCTTTTTTCTCTTCTGCGCTCAGCTCTTCGCGCAATTTCCATAGAATGATGTGTTTAACCATAGTTTAACCTGTTTTATTTATCCAAGTTGTGTTGTTTATCTGCAAAGGTAAGCATTTTCGGCGTGCAATGGGGCTGTCCTATTGACAGAAAAACCGTATCTTTGCATTCAAGATATAAAAATTCAATATTATACATAGAGATATGGCACAGCAAGAAGATGTTTTCAAGAAAATAGTGTCTCACTGTAAGGAGTATGGGTTTGTCTTCCCAAGCAGCGAGATTTATGACGGATTGGGCGCTGTTTATGACTATGGTCAGAACGGTGTGGAACTGAAGAATAACATCAAACAGTATTGGTGGAAGAGCATGGTGCAGCTGCACGAAAACATTGTGGGGCTGGATGCTGCCATCTTTATGCATCCTACTACATGGAAGGCGAGTGGTCATGTGGATGCCTTCAATGACCCATTGATTGACAATCGCGATTCCAAGAAGCGTTATCGTGCTGATGTGCTCATCGAGGACCAGATAGCCAAGTATGATGAGAAAATAGAAAAAGAGGTGGAAAAAGCACGCAAACGTTTTGGCGATGCTTTTGATGAGGCTCAATTCCGTTCTACCAACGCACGTGTGTTGGAGCATCAGCAAAAGCGTGATGCTTTGCACGAACGCTACTCAAAGGCAATGAATGCTAATGACTTGGCTGAGCTGCGCCAGATAATTATTGATGAAGAGATCGCGTGTCCCATTAGTGGCACCCGAAATTGGACTGAGGTACGTCAGTTCAACTTGATGTTCAGCACAGAGGTTGGCTCTACTGCCGATGGGGCAAGTAAGATTTATCTGCGTCCGGAAACGGCTCAAGGTATTTTTGTCAACTATCTGAATGTACAGAAGACTGGTCGTATGAAACTGCCTTTCGGTATTGCTCAGATAGGTAAGGCTTTCCGTAATGAGATAGTAGCCCGTCAGTTTATATTCCGTATGCGAGAGTTCGAACAGATGGAGATGCAGTTCTTCGTAAAACCAGGTACAGAACTTGAGTGGTTTAAGAAATGGAAACAAATCCGTATGAACTGGCACCAGGCTCTGGGATTTGGTGCGGAAAACTATCGTTATCACGACCATGAGAAGTTGGCACACTATGCCAATGCCGCTACTGATATTGAGTTCCATATGCCTTTTGGCTTCAAGGAAGTGGAGGGTATACACTCTCGTACGAATTTCGACTTGAGTAGCCATGCTAAGTATAGTGGTAAGAAAATCGAGTATTTTGACCCAGAAACCAATGAAAGTTACACTCCATACGTTATTGAGACATCAATAGGTGTGGATCGTATGTTCCTTTCTGTGATGTGCCACTCCTATGAGGAGCAACCATTGCCTGATGGTCAGACTCGCACCGTACTTCATTTGCCTGCAGCCTTGGCTCCCATTAAGCTTGCCATCTTCCCTCTTACCAAAAAAGATGGACTGCCAGAGAAGGCACAGGAAATCTTCAACGACCTGCGCTTCCACTTCAATTGCAAGTACGAGGAGAAGGACCAGATAGGAAAGCGTTATCGTCGTATGGATGCTATTGGCTGCCCGTTCTGTGTTACTGTGGACCAGCAGACACTGGAGGACAATACCGTTACCCTGCGTGACCGTGACACTATGGAACAGACACGAGTGAACATTCAGGATTTGAAGAATCTGATTGGAGAAAAGGTGAACATAGAAACTCTGCTTAAGAAACTTGCGTAAAGGAATGCGGAATATGGTAAACATACATCGCTGCTTGAGGGCATTCGTTTTTGTCGTAGCTGTTCTGTTGGGGACAGCGTGTCTGCTTACTTCGTGCGAGGAAACCTCTGATGAGTGGAATCCTTATTACAACTGGCAGACAAGAAATGTCCAATGGTTTACTACAGTGGCTGACTCTGCGCGTACAGCCATCACTCAGGCAAAGGCTCAGTATGGTGATGATTGGGAGCAGCACTGCGTGTGGCGTATGTATAAGACCTTGCAGCGTAGCGCTGATGAGCAAGGACCACTTACAGATAGTATCTGCTGCCGTATTTTGACACGTGGCGATGGAACGTTTAGCCCAACATATACAGATAGCGTCAGGCTGAGTTTTCGGGGATGGATTATGCCAACAGAGTATATGAACGAAAATAATCAGTTGGAAAGTCGCATGTCGGTGTTTACGCAGACCTATTACGGTGAGTACAATCCAGCGACAGCCTCACCACAGACAGGCGCAGTAGCTGCCTTTACCGAAGGGTTCGGTACCGCGCTTCAGTATATGGTGAAGGGTGATGATTGGATGGTCTATATACCCAGTGAACTTGCTTATGGGTCGGAATCTTCTTCAGCCATTCCTGCTTACAGCACGCTACTCTTTCGCATTCATATGATGGGAGCTTATGAAAGTGGCTCTGGCATTCCTGAGTGGAAATAGCCAAGTGCCCTGAATAGAAAAAAGAAAATTTCATTTCCCCCTTGGTATGTACGTTGTACAAAGCCAAGGGGGCTTTTTGCTTAATAAATATGTGTGTTGTCTAATGGGTGAGTAATGCTTGGAGAGATAGGCATACTACAGGTATCGGCAACCATACCGTTAGTTTTGCCAGTACCATATAGCTGGTACTGGAGTTTCAGTAGGCTGGTACTTCAGTACCAGCTATGTAAAACTGCAGTACCACCTAACTGGTACTGGACATGGTACTGACTAAGCAGTCTCGGCAATCCAGTTTCGTCATATTTTCCTCTGCTTCTAATGGTCAATCTGGGGTTATTTTACGCCTAATCCACACAGGCAAGTAAATAGGCTAAAGAGGGCAATAGAAATGCATGTAAACCAGGAGGAAAATGTTTGGTTCCTTTTCGAGGTTCTGTCAAAAGAAAAACATCCCCGAAAAAAGTATCCCAAGAAACATGGTCAAGTATTCTGTAATACATTGTGGGGTGTTTCGGGTGTCTTTTCAGAAATTATTGCTTGCAGAATATCGGGAATATGTGTAATTTTACAGCCAAATAGGGACATTTTTCCCGAGTATAGGTTTTGACCTACTATTGGAATTCCGAAAATGAGTGTTATAGATTTGATAAACAGCCATCAGGGAACGGCATTCTCCTTCGAAGTGTTGCCACCCTTGAAAGGCAATGGGACAAGGGGCTTGTTTCGTACGATAGAGCAGCTGAGAGAATATAATCCGCTTTATGTGAATATTACAAGTCACCGTAGCGAGTATGTGTATCGCGAATTAGAGGGCGGATTGATGCAACGGCAGAGAGTGCGACGCAGGCCTGGCACGATAGCCATAGCTGCTGCCATACAGCAGAAGTTCAATTTGCCAGTGGTTCCGCATATAGTGTGCAGTGGCAATAATAGAGAGGACTTGGAGTATATGCTGATTGACTTACAGTTTCTGAGCATTAATGACCTGCTTGTTCTTAGAGGTGATAAAGCCAAGGAGGAGAATACGTTTCATCCAGCAGGTGACGGACCTGCACATGCCACAGAGTTGATCGAACAGATAAACCAGTTCAATGAGGGACGGTTTTGGGATGGTACGGAAATGAAGGCTAAGGGAGAAGCGTTTCATTTGGGAGTGGCCTGTTATCCAGAGAAACATGAGGAGGCTGCAAACATCGAGTCTGACCTGGCGGTTCTGAAGAAGAAAGCGGAGCTGGGAGCAGAGTATGCTGTGACTCAACTCTTCTATGATAATAATAAGTATTTCCAGTTTGTGGAACGAGCTCGCCAAATAGGCATCAATATTCCTATTATTCCTGGCATCAAGCCCTTGGCCAAGTTGAGTCAATTGACCATGGTGCCCAAGACTTTTCATTGCGATTTGCCCGAAGAACTCTATCACGAGGCCATCAAGTGTCAGTCTGATGAGGAAATAAAACAAGTGGGCATAGAGTGGGGAGTGCAACAGTGTCGTCAGCTTATGCAACATAATGTGCAGAGCATTCACTTCTATACTGTCAGTGCAGTGGATAGCATTGCCCAAATAGCAAAGCAGATTTACTGATGTCTTGCAGGACCTTTCTTACCTTGATAAATTATGCGAGCCATCACTTATAATGATGTAATAGGTCAGCAAAAAACCAAAGAACATGTTTTGCGCATGTTTCGGGAAGCGCGTGTGCCTCATGCCTTGATGTTTTGCGGACATGAGGGAGTGGGAGCTATGCCCATGGCTTTAGCTTTGGCTCGTCATCTGCTGTGTGAGCATCCAGGTGCAGACGGACCCTGTCAGACATGTGACAGTTGTCGTATGACAGCGGAATGGGCACACCCAGATTTACATTTCTCCTTCCCCGTCTATAAGGCAAAGTCAACAGACAAACCTACTTCTGTGGACTATATGCCACAATGGCGCGAGCAACTTATGGACAACATCTATTTTGATGTAGAGATGTGGTTGGCAGATATCAAGGCAGAAAATCAGCAGATAACCTATTACGTACAGGAAAGTGATCGATTGCAGGAGTGTATGACTCTGAAACCAAGCCGCGGAGGACGTCGAGTCGTGCTCATGTGGCTTCCTGAGCGAATGGATGATGTGTTTGCCAACAAGTTGCTCAAGCTTATTGAGGAACCGCCAGAGCACACTCATTTCATCTTTGTCAGTCTGCAACCAGAACTTGTGTTGGGTACTATTCAGAGTCGTGTGCAGCGTATACAGATGCCTCCCCTGGCGGAATCGGACATCGCAAAGGCTTTAGTCGAACGCATGGGTGTTGCTACTGCTGTTGCTCAAGAAACGGCACATATTGCTCAGGGGAACTATACTGCAGCCCTTAAACATGTGGAAGCCAAGGATGAAGATAGCGAGTTTCATGTGTATTTCGTAAACTTAATGCGCCTATGCTATGCACGTAAGATAAAAGAATTGCGCATGTGGTCTCAGTCTGTAAGTGAACTCGGCAGAGAATCTCAGAAAAGAATGCTCGCACATTTTCAACATCTGCTGAGGGAAAATTTTATATACAATTTCCGAACGGAATCACTTTCTTATCAGACAAAAGAAGAGAGAAACTTTAGCGAACGTTTTGCACCTTTTATCAACGAAAAAAATGTGATAGGCATCATGGACGAGTTCTCGCTTGCCCAAAGGGATATCGCACAGAATGTAAATCCCCGAATGGTATTTTTTGACCTTGCCCTAAAGATGATTATCTTAATCAGACAATAATATATATATATGGAATGCAAATATAAGAGTGGTGGAGCAGGATGCGGACTCTGTAAAAGGGGTTGTCACATAGGTCATTATGCCCAACTGAATGTATATGACTATCTGGCTGACATACCAGGTAATAATGAGACAACGGACTTGGTGGAGGTTCAGTTTAAAAATACCCGCAAGGGTTATTTCCATAATATCAATAACCTGCCTTTGGAAAAAGGAGATGTGGTTGCGGTTGAATCAAATCCTGGTCATGATATTGGTACTGTCACGCTGACAGGAAAACTTGTTCCGCTACAGATGAAGAAAGCTAATCTCAAGAGTAATGAGGAGATACGCCGCATCTACCGAAAAGCGCGACCTGTAGATATAGAAAAGTATGAGGAATCGAAGGCTTTGGAACATGAAACCATGATACGAAGCCGCCAGATAGCCAAGGATTTGGGACTGGAAATGAAGATTGGCGATGTGGAATATCAAGGAGATGGTAACAAGGCAATCTTTTACTATATAGCCGATGGACGTGTAGACTTTCGACAGCTCATTAAAGTGCTGGCAGAAGCATTTCACGTGAGAATAGAAATGAAGCAAATTGGTGCTCGACAAGAGGCTGGCAGAATAGGTGGGTTCGGACCTTGTGGAAGAGAACTTTGTTGTGCTACCTGGATGAAGAATTTCGTGAGTGTGGGCACTGGGAGTGCACGTTTTCAAGACCTAAGCCGTAACCCTCAGAAATTGGCAGGCCAGTGTGCCAAACTGAAATGCTGTATGAATTATGAGGTGGATCAATATGTAGAGGCTTATCGTAAGTTACCCCCTCGTGACGTACAACTGCAGAGTATGGAGGGCGACTATTTCTTCTTCAAATGCGATATTTTGGCAGGCTTGGTCACTTACTCCACAGACAAGCGTATGGCATCTAATCTTGTGACGGTAACAGCCGAGCGTGCAATGGACGTAATTGAAATGAACAAACGCGGTGAGAAGCCAGATACATTAGAGGAGGGAGGACGTAAGGAGCCGGAAAGACCTTTGGATCTGGCAACTCAGGAGGACTTGAATCGTTTTGATAAAAAGAAGAAAAAGAAGAAAAAAAATAATAAGCCTCAGAAAGAGAATGCCCCTCAGGCACAGAATGAGCAAAGGGATACTCCATCGGATTCACAAGAAAACGCTACTCAGGCAAAGACTGTTGGAAAGGAACATAATCCGAAGAACGACCAGAATCAGGGAAACAACCCCAACAGACGCAGACCCAATCGGCCTAATCGCCCGCGCGGACAGCGCCCTGGGGGTAACAATGGTGCAAAGGACGTGCAAGCAGGTGGCGAGGCATGAGAAAGAGTGGTTACTTCTGCTGTTTACTCTTGGTAGCCTTTCTGCAGGCATGCGTTGGGTCTACTCGATATCATCATTTTCTTCCTCTCTCCTCTGAAGGCTGGAGAAGGCAGGATTCTCTTGTCTTCCGCTTGCCAGAAAATATGCGAGGAGGGTTGCTGGAGATGGAAGCTAACCTTCGTGTCACTCGTTCTTTTCCATACACCAAGCTATGGATAGGTCTGGAGCAGAGGGATTCTTCGCAGCACGTGCTTCATGTTGATACTCTTTGTATTAACATGGCAGACGGTTCGGGTAATCTGTTGGGACGTGGGCAGGATCTTTTGGAATATACTTCTCCATCACTTCCTCTTCAGTCTGATACTCTTGGCTTGTGTAGAGAGGTATATGTGTATCATTTGATGAGCCGTGAGTCTATCCCAGCTGTCACAGACTTGGGATTGCACGTGTTTTGTAAATGATAGGGAATAGTTTGGCGTTTGAAAGCATCATATGCGGTGCATTCGATTTCTTCCCGCATCAATACGGAGCATGACAAATAGCAGAATTGTAAAGCCCCAAAGCGAGGAACCTCCGTAGCTAAAGAAGGGCAATGGGATGCCTATGACAGGTGTGAGCCCAAGTACCATGCCTACGTTGATAAAGATGTGGAAAAGGAAAATGCTCATGACGCAGTACCCATAGACTCGTCCAAAGGTATATGGCTGACGTTCTGCTATGTGAATCATGCGTAGGATAAGAGCCAAGAAAAGGAGAAGAACGACGGTACAACCCAGGAAACCCTCTTCCTCACCAACGGTACAGAAGATGAAATCTGTGTCTTGTTCTGGCACGTATCGTAGTTTCGTTTGCGTTCCGTTTAGGAATCCTTTGCCCTGGAGTCCACCTGAACCGATAGCTATTTTGGCTTGTATAACATTATATCCAGCTCCGCGAGGATCATCCTCCAGGCCCAGTAGCACCTTGATGCGCGTCTGTTGGTGAGGCTCCATTACGTTGTTAAGGACAAAGTTGGCAGAGTAGAAAAAGACAAGACTACCCAGCGCAAAAAAAGCAATATAGAGATATCGTAGAAGCTGATCGCGTATTGAGAGCCAAAGTATATAGAGTATCATTATGGAGCAAACAGCCAGTTGTACCCAGGTGATGTCGAATGGAATGACATACTGGCAGAAGAGTAGGGCTGTGGCTTCAGCGAGCAAGCCATACCAGAGAATGTGGCGTATGATACGCTTATTGGGTGTGTATGTGTATAAAAGTAGTGATGTGAATAGGTGTATCATAGCAAGCACAAGGGCTTGTCCTAATGGCGTGGGAGAATTCGTCCACAAAAAATCCTCTGAATACCGCACACCTACCACAAAGTATATGATTGCAGATACAGCCGCAAACAATATGCCTCCAGACATTCCTTCACGGTAGAGCATCAGGAAGAAACTTGCGTAAACCAATGCGCTTCCCGTCTCCTTTTGCATTACTATCAATACCATCGGAAGTAGGATAATCATGATACAGAGCAGAAAGTCTTTCCATTTACTCATGCTAAATCCATATGAATTCATCACCTTCGCAATGCAGAGGGCTGTGGCAAATTTAGCAAACTCGGCAGGTTGGATGCTGAACTTGCCTATCTTAATCCATGACATTGAGCCTTTGATGTCATGTGCCAGAAATGGGGTGATGAATAGTAGAACAAGCATGAATAGGTATACAGAATAGGAGAGTGATTCTATGAGACGGTCATCCGTCATGAGAATCATACTTCCAAGCAGTAGTGATGTTCCTATCCATATGATTTGCATTCCACTTCTGGTGGAGATGTCGAAGAAGTTGTAACCTTGTTCGAAGTCATAACTTGCTCCGCAAATGCTAATCCAACCCAGTCCTACAAGGGCCATGTAGAGGCATATGGTAATCCAGTCAATAGACTGAAGTAATCTGGGCGTGTGTGTGTTTGAGTCAATTGCTCTCTGAGGCATAGTCTGTGGGGTTGTACAGATGTTTGTTTTGGAAATGTATGGCTTTCTGCTCACTTGCAGGCGAGAGATGATGGTTGATGTATTGCTCCATCATTAGTGCTCCGATAGGTACACCATAGTTGGCTCCCCATCCTCCGTTTTCTACATATACACAGATGGCAATCTTGGGATTGTTGCGTGGCGCAAAGCCCATGAATACGCTGTGATCCTGACCGTGAGGGTTCTGCGCTGTGCCTGTCTTGCCACATACCTCATACCAGGGGTTGTTGGCAGAACGACAGGTTCCTCCGAGTACAGAGCGTCGCATACCCTCTACAACCGTTTCGTAATATCTTTCTTCTACCATCGTATGGTGTTTGCGCGTATAGAGCGTGTCCAACTTCTCATCTTGTATTTTCTGTACTACGTGAGGAATATAGTAGTAGCCTCTATTTGCGATGGTGGCTCCCAGGTTGGCTATCTGAAGAGGAGTAAGGTTGACTTCGCCCTGTCCAATGGATATACTTATGACGGTAAGCCCATTCCAACTCCCTCTGTATGCTTTATCGTAGAACTGTGCGTTAGGAATCATGCCTCGCTTCTCTCCTGGCAAGTCAATTCCCAGTTTGTAGCCAAA
Organism: uncultured Bacteroidaceae bacterium; assembly: GCA_934394435.1. Lineage (GTDB taxonomy): Bacteria > Bacteroidota > Bacteroidia > Bacteroidales > Bacteroidaceae > Physcousia. The sequence continues at coordinate 277,980 of CAKRRN010000001.1, forward strand.
GCCCATAGATACCATGTAGTCTTTCCATCGTGTCATGGCCTCTTGTACGTTTTTGTATTTTGTTCTATTGGAAAACATGTGGTAAAGCCCCCAGCAGAAGTATGCGTTGCATGATGTGGCTATGGCTGGCACCAAAGGCAGGGGAGATGCGTGACCGTGGCATCCTACCTTTAAATGGCCGAAATGAAATCCATGGCTACATGGGAAGGGGGTGGATGGCGTAATGATTCCTTCTTGTAAGAATGTGAGGGCTTGACCTGTTTTGAATGTTGATCCAGGGGGATATTGACCCATGATGGCGCGGTTGAGTAGGGGGTGTCTTGTGTCTTGGCTAAGCATCGCATGGCTTCTGCCTCGTTGTCTGCCTACTAATATTCTTGGGTCATAAGTTGGGCTTGAAACCATACAGAGAATCTCTCCTGTTGATGGCTCTATGGCTACAATACTTCCTTTCTTTCCTTGCATAAGCCGTTCGCCAAGCGCTTGCAGGTCAATGTCGATACCAAGTGTGAGGTTTTTACCAGGTATGGGAGCGTTGTCTAATTGGCCATTCATGTAATGTCCTTTGATACGTCCACGTGCATCTCTAAGCAGTATTTCGGTGCCTTTCTCACCGCGTAACTGCTTCTCGTATGAGCGTTCCACTCCCTGTTTGCCAATATAATCCCCCCTACGATAATATTCATCGTCATCCAGTTCGGACTGATTAACTTCGCCTACATCTCCCAAAATGTGTGCCGCATAAGGAAACCTGTATTGTCGTATACTACGCTTCTGAATGGAAAAACCTGGAAATCTGAATATCTTCTCTTGGAATCTACTGCATTCCTCTGCAGAGAGTTGGCTCATGAAAAGTTGTTGCGTGTAGCTGCTGTATCCGGGGTTTCTATGACGATCTTTTATCTCCTCCATTCGTTTTTCATACCATTCGGTGGTAATACCAAGGCTTTGGCAGATGTCGGCGGTGTCTACTCCTATCTGTTCGTTCATGACAACCATCAGATCATAGGCTGGTTGGTTGTATACAAGCAGTTTTCCGTAGCGGTCGGTCACGATGCCTCGCGCTGGGTATTGTATTCGTTTTAGAAAGGCGTTGGAGTCTGCGTTACGCTTGAAGTCGTTGCTGAGCATTTGTAATGCGAAAAGCCTTATCAGATAAACGATTACAATGCCGACGGCAATGCCACCGAGTACGTATTTGCGTTTTCCCAGTTCGTAGTTTGCTTTCATAAAGCGCAGACTGAAACTTTATTTGTGAGAGGTTCGGAGTGTTTCGAGCGCATAGGCCAGAGAGAGTGACGTTAGCAGACTTGCCAGAAAGTGAATGGCTGTCTGTATGATGTGGTCACATGAGAAACTTTCCAAAACGAAGTAAACGAAGTGATGGGTCAGGAATAGTGTGAAGACAAAGCGGATGTGGTTCCATGTACCCATTGTGTGATAGGTAGGAACCATATTTTCGGGAGCATCCTTTGGTGCTTGCAGATGCAGCAGAAAGGAGTGTAAGAGTGCTGTTAGGGTCATGGCTGCACTACCCATGCCTGGCGTGTTGGCAAAAATATCTGTGATAAGTCCCATGAGAAATCCCCATATCATGGTAGCTGTGTGTGAGGTGTTCATGGGTAAGTATGCCAACAAGAGTACCCCAATCATGGGGGTACCTATTCCCCAGAAGCTGACATGGTTTAGTATCAGAATCTGTAATGCCAACAGTGTGAGCATCTGAAAGGCCCTTTTCAGTAGTGTCAGTATCATATTGTTGTGGCTTCTTTTAGTGAGTCTCTAATGAGTCGAGCTCCGTGCGGCTTTCGTACTGGACCACACATACGTCTCTTATACATGACAGATCTGTACTTAGTTGCACTTCTAATCTGTAAGCCATGCCGTCGGGGCTGTTGCGTACTTGTGCCACTCGTCCAAGGAATAGACCTGGAGGAAATACGTTGCTGAAGCCGCTTGTCTCGATGATGGCTCCTTTGCTCACCTGTGCATGTCTTGGGACATCATCCATGCAGGCCTGTAATGGGTTGCCTCCATTCCATTTCAGATAACCGAAATATCCTGTGTCGCGCAGTCTGCAACTGATGTTTGACTGGCTGTTGAGTATAGACATTACCAGTGAGTAATGGTCTGTAACCCGGCTTACTATACCTGCCACTCCAGTACCGCTAATGACTCCCATCTCTGGCTTTACCCCATCAAGTCTGCCAACGTTGATGGTCATGTAGTTGTCCTTGCGGTTTATGCTGTTTGTGACTACTTTGGCAGGAATGAGCCTTAAACCATTGGTCACTTGCGATTCTATTTGTTCTGTATAGGAGGGCTCGTGTCTGAGGCTGTCCAGTTGCTGACGCATGATGCTCATGTTGTATTGCAGCACTACGTTTTGTCTGGTCAGATATTGGTTTTGCTTGGCCAGGTGGATATATGACAGAGCCTCCTCTTCCAACTCCATAATCTTTGCTGCCACGGTGTTGGCCTGAGTGAACCAGACGCTTCCTTGGTAAGTGTTGAATTGGAAAAGCAGGAATCCACTGAGGGCTTCTAATATTAAAAAGACTCCCCAGTGGATAAACCTTTGGATTCTACTTGTAAATTCTCCCAAAATGTATTTGTGTATTGTTTGTTACATCAAGAAGGAGAAGTTCTGGATGTTCTTTAGTGCGATGCCAGTACCCTTTGCGACGCTATGCAATGGGTCTTCTGCCACGTGGAACTCTATGTTGATTTTGTCGCTCAAGCGTTTGCCGAGTCCTCGCAGTAAAGCACCTCCTCCGCTTAGCCAAATGCCGTTCTTCACGATGTCGGCATAAAGTTCTGGTGGAGTCTCTTCTAGAGCTGCCAATACGGCAGCTTCTATCTTTGCCAGGGTTTTTTCCAGACAATGGGCTATCTCTTGATAGCATACGGGAACTTCCATTGGCAGACCTGTAATCTTGTTGGGACCATATACAATATAGTCCTCAGGTGCCTCGTCGCCCAAGTCTGTCTGTGCTGCACCCACGTGTATCTTGATACGCTCAGCCATTCTTTCGCTTACCTTTACGTTGTGCTGGCGTCCCATGTATTCCAGGATGTCAGTTGTCAGTTCATCGCCTGCTATGCGCAAGCTTTTGTTGACAACGAGTCCTCCCAGACTGATTACGGCAATCTCTGTGCTTCCACCACCTATGTCGACAATCATGTTTCCTTCAGGAGCCAGTACGTCTAGTCCGATGCCGATGGCAGATGCCATGGGCTCGTATATTAGGTATACTTCTCTTGCTCCTGCATGTTCGGCACAATCGCGTACGGCGTGCAGTTCTACCTGTGTACTGCCGCTTGGTACTCCGATTACCATTTTTAGGCTTGGAGAGAATAAGTATCCGCCTGTGTGTACCATTTTGATGAGACCTCTCATCATCTGCTCACAGGCACTCATGTTGGCAATTACACCATCTCCCAAGGGGCGTATGGCTAATATGTCAGGATTAGTCTTCTCATACATCATCTTGGCCTTTTCGCCCACAGCAATCATGCGCTCTGTGCGTCGGTCAAGTGCTACAACGCTTGGCTCGTCTACCACGATTTTCCCATTGCTGATGATGATGGTGTTGGCGGTACCCAAGTCCATTGCCATTTCTTTGCTGAATGAAAACCAACTCATATGCTTTTTGCTAATGTGTAGTCTTATATTTGTGCTGTTTTTCTCTGTGCGGACTTACTTGCTTTCAAACCACTGATGGATGGCTGTATCATAGTGGCTACTTACACCGAAAGCGCGTGTTGCAAACCATCTGCGGTCTTCCACCTCGCTTTGCGCTCCGTTTTTCTGAAGCAGTTCCAGCAGGGGCTTGTATTCAGCTTTTGAGGGAACGATGATTACATCGGCATAGTTCTTTGCTGCTGCTCGGATAAGGCTGATGCCACCGATGTCGATTTTCTCAATGATGTCGGCATCTGACGCACCACTCTTTACGGTGTCCTCAAAGGGGTATAGGTCAACAATGACAAGATCGATGTTGGGAATCTCGTATTGTCTCATTTGCTGTTGGTCGCTTTCTAATGAGCGGCGTCCTAGGATGCCACCGAAAATTTTGGGGTGAAGAGTCTTTACTCGTCCTCCCAGAATGCTGGGGTAGGTGGTGACATCTTCTACTCGTGCGCAGGGGATGCCCAGTTGCTCGATGAATTGTTGTGTGCCACCTGTGCTGAGTAGTTCTACTCCTTGAGCATGAAGGGTACGTAATATTTCCTCAAGTCCGTCCTTGTGGAATACGGAAACCAGCGCACGCTGGATTTTTTTTGTTTCAGCCATCTTGTACTTTTTTATTTTCTGATTCGTTGTGTAGATTTCACTCTCTCTCAATGAGAGTGCAAAATTACGCATTTTCCTTTTATAATTAGGTAAGATAGTGCTGAGATTTCAGAAAAACATTGCATTCTTTTGCTTGTGGGAGCTTACTTGGGATTGTCTGTCGTGATAGGACTGCAAATCGGTGTGGGTCGTCCCATTTTGTATTTTCATCCCGATGTTTAGGCTCACTCAATAAAACCTGGTGGCGGACGCAAATCATCGGATTGTTTATATGAAGCCGTGAAGTTAACTTTCTTGCCCGGTGAAGTCGTCTTCGTGGGCAAAGTAAGTTGACTTCGTAGGCTTATGAAGTCGGCTTCGCAATACGCCCTCTCCTTGAGCAGTAGGTTTCAAACGAAAACGGCTCTGCTATTTTCCTAGTTAGAGAAAATTTTTTTCCCAGTTAGAAAAAAATAAATGGACTATTATGTTTGATTGTTATTAGGGATGTTCAATAAGTTGTTTTTGCTGTTGGTCATTCCTACTTTTTATCAGTTTGGCTACCTTTGCTTTCTTGTTCTCATTCTTGTCTTGCTGTGTTATGGAGACTCGTATAGCCCGCTGTACTTGTCTCTTCTTGGTTGATTACCTTGTCCCCCAAGAGTACACTTTATGTCACCTTTTTTCTTACTTTCTAAGTGGTTTTGCTTGTGCTGCTTGAGGGCTGATTTGCTCGACTTTCATGCTGATTACTTTGATGTCCTCTAAGGGGCGGTCATTCTTGTCTGTTTTTACACCTTGTATTTTCTCTACAACGTCAAGTCCTTCAATGACTTCTCCGAATACGGTGTATTGTCCGTCGAGGTGTGGTGTGCCAGCGTACATTTCGTAGTCTGAAATCATTTGTGAAGTTAGCTCGATGCCTTTTTCTTCGAGTGTTGCTGTTACCTTTCGGATGTCTGCAGCTGTTTGTCTTTTTCCCCAAACGATATAGAATTGGCTTCCGCTACTTTCTTGCTCAGGGTTTACCTCGTCGCCGTCTCTGGCAGCAGCCAAGGCTCCTCTTCGGTGGTAAAGGTAAGGAAGGTCGAATTCGGCAGGAATGGTGTAACCAGGTCCACCGTTTCCGAGTTGTTTGTCGGGAGTTGCATTTCTTGAGTCTGGGTCTCCTCCTTGTATCATAAATCCAGAGATTACCCGATGGAAGAGGGTGCCGTCGTAATAGCCTTTGGAAGCAAGCGTTAAGAAATTGTCTCTGTGTAGAGGTGTGTCGTCAGATAGTGCCACTCTGATGTTGCCAGCGGATGTCTCAATGAGTACGATTGAACGCTTGTCTTTCTTCTTGCTCATGACGGCTGTGCTGCATAATAGCAGACACAGGCTCATGGTTAGTGCAATAAGGAAAAGACTGCGGACTGTCACGTGGTCAGATGTGTCTTCTGCAGGTGAGGCTGTTCTTGTGTTTGATGGTTTGGAATGTAGAGGCTTCATGAGCGTTTTTGTAAGTTTCTGGTGCAAATTTAATGAAATTCTCCCCACCGTGAAAGAGAACTATAAGGAAAACTTCTACAAGTATGATGTAATGCGTTGTAAAATAAAGTGGTTGTGCTACTTACTACATTAGAGTGGTGGAGGGTTTCTCTTTGGGAAAAGCTGAAGAAATTGTACAAAAAAACAATGTGAAAAATTATTTGTGAAAAGATGTGGGGAATTGTGGGGAATTACCTATCTTTGCATCAAATACGTATTATAAGAAGTACGCGAGGTGAGATTTATAGGCAATATAGATGCAAAATTAGACGATAAGGGACGGGTGTTCGTGCCGAGTTCGTTTCGTAAGATTCTTCTTCGGGAGGAGTCTACGGGTCTGGTGCTGAGGCGTGATGTCTTTCAGCGTTGCCTGGTTCTTTATCCTGCCGAGGTATGGAATCGTCAGGTAGACTCGCTGGTGGCGCGTACCAATATGTTTGACCGACAGGGGCGTGATGCCCTGCGTAGGTTTGTGGCAGGTGCGGAAGATGTGACGCTCGACAGTGGTGGACGTCTCCTTATCCCTCGTCGGTATTTGGAAGAGGCGGATATCCAGTCTGAGGTCCGTTTTATAGGAGTGGATGACACCATAGAAATCTGGAATAGGAAGGCAGCTGAGCAACTGACTGCCGAGCCAGATTCTTTGGCGGATTCTCTGGAGCAGATGATGAATACGGATGGGCAGCTGGGCGATAATCGCTAAGTGGAGTGGCTACACTTCTTCGCTGGAAAAACAAAGAAAAGAAAAAATGAATTGCGAGACTTATCATATACCTGTTATGTTGCATCAAGCGGTGGATGGGCTAAACATCCGCCCAGATGGGACTTATGTGGATCTTACGTTTGGAGGCGGAGGGCATAGTAGAGAGATATTGAGCCGTTTGGGTCCTAATGGACATTTGTATGGGTTTGATCAAGATCTGGATGCTATACGTGGCGCAATAGACGACCCACGGTTTACCTTTGTAAGAAGTAATTTCCGCTTCTTGAAAAATTGGATGCACTATTATGGAGTGGAGCATGTGGATGGTATCTTAGCAGACTTGGGAGTAAGCAGTCATCATCTGGATGCTGCTGAGCGTGGTTTTAGTTTTCGGCAAGATGCTCCCTTGGATATGCGCATGAACCAGAAAGCCAGTTGTACGGCACGCGATGTACTGAAGAACTATACAGAGGAGCAACTCGCTTCTGTCTTCTATCTTTATGGGGAACTGAAGAACGGACGTAAGTTGGCATCGGCTATTGTGAAGGCTCGTGTGCAGGAGGAAGTGCAAACCACAGGGCAACTGGCTCTCATACTGCAGCCGCTTCTGCCTCGAGATCGTGAGAAAAAAGACTTGGCGCGTGTCTTCCAAGCGTTACGTATAGAGGTGAATGGTGAGATGGATGCTTTGAGACAGATGTTGCATGCGGCAATAGATGTGCTTGGAGAGGGCGGCAGGTTTTCTGTGCTGACCTATCATTCGTTGGAGGACCGAATGGTGAAGAATGTGATGAGAAGTGGCAACGAAGACGGAGTTGTCGAAACAGATATCTATGGTAGGTCTAATGCTCCGATGAAGCCTTTGAGTAGCAAACCAGCTGTTCCCTCAGAACAGGAGCAAGCAGAGAATCCGCGCAGCCGTTCGGCAAAGCTCAGAGTGGCTGTGAAACAAGGATAATTGTGATAAAGTGAAGTGATAATGGCAACAGATACTGAACAACAGAATGAAACTCGGCAGGAAGCCCCTGTGATGGAGCAGAACCATACTGAGGAGCAAAGTGAGGGAGCCAGGCTTCTGAATTCTATGCTTCATGATGAGGATGGAGATAATAGCGTGCAGCATTTGCGCGAGTTGTTTTCTGCCCTTAGCATAGATGGAACGTGGTTTAGGAAACAAGTCCCCTTACTGATTCTCATCTTGTGTGGGCTGATTCTGTATGTGACAAACGGCTACCAGGCGCAGCAGGAAATCCTGAGGGAGGAGCAGCTGGGCGATTCGCTGAAGGACTGGAAGTATCGTTGCCTAACTAAGGAAGGCGAACTGACCAGACGTACCAGGCAGAGTCAGCTTGAGAGTCAACTTAAAGCGATGGGAGATAGTACTTTGTTGCCAACCCCAGAACCTCCTTTCCTGCTGACAGATCAGTAAATGACGTGTATGAAGACTAATAAGAATAGTAATTCCGTGGGACGCTATCGTATCATATTCTTTGGTATGATAGTTGTCGCATGTTATATATTGGGCAAAGCCATACGGACGATGCTTCCTCCTGTTAGTGACTATTGGGAGGCGGTGGACCGACGTTTCGTAAACGCTAATATACCTATTGAGGCGCACCGTGGAGATCTACTCTCTGATGATGGGAGAGTCTTGTCCACTTCGTTGCCAGAGTATCGCTTGTATATTGATTTTCGCGTGCAGGATCGCGACAGTCTGATGCGTGCCAAGACGCAGGAGTTTCGTGACACTACTTTCGAGCAAAATGTGGAAGCAATATCAAAGGGGCTTGCACGTATTTTCCCGGATTATTCTGCAGATTGGTTCCGTTTGCGCTTGCAGCATGCAAAGGATAGATGTATGCACAAGGTAAATGGTCGCTATCCTGGTCCTTGCAGGATTTATCCTCGCATGGCTACTTACGACCAGTACAGGAAGTGCTGTGAGCTTCCTCTTTTCAAGGCAGGACGTTTCAAGGGAGGTTTCTTTGGCGAAGTCGTAGTAAAAAGAGAGAAACCATATGGCTCGCTTGCGGCACGTACCTTGGGCGATTTGTATCCAGATTCGGGAAAGGCCAAGAATGGACTCGAACTGAGTTATGATACCATCCTCAGAGGCACTCCTGGCATTAAACATCGTACCAAGATACGTGACAGACGAGTAAGTCTGGTTGACGTGGAACCGGAAGACGGTCATGACCTGAAGACCACCATTGATATAGATGTGCAGGATGTGGCTGAACGTGCTCTCCGCAACAAGCTCAAGGAGGAGACGGTTAATGGAGAGGTTGGCATGGCTGTGGTGATGGAGGTGGCTACGGGCGATGTGAAAGCCATTGTGAATCTTCAGCGAGGTGCTGATGGTGAATACTACGAAATGAAAAATAGCGTGGTAAGCGATCTTATGGAACCAGGTTCAACCTTCAAGACAGCCAGCATCATGGTGGCTATGGAGGATGGTAAGATAAATAAGAACACTCGTGTGGACACAGGCAATGGCGTGTGGCCAATGTACGGACGCAAGATGAAGGATCACAATTGGCATAAGGGTGGTTATGGGATGCTCAATGTCACGCGAGTTCTGATGAAGAGTTCCAATATCGGTGTCAGCCGATTGATAGATAATGCCTATCATGATGACCCAGATAAGTTTGTGCGTGGATTGAATGATTTGGGAGTAGGACTTCCTCTGAACCTTCCTTTCGTAGGAAAGGGCGAACCTCGAGTACGTCATCCTAAGAAAGAAGGAAGGCATTGGACCAACTGGTATGCGACGGCTTTGCCTTGGATGAGTATAGGCTACGAGGTACAACTTCCTCCCATCAGCACGCTGACCTTCTATAATGGAATTGCCAACAACGGACGTATGGTGAAACCACGTTTTGTGACACAAGAACTGAGGGACGGAGAAGTCGTTCGTGAGTTTCCTGTAGAAGTGATAAAGGAGAAGATGTGTAGTCGGCACACCTTGGACGCCATACATGAGATTCTTGATTCTGTGGTAATGAATCCAGAAGGATTGGGAAAACCAGCAGGAAGGAATGGAGGACGTTTCCGAGTAAGTGGAAAGACAGGCACAGCCCAGATAGCTTCGGAGAGTGGGGGCTACCATAATGGAACCGTAAGGTATATGGTAAGTTTCTGCGGCTATTTCCCTTCAGAGAAACCTAAGTATAGCTGTCTGGTATGTATAGTGAAAAGGGGAACTCCTGCTTCTGGAGGTGGACAGTGTGGTCCCGTGTTCTGCGAAATATCCCAGTATCTGATGACAAAGGATATGTATCGTGATATTCGCGGTGCGGCTGATACTGCTCGTGTAAAGATGCCTCAAGTGGCGAAGGGAAATATAAGAGAAGCCCAGCAGGTGCTTGATATGCTTGATTCTGGCGAGAAGTTGACTGAGTCATCAGCCGATTCTATTCCAGCGGGGCATGTACCAGACCTGACAGGTATGGGAGCACGTGATGCTGTTGGTTCTGTGCAGAAACTTGGCTTGAGGGTGCGCATAAACGGAAAGGGACGTGTATGCAAGCAGAGCATTCCTGCAGGAACTAAAGTGGTAAAAGGACAGACCATAAATCTGACCTTAGAGTGAGAATATACATTATATATTATATATAAGGCAAACGAAGATGAAGCTGAGTCAACTAATCAATGATTGCAAACCCTTACGTATAGTGGGTGATGCGGATAGAGAGATAAAGAGTGTGCAGATAGACTCCAGAAAGATTCATGAGGGCGATGTCTTTGTCGCACTTAGGGGAACTCAAGTCGACGGACATGATTATATAGAAAAGGCAATAGCCCAAGGGGCTACTGTGGTTGCTTGTGAGCAACTTCCCGAACAACTCTCGGCAGATGTTACTTACATGGTCTATACTGACACAGAGTTGGCTGTAGGCCCTTTAGCAACGGCATCTGTCGGTAATCCTACCCATAAGATGAAACTTATCGGAGTAACGGGTACGAATGGTAAGACCACCATAGCCACGGTCCTGTATAATATGTTTCGCCGTATGGGCTATAAGTGTGGGCTTTGCAGTACTGTTTGCAATTATATTGATGGCCAACCCATTCCCACTGAGTGCACCACACCAGATGCTGTCACCCTGAACAATCTGCTTGGTCAGATGGCTGATGAGGGATGCCAGTATGCTTTTATGGAGGTGAGTAGCCATAGTGTGGCACAACATAGAATTGGCGGTCTGAATTTCGCTGGAGGAATTTTTACGAATCTTACACGCGACCATCTTGACTATCACAAGACGTTCGAGAACTATCGCAATGCGAAGAAGGCTTTCTTCGACGCACTTCCCAAAGGGGCTTTTGCAATCACAAATGCTGACGATAAGAACGGTATGGTAATGGTGCAGAACACAGCGGCACAGATAAAGACTTATTCTGTCAGAGGTGTTGCGGATTTCAAAGGACGCATCTTGGAGGAGAGCTTCGAGGGTATGAACTTGGAGATAGATGGGCGTGAGGTAAGTGTACAATTCGTAGGTCGTTTCAATGTCAGCAATCTGTTGGCTGTTTATGCGGCAGCGGTAATGCTTGGCGTAGATACACAAGAAGCACTCGTAGAGTTGAGTGCCATGAAGCCTGTCAACGGTCGTTTTGAGTCTATCCGTTCTCCTAAGGGAGTGACTGCAATTGTTGATTATGCTCATACCCCAGATGCTTTGGTAAATGTGCTTCAGACTATCAACGATGTCTTGCAGCATAAAGGTGAGTGCTGGACCGTGTGTGGGGCAGGAGGCAATAGAGATCGTGGCAAGCGTCCTATTATGGCGCAAGAGGCTGTAAAGAATAGTGACCATGTCATTATTACAAGTGACAACCCACGTTTCGAAGAACCCCAAGCTATTATTGACGACATGTTGGCTGGTCTTGACGAGGAGCAACGCCGGAGTGTTTTAAGTATCGTAGACCGCAAAGAGGCTATACGTACAGCTTGTATGATGGCGAAGCCCGGAGATGTGATACTGGTGGCAGGAAAAGGTCATGAAGACTATCAGATAATCAAAGGTGTGAAACATCATTTTGATGACCATGAGGTTATACGTGAGGCATTCGGGATATAATAATAAATGTTTGCGCGTTTGCGCGTATATGTACATTTTAATATAAGACATACAGGAAATGTTATATTATCTGTTTAGATATTTGGAGCAATTTGGCGTGAGTGGTGCTGGCATGTGGCAGTATATCTCATTTCGCTCTTTGCTTACACTTGTGCTTAGTCTGCTCATATCTATGTGGTTTGGACAGTATTTCATCCAGTGGATGCATAGGCATGGAGGGAATGAGGCTCAGCGTGATGCCTCTGTAGACCCTTATGGGGTGGAGAAGAAAGGTGTGCCTACCATGGGAGGTGTCATTATCATCTTAGCCACGCTGCTTCCTTGTTTGTTATTCGGACGTCTGCGCAACATTTATCTGTTGCTGATGTTGGGGACAACGATTTGGTTGGGAGCGTTAGGCTTTGTTGATGATTATATCAAGATGAAAGTTACGAAAGATGGGTTAAAGCCTATCTATAAACTGATAGGGCAGGCTTTGCTTGGGTTGGCGGTTGGCGTAACTCTTTGGCAGAGTCCAGATGCTGTCATACGTGAGAATGTAACGATGGAACGTACTGGTGTGGCAAGTGTGGTCGTACATAAGAGTGATCCTGTAAAAAGTACTATTACTACCATTCCTTTCGTCAAAGACAATAATCTGAGCTACTCTGGAGTGATGAGCTTCCTCGGACGCTATCGTACTGCTGCGGGCTGGGTGCTTTTTGTGTTTATGACTGTTTTCGTGGTGATGGCAGTTAGCAATGGTAGTAATATGAATGATGGCATGGACGGCATGTGTGCTGGCAATTCTGCCATCATCTGCCTTGCCTTGGGTATCCTGGCATATGTGAGTAGCCATATACAGTTTGCCAGTTATCTGAATATAATGTACATTCCAGGTAGTGAGGAGTTGGTTATCTTCCTGTGTGCTTTTGTCGGAGCTTTGGTTGGTTTCCTATGGTACAACTCATATCCTGCTCAGATTTTCATGGGCGATACAGGCAGTCTTGCTATTGGTGGTATCATAGCTGTTGTGGCAATCATTATCCACAAAGAGTTGCTTTTGCCTTTGCTTTGCTTTGTCTTCTTTGTGGAGAGCGTAAGTGTCCTGCTGCAAACACAAGTGGCAAAGATGGGTAACAAGCGCGGTCAGAAGTGGCGAGTGTTCAAACGTGCTCCGATACATGATGCCTTTCGAATCAAACCTGGCCAGTTGCCTGCTGATTTCAGGATTCTGATCAACTGGCCCAAGGGATGTTGGTTGGAGTCCAAGATTACCGTTCGCTTTTGGATTATAACGATTATCATGGCTGCGCTGACGATAGTGACTTTGAAAATAAGATAGAAAAGGCTGAGAGAGTAATCAGACCAAAATAGGTTCATATAGATACAATATTATATACAATGAAAAGAATAGTTGTATTAGGTGCTGCTGAGAGTGGGGTTGGAGCTGCGGCTCTGGCCAAGGTAAAGGGCTATGATGTGTTCGTGAGTGATTTCGGACAGATAAAGCCACATTACAAGACTTTGCTTGACCAGTATGGAGTAGAATGGGAAGAGGGTCATCATACAGAAGACAAGATATTGAATGCTACAGAGGTTGTCAAGAGCCCTGGCATCCCAGAGAATGCTCCTATGGTGGAGAAGGTTCGTCAGGCTGGCATACCTATCATCAGCGAAATAGAATTTGCTGGTCGATATACCCATGCACGCATGATATGTGTGACGGGTTCAAATGGCAAGACCACAACCACTAGTCTTATCTATCATATATTTTGTGAGGCTGGTTACAATGTGGGACTGGCAGGTAATATAGGACGTAGTCTTGCATTGCAGATAGCGGAAGGTAAAAACTTCGACTATTATATCATAGAGTTGAGCAGTTTCCAACTGGATAATATGTATAAGTTTAGGGCTAATATAGCCATCTTGCTGAATATCACTCCCGACCACTTAGACCGTTATAATAACTCTATGCAGAACTATACCGATGCCAAGATGCGTATTCTGCAAAATCAGACGGAAGATGATGCTTTTGTCTATTGGGCAGATGATCCTGTGATAAAGAAGGAATTGAAGAAATACGGAATCAAAGCTCAGATGTGTCCTTTCAGTATTTTGGAGAAGAAAGGCATGATTGGATATATCGCTGATGGACAGTATGTGCTCGAACGTCCCACTCCTTTCAATATGGAGCAGGAGGAATTGAGCTTGAGTGGAAAACATAACATGTACAACAGCCTGGCAGCGGGCATCGCTGCTCATTTGAGCGGTATCAGCGATGAGTCGCTCAAGCATAGTCTAAGTGATTTCGAAGGCGTCGAACATCGTTTGGAGAAGGTTGCCCGTGTGGGTGGGGTACAATATATCAATGACTCAAAGGCGACCAACGTGGATGCTTGCTGGTATGCATTAGAGAGTATGACCACTCCCACTATTCTGATTCTGGGAGGTAAGGATAAGGGTAATGACTATAATGCCATCAAGGATTTGGTAAAGAAGAAGTGCAAGGGCCTTGTGTATCTGGGCGCTGACAACAGTAAGTTGCATGCCTTCTTTGATGGTATGGGAATCCCCGTAGCAGACACACACAGCATGAAGGATTGTGTGCAGGCATGTGCGTCTATGGCAAAACCTGGTGATACGGTACTTTTGAGTCCATGTTGTGCAAGCTTCGACCTCTTCCACAATATGGAGGATCGTGGCGATCAGTTCAAGGCTTTAGTGCGTGCACTCTGATAGCGTCTGATGGTTTTAAAATGTCTATCAATTCAATGAAACTGAACAATAACTTTAGTCTGACAGGATGGATGCAGGGTGATCCTGGAATCTGGATGGTATTTGTGCTCTTTTGTATGATATCATTGGTGGAGGTTTATAGTGCCAGCAGCACGATGAGCTTCGGGTCCAAGTCCAGTTATTGGGAGCCTATTGTCTATCATGGCGGCTATTGGGCTGCTGGCATTGTGCTTACTTGGCTGTCAAGCCGTATCCCATGCAATAAGTATAAGATTCTTGGCACGGCAGGCTTCTTCCTTGCCATAGCGTTGCAGATAATAGCTTTTTTCTCTGGTAAGATCAATGGTGCAGGACGTTGGATTAGATTGGGCTTTATTACTTTCCAACCGAGTGAACTCACCAAGTTGGCACTGATTACTTTCGTGGCTTTTATCTATGCTTCCTCACGTGACGAGAAGGGCGTGCGCAATATTGCTGTTAAGATTGCTGCGGTAGCATTGACTATTGTCATGATACTGATAGCTCCAGAGAACTTGTCTACGGCTGGCATTATCTTTATGATTATCTTTGGTATGAGCTTTTATGCACAGGTTCGTGCCAAGATACTTGCGATAGTCGCTGCTGGTCTTATCGCAATAGGTGTGTCGGGGCTTGCTTTTGCATATAGTATACCTGAGCATACGTTGCATGAATGGTCACAGACAGATGGCAAGTTTCTTCATCGTCTGCCCACTTGGGTTCATCGCATAACGGATAAGAACGAATTGCCTGCTGATCCTAAGGATTACGATATTACGGATAATATACAAGTCACACACGCACGTATTGCTGTTGCTACATCGCATGGCATTGGGAAGGGACCTGGCAAGTCTCGCCAACGAGATTACTTACCTCAGGCGTATTCAGACTTTATATATGCCATTATCATCGAGGAGATGGGATTGGCTGGTGGGGTCGCTGTCATGTTCCTGTATTTCTTCTTTATGTGGCGATGTATGAAGATCGCTTCCCGATGCAAGTCTTATTTCCCGTCATTCTTGGTTATGGGACTTGCACTTATGATTGTGATGCAAGCGTTGGTCAATATGGCTGTAGCTTCGGGAGCTTTTCCTGTTACAGGGCAACCGCTTCCGCTTATCAGTAGAGGAGGTACCAGCACATTGGTCAATTGCATTTGTGTGGGTATGATATTGAGTGTCAGCCGAACTGCCAAGAAGGTAGATGGCGCAGATAGTGAAGTAAAATGAAAGAGAAGATGAAGTTTGTTATAAGTGGTGGAGGCACTGGCGGGCATATATTCCCAGCAGTGAGTATTGCCAATGCTTTGAAGGAAATGTGTCCCGATGTGGAAATACTCTTTGTCGGCGCATTGGGCAGGATGGAGATGCAGCGTGTTCCTGCGGCTGGTTATCGTATTGTCGGTTTGCCCGTGAAGGGTCTTTTGCGTCCCTTATGGAGATTAGGTAATATTCGTATTCTTTGGGATTTCTTGAAAAGCAAGCATATGGTCAAGAGGATTCTCAAGGAGTTTCGTCCTGATGTTGCCATAGGCGTTGGTGGATATGCCAGTTCGGCAACACTCAATGCTGCATACGAGTTGGGCATTCCCTGTCTTATACAGGAGCAAAATAGCTTTGCTGGTCTTACCAATAGGTCTCTGGCTAAAAAAGCCAGTTGTATATGTGTCGCATATGAGGGGATGGAACGATTCTTCCCCAAAGATCGTATACTGCTTACAGGTAATCCTGTACGTCAGAACTTGCTTGATACTTCTCTCTCGCGTGAAGAAGCTTCTAAGGCGTTTGGATTGAATCCTGCGGTTCCTACCATATTACTTATTGGCGGAAGCCTTGGTGCGCGTACGCTTAATGAAAGCGTCCTTGGTTCTCTTGATAGTATTGCTTCTTCTCCTGTGCAGTTTATCTGGCAGACAGGAGGCTATTATCACGATTATATTGCCAGCGAGTTGCAGACAAAGGGTAAACCTACGAACCTGTATGTTACAGATTTTATCAGTCGTATGGATCAGGCTTATAAAGCAGCTGACTTAGTTATCAGTCGTGCAGGAGCAAGTAGCATTAGCGAACTGTGTCTGTTGGGGAAGCCCAGTATCCTTGTTCCCAGTCCTAATGTCGCAGAAGATCACCAGACGCATAATGCTATGGCTCTTGTTCATAGAGGGGCGGCACTTTATGTGAAGGATGCGGATGCACCGCATGATTTGGTCTCTTTGGCACTGAAGACTGTCATGCAGCCTGAGAAGTTGCAGGCGTTGAGTAAGAATGCATACGAGATGGCGTATAAGGATTCTGCAAGAGTGATTGCACAAGAAGTGTTGAAATTGGTAAGGAAGAAATAGATAGATAGAATAGATAGAAGATATGGAACTTAAGGATATTAAAGCAGTTTTCTTTGTAGGCATTGGTGGTATAGGTATGAGTGCCATTGCCAGATATTTTCTGCATATTGGTGTGCAGGTAGGGGGGTATGACAAGACTCCAAGCTCACTCACACGTAAGTTGGAAGAAGAGGGTGCGCAGGTTCATTATGAGGATAACATGTCGCTTGTTCCCAAAGCGTTTCTATCACCAGAAAGCACTTTGGTTGTTTTCACTCCAGCCATACCCTCTACGCATACAGAACTGACTTTTTTCCGTGATAATGGATTCACGGTGGAGAAACGTGCCCAGGTGCTTGGCACATTGAGCCAGTCGCTCAAAGCACTCTGTGTGGCAGGTACCCATGGCAAAACTACCACCAGCAGTATGGCTGCTCACATCCTACATCAGAGTCATGTTGGTTGTAATGCCTTTTTGGGCGGCATCACCAAAAACTATGGCACCAATTATATCTTGAACAAGAAGAGCCCCTTTGTAGTGATAGAGGCTGATGAGTTCGATCGTTCTTTCCATTGGTTGCGCCCTTATGCCAGTGTTATTACGGCTACAGATGCAGACCATCTGGATATATATGGCACAGAGCAGGCATATCTTGAGAGTTTCCAGCATTATAGCCATCTTATCGTACCTGGAGGCTATTTGATACTGCATACAGGACTCAAGATGAAACCCGATGTACAACCAGGTGTCACCACCTATACCTATAGTCGTGACGAGGGTGATTTTCATGCAGAGAATGTTCGGATAGGTGGGGGTGAAATCGTTTTCAACTTGGTCTCACCCTTCTATAATATACAGGATGTTCGTCTTGGGGTTCCTGTGGTTGTTAATATTGAGAATGGAATAGCAGCTATGGCATTGGCACAGATTGGTGGAGCCACAGAGGATGAGGTGCGTCAGGCAATGTCAACATTCAGCGGTGTGGACCGAAGATTTGATTTTCGTGTCAAGACACCCCATATGGTCTATTTGAGTGATTATGCTCATCATCCTGCAGAGATACGTCAGAGTATACTCAGCATCAAACAGTTGTATGAAGGAAAACGTATCAAGGCTATCTTCCAGCCCCACCTTTATACACGTACGCGCGATTTCTATAAGGATTTTGCAGACGCTCTGTCTCTTCTTGATGATGTTGCCATCGTGGATATCTATCCAGCACGTGAGCAACCTATACCAGGTGTGACGAGTAGACTTATCTATGACAATCTGCGACAGGGCATTAAGAAGCAACTGTGCACTAAGGATGAGATATGTGATATTGTTCGCCAAGGTGGTTTTGATGTGCTGGTCACTCTCGGAGCTGGTGATATTGAGAATTATGCAGATCAGATAACAGATATACTGACAGAAAAGAAATGAAAATTGCCATAAAAGCCATACTCTTACTTGGCATTACTGCTTATTTGGTGTGGGCGGTGATTCGCTTTGCCAGTCCTACAGAGAAACAGGTGTGTACCGATGTGCGTATCAGTCTTTCTGATAGCGTTCCTGGCAGCCTGGTGACCGTGGAGTATGTGCAGGGCATTCTCAGCAAGCATCATCTTTCGCCAAAGGGCATGCGTATTTCTGACATCAATCTGAAACAGATAGACAGTTTGATATGTAATGCGCCTTACGTTAGCAACTCCTCCTCTCATTATACTTCTACGGGGGTACTTTGCATAGATGTGAGTCCGCAACGTCCAGTGTTACATGTTCTCCAATCCAATGGAGATGAATATTTTGTTGCAGACAATGGTAGCGTCATGCCGGCAGGACAGACCAAACCCGACCTTTGTTTGGCTTCGGGATATCTGACCAGAAGCTTTGCTTGTCGTTCACTTCTTCCTCTGGCTTCTTATATTTATGCTGACGAATTTTGGAATCGCCAGATAGAACAAATATATGTGACTTCAGACAGGCAGGTAGAACTCGTGCCTCGGGTAGGGGACCATACGGTGATACTGGGCTCGGTGGAACATTTTCGCGAGAAACTCCATAGGTTGAAGGTCTTTTATGAATACGGAATGCCTCAGGTGGGTTGGAATAAGTATCGTACCATCAACCTCACGTATGACAATCAGGTGGTGTGCACCAAGTGACAGACAAATTCATGAATAATAAAATAATATATAAGATATGGGAATAGATAAAGACATCATCGTGGCGGTGGAACTTGGGTCTACAGCCATACGCGCCGTCGCTGGTCGTCGTGAGCTGGACGGTACTATGCACGTCTTGGCAGTGGCTCAGGAGTCTGATGCCTATGCTATCCATAGAGGTGCGGTGGATAATATTGACCGTACGACACAGGCTATACAAAACGTAACGCGCAAGTTGTCTGATCGCTTGGATATGCAGGTGACCAAGGCTTATGTGGGACTCGGTGGACAATCGCTTCATACAGCCTTGAATCCTATTGTTTATCCTCAGACCCAAAAGTCTATCATCACCGATGCCGTCATACAGAGAATTGATGATATGAACCGTGCGCAGCAATATCCTAATATGGAGATTCTGCAAGCCGTTCCTCAGGAGTATAGCATCGACAACCGCAATGGGGTGACTACCCCTGTAGGCATGGAGGCGGAGATTATAAAGGCTACTTTTGTAAATGTGTTAGCCAATTCACGTCGAAGAGATAGCATCGAACAGTGTGTCGAACGTGCAGGACTTCGTCTTGCAGAGGAAGACCTGCTTATCGCTCCTCTATGCTTGGCACAGAAACTTCTGACGGACTCTGAGCGTAGAGCTGGTTGTGCCCTTGTGGATATCGGTGCAGAAACCACCACGGTCTCTGTCTATACAAAGGATACTTTGCGCCATATGGTTGTCATTCCTCTTGGCGGAAACAATGCCACTGCAGATATTGTGCTTTCTGGTGCGGAGACTGATGAGGCAGAGAATCTGAAACGAAAGTATGGCACAGCCTATTGCCCCGACCCAAAGGAAGGCGAAGAGTCTGGTGATGTAATGCTGAAACTCAGTTATGATCGTAGTATTAGCAAACTGACACTTATGGGCATTGTTGAGGCGCGTTATCAAGAGATTATCGCAAACGTATGGGAGCACATTCGCCCGTATTGCAATAATCAGTTCTCCAGTATCATCTTTACGGGCGGTGGCAGTCGTATGGCGGAGTTGTCTACAGCATTCAGCAAGTATACTAATACTCCCAAACTGGTACGTGTTCACAAGGGTGTGCCCTCGGGCATTACGTTTGCTTCAGATTGTGGCGCAGTGGATAAGGATTCGCTGGGCACTTTGCTCTCTCTGCTGCTTTGTGGTAAGGAGTCGTGTGTTATGGAGAAATCCCAGACAACTTCTGGCGAGCTCTTCCCAGACGAGGAACTTGATGAGACTCCTGCTGGAAGTGGGACAGAAGAGTCTACGCAACAGACAGAAACAGCTGACGCTCCAGTTCAGCAAGAGCAGGATGGCAAACAGACTGTGGTGACAGAGCAGAAGCCTCGTAAGAAACATGGTAGCCTTGCTGATAAGTTCCGTCGTGCCTTTGGCGCTTTCAAAGGTATGCTCGAGGAAGAGGGCGATGAAGAACGTGGAAACGAGTGAGGCTCGGTTAGAGACTGTCTCCAGACGTAGACGAGAGAGAACAAGAAACAAGTATCACTTGAGAAATAGAACAATTACAAAATAGCATAATGGATAAGAACGACAATACAGGAATCGTTTCCTCTGGCATAGATTTTGGTTTCCCTGGAATCAAAAAGTCTGACGAGGAGACTATCATCAAGGTGGTAGGCGTTGGTGGAGGCGGTGGCAATGCCGTCAACTATATGTACCGTCAGGGTATTCATGATGTCTCATACGTGGTGTGTAACACAGATGCCAAGGCATTGGATGCTTCTCCTGTGCCTAACAGACTGCAGTTTGGCGATGGACTGGGTGCTGGCAATAAGCCCGAGGTAGGACGGGAAAAGGCTGAGGCAAGTATTGATGAGATACGCCGTATGCTTAATGATGGCACCAAGATGGTGTTTATCACAGCAGGTATGGGAGGAGGCACAGGTACAGGTGCAGGTCCTGTTGTGGCAAAATGTGCACGTGAAGCAGAGATTCTTACTGTTGGCATCGTCACCATACCTTTCGTGTTTGAGGGAACTGCTAAAATCAACCAGGCGCTGGATGGAGTGGAACAGATGGCTAAGTATGTGGATGCTTTGCTGGTTATCAACAACGAACGTCTGCGTGAGATTTATCCAGACCTCTCTATGGTAAATGCCTTTGCCAAGGCTGATGACACGCTTTGTATTGCTGCCAAGAGCATCGCAGAGATTATTACCATGCATGGCATCATGAATCTCGACTTCAACGATGTGGATATGGTGCTGCATAATGGTGGAGTGGCAGTCATGAGCACAGGCGAGGCAGACGGAGAACGTCGTGTAAGCAAAGCCATCGAGATGGCACTCAATAGCCCTCTTCTTAATAACAATGATATCTTCAATTCAAAAAAGGTGTTGCTGAAGATTACCTTCAACGATGGGGATGGCAACGAGCCTCTGAAGATGGAGGAAATGAACGAGGTGCATGAGTTCATGGGGAAATTTAGCAAGATGGTGCAAACCAAATTTGGTATTGATACAGACAGTACTTTGGGTAATAAGGTGAAGATTACCCTCTTGGCTTCTGGTTTCAAACTGAAATATCCTGCTGACCGTATGGAACCTGTCGTAGAAACTACTCCTGAGACCGATGAAGAGGATGCTGAGAGACAGAGGGAACGCTTTATCACTTATTATGGTGGTGAGGGCAACCAACCCAAGAGGAGACATAAGTTCCATTGTCATATTTTCCGTGATAATGAACTCGATGATGAGGATGTTATCAGCATGGTTGCATCTTCGCCAACCAGTAGCCGCTCGTTGGAGGAGCTTAACAAGATTAAGAATTATACCTCCTCAGACTATCCTTCGGATGGTGAGTAGCACCATTTGGGTACGATGCGAAAGAGAAATAGAGAACAAAAAGACTGATAAAAATAAAAAGAAATGTTGTTTGAAAAAATCAGCAGCGATATTATTGCTGCAATGAAAGCACAGGACAAAGTGCGCCTGATGGCACTTCGCGGAGTGAAGAAATGTTTTCTTGAGGCTAAGACTGCCCCTGGTGCCAATGATGAGCTGAGTGATGAGACAGCGCTGAAGATATTGGCTAAACTGGCTAAACAGGGTCGCGACACAGCAGCTATCTATACTGCCCAGTCACGTCAGGATCTTGCCGATGAGGAGCTGGCACAGGTGGCTGTCATTGAGGAGTATCTTCCGAAACAGCTTTCTGCTGATGAACTGAAGGCTGAGCTTCAGCAAATCATTGCAGAGGTGGGTGCCTCCAGTGCTCGAGATATGGGACGTGTGATGGGCGTTGCCACGAAAAAACTCTCCGGACGTGCGGAGGGACGTGCCATTAGTGCTATGGTCAAGGAGTTGCTGGCTTAAACACTTCTCTCAGAATTTCCAGTGACTTCAGTTCTGGAAATTCGGGCACGTGCAGACGATAATAGGTGATTAAACCATCCAGAATGGCATTACGCTGAGTGCGGTTCAGTCTGAAGAATCTCATATTGCGTAATGTCATTCTTGTTATTTTTGGGATGAATGCAGCTTCTTCTGCTTGTATCCAGAATCTGTGAGTAGGCACTTCGTCTGTCATGATTCCCTCCTTCAAGTCGAAAATCCGTCCAGCCTTCCAGTCTGTCACGTATGGTTCGATACCCAGATGCTTGGTGAGCTGTACTATGAATGCTATGTGGAAGTTAGCACATCCCTCTGCTTGCTTGTCTAACCACAGCAGACTCTCTCTTAGGTATCGAAACAACGGCTCGTTTCTCACCTCGTTTTTCAAGGCATGGTAGAGAAACTCCTGTATGAATAGGGCCTGCGAAGTCTTTATGGGGTCTGTCTGTAGGGTGCTGAAGGGCATGGCAGACTGCATCTCGTCAATGTGTTGTAGGGCCTTCTCTTGTCTCCATCTGAACGATACTTCCATTAGGTTTAGGGGTGAGAGCAGTTGCATTCTCGTTCTCCCTTTACCGCTTTTGGCTGCCTTTACCGCAAAGCTAACAGTCCCTCTCGAATGGGTGAATATGTCAGCGATAACCCCCGTGTCGTTGTATCTTATTCTGCGCAACACAATACCCCAAGTTTTTTCTGTCATACCGCTTTATTCATGTTTCTTAGACCAAAGTTACGCAAAAAAATAGTCTTTTTTGCATCTTTTTTCTCATTTTTCTTTTGCAATGTTTGGTTGGTTGAATAAAAAGCCCTACTTTTGCAACCGCAATTGAGACGTTTGTCTTAATAGCACGGGCTAAGGCCGAAGGTAAGGTCCCTTCGTCTATCGGTTAGGACGAGAGATTTTCATTCTCTAAAGAGGAGTTCGACTCTCCTAGGGACTACAAATTTGGTGGAGAAAGGTGCGAGGTCAACTAAGCCATACCACATCAAACTTCACATTTTACTTTTAATTTATAAAAAGAAATGGCAAATCACAAATCAGCTCTTAAGAGAATCCGTCAGGCGGAGAAAAGAAGAATTCACAACAGATACTACGCTAAGACCATGCGTAATGCTGTTCGTAAGTTGCGTGCCACTACAGACAAAGCTGCTGCAGTAGAGATGTATCCCTCAGTACAGAAGGCACTTGACAAATTGGCAAAGACCAATATTATTCATAAGAACAAGGCTGCTAACTTGAAGTCAAGTCTGGCTAAGTATATCAACAAGCTGGCATAATAATCTTGCAAACAAGAATTCCCTTTTGCTATAGCGGGAACAATGATAGAGGCAATCTCCATTACGGAGATTGCTTTTTTTTGTGTTGCATGTTTTGTGCGTGAGTCTTCGTCTTCGGAACCTGACCGTTCGCCCTAAGGCAGGGTGATAAGGTAGGGCTCAACGGATTATTCATGGGGATATCCGTAGATTGTAGCAAGTCTAAAAAGGAAGAATTTTTCATCTCTTATACCTCTAAGCGTTGAATCTACCATATGACAAAGGTAGCAAAAAGTTTTAATAACATTTCAATCCCCATGAATAATCCGTTGAGCCAGGTTGGCTCAATTTATTTTCCTAGTTGGAGAAAAATATTTTCCCAGTTAGGAAAAAAGAAAAGAGCTATTATGGTCCACTATTGTCGTTTCATAAAATGGATAGTGCGTCTACCTTTTTACAGTTTATACAGTGAGAAAACGTATCTACGGAAATCAATAAAAAGTCACTCTAAAAAGTAAGCCGTCTTCATTGGCCAATGAAGTCATCTTCGTTGGCTATTGAAGTCGTCTTCATTGGCTATTGAAGTCGTCTTCATTGGCTATTGAAGTCGTCTTCATTGGCTATTGAAGACTATATTACTTGAACATGGTGAATACTATAATCCCCCTGTTTTATCAGGTGGGCCATAAAGTATCCTATATTGCTTGATGAAGTATCCTATATTACTTGGCAAAGTATCTTAGGATACTTGGCGAAGTATCTTAGGATACTTGAGAAAGTATCTTAGGACTCTGTATTAAGTGGTGTTTATTGGGTGGGTCATTTTGGCTCAGCGAAATTAGTAGGGATGGACTAATATAGGAAACCTTTTTTGTAAGTAAAGGTGGTATTGTAAGTAATATAGCATTCAATGAGCGAGTAATATTGACGCTATCATTTTTTTTGTGAAATTGTAATAGTGGACACTTATAATTATGATGGTTCTCTTTTTTTTGTTGGAGAGAAACAATCTGCCAGAGAAGCGAGTCCTTTTGTTTTAGCCAAATGGCTGATTGTGGGATTGTGTCTTTTCTTTTATTTTACTGAGAACTCTTTTCTTTTAGTCGGTGACTTCGCTTCTCTAATCCCTAAAAAAATCGTATATTTGCAAATTGTAAGAAGATAACAAAACGACACAATATAAAGATGGAAGAAACACAAAAGAACGGTTCCGAATATAGTGCCTCGAATATACAAGTGCTCGAGGGACTGGAGGCTGTGCGCAAACGCCCGGCAATGTATATAGGCGATATCAGCAAGAAGGGACTTCATCACTTAGTATATGAGACGGTGGATAACTCCATTGATGAGGCATTGGCTGGTTTCTGTACGCATATAGAGGTTACCATCAACGAAGATAATAGCATTACGGTCCAGGATAATGGACGTGGTATTCCTGTTGACATCCACGAGAAGGAGGGAGTAAGCGCTTTGGAGGTCGTGATGACGGTGCTTCATGCTGGCGGTAAGTTTGATAAGGGTAGTTATAAGGTGAGCGGTGGTCTTCATGGTGTGGGTGTTAGTTGTGTAAACGCACTCTCCACACACATGCTCTCTCAGGTTTTCCGAGATGGGAAAATCTATCAGCAGGAGTATGAGACAGGCAAGCCACTCTATCCTGTGAAGGTTGTGGGCGAGACTACACTTCGCGGTACACGTCAGCAGTTCTGGCCTGATGGCAGTATCTTCACCACCACGGTGTATGACTTTGAGGTGCTTGCCAATCGTATGCGCGAACTTGCCTATCTGAATGCTGGCATTACCATCACCCTTACGGATTTGCGTCCAGACGAGGAGGGGCATACACGCACAGAGGTTTATCACAGCGAGGGAGGTCTGCGCGACTTCGTACGCTATGTAGACAGCAGTCGTACCCACCTCTTCAATGATGTCATCTATCTCTGTACCGAGAAGCAGGGAGTGCCCATCGAGGTGGCTATCATGTACAATACAGCCTACACGGAGAATCTGCATTCCTATGTGAATAACATCAATACCATTGAGGGTGGTACACACCTGCAAGGATTCCGCACGGCACTAACTCGAACCTTGAAGGCTTATGCGGAGAAGGAGTGTGTGAAGGAACTGGAGAAACTTGCTAAGAACAAGGTGGAGATTAGTGGTGAGGACTTCCGCGAGGGACTTACCGCCGTCATCTCTATCAAGGTGGCTGAACCTCAGTTCGAGGGTCAGACCAAGACGAAGCTGGGTAATAGCGAAGTGGCAGGTGCTGTACAGCAAGCTGTCAGCGAAGCACTCTCCACCTATCTGGAGGAACATCCTCATGAGGCAAGGCTTATTGTCGACAAGGTGATATTGGCAGCTACGGCTCGTGTGGCAGCACGCAAGGCACGCGAGAGCGTACAGCGTAAGAGCCCCATGAGTGGTGGCGGACTTCCTGGCAAGTTGGCTGACTGTTCAGACCATGATGCTGCCAACTGTGAGCTGTTTATCGTCGAGGGTGATTCGGCAGGCGGTTCTGCTAAGCAAGGACGTAAGCGTCAGTTCCAAGCCATTCTGCCCATACGTGGTAAAATCTTCAATGTGGAGCGCGTGATGTGGCACAAGGCTTTCGAACATGAGGAGGTCAATAATATCATTCAAGCCTTAGGTGTGCGCTTTGGACTTGGTGAGGACAGCAAGGAGGCCAATTATGAGAAACTCCGCTATTATAAGATTATCATTATGACCGATGCCGATGTCGATGGTTCGCACATCGACACCCTGCTCATGACACTCTTCTATCGCTACATGCCCGAACTCATCCAAAAGGGTCATCTCTATATTGCCACACCTCCCTTGTATCGTTGCCGTGTGGGTAAGGTCGAGGAATACTGCTATACGGAGGCTGACCGTCTGCGTTTCATGCAGAAGTACAACGGAGGCAAGGAGGACGGTATGTTCACCCAGCGTTACAAAGGTTTGGGTGAGATGAAACCAGAACAGTTGTGGGAGACTACTATGGATCCCGACCGTCGCTTGCTCAAGCAGGTAAGCATCGACGATGCTGCCAGTGCAGACTACGTCTTCTCTATGCTCATGGGTGAGGATGTGGGTCCTCGTCGTGAATTCATCGAGCAAAATGCTACTTTTGCGCAAATTGATGCGTAAGTCCCTATAGACCGTAGCCTCGCTTTGGGTGGTGGATACCATCAGGAGCGAGGCTACGGCTTTTTTTCTCTGTAGTGTGGTAACGCGTACTATGCTGGCTTTGTGAAAATTTAGTGGCGGTTGACAATATCTTCTCTTAGCGGTGTGGATGGAGTGTTTATGGCTCAGACAAAGGTGTGAAAGTCTGGTGCTGACCATCAGGGATGTGCGTAAGGGATTTTCTGCCTGTTGTGATAAAAGGGATGGAAAATAACGGTGAAATCTTTGATTTCCTTTTTTTTGAGAGCATCTCTTTGATGGTACGGAATGTACTAAGATTGCTGTTGCAGGAGGTTACTTCAATAGGTAGTCTTGAGAATTGGGTGGAAAAGAGAAGAAGGCTTTCCTTTTCCTTCGAAACTGCGTATTATACGTGAGTTTCATAGGTGTAATGTGATTGAATACTTCGATGGATTCGTTGTTTTTCTGGGTATTCTGTATAGATGATGAAATTATGGTAGAAAACCAAAAATCAACTGTGTGGGAGCGAAAATAATACGGTAATGATGCAATTTCTACCATTATTATCTTGTCTTATACATGATAATCTATAATTTTGCATCGTAAAAATGTGGGCGGATGCGAAAGCTTATTATCTTATCGCCCATGCTGAATATAAGCAGAGTTTAAATATAATAAAAACGTTAAAATATCAAGTGATGAAGAAAACTTTAGTAAGTGCAAGCCTTGTGCTTGGCGTCTTGATGACTGCATCCTGCACCAGCGAGACGCAGGTTACCGAAGGAAGCGACGCGAAGATTGTCGTGGACTTGGGTGCCGATATGTCTTTCTCGTCTGGCACACGGTCTGTTCAGACCCGTGCTATTGATGAGAGTAAATACAAGGACATTAAGAACTATATGGTAACGCTCACCAAGACTGCAACAGGCGAGGTGGTTCATTCTGCTATCTACAGTGAATGGGCATTGGTTTATCAGGTGGAGCCTGGGACGAAATACACCCTGTCTGCCCAGTATGGCGAGGATGTGCCAGCAAGCTACGACAAGCTTCTTGTGAGCGGAAGCGAGACTTTTACTGTACAAGCTGGGGCGACTAAGGATGTCGATTTCCAATGCAAACCCAAGGCCGCCAAGGTGAATGTGGTTTATAGTGATGAGTTCACTAAGTATTATGGAGATTGCGAAGTGTCTATCAAGACCAAATATATGGACTCTGCAGAGAAGATGTCCAAGGCAAGCGTGGGCAAGGATTTGTTCCTAAAAGCTGATGCAGAAGGCGAGGATGTCCAGTTGACGTTCGACCTGAAGGATAAGAACGGAAAGTCTATCCAGGTGGATGGCATGGCTACTAGCAAGACCGTGAAGGTAAAACCTCAGACGTTGCTCAAGCTGACCTTCAAGCCCAATGTGACAGAGATAGAGGGTGGTAAGTTTGGATTGACTATCAAGGTGGATACAGACCTTACAGACGAGGATGTAAATATTACTCTGCCCAGCGCCGTGTTCGACTAAAAACCATAATAACGGTTATTGAAATCCAATAATATAAGAGAAAGACAAATGAAAAAAACTATTTCAATGATATTGTGCTCCGCACTCCTCGCGGCAGGATTTACTTCTTGCGAGATGAAGGATGAATTGTGGGGTAAGGCGGACAGCGCTAATTCTGGCAGACTGCAACTTGCGCTGACTAATAATGCTTCTGTGAGCGGTACTACTCGTGCAGAGTCAACCGATAATGGGTTGAAGCCTGGCGTGTTTGATGAGAAAGAAGTGAATGTGAACAATTACACTTTGGAAGTGGCAGACAAGACTAGTGGCCAAGTGGCTACGAAGAACCTCGTGTCTGAGCTGGGGGTGAACAATGGAAAACTTCAGTTGACATTGAACAAGGGTACCTACGTGGCTAAGGCGTACAACTACGATGGGTCACAGGTTACCACAGCCTCTACCAGACCTTATTTTCTGGGTGAGAAGGAATTTGAAATACTTCCAGGTAAGACTACCGATGCTCCTATCAAGTGTAGTCTGCAAAACATAGAGGTGGCTATTTCACTCAGTCAGTCATTTAAGGACAAGTTCAAGGATGACTATGAGATTACCGTGGATAATGGTGAGGCTGCTGCCGTGAAGTTTACAAAGGACAATGTCGGCACTAAGTATTATTATCCTGTGCCAGAGAATAAAAGTTCCATCAAGGTATCTGTAAAGGCTACCACCATAGCCACAGCCACTGCCACCGAACAGACCATCATCCGCAACTATACGGTTTCCAAGCCTGCTGATGCGGAGGGTAACACCACTTTGGCAAAGGGCGATGCTTTCATTATCAATATGACAGAAGATGGTTCTATGCTCTCACACATCGATTTCAAGATGACTGTTGACTTTAGCTTCGCTGAGCAGGAAGAGACCATTAGCATCCCAACAGAGAATATTACCTATACAGAGAAGGGCGAAAGCGGTGGCGGTGATACGCCCAATCCTCCCACTCCAGGCGGTGATGACGACAATCTCATTACTTTCGACGGACTGCCTGCAGAGTATGAGAATCCTGATAGAAAAGGACAAACAGTGGAAGTACTTATCAAAGCAGAGAAGGGAATTAAGAATATATTTGTGAATATATCCAGTACTAATGAGGAATTTATGGCAGGCTTGCCTGGTCTTTCCCTTTCTGGTGAGTTTGACTTAGTTCATCCTGAAGCAGGAACGCAAGAGGAAAATCTCAAACTATTGGGTTTGATAAAGGACGGTGTTCAAATAGAAGGTCTAACATCATATCCTTTTATAGTAACAGAATTCATGACACCACTTTGTGGTTTCGGAAATGGAGTTAGCACTTTCTCTATTCGTGTGGTAGATATTGAAGGGAATGAAAAATCAGGAAACTTGAAAGTAATAGCAAGCGGTAGATAGTAAATTGAGCACAAAAGAGTATATAAATATGAAATCCTACATATATAACATAATTGGTGCAGCCTTTGCAGTGGGGCTGATGTCCTCCTGCCAGTCTGATTTGCTGACGGGCACGGGTGAGGCTTACATCCAGTTGTCCTCCGTAAGTGTGGATAAGAACCTGCAGACACGTGCTGGGGATGCTGAGCAGATAGCCGTGGAGATTCTGAATGAGGATGGAACTACGTTCAAGAAAGCTGATGACTGGACGGAACTCCAGGGGCAGAGCTTCTTGGTGCAGGCTGGTACCAAGTATTCTATCAAGGCTTATTCTTATGGCAAGACGGTGAGCCAAGGTTTTGATGCAGAGCCTGTATACTCTGGCGAACAGGAGGTGACGGTGAAGGCTGGTGTGAACCAGACCGTAGACGTGACTTGTAAGCTGGCTCAGAGCGTGGTGACCGTATCGTACTCAGATGACTTTAAACAGTATTTTACAGAGTATAGTGCCAAAGTATATGGTGAGAACAATTTTTTCTGGCAGTTTGACAAGGATGAGACTCGTCCGGTATATGTAAAGGCAGAGCAGAAGTTGACGATAGACTTGATTGTGAATGGTAAAGTCTATTCGCGGAAGATTACGGATAAAACCTTGCCAGCATACCGTTATAGGGTGAATTACGAGGTGAGTCCTACTGGTACGGGTAGTATTGACATCAGTGTGGATCAGAATCGCCATGAGTATGAGATTACGCTGGGCGTGCCTTTGAAGGCTGATGGTGTGACCACCGTAGCTATCGGTAGTGACCCATCTAAGGTGTGGGGACAGTTTGCTATTCTGGATGGTATCAGCACCTTTGCTGCATCAGAAGACCCTGTACAGTTTAAGTATAAGAAGGCAACCGACTCCGACTGGAAGACAATTGCTGGTGAGAGAGTGGAGGATACCAATGAGTACACGGCACGGGTGGCTCCTCTGGATTTTGGTACGGAATATCAATATAAGATTGTCTGTGGTGAGCACGAGGGAGATGTTGAGACCTTCACTACAGAGAGTTATGAGAAAATCCCCAATCTGAACTTTGACACTTGGACACAAAGTGGCAAGAACTGGTACGCAAATGCTGTGGATAATGACTATGAGGGCGAGGGCGCTTATTGGGCAACGGGCAATACAGGTGTGACAATAACGGGAGTCTCTTCAACAACTGCTCCAGTTGAGGGTGCTGACGCTCATGCTGGCAAGGCTGCAAAAATGCAAACTATTACTGGTGTTATGCTTGTTGGCTCGGCTGCTGGTAATCTGTTTATCGGTAAGTATAAGACTAACATGGGTAATCCGTCCGCCAGTGTACAGTTCGGTCGTCCTTATTCAGGAGCGCGTCCTACCAAGTTGTCTGGCTATTATAAGTACGAGCCGAAGGCTATCAATAATGGCTCTTATCCCGGTACGCTAACGACCGATGAGTGCAACATCTACCTCACCGTGTGGGATGCCAGTGGCAACCAGATTGGTTTTGGCGAGTTTGTAGGTAAGGAGCAGGTGACCACCTACCAGAAGTTTAGCTTCGACGTGACTTACACAGACCCCTCAGCCAAGGCTGCCAAACTGACCATCGTGGCAACATCCAGCCATTACGGCGGACACTTCGAAGGCTCTAAGGTTACAGGACAGGTGGGTGGTGGTAGCACCCTGTGGGTAGATGACTTTGAACTATCATACTATTGATTGTAAAAGATAAGTGAAGAGATTTCTGATACTGATGATTGTGGGTTTTTCGTGCATGACAAACATTCATGCACGGAAAACCTATGATCGTGAAATAAAGAGCACCTTGTTCATCCCCAAAGGGAGTTGGAACTCGGGCATCACAGTGAGTTATGGTGAGTTAGATGCCAAGAACTACAAGCTACTCATTCTGGATGATGTGAAGGGCGAGGGCTATACTTTCAAGATTAGTCCACATGCTTCGTACTTCTTCAGAAATGATTTAGCAGTGGGTCTGAGGGCAGACTACAAACGTTCGTATATCGACTTGGGTAGCATCAATTTGGACTTGGGCGATGATTTATCTTTCGATATCAAGGACTATTCCTATCTGTCGCATGGTGTGAATACTTCGCTTTATCTGCGTTCTTATACCAGTTTGGGTAAGAGTAAGGTTTTTGCATTCTTTGCAGAGGGTGCACTTACCTATGGCTATAGTCAGGGAAAGACCATCTCAGGCTCAGGCGATGATATGACTGGTACGTTTCAGACCAGAAATCATTTCCAGATAGGTGTGACGCCAGGCTTGACCGCCTTTGTAACAAACAACATTGCCGTGGAGGTGTCGGTGGATGTGTTGGGATTAGACTTCCAATGGATAAACCAGAAGACCAACCAGGTGGAGACAGGCTCGTTTCGCACAAGCGCAGCCAATTTTAATATAAATCTGTTCAGTATCAATCTGGGCATTTGTTCGTACTTTTGAGAAACGTGAATCTGATGAAGAAGAATGTGGTGACAAGATGGGCGTTGCTCTGTCTGTTGACGATAGGAGTGCTGTCATCCTGCATCAAAAATGATATTCCTTATCCGCATATAGAGGGGGTGATAAAAGCTCTGGAAGTTTACGATATGCAGGGGGAAGCTAAGATAGACGCACAGCGACGCATCGTAGAGGTGACAGTAGGCGAACATGCCAACCTGAAATCACTGGCGATAACCAAACTGGTGACAAATGACGAGGCAAAGATCTATCCCGATGAGAAAGTCT
The DNA here is from genome assembly GCA_934394435.1 of uncultured Bacteroidaceae bacterium. GTDB lineage: Bacteria > Bacteroidota > Bacteroidia > Bacteroidales > Bacteroidaceae > Physcousia. The sequence goes on from CAKRRN010000001.1 coordinate 310,209, forward strand.
GTGTCAACGCATCGCAGTTTCCTGATTACAGTTTCTCTTCGCTGAGTAGCCTGCCAGCCAATGCTAACACTCGTTTGGATTGCACTCAACCTGTAAGTATTCTCTTGCGCACTTATCAAGACTATACTTGGACACTGACGGTGAAACAGCAGATAGATCGCGTGGTGAGCGTGGAGCATCAGGTGGGACAACCCTTGCTGGACGTACAGAATCATATTGCCATTATCTATGTGGACAAGAGTTCTGCAAAGATGGATGACATACACATCTCCAAACTGGAGTTAGAAGGCAGCACGGCAACCGTTTTCCCAGATCCGACCACGGTGACAGACTTCACCCGTTCGCATACTTTTGAATTTTATCGAAACAAAGAGTATGTGAGTACATGGTCTGTGGATGTGCAGTTCACAGAGCAAACTTCATCTACGGGTGAGGTGAGTGCTTGGGCAACAAAAGCCACTTTGAACGGAGGAATGCGCAGTGGAGGAACCCCTGTGGTGGAATACAAGAAAGCCAGTGACACGGAGTGGACAACCGTGCCAGCAGAAAGCATAAATATCAAGTCATCTACCTCATTCTCTACGGAGATAAAAGGACTGACGGACGGCACTACGTATGAATGGCGTGTGACAGTGGATGGAGTGACGGGGTCAACAGCCACTTTCCAGACGGAGAAGATTGTGGAGATACCCAACCTTGACTTTGAGACTTGGACACAAAAAGGAAAAAACTGGTATGCCAACAGCGTGGCAGATAACTACGACGATCCCTTGGCATATTGGGCATCTGGTAATGAGGGCGTGACCTCCACGTTGGCTGGAGGACATGATGCCACCACGCTACCTGTGACTGGAAGCGAAGCCTATAAGGGTACGTCTGCCAAGATGTATAGTCTGACAGGAGTAACCTTGGTGGGCGCAGCTGCAGGTAACCTGTTTATTGGAACTTATAAAACAAATCTTGGCAGTCCTGTGGACAGTCCACAGTTCGGTCGTCCCTATACAGGAGCCAGGCCCACAAAGATGCGAGGTTATTATAAGTACCTGTCTATGCCCATCACTCATGAGGGAACCGTACCAGGGAACTTGACTATGGACGAAGGACATATCTATCTGAAGATATGGGATGCACAGGGCAATATGTTTGCCTATGGCGAGAAGGTAATAACGGAGTCGGTGAGTGAATATCAACCCTTCGAGTTTGATATCAAATACACAGATCTGACAGCAAAGCCAGCTAAAATGACCATCGTGGCAACATCAAGTCATTATGGTGGTGAGTTCAAGGGCGCACGTGTTTGTGGACAAGTAGGTGCAGGAAGCACCTTGTGGGTGGATGAATTCGAGCTTTTGTATGAATAAGAGCCTTGCTGTAGATTAAGTTTAATATAGTTATTGAGGATATTCAACAAGAATATTCCGTGAAGGTATTACAGCAACTGTTCTGCACCCTACGAAAATAACGTCAGACCACAAGTTTACAACCTCATAAAAAACCTCTTTATCAGGGCGTTTTTTTATGAGGTTGTCATGTTGTATGACTATAGCATCTATAGTTGTACGACATGAAGGTGTATAGTTGTACGACATGATATCTGCATCAGCAGGCTGTTATGTTTTACCCCAGATTAGCATAGATTGGTCATTAGAGATTATCTCGTTTGAAGTGTAATTTGTTTTGAGGGTGCTTTATCTAAAATTATCGTCAATTACTTTGTTTTTTGCTGATTTAGGATTTGTTGTAAAATATAATGATAGCGTAGTTGCCGATTTGGGTTAAAACGTACAATTGAGAGATATGTGTCGTCTTGTTTCCCTCTCGCTTTTGCAGGTGAACCATATTTATGCGAAATAGATGATAACCAGAGACAGGATGATGTCTGTATGGCGGAGAGAAAACAAAAAAGCTGATGAATATTTGGCTAGTTCGAAAAAAAGCATTACCTTTGCATCGTCTTTTGAAAAGAGGTGTATGTTATGATACGCGAATCTCAAGATATGCTTCACAAATTAAAGTGAAGAAGGAGAGATGGCAGAGTGGTCGAATGCACCGGTCTTGAAAACCGGCGTACTGAAAGGTACCGGGGGTTCGAATCCCTCTCTCTCCGCCAAAGTCAGCGTAACGAGTTGTTAAATGACAAGTTACGCTGATTTTTCTTTATATACATCGGACGAATTACGGACGATTTAGTCCCCCATTGCGC
>CAKRRN010000002.1 GCA_934394435.1 uncultured Bacteroidaceae bacterium
TTTACTGAAAGCTGCTACTAACGACTCATAAATCTACCCTTAATCGTGTATTGGATGATAGTTGCGGATTTTAGGTCTAAAAAAAGTTTATTTTGCTTACACATAATACTATGTACAACAAGCTATTCCGTTTTATTACATTAACTTTGTTTAGCGATTCACTATCTAAAACAATATGCAAATACTTATGAGAAAGAAAATGTTTTCAGCCTTGGCACTTGCTTTGTTAAGTTTGCTAACAGGAAATGCTAATGTATGGGCACAGGTAGACAATTCCACACAAAAGGACAAGAAAATGGTCATTTATGGTAAAGACAAAAAAGTTCTATGTTCCATGAAAACCAGCGAGGTTGACAGTATCGTCTTCACAGAACCATTACCAGAAGCGGATATGCTGGATGTGGTATTCAATGAAGACGGAACTGCTGAAGACATATCTCCCATGAAAAACCAAGTAAAACTGGTTGGCACAACCAGCTATACGACTTTCAGCAGTGCATATAACCGCTACATGGCCACCTTCAATAATGCTTGGGCTGGCACCACCACAGGATACTATAGAATAGACTTTGAAAACGACCAAGAGTTTCGAAACAAACTTGCTGACGGACATACACTGGAAGTGCTCTTCATGCCTAACTACTCTGGCACAATAGCCAATAGTGAATGTAAGCCATTCTCTGCCATGCAGGCTGGCGGAACTGGTTTTCTGATTACCACAACAAGCGGAAGTCGTAAGAATGAGATATGCTTCTTGCCTAATGTCTCTACTAATGGAAAAAGTACCTGGAGATGGGCTACAAGTGGAATTGTACCCCAAAGCAAAACATACTATCATGTGGTAGGAGTATGGAACAAGGAAGAACAAAAAGCATATATATATGTAAATGGAGAATTAAAAAACACCATTAACGCTTCTGGAGATTTCAGATTTGCCTCTTCTGGCAGTAACTGGTTCTGCATTGGCGGAGACCCTGACGGTGCGTCAAAAGCTTCTAACGGATGGAATGGAAACATTGTACTGGCACGTATCTATGACGCTCCACTGACAGCAAACGATGTGTCTGCGCTTTGGCAGGCTGTAGATGTTGACCCAAGTGAAACAGCAGAGATGGTTCAGAATGTAGACTACCTAAGTGGTATGGCAGTAAAGGCAGGAGGCACTTATCTTATCAATGGGGAGGGCTTTGCTGAGGGAGACCAAATAAAACTACAATTGGTGACAGACAGCAAACAGACTTACACACAGAATGTGTCCTTAATAGAAGGAGGCGTGCTTGTAACGATGCCTTCAGAACTTGTATCTGGTCAATACAGACTTACCCTTCTGAGAGGTGAGAAAACACAAGACTTAGGAGCAACCAACCTTACCGTCGTAAAGCAATATCCAACTGGCATGCGTGTGATTGCTCATCGAGGATTCTGGAACACAGAAGGAGCTGCACAAAACTCACGCGCGTCCCTGCAAAATGCCATTGACCTGGGATGCTACGGATCAGAAACAGATATATGGATTACAACAGACGGACACCTCATGGTCAATCATGATGCCACTCTGGGGGGCGTACGTTTGGAAAACAGTACGTATGAGCAAGTCAAGAACCTCACACTCTCTAACGGAGAGAAGATTCCACAGTTATCAGACTTTTTGGATATATTGGAAAAAGGAGGTTCAACAAAACTTATTATAGAAATAAAGACTCACACAGACGAAAACCGTGGTAAGGCTGCTGTAAAAGCTGCTGTGGAAATGGTAAAAAACCGCGGACTGCAAGAGAAAGTAGAGTATATAGCCTTTAGCTTGAACTTATGTAAGGAAGTAGTTAGTCTGGATCCAACTGCACATGTAGCTTACTTAAACGGTGACTACGGTCCTGCTACACTGAAGACATTTGGCATAATGGGACTTGATTATACTGCTGCTAAATATCGTTCTAACCCCAAATGGGCAGAAGTGGCAAAAGCAAACGGAATGACCACTAATGTATGGACTATCAGCGACACATCCACCATGACTGAAATGACAAACGCTGGCATTGACTTTGTCACAACAGACAATCCTATTGAAGCCCTTCGGGTAGAGAAAATATATAATGTGCAGAAAAACGGAGAGTAAACCGTTGTACGGAATCGGATATCATCCGGTCCCGTACAACAACATAGAGAACTTGCCTAATTGGTACCCGATGATGTAGTCTTACATCAATATACCCCAAATGCGGTATTGTCTGTAGTTCAATATGCCCGTACCTTTGCAGTGTCAAACATTTAAAGATTACAGTTATGGCAAAAATCTATGAGAAACTGACACAGCTGGTGGGCAACACCCCACTGCTTGACTTGCAACGTCTGGCTGCAAAAAAAGGTGCTGAAGCACAAGTGGTAGCTAAAGTGGAATATTTCAATCCTGGTGGGAGCGTAAAAGACCGTATCGCACTCAATATGATAGAGGATGCAGAAAGTAAAGGAATCCTAAAACCAGGAAGTGTTATCATAGAACCTACAAGCGGTAATACAGGTGTTGGACTGGCATGGATAAGTCGTGTAAAAGGCTATGAGGCTATCATCGTGATGCCAGAGACCATGAGCCGTGAGCGCCAAAATCTGTTGAGAGCAGCAGGTGCAAAACTTGTACTTACATCTGGCGCAAAAGGCATGAAGGGGGCTATTGAAGAAGCTAACCGTCTAAAAGAGGAGACACCTGGTGCTGTCATACTTGGCCAATTCGTTAATCCTGCCAATCCAGATATGCACGAACGTACTACAGGCGAAGAGATATGGCAAGACACAGATGGCAAAGTTGATATCTTTGTGGCAGGAGTTGGTACAGGTGGCACAGTAACAGGTGTAGGACGTGCGCTGAAGAAGCATAATCCCAACGTAAAGATTGTTGCTGTAGAGCCAGAGAGCAGTCCGGTATTAAGCGGTGGACAACCTGGCGCACACAAGATACAGGGTATCGGTGCCGGTTTTGTACCTCAAACTTACGATAGCAACGTTGTTGATGAGATTATTCAAGTAAGCAATGACAATGCTATTCTCACAGGTCGTGAGTTGTCACTCTACGAAGGTCTTATCGTAGGTATCAGTTCTGGTGCTGCCACATATGCAGCTCTACAATTGGCTAAACGTCCAGAAAACAAAGGTAAACGTATTGTTGCCCTTTTGCCTGATACTGGTGAGCGATACTTGAGCACACAGCTCTATGCCTTTGAGGAGTATCCCCTTTAATAAGAAAACATTATATCCTTACATACTTGGGAGGCACACCTACGGCATTATTACCGTAAGTGTGCCTCCCCTGTCTTATCTCATACTGACACATACGAAGGATGCGTCAGAATCGATAACCATAAGTGATACCCGCGTTGAAGTTCTTCAGCTTGCCCAGTTCTTGATTATATTCTTGGAAATACTTACGACGATAATTGTCACGATACATGTCTGTCAATCCCCAATCGAAACTGAACGTGAGCGAATGATGATTGGCATATTCTGCACCCACACGGAAACCTAAGCCAAAGTCGAAACGCTGGATATTACCCAAATCATTCTTGTTATTACGGAAGAAACGATGAGAGTAATCCTCCATGGCATCACTATCGAAGTCATACTTTGTCTTACCGTTCACACCAATGGCAAAGTACGGTCCGAAGTCAGCATACACGCCCAGATTCTCCAGCACATTGTAGCGATAACCTATATGCAGAGGAATCTCCACGTAGTAGGGACGATACTTCACGGTCATTGCAAGATTGGAAGTTCCGTCGAAAGCGTCGAACTTGGCACCCTTCATGGTGTAACCAACACCTAAATTTACAAACACACCATAGCATGAGGGCAACATGTATTCTCCACGCAGACCTATATTAAAACCTGGTTTAGGATCAGTAAAACTGTTCACACTTGTGTTTGTGTAACGGAAATTACTGATGTTCATACCAAATAACCCCTGTACACTGAAGCCTGGTTGTGGCACATACTCCAAAGCCTTGGTACTGCCAGTACACATGAGAGCAGCCAAAACTAAAGTAAGAAACTTTTTCATATCTGTTATTTTTTATTAGATTTAAGTTAAGGGCAAAGGTACTCTTTTTCTTTTAATTCTTTACATAGACATATTACATAATCATTTCGCAAGAGCCGTTCTTCCACGTTTGGGGCAACAAAAAGTACAAAATGAACATATTCTGAGAAAGAAAAAACTCCTAACTTTGCATAGATATAAAAACAAAAAGGTGAATTAAAGAAATGGAAATGAATATCTCTAAGGATATCAGATACATCGGTGTAGATGACCTGAATATTGACATGTTTGAAAACCAGTATATTGTGCCAGAAGGCATGAGCTATAATAGCTGGGTAATAATAGATAAGCACATAGCTATATTAGATTCTGTAGACATGCGCAAAGCTACAGAATGGAAACAGAATTTGACATCCATTCTGCAAGGTCGTAAACCTGATTTTCTGATAGTACATCACATGGAGCCTGATCACGCTTCGTTGGTTGCAGAAATGATGGAGACATACCCCGAAATACAGATTGTATGTAGTGTGCAAGCACAAAAGATGTTGCCACAGTTCTTTGAGAATATACAGTTAGACGGACGAGTAAAAACCGTAAAAGAAGGCGATTGTCTTTCATTGGGCGAACACACCTTGCGCTTTATCGCTGCTCCCATGGTACACTGGCCTGAAGTGATAATGAGCTATGAAGAAAAAACTGCCACACTGTTCTCTGCAGATGCTTTCGGTAAGTTTGGCGCTTTACAACATGAAACTGACGACTGGGCATGTGAAGCACGCCGTTATTACTTTAACATCTGTGGTAAGTATGGCGTACAGGTACAAGGGGTTCTCAAGAAGGTTTCAACACTCAACATACAGACCATATGTCCTCTACATGGACCAGCGCTGAAGGGTGACACCCTAAGTAATGCTATTAACCTCTACAATACCTGGAGCAAGTATGAACCAGAGAGCGAAGGAGTGTTAGTAGCATATGCCAGCATACATGGCGGAACCAAGGTTGCAGCAGAAAAACTGGCAGAATTATTACGTGAAAAAGGAGCCAAGAAGGTGGTACTCTCTGACCTCAGTCGTTCCGATATGGCAGAGGTTATCGAGGACGCATTCCGCTATCCAGCTCTGGTAGTGGCTGCATCCAGCTACGATGCTGGCGTTTTTCCTGTAATGCATGATTTCCTTTATCATCTGCAAATCAAGAACTATCAGAATCGCCGTTTAGGCATGATTGAAAACGGCAGTTGGGCTCCCACCGCAGGACGCGTGATGAAACAAATGATAGAGCAGCTAAAGAATTGCGAAATCGTAGATCCTGTAGTTACCATACGCAGCCGAATGAAAGAAACGGACCTGCCACAATTAGAACTTCTGGCTCAAGCTATTTTGGCATGATGTAAAAATTAAGTAGATGCTGAAAATAAAACATCATTATGTTTCGTTCTGACAGCAACATCTATTTCCATGTCTAAAGAGGGAGCGTAGCGAACTACGTGACCGATAAGACATGGAAATAGAGCTGCGGAGCGGAATGGATGGAAGATAATGATGAAACAAGAAAGTACGTCTGCTTATATATTTATATCATTTAATTTTGAACAACTACTTAAAAAACAAATAGAATATTCCCATGACTGCACGAATCATATCACTCTTTCTACTGATGGTTATCTACATGCCTCATGCAATGGCTCATACAACAACGGATGGAGTACGCATCTGGGACAACGGAGGCTTACAGCAAGCAGACATCTGTGTGTATGGTGCAACATCTGGGGGCATAACGGCAGCTCTTACAGCAAAAAAAATGGGTAAGAGTGTGATACTTGTTGAACCATCGCGCCGTATAGGCGGACTTACCACAGGCGGCCTGGGCAAAACAGACATCGGACAAGTAAGCATCATACAGGGGCTTGCCATGGATTTTTACCTTCGTATTGGGAACAAATATGGCAAAGAAACTGCTGTATTCGATTTTGAACCCAAAATTGCCCTTGCTGTCTTCGAAGATATGTTACGTCAGGAGAATATGACGGTACAGATGCAAAGGCGTGTCACAAAGGTTAAAAAGCAAGGAAACATGTTGAAAGAAATATTTCTGGAAGATGCCTCCGAAGCAAAAAGACCCGTACTACACATCAAGGCTCAGGAATTTATCGACTGTAGTTACGAAGGAGACCTAATGGCTCGTTCAGGTGTGTCATATACTGTAGGACGCGAATCCAACAGTCAATATGGAGAAACCTATAACGGAATGCAAATGCTCAGCAAGCATCAATTTCCAGACGGAGTAGACCCTTATCGTGAAAAAGGAAATCCTAAGAGTGGACTACTATGGGGCATTTTGAAAGGAGAGATGGGTAAGACTGGGCAAGGAGACAAACGGGTACAGGCTTACAACTTCCGCATAACCATGACTAATAATCCTGATAATCGTATACCCATCACACGCCCAGAAAACTATGATTCCACCAAATACGAACTGCTGGCACGATGGAAAGAAGTAGAACCATGGCAATCAAAAGAACTCAGAGATTGTTTTTCGTGGGATTTAATGACTAACCCAACCAAAACGGACATAAACAACAATCATGCCTTCTCCACTGACATGATTGGATATAATTGGGATTATCCAGATGCATCTTATAAGAAGAGAGAGAAAATGTTCCAAGAACATCTTGCCTATACTCTGGGACTACTTTGGTTTGTGGCAAGTGACCACAGAGTGCCTCAATCCATACGTGAGCAAATCAACCAATGGGGTTATCCCAAGGATGAATATCCTGAAAGCAATCATTTCACGCCACAACTTTACATCAGAGAGTCAAGAAGAATGATAGGAAGGTACGTTATGACACAAGCCAACTGTCAGCAAGATGCCGTTGCGGATGACCCTGTCGGATGGGGAGCATATAACATGGACTCACACAACTGCGGACGATACGTGGTAAATGGTATGGTAAAAAATTGTGGAGACGTACAGATACATTTACCAAAAGGTAAGTATAACATCAGCTACCGAAGTCTTACCCCACAAGAAAACGAGGCTGGCAATCTCTTAGTCCCCTTCTGTCTTTCTGCCAGCCATATTGCTTTCGGAAGCATACGAATGGAACCTGTGTTCATGGTACTCGGACAGTCAGCAGCCATTGCCGCCTCATTAGCGATTGACCAACACAATGGATGCGTTCAGCAAGTAAAGAGTCGCGAGATAATGCACATATTCCCATCCATAAAAGGTAAGAACTGATATACAGAAGATAACATTACTATCTCATAGAAAATAAAACCTTCCTATAACTACAGGTCACAAGAAGCCTCCAATACGGCTGAATTGTGATAACTCAAAAACCAAGTATTCAAGAGATATTTCTTGAATACTTTTTGTTTTTTAGAACAGTGTTTTTGATATTAAGAACTCATATTTCTATAATTCCTTTTTTATGCAGACTTTTGCACAAAAGTATTTAAAACAAAAAAAAGGAGGGAAAAATGGAAGACAGAACTTCACTGAATCGCCAGTTGGCACAGATGCTCAAGGGCGGAGTTATCATGGATGTAACAACACCCGAACAAGCACGCATTGCTGAAGCAGCGGGTGCATGTGCTGTTATGGCATTGGAACGTATTCCCGCAGACATTCGTGCAGCAGGCGGAGTAAGCCGTATGAGTGACCCAAAGATGATAAAGGGCATACAAGAGGCTGTAAGTATACCTGTAATGGCCAAATGCCGTATCGGACATTTTGCTGAGGCACAGATTCTACAAGCAATAGAAATTGACTATATAGATGAGAGTGAGGTGCTTTCGCCTGCTGATGATGTATATCACATTGACAAACGTCAGTTTCAAGTTCCATTCGTCTGCGGAGCCAAAGATTTGGGCGAGGCACTACGACGTATTGCTGAAGGTGCTACCATGATACGCACAAAAGGTGAGCCTGGAACGGGTGATGTGGTACAGGCTGTACGTCATATGCGTATGATGCAAAGCGAGATACGCCGTTTGACAAGCTTGAATGCAGACGAAATATACGAAGCTGCAAAACAATTACGCGTGCCTGTAGACTTGGTTCAATACGTTCATGACAATGGAAAGTTGCCCGTAGTAAACTTTGCCGCTGGGGGTGTTGCCACTCCTGCTGACGCAGCCTTAATGATGCAGTTGGGCGCAGAAGGAGTGTTCGTGGGTAGTGGTATATTCAAGAGCGGTAATCCAGAGAAACGCGCACAAGCCATTGTGAAGGCAGTAACCAATTATAACAATCCTAAAATGCTGGCAGAATTGAGCGAGGATCTGGGCGAAGCCATGGTTGGCATCAACGAACAAGAAATTCAAATTCTGATGGCAGAGAGAGGAAAATGAAAATAGCTATCATGGCCCTACAAGGGGCTTTCGAAGAGCACAGGCAAGTGTTGGAGCGTATGGGAGTAGAAACCTTTCTGGTACGTAACCTACAAGACTGGCAACAGGAGAAACAGGCTCTGATTATTCCAGGAGGTGAGAGTACTACCATGACACGCATCATGCACGATCTGAACCTATGGGATAAGGTCAAAGCCGACATACAAGCTGGCCTACCAGTATTGGGTACTTGTGCAGGACTTATCATGCTGGACAGAAACCATCTGGCAACAATGGATATTCTGGCCAAACGAAATGCTTACGGAAGACAGCTGGGGAGTTTTCACACAGAAGGTGAATTTAAGGGAATCGGAAGGGTGCCGATGACCTTTATCAGAGCGCCTTACATAGCGGAGACTGGTAAACAAGTGGAAGTGTTGGCTACCATTGACGGACACATTGTAGCCGCACGACAAGGAAACCAACTGGTAACAGCATTCCACCCCGAACTGGATGAAGACCCACACATACATCAGATGCTCATCAGCATAGCAGCAAAAGCATAAGACAGAGAAAAAGAAAAGAAAACAAAACAAAACAAAACAAAACATTTCTCTCGAATGTCACATCATAAAAACGCAGGGAGGTCTTGAGGCCTTTCCCTGCGTTTTTTCTTTCTTCACTTGTTGGGCTCATCATTTTTTCATACCTTAGCGAAGATAATATTAACTGATAACCTATGAATAAGGCTATAACAGAAAAGACTCCATTGTCAGAGAAAGACCTCTTCTATATGGTAGACAGAGAAAAAGAGGCTTTCACCTATCCCCTCCATAAACACGAAGAGATGGAACTGAATTTCGTAGAACACTGTGACGGTGCCAGACGTATTGTCGGAGATTCTATAGAAGTGCTCGGCAAATATGATCTTGTGCTTGTGGGAAGCGGATTGGAGCACACGTGGGATCAATATGATTGCAAAAGTCACTCTATACATGAGATTACCATACAGTTTCCACCAGACTTATTAGGAGAACAGTTTCTTGCAAAAAAACAGCTTAGTAGCCTTCGGGCACTCTTCCACAATGCCAAACGCGGAATAGCCTTTGAGTTGAGCACAATAATGGAACTATACGGAAAGATTATTGGTATAACGCAGTCACAGCCAGGATTCTATAGAATGCTTAAACTGCTGGAAATTCTGTATGAACTTTCATTGCAAGAGAATTATCACCTGCTTGCCAGCCGATCTTTCTCCAATGTTAAAAATATGCCAGAGACATTGAGAGTCAGAAAAGTAGAAGAGTTCATTGATATGAACTTCAAAAAAGAAATTCGTCTGAAAACACTTGCCGACATTGCAGAAATGACCCCTGCTGCCTTCAGTAGGTATTTCAGAACTAAAACTGGCAAAACAGTTTCTGATTACATCATTGACATACGACTAGGACATGCTGCCCGACAACTGGTGGACAGTACTAATAGTGTGGCTGACATCTGCTACGAATGTGGTTTCAATAACATAAGTAACTTCAACCGCATCTTCAAGAAGAAGAAAGGATGCTCGCCTACCGCCTTCCGTGAGAATTATCACAAGAGGAAGATTATCGTGTGAGTTTGAAATCACACGATTCTGCTCGGAATCTATTCTTGTTGCTGACAAAAAAAATCCAAAGAGCCCTAATCCATTTTATAAAACGGATATAGTGGCCAATTTGTAATAGTCCTCTTTTCTTTTTCTAACTGGGAAAATATTTTTCTCCAACTGGGAAAATAAGCAGAGCCGTTTCGCATGGAGCTTTGTGCAGGCAAGTTGGCTGGCTTATAAGTACAGGTTATGCCTGTGGATTTACTTCCGAAACTTCCTAGGGTTTATCGGGTAAGCCATTATTTCCCCTTTGGTTTATCGGATAAGCCCTATTTACGCTTGCAAACATCTTTTTCTAACCTCCATCCGTAAGTAATACACATTATTTATATATACGTGGATGAAATTAGGAAAATGATTAGTTCTTCACACGAATAATAGTAAGTCCATCTCGTAAGGGTAGAATAACTTTTTCCACTCGCGAGTCTCCAGCTACAAGGTCATTAAATGCCTGTATGTTCTGCGTTTGCCTATCACTCTGCCGTGGATGCTCCTCAAGCACATGCCCATACCATAAGGTATTGTCAGCCAAAATAAAACCTCCAGGACGCATCAGAGGCAAAATCATGTTATAATAGTCCACATATTGCCTTTTGTCAGCATCCATAAAGACAAAATCCCATCCACCAGGAAGTGTTGGCACAATATCCAAGGCATTACCTATATGTAGATGAATCTGTGACGCATGAGGACTACGTGCAATCCATGAGCGTATGAAGTCCTCCATCTCATCAAACACCTCTATGGTATGCAACTCAGCATCAGGTTTTAGCCCTTCTGCCATACATAAGGCACTGTAACCACTAAAAGTGCCTAATTCTAACACTCTCCGTGGTTGAGCCATTTCTACAAGCATCTTCAGTAAACGCCCTTGCAGATGACCGCTTACCATCTGCCCATACGACAAGCGTAACTGCGTATCACGCCACAAAGCATGCAGCAGTTCACCTTCTGCATCAATGTGGCGCAAAATGTATTCGTCTAGTTCCAAAAGATAACTGACCTCCTTAGCTTTCTTTATTTATCCTTTCTGCTTGCTTCGTCGAGAAGTGCTTCTATGGCAAGGCGATAACTATCAAGTCCGAAACCACAGATTACTCCCAAACATCCTGGGCTGATGATGCTTTTACGGCGGAACTCCTCACGTTGGTGTACATTACTAATATGCACTTCAACGGTGGGAGTGGTCACACTCTTGATAGCATCCAATATAGCCACACTGGTATGTGTGTATGCTCCAGCATTGAGTACGATACCATCGCGATCGAAACCGACTTCCTGTATCTTGTCTATAATCTCACCTTCCAAATTGCTTTGGTAATAGTCTATCCTAACATTAGGAAAACGGCTTCGCAACTCCTTCAAATAGTCTTCCCAGGCTCTCTTGCCATAGATTTCTGGCTCTCTTATTCCCAAAAGATTAAGGTTGGGACCATTGATAATTTGAATTCTCATAATTTCAGTATAAATTTGTCAAGGCAAAGATAACGAAAATAAACGAGCAAAAAAACAAAGAACCCACTTTTATTGACGCATGATGAAAGAGGCGAACAAAAGAGGTGCAGAAACGAGAGTAATAGACCCGTCCATACTGCGCCGATACATCCAATATCTAAAACTGGAACGTTCGTATTCAAAAAACACACTGGATGCTTATGGACGTGACCTGAACAAACTACTCACATACTATTCTGACAACGACATAGACTTCAGAAAAGTGACACTGGAAGAGTTGGATCAGTTTGCAGGTCAATTGCGCGAAGAAGGGATACAGGCGCGCAGTGTGGCACGGATACTCAGTGGAGTACGATCCTTCTATCATTTTCTTACTTTAGAGAAAGAAGTGGAATCAGATCCTACCGAACTGCTCGAAAGTCCACGTATAGGCAAATACTTGCCAGAAGTACTCAGTGTGGAAGAGATAGATAATATCATTTCCGTGATAGACCTGAGCAAACCCGAAGGCATCAGAGACAGAGCTATCATAGAGGTGCTCTACGGATGCGGACTACGCATAAGCGAACTCTGTAACCTGAGGATAAGCCAACTGTATCTTGAGGATAATTATATCAGAGTCATGGGTAAGGGCAGCAAGGAGAGACTTGTTCCGATAGAGGGAGTAGCTGTTGAAAGGGTACGTGAATGGTTGGCATTAAGAATGAGCCACAAAGTAAAGAGTACCGAAGAAGACTACGTGTTTGTCTCACTCAAAAGAGGATGCCACCTGAGCCGTATAAGTCTGTTCATATACATTAAAGACTATGCCCAAAAGGCAGGCATAAGAAAAAAAATCAGCCCACACACTTTCAGACATAGTTTTGCCACACATCTGCTGGAAGGAGGAGCCAACCTGCGTGCCATACAAATGATGCTGGGGCATGAGGACATCTCCACCACAGAAATCTATATGCATATAGACAGGACACATCTAAGAAGAGAAATACTGGAACATCATCCAAGAAACATACTTTATAGCCAGAAAAAAGGCTATTAAGGATTAAAAAAGACTCTAAAATGATATTTTTCCCTTTTTATAGAATATGTACCTCATAAAATTACCATAACTTTACAGCCCGAAATGATGTAATAGAGAGAAAGCAATAGAAATATAAAAAGTCATGCAGAAAAAACAAGTTCTTTTGATGGCATCTGCTTCTGTGTTGATGCTGTCTTCTTGCAGCAAGCTCGGTAAACTGGGCGCTGACAATTTCAATGTTACTCCCACTCCTTTGGAAGCTGTAGGCGGACAGGTACCTGCCACAATTAACGGTACATTCCCCACAAAGTACATGAAGAAGAAGGCACAGGTGACTGTGACTCCCGTATTGAAGTACGAAGGTGGCGAAGCTGTCGGTCAGAGTTCCACTTTCCAGGGTGAGAAGGTTGAAGGCAACGGTACTACCATCCAATACAAGGTTGGCGGCACATACACCATGAAGGCTAACTTCGCGTATGTTGATCCCATGATTAAGAGCGACCTCTATGCGCGTTTCGATGCAAAGAAGGGTAAGAAGACCGTGAAGATTCCTGAGGTGAAAATCGGTTATGGTGTAATCGCTACAAGCCAGTTGCTGAGCCGTTGCAACATCACAGCTTCAACAGCACCTGACGCTTACCAGCGCATTATCGCTCAAAAACAGGAAGCAAACATCAAGTTCCTCATCAATCAGGCAACTCTTCGTGCAAGCGAGTTGAACAGCGTGAGCGTAAAGGATCTGGGTAAGATTCTGAAGGAAATCAATGATAACAACGAGACTCGTGCTCTGACCAATATTGAGGTAAGCGCATACGCCAGCCCCGATGGTCGCTACAGCTTCAATGAGAAACTGGCTGAAAAGCGTCAGAATGTCAGCAGCAGCTACCTGAAAAAGGAGTTGAAGAAGATTAAGATGGCTGCCGATGTAGACACCAAGTTCACAGCTGAGGACTGGGAAGGTTTCAAAGAACTGGTTTCAAAGAGCAACCTTCAGGACAAGGACGTTATCCTGCGAGTTCTCTCAATGTATCAGGATCCCGAAGAGCGTGAGCAGCAAATCAGCAACATGAGCGCTGTATACACAGATATCAAGCAAAGCATCCTGCCCGAGTTACGTCGTGCTCGTCTGATTGTAAACTACGAAATCATTGGTCGTAGCGACGAACAGATTCTTGAGCAGTTTGCAGCTGACCCAAGCAAGTTGAGCGTAGAGGAAATGGTTTACGGTGCTAACAAACTCGTGAAGGACGACGCTACACGTCAGAAATGGAACGAGACCATTGCTAAGCAATATCCAAGCGACTATCGCGCTATCAACAACATGGCACAGCAAGCCATTGCTAAGGGTGATATCGCTGCAGCACAGAATTATCTGAAGCAGGCTTATAACGTAAACAAGAATGCAAGCGAAGTAAATACAAACCTGGCTCTGTTGGCTCTGAAGAGCGGCAATGTGGCTAACGCTGAGACACTGCTGTCTAAGGGTACAGGTTCTGACACCTTCAAGGAGGTTATGGGCAACTTGAACATTGCTAAGGGCAACTACACACAAGCTGCTTCTGACTTGGCTGGTGTAAACACAAACAGCGCTGCCTTGGCTCAGATCCTTGCTAAGGACTACACAAGTGCTAAGACCACTCTGGCTAAGATTAAGAATGCTGATGCCACCACAAGTTATCTGCAGGCTGTATTGGCTGCACGTACAGGTGACGCAAGCACTTTGGCAAGCAGCTTGAAGAGCGCTATCCAGCAGGATGCTACATTAGCAACACGTGCTGCTAACGACTTGGAGTTTGCAAAATTCGAAAGCACAATCAAGAACATTGTGAAGTAAATTGAAGCAACTATTTTATATAGTATCACTGCTCACCCTGCTCTGTTGCAGCAACCATCCCGAACAGATTATCATTCGCGGACGGTTTGCTCACCTGGAGCAGGGTGAGTTCTTTATCTATTGTTCTCAAGGAGGAGGAACTGCCATCCTTGACACACTCCACATACAAGATGGAGAATTCACTTATGAAACACATCTTGATGCACCTGCAGTCTTGCAGATACTTTATCCCAACTACTCCCAGTTGGCCATTTTTGCCACACCAGGTGACAATATTGAATTAAAGGGAGACGCACAACATCTGAATGCTGTAGAAGCCAAAGGCAATAAAGACAACGAAATATACACAACCTTTCGCAAAGAGACAGAAGGACTCCCAACAAAAAAAACAATTCAAACAGCACAAAATTTAATACTGGAAAATCCAACGTTGGCTGTCAGCAAATATATATTCTCACAATATTATCTTTTGTCAGACAGCACGTCAGCCAAGGAAACACAAGAAATTTACGACAGCCTGTGTAAGGCATGTCCAGAAGATGCATCACTTCGCAAACTTCATAATGTCGTACAGGCACACAACAAACTTAAACCAGGCAATAAATTACCAGACTTTACACTTTGCACACGCAAAAATCCATTTTCCAGCACATCAAAGTCTGATACCATACGATGCAGCGACTACAAAGGCAAATATCTGCTTATGATATTTTGGGCAGGATGGAAAAGTGGCTCACAAAGCGCATTATATAGAGCACGAAAACTGCGTAGGGAAATGCTTGGAAAAGGAAATTCGCTAAGCATAATAAGCTATTCTCTAGACACAGATGCAGCTATGCTACGAGATATAGAGAAACGAGATAGCATCAACTACCCATCCTATTGTGACTATCAAGCATTCAACAGCGAACTAACACGCAAATGGCACATACGCCAGATTCCATATTTCATCTTGGTAGATACCAGTCAACACATTATAGCATCGGGAACAGACTGGCAATATGACATAGAACCGAAAACAAAACAATTATGCTTGTAAAAGTCTTTGGAGCCAGTATGCAGGGACTCCAGGCCACAGCCGTTACAATAGAAGTAAATGCAACACGAGGAGTACGCTTCGTACTCGTCGGACTACCAGACAACGCTGTAAAAGAAAGTCACGAACGTATCTTAGCAGCCATAGAAAACAGCGGATTCAATTTTCCTACACGTCAGATTACCATCAATCTATCTCCTGCCGACATACGAAAGGAAGGATCTGGATATGATCTACCCATGGCTATAGGCATACTTGCCACTGAAGACAAAGTAAACACAAGCCAACTCTCCAAATATATGATGATAGGAGAACTTAGTCTGGATGGTTCTCTTGTACCTATACGTGGAGCATTACCAGTGGCTATCAAGGCTCGTGAAATGGGCTTTGAAGGATTATTCGTGCCAGAAGGAAATATCAGAGAGGCAGCTGTGGTCAATAAGATAAAGGTGTATGGTGTGAAGCACATCACCCAGGTGGTTAATCACCTCAATGGCACCGCACTCCTTGAACCTACGGTCATCGATACGCGGGGAGAGTTCTATGCCCGCCAGTGTGAGTTTGACTACGATTTTGCTGATGTAAAAGGACAAGAACATGTAAAGAGAGCCATGGAAGTGGCAGCTGCAGGTGGACATAATATAATAATGATAGGTCCCCCTGGCAGTGGAAAGAGTATGTTAGCCAAACGTATGCCCAGCATACTGCCCCCACTCAGTCTGCAAGAGAGTCTTGAAACAACACAAATTCATTCTGTGGCAGGCACACTCCCAGCAGGATGTTCGTTGATGGCACAGCGACCATTTCGTGCTCCGCACCATACCATATCACAGGTAGCATTGGTTGGAGGAGGCACTAATCCACAACCAGGAGAAATATCATTGGCACATAATGGAATACTCTTTTGCGACGAACTGCCCGAATTCCAACGTTCCGTATTAGAAGTACTACGCCAGCCATTAGAAGACAGAGCCATCAATGTATCACGTGCCAAATACAACGTCACTTATCCCTGTTCTTTCATGTTTGTAGCATCCATGAATCCATGTCCATGTGGATACTATAATCATCCCACAAAAGCTTGTTGTTGTACACCAGGACAAATTGTACGCTATCTTAATAAAATATCCGGTCCTTTACTTGACCGAATAGATTTGCAAATAGAAATAACTCCTCTATCATTTGAGGAAATGAGCCGTACTGCACCAGGAGAAACAAGTGCCACAATACGTGAACGTGTTATCAAGGCAAGAAAAATACAGGAAGAACGCTTTAGCAACGAAACAGGCATACACTGCAACGCTCAGATGAACAGTAGACTTATGCGTCAGTATGCACAACCAGACGAGACTGGAATGGCACTCTTGCGTGAAGCCATGAACCGTCTGCAACTATCGGCTCGTGCTTATGACCGCATCCTCAGAGTGAGTCGCACTATTGCCGACCTTGCAGGAAGCGAGCATATTCAGCCCGACCATCTGGCCGAGGCCATTGGCTATCGCAACCTCGACCGCAGCAATTGGGGAGAATAATTTTATCTAAATATATAAAAAATGAAAACTACAAAATTATTGTTTTTTTTACTCTTCATGCTTGTATGTTGCATAAATACAAACGCGAAGGAAGAAAGCAGCGAAAAGTATATAACCATCCAGGGAGAAAATCTCATTGGACAAAATGGAAAAAAACTTTTTATCATAGGCACCAATTTGGGCAATTGGCTCAATCCTGAAGGCTATATGTTCAACTTTAAAAAGACAAACTGCGAATGGATGATTAACGACATGATTTGTCAGTTGGCAGGTCCAGATTTTGCTCGTGAGTTTTGGCAGAAATTTAAAGATACATATATTACAGCTGAAGATATAGCCTTTATAAAAAATACAGGTGCCAACACCATACGTCTTCCTTTTAACTACAAACTTTTTACCAATGAAGATTATATGGGTAAGAATGACGCCAGCGAAGGATTCCGTATGATAGACAAGGTTATAGAGTGGTGCAAACTTTATGGGCTCAATCTCATTCTTGACATGCATGACTGTCCAGGAGGACAAACAGGTGACAATATTGATAATGGATATGCTTATCCTTGGCTTTTCGAAAGCGAACCAAGTCAGAAACTATTCTGTGATATTTGGAAAGCCATCGCATTGCGTTATAAAGAAGAACCAGTCATCTTAGGCTACGAACTTATGAATGAACCCATTGCCACCACGTTTAGTAAGGAAATTCAGTCTATGCTCAACAATAAACTGGAACCCTTATACAAAAGAGTTACTCAAGCTATCAGAAGTGTAGACCAAAATCATATAATATTATTAGGAGGTGCACAATGGAACGGAAATTTTACTCCATTTACAGACTGGACATTTGACAGCAAAATCATGTATACTTGTCACCGCTATGGAGGTGAACCTACTAAAGCAGCCATACAAAACATTATTGATTTTCGTGATAAAACACATCTACCCATGTATATGGGTGAAATAGGTCATAATACCGCTCAATGGCAAAAAAACTTTTGCAAGACTATGAGAGACGCTAACATAGGCTATACTTTCTGGCCATATAAAAAGATAGAGAATTCCTGTATGATGGGAATAGAAAAACCAGAAGAATGGGACAGCATCATAGTAAAGTTTTCTGAGGCAGACAGAAGCAGTTTTAACGCCATTAGAAAAGCACGTCCTGACCAGCAGAAAGCCAAACACCTACTTATGCAGTTTATAGAAAACTCACACAATACCAATTGCATACCTCAAAAGGAATATATTAAGTCTATGGGACTCAAAATTAAGTAAAATCTTAAATCTTTATACTAATTTGTTATGAAACTATTTATATTGTGTAGTTTGCTTTCTTTCACAGCATCGCTTAATGTACATGCTCAAAAGCCTGTTTATCTTGATGAAAGTAAACCTGTGGAAGAGCGTATTGAAGATGCACTCTCACGCATGACCTTGCAGGAGAAAATCCGTGTCATTCATGCTCAAAGTAAATTTTCTTCAGCTGGTGTACCTCGTTTAGGATTTTCTGATTTCTGGACTGATGATGGTCCACACGGTGTGCGTCCAGATGTACTTTGGGATGAGTGGGAGCAGGCAGGCCAGACAAATGACTCTTGTGTAGCATTCCCTGCACTTACCTGTTTGGCAGCATCCTGGAATCCACAAATGGCACGCATATATGGAGAAGCGCTTGGAGAAGAAGCTCTCTACAGAGGTAAGGATATGATACTTGGTCCTGGAGTGAATATACTACGAACTCCACTCAATGGACGTAACTTCGAATATATGGGCGAAGATCCATTTCTTACATCCGTCATGGTTGTTCCTTATATACAAGGTTTACAATCCAAGAATGTTTCAGCTTGTGTAAAACACTATTGTCTCAACAATGATGAAGAATACCGTCACCAAGTAAATGTTATCGTTAGTGACAGAGCTCTTCACGAAATTTATTTACCTGCATTCAAAGCTGCTATTCAGCAAGGAAAGTCTTGGGCAATCATGGGTGCATATAATCTCTATAAAGACCAACACAATTGTCACAATCAATGGACACTCAACAAAATTCTTAAAGAAGATTGGAAATTTGATGGGGTAGTAGTTAGTGACTGGGGTGGTGCACATGATACAGAACAAGCTATTCACAACGGACTGGACATGGAATTTGGATCATGGACTAACGGACTTACCATGGGAGCCAGCAACGCATATGATAATTACTTTCTGGCATTACCTTATATAAAAGGAATAAAGGAAGGCAAGTACACTACAAAAGAACTTGATGACAAAGTACGTCGTGTACTCCGACTCTTCTATCGTACCACCATGAGCACAAATCGTCCACACGGATTTCTCTGTTCAGAATCTCATTATGAGGTTGCCAGAAGAATAGCAGAAGAGGGAATTGTATTACTTCAAAACAACAATGATGTATTGCCTATCAATACTCATAATACAAAGAAAGTGCTTGTAGTAGGTGAGAATGCTATTAAAATGATGACCGTTGGTGGTGGAAGTTCTTCATTGAAGGTGCAACATGAGATTTCCCCTTTAGAAGGATTAACCAATCAATTAAAAAAATTCAATATACAAGTTGACTATGCACGTGGTTACGTTGGTGATGTGACAGGCAACTACAATGGAGTGACAACGGGACAAAATCTAAAAGATAGTCGTTCGGCAGAAGATCTCATTTCCGAAGCTGTAAGCAAGGCTAAAGAAGTTGATTACGTAGTAATGTTCGGAGGTCTAAACAAAAGTGATTTTCAGGATTGTGAGGGACACGACCGCAAATCATACGAACTACCGTATAATCAAAATGAACTTATAGAAGCTCTTAGCAAAGCCAACAAAAATTTCATCTATGTAAACATTTCTGGTAATCCTGTAGCCATGCCTTGGAAGTCAAAAGTTCCAGCCATCGTACAAGGTTGGTTCATTGGTTCCGAAGCAGGCAATGCTCTGGCTTCTGTATTGACTGGTGAAACCAACCCAAGTGGAAAGTTACCTTATACTTGGGTATCCTCACTAAATGAAGTTGGTGCACACGCTCTGGGTACTTATCCTGGCACCTGGCGTAAGGAAGGTGGTTCTAAAACAAAAGACAATATTATCGATGAAGAATACAAGGAAGGTATATATGTAGGCTATCGCTGGGCAGATAAAGAAAAGACTCATCCTTTATTTGCTTTTGGACATGGACTTAGCTATACTTCATTTTCACTAAGTAATATTCGCACCGATAAAAAAATTATCAATAAAGAAGGGAAAATCACATTTACCGTTACAGTAAAAAACACAGGTAAGCGTGCTGGAGCAGAAACAGTACAACTATATATTCATGACGTGAAGTCCTCTATTGACCGTCCATACAAAGAACTGAAAGGCTTCAGTAAAGTATATCTGCAACAAGGAGAAAGCAAGGACGTAAACATCACCATTGACCAGAGTGCTCTTAGCTTCTATGATGAATCAACCTCTTCGTGGAAAGCAGAACCTGGGCAATTCATAGCAATGGTAGGAAATTCCTCTGATAATCTCAAACTAAAATATACCTTTAGTCTTAAATAAACCACAAGGTTTCATTATTTACAAAGGCTGTAGCATACGTATCACGTATACCTGCAGCCTTTCTTTTTTTAAAATATCTCTCAACTATAGCCGTCTATAGGCAGACTTGGGCTCACCCGATAAATCAGGGGGGAGTCTCGGACGTAAATCCACAGGCGTAACCTGTACTTATAAGCCAGCTTGCTTGTCTGTGCAAAGGATATAATAAGATTCATGCGAAATGGCCCAGTTTATTTTCCTAGTTGGAGAAAAATATTTTCCCAGTTGGAAAAAAAGAAAAGGACTATTATAACAGTCTACTATTACCGTTTTACAAAATGGATTGTGCGTCTACCTTTTTGCTGTTTGTACCGTGAGAAAACGTATCTACGGAAATCAATAAAAAGTCTCTCTAAAAAGTAATACTATAATACTTGTCCATTTAATACTATATTCAATGGGCATTTAATACGTATTACTAGGCTATTGAATACTATATTACTTGAACATTGAATATTTACCTTGACTACAAAGCCTAATTCTGTATTCCACTCCCCCCTTTGGTTTATCGGGTGAGCCCAGACTTGGCTGGAAGTAAGATAGCAAAGAAAGAAACTTTTTAACATCAATATTATATATTTTATATTTCTCTTTTAAAATAGAAAAGAATCTTTTGATAATGATAGGACGTTGATAAAGTTGATAATAAAATTACTTGATATTTTGCTAATGTATATTTTCTACTTTATCCACACCATCTTTATTGGTTATGAACATTATAAACATGTTCCTTAAACAATGTTTTTTATGGAATTATGTATGATTTGGTAGATGGTTATTTACATACTTTGATAAGTCTTCTATTTGAAAACATAGTATAAAAGATATATTTTGAAAACTCTCTTTTTATGTGTTTATTATGATGTAATAACTTTATTATAATTGTTAATAGAAAAAAGGTCAGTACGATAAGTGTTGAAAGTGTTGATAATTGAATGTTAAGTTGTATACTTATCAATACTTTTTTCCACAGCTTTTGTTTATATGTTTAGTACTAACTTATGATAAGCATTTATTTATAATGTAAAATGAGTGATTAAAATGAAGTAAGGTCTCCATGATATGGAATATGTAATATTCCTCATGGAGACCTCTTCACAACAGATTTATATTATCAACTATTCTCTTCTTTAAGTTCCTTTATCTGATTGAGAATTGTATTCATGCGTTTGCGTGAATTATATATTTGTTTTAGACCACATGCTGTGCCTATGACCAATCCTATCATACCACCATAAAACATTCCAGTTATTTCTTTTCCATCAATCATACTACTAAGTATGTAGAAAAAAAGAAAAATCCAAATGAGAAGTACAGGAATAGAGAACTTGAGCCAGTCAATAGTGAATTTCTTGTAAGCTATAATTTTTTCTGCTGCGTTTAGCAGATTGTCTGAGGCTATATTTATATGCATATATTTACGTAGGGAATATACAGATGCAAAAATGGCTACTATTAAGAATATATTTGTACTTATTATAAACCAGATGGGAATTTCTACTTTTGGGAGAACTATTATGTTTACCAGCATAGCGCTCACTGCCATGATGATTGAAAAACGTATTTCTTTTCTTTCCTTTGACAATCCACTTCCCATGGCTTGGCGCATCATACGTTCATTTATTATCTGTTGCCCTGCAATAATAGACTTCAGTTTCTTTAGTTCAGATCGCATTATTTCCATTTCTTGCATGTTTTCCACATAATTATTATGATTTTCGTTGATACTGTTGGCACCCTTATTTGTTGTATTTTTCATAATTTTTTATATTTAGTGTTTGTTATTTCTTTTTAGTTCTTCTCTTATTCTTACCAATCTTACTGAAATATTTTTAGCTGTGAGTCCTAATATGTTTCCTATTTCCTCATAACTCATATCTTCTAACCAAAGCAATATGATGGCGCGATCAAATGGTTTAAGGGAACAAATGCGCTGATGTAACATGTTTGCTTGTCTGCTACTGCTGTCTTTATCAGCAAATAAATCTATGTCCATTGTTAGTGAAATGGCATTATTATTTTTATTTTTTCTATTCCAGGAAATACAGGTGTTAAGTGCTACCCTATATATCCATGCCTTTTGTGCATCCAGTTCTTTTTGCATGATAGAATTTTTATCCTTTACAACTCCTTTCCACATGTTGATAAGGGTTTCTTGAAAAAGATCTGCCACCTCTTCTTCATCTTTTGAAAACATGTAACAGGTGGTATAGATAACTTCCTTATGGTTATGTACCATATTTTCAAATTCCTTTTCTTTACTTTCCATTGTTGTCCATTGTGAATTTATGTTTGTGATTTCATTTATATAAACGCAAAACAGTAGGCTTTTACTACGAAAAAAATGTTTTTTTTTAAAAACACTCTAAAAATATAATAGCAAATTTTTCGAGACTCATAATAATAGCTGAGCCTAACTATTATTTTAAAAAGCACCTTGTTTTGTAACAAAGCAACTTAATTAGTAATTAGATAGAAAGAAAGTTTATTGTTAGATTTACAGCCTTCTTAAAGGCTTCGTTCTGTCCTGGTACAGTAATAAATAGATGGGTAGATTGTGGAAAGTTAACGTATGTAATACGTTTTTTATTATTTATTGCAAACTCGTATCCTTGATCGTGTAAAATGTCCTTACCTGCTGTAATAAGTAATGTGTGTGGAATTTTTTTAAGTTTTTCTTTTTTGCACAGGGCAACGCTTATGAGTGGATTATTGATATTTTGTCCTTGTGTGTAAGATCTATTGAATTCCTGCATTATATTTGCGTCTAATCCGTAGCCTTTTCCATAAGTTTTCCATGAGAGAGATTTATCGTCAAAAGCTTTAGTAACGGGATAGAAGAGTATAAGAGAACGAATGAAATAAGTATGTTCCATATTTAGAACAGAGGCAAGTGCCAAATTGCCTCCTGAGCTATCGCCCCCTATGGATATATGCTCTTTACTTATATTAAGTTCGTGTATATGTTCATAAGCATATTTTATGGCTTCTATACAGTCTTCTATGGCAGCAGGATAAGGATGTTCTGGAGCAAGACGATAATTTACAGCCAATACTTTAGCACAACCAGAGGCTGCTACAGCATTACAAAAACTTCCGCAACTGTTGATACTGCCAAAAGTCCATCCGCCACCATGTAGATAAATGAGTAGTGGTAATTTTATATTTTTATTTTCTTTGGATTCGTAGAGACATAGTGTTGGGGTGAGCATCTTTGTGGATACATTTGAGGAGAGACGTACAGGCTGGTTACGTTTGTTTCTTACTTCATCCAGTGTTGTGTAGTCTCCCTCAATAGCTTTTCTGATAGCCTCTGCTTGATACTCTTGTAGTCCTGCTGGCATATTTCTCAGAAATGATGTAGTTTCTTCAGCCATTTTTTTATTCTCTTCCTGTGTGGTGGAATACAGATGTCTGTATGAAAGATAAAAAGAAAACCTAAGAGGCAAGTATATTTTCCGAGTGAATATATTCCGAATGAACTTCATTCTTTAATATATAATATGTTATGAAATGAAAAGAAATAAGTGTAAGCTTAAAAACTATCTTTTTTTACGAAAGAAGTTTTGCATAAGAGCTTTGCAATCATCTTCGAGTACTCCACTTTCAAGTGAGGTTTTTGGATGTAGAATATGAGGTGCATAAGTGAGAAATCCACGTTTTTTATCACCAGTGCCATAGACAATGCGTGAAATATGTGACCATCCTAAAGCACCTGCGCACATTGGGCATGGTTCCACGGTTACATAGAGTGTACAGTCTGTCAGATACTTTCCACCCATATATTCAGATGCAGCAGTAATGGCTTGCATTTCAGCATGTGCAGTAACATCATGAAGACGTTCTGTCAGGTTATGGGCACGTGCAATGATTCTGCCTTTACATACTATTATTGCTCCTATAGGTATTTCGCCCTCAGATTCTGCTTTTTGTGCTTCAATGAGAGCTTGCTTCATGTATGTTTCGTCTATACTCATTTTCTTTTTCCATATGAGGTACGTGACAAAGTTACGTTTTTTTCCTAATTTTGCAGAAATAAAATTGCAAAATGGCTGAGCACAATGACTTTGGACGTACGGGTGAAGATGATGCAGCTGATTATCTGACAGCGAAAGGTTATCATATACTTGACCGAAACTGGCGCAGTGGACATAAGGAATTAGATATTGTGGCAGAAAAGGATGGTGTGTTGGTGATAGTGGAAGTAAAGACCCGAAGAGACGCACGTTTTGGCAAACCCGAAGATGCAGTTTCTCCTATGAAGATAAGACGCGTAGTATTAGCTGCCGATGCATATGTGCGTCTTAACCGTATTGACCTGCCTGTACGTTTTGATATCATAACCGTGTTGGGCAAAAATCATAATATAACTCATTTTGAAAATGCTTTTCGTTCGCCTGTATGGTACAAATGAATGATGAGGAAATAAAGGAGTGGCAGAGTCTTTTATCTGCGGACTGGCCTGAGATAGAAGTATATATATTAAATAATACAGATTCTACAAACAACTGGTTGCATAAAAGAAGAGAGTCTTTAAAAGGAAAAGAAGTTATTGCGCTGACAAACTTTCAAACGGCTGGTCGTGGATCGGGCAGCAATCATTGGGAATCAGAAACTGGAAAAAATCTTATTTTCAGTCTTCAGGTATGTCCGAATGTCTTGTTGCCAAATAGAGTTTTTTTTCTGTCCGAAGTTATGTCTTTGGCTGTATGTATGGGACTTGAACAATACGTACAGTATGTGGGGAAAAGTAAAGATAATAAAAGATTCCGCATTAAATGGCCCAATGATATTTATTATGCAGACGGAAAGGTGTGTGGTATGCTGATAGAGAACAACATTCAGTCGCGCCATGTAGAGAATTCTGTAATGGGAGTAGGTATCAATGTAAATCAAACTGTTTTTTTAAGTGACGCTCCCAATCCACTTTCGTTGGCTCTTATATTAGGAATGAATAGTTCTCGACTGAGTGTCTTGCGTTATGTTTTGTCTTGTTTCAGAGATTGTTATGCTATGCTTGAGCAAGAACAGTATGAAACTTTACATGCACTGTATTTATCGAAGATATATAGATTCGGCGAATGGCACAACTATAAAGATTCAGAGGGAATATTAGAGGGAGCTATCACAAATATAATGCCAGACGGGCATCTTATAATTCAAGATAGAGGTGGCAAGGAACGTGCATATGCTTTTGGTGAAATAAAATATATCATATAAAAAGATAACGTTTTAAAAAGTAAATATAGGAATATGACAAAATTCAAGAGAATCCTGCTAAAACTTTCAGGAGAGAGTCTTATGGGTAAGCAGGGCCACGGTATTGATGTGCAACGACTGAGTGAATATGCCCAGCAGATAAAAGAGATTGCTGATATGGGAGTACAGATAGGCATAGTAATAGGTGGTGGTAATATTTTCCGTGGACTGTCTGGTGCAGGAAAAGGCTTTGATCGTGTGAAGGGTGATCAAATGGGCATGTGTGCCACAGTCATCAACTCGCTTGCCTTGAGTAGTGCTTTGGATGCAGTTGGGCAGAAGAACCGTGTACTTACAGCCATTCGTATGGAGCCTATTGGTGAATTTTATAGTAAGTGGAAAGCTATAGAGTCCATGGAGGAGGGTAAAGTGGTTATCATGAGTGCAGGAACAGGCAGTCCTTATTTCACTACAGATACAGGTTCTTCCTTGCGTGGTATAGAGATAGAGGCTGACGTAATGCTCAAGGGAACGCGTGTGGATGGTATTTATACAGCTGATCCTGAGAAGGATTCTACTGCAACCAAGTTCCATGATATTACTTATGACGAGGTTATATCACGAGGTTTGAAGGTGATGGACATTACGGCTACAGCCATGTGTATGCAAAACAATCTTCCTATTTATGTGTTCAACATGGATATCAACGGAAACCTCAGAAAGGTTATAGAAGGTGAAGAGATTGGTACTTTGGTACACAACTGATTTTTTATGTAACGCATCATTAGTATCCTATTAAAATCGGGATACTAATGATGCGATAAATATTCTCACATGTGAATGTCCGAAGATAAAAGGTGGTGGGTATTACGAGAACTTAGTGTCTGTATGCATACGCCGCATAGCTGCAACATCTTCACGTGGACAAATCATGAGAATCTCACCCTCCTCAGCTATTACATAATTGTTAAGTCCCTTTACAACAGCCGTTCTTCCCTTTGGCAAGCGAATAACGTTGTTGTGGCAGTCGTATAGATAAACAGGTGTGTCAAGCAAAACATTACCGTTCTTATCTGCAGGTGTATCATCATAGAGACTTGCCCATGTACCAATATCTGTCCATCCGAAGTGTCCCTGCTGCACATATACCTGGTTGCTACGTTCAAGGATACTCAAATCAATACCAAGATTTGGTAATGATGAGAAAAACTCAGGCACAAGACGTGGGTCAGCTGTCTCTGCTTCTGCCATCATTCGTGGAATTTCAATTCTGTATTCTGGCACAAGATGGTAGAGGTTGCTGAGCATAATATCCACATGAAAACTGATGAGACCTGTATTCCACAGAAAGTTACCTTCTTGCATAAAGATTTGTGCAAATTCGGCATTTGGCTTTTCTGTAAAGGATTTCACAGGAAAGATGCCAGAAGCAATCTCTTTGTCATCATCGGTCTGTATGTATCCGTAACCAGTTTCTGCTCTTGTGGGTTTTATTCCTGTTACCAGTATGCCCTTCTTATGACTCGCAAAATCCAATGCATCAGACATGTCCTTATAGAAGGCGGATTCGTTGATTATCAATTGGTCTGCTGGTGTGATAAAGATACATGCCTTGGGGTCATGTTTGGCTATCACTACTGTACTCCATGCCACAGATGCTAAAGTACCGCGTCGCAATGGCTCCTCCAAAATGTGCTCGTCATCCATCTGTGGCAACTGCTCATATATAAGAGGCAGATAATCCACATTGGTAGACACATATATATGTTTAGGATCCATAAACTGAGATATGCGGTCATAAGTCTGTTGAAGCATGGTACGCCCTGTTCCAAAGAAATCCATAAACTGTTTGGGCTTGTGGGAGCGACTTACTGGCCACAGACGACTGCCATTTCCTCCTGCCAGAATAAGGCAATAATTGTGATTCTCCATATCATCTTCAGTTAGTGACATCTTAGCGCAATTTCTCTATCACCGGAAGCAATAATCCTTCCATCACAGCATATCCCATAGCATTGGGGTGTACGCCAGGATTATCGTTGGCATACTCAGCCTTCATGGCTGTTTCCTCCTTATTCACCATAGCACTATAGTAGTCTACGTATGGGATTTTGTTTGCTTTGGCATATGCTTTAACGCGTGCGTTGAGCGAACGTATCTTCTGCATGCTGTCGGTGATATTGCGTCTCCATCCGAAACCTTCCGCAGGAAGACAACTGGTCAGTATGACCTTTATCTTATGATAACGAGCCATTTCAACCATGGAACATACATTGCCAAAGGTAAGGTCCTCATTGTAGGCACCTGTGTTTTCAGCTATGTCATTTGTACCATAATTGATAACTACAATCTTGGGTTGCAGGTTGATAACATCCTCACGGAAGCGTAAAAGGAATTGATATGAGGTCTGTCCGCTAATGCCTCGCCCAATAATCTTGTTGTCAGTAAAGAATTGTGGACGGGTTTTAGGCCAACCGTCTGTAATACTATTGCCCATGAGCACAACTCTTTTCTCTCCCTTGACGGGAGCCCCCAGTTCCTTATTATCTTGGGCATAACGATTCCAATTGGCAAACTCATGTTTCTGCGCTTGTACGCCAAGGCTTGTCAGCAGAAGTATCTGCAAAAAGAAAGTTCTTGCTTTCATCTTATGCTTGTATTTATGGGATTATCTTGTTTCTTTAATGCAAATATAGTCATTTATCTATGAAGAAAACAGCCGGGGAAGAAGTTTTTAACTTCCTCCCCGGCTTGATTTAACTTATAGTAATACTTTAGCTACATTTTGACCATACCTGTTGAGATAAACGCATGTGCATGCGCACGCGATCCTTAATATAAGTATCGTAACGAATAGTTAAATATGTGCACGAATGCTTGCTGCAATCTGCTCAAACTCCTCTGGCTTCAATTGCAGATGTGGGTTTGTAAAACGCATATCCGCCTCGCTTTGCATGGGTACCAGATGAATGTGGACGTGAGGAACCTCCAGTCCAAGCACACACTGTCCCACTTTCACACAGGGGATTGCCTTACGGATAGCTATTGCCACCTTTTTGGCAAATACTTGCAAGCCTGCCAACTCTTCGTCAGAGAGGTCGAAAATATAGTCAACTTCATGCTTTGGAATGACCAGTGTGTGACCTTTCTGCAAAGGACTGATGTCCAGAAAAGCAAAATATCGATCGTCTTCGGCAATCTTGTAGCATGGGATTTCACCAGCTACTATTCTTGAGAATATACTTGCCATATGTTGCCCCCCTCCTTTATTTATTCGTATGAAATAGAGAGAACTTCCAGTTGTATGGTGCCTTGTGGTACGCGTATCTCGGCAATCTCGCCAACCTTTTTGCCAAGCAGTCCTTTGGCTATAGGAGTCTCCACACTGATTTTGCCAGCTTTCAAATCAGCCTCGCTTGCACTCACGATGGTATATTTCATCTTCATGTTGTTCTTGACATTCCGAAGCTCCACGGTAGCCAGAATCTGTACTGTGCTGGTGTCCATATGGGTGGTGTCGATAATCTTGGCCTCCATAATGGTTTTCTTGAGCAGTGCTATTTCTGTTTCCAGTTTACCTTGCCATTCCTTAGCGGCATCGTACTCTGCATTCTCAGAGAGGTCACCTTTATCGCGTGCCTCTGCAATAGCGGCACTGGCAGCGGGTCTGTCCACGCTCTCCATGTGCTGCAATCTGGCTACGAGCTCATCGTAGCCCTTTTGTGACATATAAGCCATTTTTGCGTTTTGTGTGTTTAAAGATTATGCCTGCGGCAATGTTTTTTATGGGATGCAGACTCTTACAAAGAGTACAAAATAAAAGAATCCCAGCTGATGAAGCCGGAACCCTCTACCCATTACTCGTTTTATCTTATCGCTGCAAAGATAGTTACAAAATCCGAACCTACAAACTTTTTCCGAAGAAAACCACTTTACAACAAGAAAGTGGTCATTATATCCCCAATCGCTCATTAGATTTCTATTCGAATGATTCTTTCTTTGGAATAAATCGTGGGGTAGGTGTGTCGAGGATGCGAGACACATGTGGAATGTGTCTGCAGTTTCATCATCATCTTCTTGAAAAAAAAATGAAAGGCGGCTCACATCAAAGTAGTTTCTCGATGAGAGCCTTCACGTCCTTTACATCCTCCTGACGTGCCTGTAAGTCACAATTACGGTCTATAAGAAAATACGTGGGTAGCTGTTGAACGTTGTATAGTTTCAGTATGTCACTTTCCAATCCTTCTTCGCAATATACACAGGTCCATGGCAGCTGTTCGCTTCGTTGTGTCCAGAAGTGGCGGTCAGCATCCAAGCATACTTGATAAATCTCAAATCCGCGGCTGTGAAAACGGTTGTAAAGCTCACGCAATCTGAGTGTGCGCTCTGGTGTGCCATCGAGACTGAGGGCTGTGAAATCCAGTAAGACAACTTTTCCTCTCAGACTGCTTAGTGTCTTCTCTGTCCCGTGAATGTCAGGAAAAGTCATGTCTATGATTCCTAACTCTCTTACTTTGCTGTTATTGGGATCAATAACGATTTCGCGTGGCTTAGCTTGTGTGCGACGTCCTTCAAGAACAATATTGAAGAGATTCTCTGCGCGCTGGCTTCCTGGATACATTTCGTTCCATGCATTTGCCACAGCACGTACCCAGGTCAGATCACTATGATCTGTGATGGGATTAAATAGCAATTGCCCATTGAGCATCTGGAAGCAGGCAAAGTAACTGGCTGTCGCTCCATAGTGATTCTGGATAAATTCCATTTTCACTTCTGTCTTATATTGCTGCACCAGTTCGTCAATCATATGTGCACGCTCTTCCACAGTATAGTCCCTGTTTTTCGCTACTCGGTCTATTGATCGCTCCAAGTCTGCCAGTTTCAAGCCCAGCAAGCGTATGGTGTCGCATGTACCGCTACCCTCAACCTTATAACCGAAAGACATGTTCTTCAGACTTGCCTCTATGGAAACCGTTTCTGTGCTGTCAAACGCCAGATTGATACATTGTCCTCCGATACGCAGTCTGTAGAACTCTGGTGTAGACATGGTGTCACCCTTCAATTCAAATGCACCGCTCTCATCAAGTTTCACAGAGTCTACTGTCTCAATGCCATTCCCCAAAGATATATGTTCAAGATATAAAACCGTATCTTTTGCGTCTGTAATATGTCCATTGACAAAGAAATGCCCTTTCTGATGACAGGATATCATCATCGTAGCCATGACAATCAGCAGAAAAATTTTCTTCATAAATACTCTTGTGTTCTTAATATTTCTGGTAAAGATACGCGTTTTTTCTCCTTATGATGCAATAATTTGGTCAAAAGGGAGAAAAACGTTGGTCGTGATGGAGAAAACCCCTTATCTTTTGGAAGATTACAAGAGAAAAGACGTATCTTTGCATGAATTTTATTTGACGCAAAAATATATCGAGATTAACAAGATGAATGTAATTACAAAGACAGTCGAGTTGCCTGACGGAAGAACCATCAGCATCGAGACCGGGAAATTGGCCAAACAAGCCGATGGAGCCGTAATGCTTCGTATGAACAACACGATGCTCCTGGCCACCGTTTGTGCCGCCAAAGATGCCGTTCCCGGAACAGACTTCATGCCCTTGCAGGTGGAGTACAGAGAGAAGTATTATGCTGCCGGACGTTTTCCCGGTGGTTTCACCAAACGTGAGGGTAAGGCCAATGACGACGAGATACTTACTTGTCGTTTGGTTGACCGTGCCTTACGCCCACTCTTCCCCAGCAACTATCATGCTGAGGTGTATGTAAATGTGATTCTCTTCTCTGCTGACGGCGAGGACATGCCCGATGCGTTGGCTGGTTTTGCCGCTTCTGCAGCATTGGCTGCCAGCGACATACCTTTCGAAGGACCTATTTCTGAGGTTCGTGTGGCACGTATCAATGGACAGTTTGTTATCAATCCCACATGGAAGCAACTGGAACAGGCTGACATGGATCTGATGGTAGGCGCCACCGAAGAAAATATCATGATGGTTGAGGGCGAGATGAAAGAGGTTTCTGAGCAAGACCTGTTGGCTGCCCTTAAAGCTGCGCACGAAGCCATCAAACCTATGTGTCGTTTGCAGAAAGAACTCTCAAAGGAACTGGGCAAAGATGTGAAGCGTGAGTACTGCCATGAAGTAAACGATGAAGAGTTGCGTCAGGCCGTAAAAGATGCCTGCTACCAGAAAGCTTACGATGTGACTAAGCAAGCATTGGAAAAACATGCTCGTGCAGAAGCATTTGAAGCCATCCGCGAGAACTTCAAGGAAGAATATGCTGCAGCACATGCAGATATGACCGCCGAGGAACTGGAAGAGAAGAATGCTCTGATTGACAGATATTACCATGATGTGGAGCGTGATGCTATGCGTCGATGCGTATTGGATGAAGGAATTCGTCTGGATGGTCGTAAGACAGACGAGATACGCCCCATCTGGTGCGAAGTAAGTCCTCTGCCTGGACCTCACGGAAGTGCTATCTTCACACGTGGAGAAACACAGTCTTTGGCCACTTGTACACTGGGAACAAAAACAGACGAGAAGTTGGTGGACGATGTATTGGTACATGAGTATCAGCGCTTCCTGTTACACTACAACTTCCCTCCCTTCTCAACAGGCGAAGCCAAAGCACAACGTGGTGTAGGTCGTCGCGAGATTGGTCACGGTCATCTGGCATGGCGTGGTCTGAAGGGACAGATTCCTGAAGATTATCCCTATGTGGTGCGTGTGGTAAGCGATATTCTGGAAAGTAACGGCTCATCATCAATGGCATCAACCTGTGCTGGTTGCTTGGCTTTGATGGACGCAGGTGTACCCATTAAAAATCCTGTAAGCGGTATTGCTATGGGACTTATCAAGAACCCCGGAGAAGACAAATACGCTGTATTGAGCGATATCTTGGGCGACGAGGATCACTTGGGTGACATGGACTTCAAGACCACAGGAACCGTGAATGGTCTGACAGCCACCCAAATGGATATCAAGTGTGATGGACTTTCATATGAGATTCTGGAGAAGGCTCTGATGCAGGCCAAGGCTGGCAGAGAGCACATTCTGGGTGAAATGATGAAGACTATCGACAAGCCACGTGCCGAACTGAAACCTCATGTTCCACGCATCGAACAGATGACAATTCCTAAGGAATTTATTGGTGCCGTGATTGGTCCTGGTGGAAAGATTATCCAAGGTATGCAGGAAGAGACAGGTGCCACAATCACTATCGAAGAGGCAGATGGCGTAGGCAAGATTCAGGTAAGCGGTCCTAACAAGGAAACCATTGATGCTGCCATGTCAAAGATAAAAGCTATTGTGGCTATCCCAGAGGTAGGGGAAGTGTACGAAGGTACCGTACGTAGTATCATGCCTTATGGATGCTTCGTAGAGTTTATGCCTGGTAAGGACGGATTGCTACATATCAGCGAGATTGACTGGAAACGTCTGGAGACAGTGGAAGAAGCTGGTATCAAGGAGGGAGACAAAATCAAGGTAAAACTTCTGGAGATTGATCCCAAAACAGGTAAGTTCAAACTCTCACGTCGTGTACTCATAGAGAAGCCGGAGGGATATGTGGAGCGTGAGCGTCGTCCTCGTCCAGAGCGCGGAGAGCGTCGTCCTCGTCCTGAGCGTGGAGAACATCGTCCACGTCCTGAGAATAATGCTGAGTAAGGTAAGCGTATAAACGCAAAGAACAAAAAACAATAAAAGAGAGGGTGTGTCAAAGCGATACACCCTCTCTTTTTATCATAGAATTCCATTGAAGCCTGTACGTGCCATTGGCTGATTGCTTTGGCTCATCCAACAAATTAGAATGGAAATGATACTG
The DNA here is from genome assembly GCA_934394435.1 of uncultured Bacteroidaceae bacterium. Taxonomy (GTDB): domain Bacteria; phylum Bacteroidota; class Bacteroidia; order Bacteroidales; family Bacteroidaceae; genus Physcousia. The sequence goes on from CAKRRN010000002.1 coordinate 33,523, forward strand.
TCTCTTTCTAACCGAAATTATTCATTAGATTGATTAAGAATTAGTGGATGCCTACTTCTTGGGGACGGAGACATATTACTGGCATAAGCAAGTGTGTTTCTTGTATCGCCAGTACCAGTTAGGTGGTACTGGAGTTTCAGCAGACTGGTACTGCAGTACCACCTAATATAAACTGCAGTACCAGTTAAGTGGTACTGGATACGGTACTTGCCAAACAGTCTCTGCAGCCCTACCTCACCGTATAGCGTGGATAAGTAAATAGAGGAAAGCCAAGAGCCATGTAAGCCCTGGGGATATGTCCTTTGGGTAAATGCAGCAAGTGTGCGACTTTCCCATTAGGCATAAACTTTAAGGCCGTTTGCACCAAACCTAAATAGACTTGGCTCAAGCCATGAGCTTCTGCCATAAGCGAAGCGTTTTGGTAAGCAAGGTTACAATCTTGCCATCCGAAATCATAACTGGAAGGCGCACTGAAGACAAGTACTTTGTTGGCATTACAGCAACAAGGAAGTTCACCATGCTCCCAACGTTTTTTGAAACGTTCTAATTCGGGAGCTTCTGCATAAAGGTCAGGCAAAAGACGCTTGGTCATTGGTTTCATTAGAGGATTCATCAATACCTTTGCCAAACGCAGAAAAAAGCGCATCACAATGTCTTCTAAATTCTTTATGGCTTCGTCCTCCAGTATTGTCACCACAACCCTTCTGGTATTTTCTGCCGTTGGGGCATAACGGGTAGCTTCGATAATATCTTCTATCATACTCTGCGGAACGGGTCGTGATGTTATGGTACGATTAGACCTGCGGCTACGTATCAGCTCCATCAAGGACTGTGGAGTAGGCAATAATTCTCTCTGCACTTTATGTATATGTTCTGAAGGAAAAGCAGAATGCTCCAAAGCATCAGAGACACATACGTCCACACAGTGTCCGCATAAAATACATTGTTCCACACGCAATGGCTCTGGCATCTGTTGCTCGTTCCATACTAAAACAGAAGCAGGACATACTTGCACACACTTCCGACAGTGTTTGCATAAACTTTTGTCAACTTTTATTTTAGGACTGTTCATATTTATATTCTGTTTTTGTATTGGCGTATAAAGAGAACCGTCAGTAAATAACATGCCACAGCCGAAAAGAGAATAATCATGCAGGAAGCAGATTTTCCTCCGAACCATTCTACAAGGCTAAAATTCTCTGCTTTGTCTCCCATTACATTTTCCATAATCACACAGAAACTATTGTTAGCCACATGGATTATAGCGGAGAGTACAGCATTGCCTGTGCGCCAATAAAGTATGCCTAATAAAACCCCCAAGCCAGAGGCCCCAAGTATCTGAGCAGGGTTCATATGGATAATACCAAAAACCAATGCAGAAATCCCTATTGCGAATAAGGGCCTTATACCTTTACGTTGCATTCCGCCTTGTAAAGCTTCGCGGAAAACGAGCTCCTCTACCACAGGTGCCACAATAGCTATTGTAAGTGCCCCCCATGGTGTGCGTATTATATTTGAGAACTCTGTTTGTAAAAGATTTGGTACATCTAACAACTCTGTCACTAAGTCAAGAACGATGGCACCTGATACACATGCAAGGATACCTACAGGCGCCTGACGCCAATGTACATGTTTCCAGTTAAGAGCTTCTGCTGTACGTATCATCCCTAGCGGCTTGATGCACAACATCACAGTCAGTAATCCAGAAATGAGGGTAACCCATGTGATTATGGATAATGAATCTTGTTCGATATGAATCACCATATTTACTGCCAGTACAGCAAAGGAGACTGCGGCCTGCATTAGCACAAAAATGACTACAGCCATCAATGGCTTTATATATCTGTCCATTGTCTTTCTTCTTTAAAACAGGATTAGTAAATCAGATAGGGCTTGCGCAAACGGAGAAATCTCTCCACATCCTTATGCCATGTTTTACGGATTTCACGTTCACTTGCTCCTGAAACGATCATTTCTCTAATACGTTTTGTACCCATAAGCAAGTCGAAGAAATGGGCGCGTGAACCAAAAAACGTATTTTCATCAGACAAGTTCCGATAAGCATCTATCACATACTCCAGATGGATTCGGTCCCATTGTTCCAATTCAGAGAGAGGTATGGTAGACAAATTCACTCCATAACACTTCTGTCCGAGGAGTGGGGGCTGTTTAGCTCCAGGCATGCTCTGAGGTGTAAACGTAAACGAGTATCCTTTCAGTAATGGGTGTCCATACATCTGAAAAGGATGATTGGTACCTCTTCCCAAAGAGAGTGTAGTACCCTCGAAAGGACAGATACTGGCATAGAGATAGATGCTACGCATATCTGGCAAATTGGGACTTGGCGCTACAGGTAGACTATAAAGTGTTTGGTGTGTGTAGCCTTCACATGGGATTACTGTTAGTTGGCAAGTATGCTTCACCCATCCTTCTCCCTGAGCCATATTTGCCAACTCTCCCAGTGTAAGCCCATGCACAATGGGGATAGGCAACGCTCCTACGCCACTATAAAGACTATCTTCCAGTATGGGACCATCTACATAATGCCCCGTAGGATTGGGTCTGTCAAATATCATCACTTGTTTGCCTGTTTGTCCGCAACGGTTCATCAGTCGTAACATAGATATATAATAGGTATAGAACCGCAGCCCGACATCCTGTATGTCCACAATCAATATGTCGAACGAATGCATTACCGAGTCAGAAGGACCTTCCTTTCCCCCGTCATAGAGCGAACGTATGGGTATGCCTGTTGGTTTGTCCACAGAACTGCTTACATGCTCGCCAGCGTCTGCAGTTCCCCTAAAACCGTGTTCTGGGCTAAACAAAGTAACCACATTTACCCCTTTTCTTATTAGACGGTCTAATGTATGTACCCCACGGCTGTCTACACCTGTTTGGTTGCTAAACAGGGCAACGCGCTGTCCGTGCAGCAATGGCATGTACAGTTCTTCGCGTTCACAACCCAAGCGAAGGGTGGAGTCAGCATGGTGCAAACGAGCCTGTATAAGAGTGGGGGTCAGTAATGATAACAGAAGAAATAGTATACGAATTTTCATTTCTTTGCTTGTTGGCAATTATTTGAAAGGTTAGATATCAGAAAGCTTTTCTGTATCTGTCTTCATCTTTATCCTCCAACATGGATAGGTAACTGGTGTATCGGCTTTGAGCAATACGACTTTCTTCCACAGCCTTCAATACTGCGCAACCAGGTTCGTGTGTGTGCGTACAGTCTGCAAACCTGCACTCTTGTCCTATCTGGAATATTTCTCGAAAATAATGTGATACCTCTGTGCGTTCCATATCAAAGGTACCGAATCCTTTGATGCCTGGGGTGTCAATGAGCGAACCTCCTTGTGGCAGAAAGAACATTTGGGAGAAAGTGGTGGTGTGCATACCTGTTTGATGTGCCTCGCTGATTTCTGCCGTACGGGCACAGGCATCTGGTAATAGTGCGTTTAGCAATGTGCTCTTTCCCACACCACTGTTTCCGCTGAGTAGGGTGGTACGTTTTGTAAGATGCGAGAGTACCTCATCCAGTCTTTTTCCTTGTTTAGCACTAATACGAAGGCAGGTATATCCAAGTGATTCATAAAGTCCACACACGGCTTCCATATAATGAATTTCCTCTGGTGTATACAAATCCACCTTGTTGAATATCAGTAATACGGGTATCCTATATGCTTCTGCGCTGGCCAGAAATCGGTCAATAAATGTGGTGCTAACCTCAGGATGTGATACGGTTACCAGCAAAGCAGCTTGGTCAATGTTGGCGGCTATGATGTGGCTTTGTTTAGAGAGGTTTGAGGCTCGACGTATAATATAATTCTTGCGTTCGGCAATTTCCGTAATGAGAGCCGTCTCTTCGTCTGCTCCTGGCATGATAGTGACTCTGTCACCAACAGCTACAGGATTAGTACTACGTATACCTTTGAGGCGAAAGTTACCTTTCACCTTACATTCGAAAGTCTGGCCGCAGTCTGTGAGGACCACGTACCAGCTTCCGGTATTTCTTATTACAAGACCCTGCTGAGTCATCTCTGTCTCAGACGGTCATTATTTCCTTGGTCTTTGCGGCAAGCAACTCATCGATAAGACGTATGTATTTGTCGTGTATCTTTTGCAGTTGTGCCTCTCCATCCTTTTCTGCGTCTTCAGCCAATCCGTCCTTGATACCTTTTTTCAGACGGTCTATGGTGTCACGCCTGGCATTACGTACGCTTATCTTTGCCTGCTCCTCTTCCTTGCCACACTGCTTGGCCAGCATCTTACGTCTTTCCTCTGTCAAGGGTGGAATGCTCAGACGAATAATCTCACCGTTATTGTCAGGGGTTATACCCAGGTCGCTGTCCAGGATGGCTTTCTCTATGATGCGGAACATGCTTTTGTCCCAAGGCTTGATGGCGATGGTGCGTGCGTCAGGGGTGTTGATGGCTGCTACATTGTTGAGGGGAACCATGCTTCCGTAACTATCCACTCTGATGCCGTCCAGAATCTTGATGTTAGCCTTGCCAGCACGGATATGTGCCAACGACTCCTCAAGGTACATCACAGCTTCTTCCATGCGCTCCTCGGCCTGTGCTAATGTCTCTTTAACGTCTATCATAAAATTCTTATTATATTTATTGTAATTGTTCTAACAATATTTAATTTCCAACAAAAGTAGGCTTTTCCATGCAAAAAAACAAGATGGCAAACCACAAATGCTAAATTTTCCGTATATTTGTCCTACGATAATGCCGTTTAGCAATGGAAACCGACAAAAGGATAGCCGAACTGCTTGGCAGACTGAAGCCCATCACTCTGGCACAGATGTCTGACATCCGACTGATGAACAGAACGGATACCAAGTTTGTGACCAGTAAGGAGAAACTCATGGAGTTGCTCGAAATGGCTGACGGCAAGTACTATGCACAGAGCATAGACGGCAATATGATAGCTCGATACATGACCACTTATTGGGATACACCAGACCATATATTCTATCTGGAGCACCATAATGGACGGTCTCCTCGACAGAAGGTGCGCGTGAGGACCTATATGGATAGTGACATCACTTTTCTGGAGGTGAAAACCAAGAACAATCACGGACGTACAAAGAAGAAACGTGTGGAGGTGCCGTGTCAGCAGATTGAAGCTGCAGGGGGTAATGAGGAGTTCTTGCAGGGGCTCGTACACAAGGGATTGGACGACATGCACCCCACGGTGCGCAACCAGTTTAGACGGATTACCTTGGTCAACTATGCAAAGACAGAGAGGCTTACCATAGACTTTGACGTACAGTTCCACAACGAAGAGACTAATGTTGATGCAGAGACCGGCAATTTGGTCATCATTGAGCTAAAGCGCGATGGGAATGTGTATAGCCCCGTACTTGATATCCTACGACAATTGCGCATCAAGCCATCTGGATTCAGCAAATACTGTATCGGGAGTGTGATGACCAACAGCACACTCAAACACAACCTCTTCAAGCCTAAGATGACTACTCTAAGTCGTCTATCAGGCACTCATCTTCACGTTGCGACACCTATTTCTCAATGTGCTTTACAAGTTAATTCATTACATAATAAATAATCAAACCAGCTAACAAGACATGGACTTCTTTACCGACATCAACAACCGCATGGCAGAACTTATAGGGATGACATTCTTTGACCCCAAGCAGTTTGTGTCACTCGTAATCCGTTTCATCATCAACTTCATAGTGGTGACCATCATCGCGCGTTATTTCTATTTCCCTAAAAGTAACCGCCGTGACTATATGTTCGTGTTTATCATCATGTCCATAAGCATCTTCATGTTGGTGACCTTGATGGAGGGCGATGTGATGAACACAGGAGCGGCTTTGGGACTCTTTGCCATCTTCGGTATCATACGCTATCGAACAGAGGCGGTACCCATCAGAGAGATGACTTATCTGTTCATGCTGGTGGCTGTGAGCGTGGTCAATGCCATGGGGCGTGCCGAATATCATCCCAAGAGTGACTACTGGTCGGGTATCGGACTCATAACGATACTCTTTGCCAACTTAATGTTTATCCTGCTGGCATTCTTGTTCGAGAGTAGTAAACTCGTGAGTAGCAACTGCAGTAAGTACATCAAGTATGACAACGTGGCGCTTATTGCCCCTGACAAGCGCGATGAACTGAAGGCAGACCTGGAGAAACGTACGGGTCTGAAAATACTGAAAGTAGAGGTGGGCATGATAGACTTCCTAAAGGACAGTTGCCTTATACGTATTTACTACGATGACCCAAAAGACCGGGGCAACAGTATCGAACAGGTGACACGCATGCCACGATAGAGAGATTTGCTTTTAACAATAGTTATTCACCCTTATCTTAACGTTTATGAAAAAGACCCTGCTACTACTTCCAATCATGACATTCATTCCCATCGTCTCCATGGCAGAGGGAAGCGATGACGGGGCCTTATGGACAGAGATTGGTATACAGAAGTCTGTCAACAGACAGTGGAAGGTGGGACTTGAGACTGAGATGCGTGCACAGAAGGAAGCACGATGGTCTATCGGAGCCAACACCACATACAAGCCTCTGAAGTATCTACGTCTGGGAGCTGCCTACAACTTCCAGTACCGAAAACATCCCGAAACAGATAAGCCCCATTATGACAAAGAAACTGGAGAGTACGATGGTTTCAATCGTGATGAGAAATACTGGTCGCCACGTCATCGCTTGAGTATTGACGCTACTGGTACAGTGAAGGTGGGCGGCTGGCTACGCATCTCACTTAGGGAGCGATACCAGTTTACACACCGCTCAGAGGTGGACTACACTCGCACCAAGTTTCGCTGTGAGCCGACATACGATGGAGAAGGAAACTTTAAGGAATACGAATGGGATGATCCAGAAACCAAGGAGCGCACCAAGAGTGCTGAGAGCGACCACGTGCTACGTAGCAGGCTCAAGCTGGAGCTGGACAAGAAGCACTGCCCCTGGAGTCCATACGTGTCGGTGGAGACACACAACAGTCTAAATAGTGGACAGAAACTCAATCTGGAGAAGGTACGTACGGGCATCGGTTGCGACTATAAGATAAATAAGCAGCACAGCATCGGGCTTGCCTACATCTTCACAGCCTATATCCACGATGAGGAAGCTCCACACGAACGACTTCACGAACGTATACATGCCGCAAGTATAGGTTATCAGTTCGAATTCTAAATACGCAGTAAAGAGGAAAAAGTAAAAGAACAGGTTGATAAAAACATATCCAACAAAAAAATTTTACAACTATGAAAAAAACATTCATACTGGCTGTTGCCATTCTCATGAGTATGACTCCCTTGGCAGCAGATGATTATAACTATCTGACCGTAACATCTACATCTTCAGAGCAGAGTATTTCCCTGCCCACCATACAGAAGATTACCTTTTCTGAAGGTAATGCGGTTGTAACTACTACAGACGGACAAACCTACGCCTATCCACTCAGCGAACTGCAGAAGATGTCTTTCACAGCCACAGCTACAGCCATCAAAGCTCTGCCCAGCAAGGCAGACGGACTTTCCTATAAGGGCCATACGCTTAGCGTTAGTGGTACTGGCATCTTGCACATCTACAATGCCGCAGGTGTATTGGTACAGATGGCACATGTGAAAGACGGAGCTAATATCAACCTTGGCACATTGCCTAAAGGTATCTATGTGGTCAATATGGGAGAGCAGACCATAAAGATAAAAAAGTAGCATACTGGTCTAAGAAGAAAGATTGAAGGATATTATAAAATGAAAAGAACTATAATCAGCATATTGTGTCTGGCTTCGGCCGTGACTGCCAGTGCACAGCAGTATATGCGTATTTGGCAGGCTGGAAATGATACACGTGTTGCACTGCAAGACATCACATACTCTGCTGACGGTTCCATCTTACAAGTAGCTGGAAAACAATATACGACAGCCAGTATTGACAGTATTACAATGGTGCACGTCATAACGGTCAGTTACAAGGGAGAACAAGCTACCGTAGACACAGACAATGCTCCTGGGGTAACTTATACAGTAGATGGAGCCAATGTAAACATTGTGAGTACCAATGTGGCACAAGAATTGGAGACCGTGCTTCAGGGGCAGAGCAACAATGGGTCTTTGACTTACACAGGTCCACTGAAGTGCAAGTTCACTCTCAATGGGCTGAATCTGACCTCTACTCAAGGGGCTGCCATTGACATTCAGTGTGGCAAACGTGTTGATCTTATTCTGGCAGATGGCACTCAGAACACACTTACTGATGCTGCAGGAGGATTACAAAAAGCTGCACTCTACTGCAAGGGACATTTGGAGGTGGAAGGAAGCGGAAGTCTCACAGTAAGCGGAAATACTCGCCATGCGATAGCTTCAAAAGAATATCTGCAACTGAAGAAGTCTACAGGAAACATCATTATCCAAAAGGCTGTGGGTGATGCTATCCACGTGGGGCAATATCTACTGATGAATGGTGGCAATATCACCATTGATGAGAACACGGCTTGCGACGGCATACAGGTGGAGACCATGTTGCTCGATGACAACCTAACTCCTGACCCAAGCAAGGAAGAGAATGGTAAGATATTCATCAAGGGAGGTACCATCAACGCAGTTATTGCTCACGAGGACTTCAAGGGAATCAAGAACGATGAGGGTGACGTGTTCATATCGGGTGGAACCATCAATATCAAAGCCAATGGAAACGGTTCGCGTGGCATACAGACCGACGGCAATATGACCATCAGTGCCGAGAGTGGAGCAACCAACATTCGCATCGAGGCTAACGGGGCACGCTGCACTGCTGCCGAGGATGCTTCCGATCCACACCGCTGCATGGGTATCAAAGTAGAAAAGAATCTGACTGTGACAGGAGGTACTACCACAGTGACCAATACAGGCAAGAAGGCTCGTGGTATCAAGGTAAATGGTACCTACACCAAGCGTGGTGGAACAGTCAATGCTACGGTAGTATATACTTATCTTGGACATTAGGATTCTCCTTTTGTTCTTATCTTCAGTCAATGTTGATGGGCTATAATTGCAGACACTTTCGGCAATTATAGCCCATCAGAGTTTTTTCCCGCATCTTACTTCGCTGCCAGTTCTTACCATAGTCCACTATGCCTTTGGCACACCTAAAAGTAATCAGCTCGAAATGAAAACCAACAAGAATCGGAATCAAATGAACGATTGAGGATTATGAATCAGCACAATTTTATCAGTTGGAGAATGGCAGTTGATACTATGCACTCTCATACGTATGTTTTTCTGTATGGCAACGTGAGAGAGCTGCCGATTTGAAGTTTTCTATGCCAATAAATGTATTGTCTTTGTCTTTCGCTAAATGTTTATCAATTATTATTGTTAATTTTGTAACATAATATCCAGTTGGATTGTTTTCAGAATCAATAGTGCGAAGTTAAAGGAGCTATCCGCAAAACACTGTTAAAAGAGCAGTATTCGTTCTGTTTTTGAGGAAGAGTAGTTTAGCCACATTATAATAAAAGAATAAAGAAAAGGAGAAACATGAAGAAAAGTGCTATGTTGGTATCAGCCATGTTATTCACCATGTCGCTGATGGCTCAAAAGAATGTTACCGAAGAAAAGTTTACCCCATTCTACACCACAGCGGAAGCTCCTCATATGGAAAATGTGATTCCCGCTCCTCCGTCACTTACCGATTCTCGGTTTTACTACGATTGGACACAATACCAGTGGGGCAAGTCTATACGTGATACGGAGCGTGGTAAGCAAGCCGTTGCTGATGCCGATATCTGTGCCAAATATTTTCTGCAGCGTTTTGGTGAGGTGATTGGACGTAAGATGGAACCTTCCACTTACCCAGAACTGTTTCGCTTGTTTTCACGTCTACATCTGACAGAGCAACAGGCAGGAGCCAGTGCTAAGAAGTTTTTCCATAGAGTACGTCCCTATCAGCAATTTAAGGAACCAACAAGTGTTCCTCAGTATGAGAACCCTCAAGATTTTACCAGTTATCCATCTGGACATACTCATGCTTCATGGCTTGTGGGACTAACTCTAACAGCCATTGATCCAGAACACACAGAGCAAATCATGAAGGTTGCATACGAGTTGGGACAAAGCCGTGTGATTGTCGGTTTCCATTATCAGAGTGATGTGGATGCAGGACGTATCATGGGTAGTGTGACGTTTGCACGCCTTTGTGCGGATGCATCATTTCAGAAAATGCTGGAGAAGGCTCGAAAGGAATTTGCAAAGAATGCAAAATAAAAAAATAGCTGTCTCTGTAAAACTCAAATCATTCATTAGACCGAAACAAAGAGCATGCTCCACTGATAGGGATTGGGAAGAGCTGTCCATCTGGTGAAGGGGTGTCTCACTTTGGTCTAATGAATAACTTGGGTTTCTTAGGCAAGCTGGCTTATAAGCATAGGTGATGCCTGTGTTTGGCTATCGAAGTTTACCCTTGTTTATCGAGTGGGTCACTCATTTGTCTATCCCCACAAAAATCTACTGAGCCGTAGAAACCACGTGGAAATTTTACTATAAAAAAATAAAAAGCGATCTTGATAAGTTCCTTTGAAAGGGTAATCAAGATCGCTTTCATTATGCTTTTGACATTGTACCGTTCAGAGCACGGTGCTTTCCAGTAACTTGCATTGGTTGTCTGGAACAATTGTAACCTTGGACATACAGGCGGGCACAACCAATGACTCTCCTGCATGCAAGAAGACTCCCTGTCCTTCTGTACTCAGGAAACAGCATTGTCCGTTCAGACACATGTAAACATGAAAACTGTCTTCATTCTCATAGTTACGCACAAAGGTCTGGCTGAGCTTGAGTTCTGAAGTCTTGAAGAACGGACTTTCTACAAGTGGAACCAGTGTCTCTCTCTCTTCTGTATAATGCACTTTTGGGTCAGAGGTGATATCCTGGAAATTGATTGCATCTAAAGCCAGTTCTGTATGCAACTCGCGCAGGTTACCGTCGCGGTCACGGCGCATATAGTCATAAATGCGGTAAGTCACATCGCTTGTTTGTTGTATCTCTGCTATAACCATGCCAGCCCCGATACCGTGTACACGTCCTGCAGGAATATAGAAGCAATCGCCTTCTGCCACTTTTACCTTACAAAGATCTTCTTCGATGCTTCCGTCTGCCACCTTAGCAGCATAGTCTTTCACGTTCATCTGCTGGCAGAATCCTGCGATAAGTTGGCTTCCACGATCAGCATCCACCACGTACCACATCTCATTCTTACCCATCTTTCCATGACGTTTTTGGCTTAATTCATCATTGGGGTGAACCTGAATAGAGAGATCTTGACGTGCGTCAATGAACTTGATAAGTAAAGGAAAATTATTGCCAAATTTCTCTTTGTTGCTTTTACCTAAGAATTGTGCACCATAGCGTTCTACAACTTGTGGCAGTGTGAGCCCTTTATCTTGTCCACTTAATACAACAGATTCAGAACCTTTTACGGCAGACACGACCCATGTCTCAGAGCCCCACAATGTTGGCTTAAAGATGGGATTAAACTTCAGTATTTCCATTATGCGTTAATTTAAAGTAAATGTCTTGTGTATCTTTGGCTTCTACAGTCTTGCGTATGTGTGTGACGTGTATCAGGAATCTGGTGTCAGACAAGCTCAGACTTTTTGCTACTTCATGTGTTTTACCTTATACACCACACGTGCCAGTCTTATCTCTTCTTCGCTGTATACATCCCCGAACTCATCCAGCACCTTGTCCAGATTATCTGTTCCATATGTTTTAAAGCAGTCAGAAAGTTCCTGGATGCCATCCTCTCCGATAATCTCGTCTGTGAAATAAGTTATCTCTACACGTCGTTTATGGTTGACCAGTTCCTCCAAGTCATCTAATACGTCTGTAAAGGGAATATTCTCTGTCTCTGCGTATTCGTCTAAATCAATTTTCCGATCGATAGCACGTATGAGTTTTATGAACTTTTGTGCATGCCAAGATGTAGGACTCACTTTGACAATACGCTCTGTAGTAGCCATTTTGATAAGCTCATCCACACTTCCTTCTTGATCAGGTGAAGCATTGTCTTCGTCTTCATCTGCCACGATAAACGATACTGGTTTCTTGTGGAATTTCTTCCCTTCTGCTGTCAGTACCAATGCGTCGTTTCTTGTGGATTTTACTTTCAAATATCCTTTTTCATATGCTGCATCTATTATTGCAGCCCAGTAGTCTTCATCATGCGTATCCCCTATTCCAAAGGTCTCCAACTCGTCCAGCCCCAGTTCTGTTGTATTACTTGTTTCCTTGCCAGTCAAGAATTCTATTAGGGTTTGGCGTGCCAGGGGTTGCTGTGTTTCCAGCATGGCTGAAATAAGTTTCTGTAATGACTCCTTAGCTTCCATTTATAATCGACAATCTTTTTATTCGGGGTGCAAATATAGTGCAATAATCAAATGCGACAAAGATTTTAAAAGAATTTGTATTTCCTAGAAGTCAACAAAACCTCTCGGAAGAAGTGTTATTCTGTTTTTCTCTGACAATATAAGCGAATATTGTCCTGTAACGAGATGGTTTCTGGTTTTGTGTCAGATGTAGTATTCCACCAAATCAATAATGCCCGTGCGCAAAGCATATTTGGTGGCATCATGAGCATTTGTTACTCCCAACTTGCTGAATATGTTTTTCTTATGAGTGCTAATGGTGTATTCGCTATTGCAGCGCATTGCAGCTATCTCCTTCACACTATGTCCTAAGGCTATCAATCGTAGAATCTCTCTCTCTGTAGAGGTAAGTTTTTTGGGTAGAGGAAGTGTTAGAGATTCGAGTAGAGCTTTTACTGTTGCCGCCTTCGATTCGTCTCTCTCTTCTAAATCCATAAGTACCAATGCATTGGGAAATCTACGTACCAGCGAGGCAAATTCAGCGTGGTCTGCAGCTTGATAGATATCTTGAACGGAATCAAGTGCCAGTAGCGCGGGCATCAAGCTGGCTCGCAATTCACCAGAAAGAGGAGTTAGAATCACGGTTTTGCGTTTCATTTTCTTTCGTCTTGTTCTATTTGACATATGCAAAGGTACGACTCATGTGTCATACACGCAAGACAATATAGTGAGAAACATATTCTTCTCATGTGTTAAACAGAAATGTCTCAAATGCGTAAAAACTCAAATAAAAAAATATGAATTCGCCAGTTTTGCTTTTCTATCTGATTATAAATAGGTAACTTTGTTACGATGATTTTCTCATTAGAAATAACCCAATACTAACCAAAATAAATCAGATGAAGAGATCTTTTACCCTATGGATTCTGAGCATACTGCTATGTATGTCAGGAACAACAGTCTGGGCACTGACACAAGTGGGCAGTACCTATCAAATTAGTACAGCACAAGATTTGGCGGATTTTGCAGCTTTGGTCAATGGCGGCAATAAAACAGCCTGTGCTGTGCTTGTCGATGATATTGACTATACTGGTCAAACGGCTATGATAGGAACAAGTTCCAACCGATTCTATGGTATGCTGGATGGGCAGGGACATACTGTAACTGTCAATTTTACTGGTAGCGACAAGGGTACAGCACTGGTGTCTTACCTGTGTGGTGTGGTATGCAATCTGCATGTGACGGGCAGTATTACGTCTTCTTTCCAACACGTGGCTGGTGTGGCTGCTTATTCTTATGGTGGTGCGGTGGTCAACTGTTGGTCTGATGTGAATATCACAAGTAGTGTATCTGGTGATGCCACATGTGCTGGAATCGTTGCCCTCTCCGAGCAATCTACGTTGATAGACCATTGTGTGTTTAGTGGCACAATCAGTGGTAAGGCTGCAGCCCACTGTGCTGGTATTGTGGGATGGATGAGCAACCCCACTGCTGTAACCAACTGTTTGGCTATAGGCGAGATGGATATCGTGATGAACAGTGGTTCAAGTGCCATTGCACGCAACTCTGCTGCCAAAGGAACTATTGACAACTGTTATGCGCTGAATGGATTCAAGGGCGCTATAGATGCCAATGTGACTATGGTTGACAAATCTCAGATTGAGAATGGAGAAGTAGCTTACCTTCTGAAGATGGGGCAGAAATTAGGTTACGATAAGTCTCCTTCTCCCCTTAGCACAGATGCGGTATATGCTTCAGCACCTTCATGCAGTGGTGAGGGAGCTACCGCTTACACTAATATAAAAGATGAGGCACAGAAGCCCAATCACTCTTTTGTCGGTTACAAGTGCAGTGAATGTGGTGCGCTTAATGATGAATTCCTAACTCCCGTAAATGGAGTTTATAAGGTGTCCACCGCCGAGCAACTGGCTTGGGTGGCAGAGATGGTCAATAGTGGCCATGTGCTGATGAATGTACGGTTGGATGCAGACATCAATCTGGCGGACTATGATGAATGGCCTATGATTGGCTGTGCGAGAGATGCTTACCGTGGTCATTTCGATGGACAGCACCATAAAGTATCTGGTCTGACCATTGACAAACCTAAGGCTGTGGGTGTGGGACTCTTCAGTACCATTGCAGGAGGTGCATTGGTGGAAAACATCACATTGGACGCGACGTGTTCCATCATGGGCTTGCAGCATGTGGGACTCATAGGACATTCACAGGGAGCAGGCTTTATCACTCTACGTGGATTGGGTAATCAGGGTAGTGTGGCTGCCACACCCACCTCACAGGGTGGTTCTGGCGATGCAGGTGTAGGAGGAATTATAGGTAACAGTCCTCATGGATGTCTCGGACAGATAAGCAACTGCTGGTTCACAGGTCAGATAACCTCAGGTACCTCATGTGCCTTTATTTCTGGATGGACAGGAAGCAATCAGTTTACACTAGATGGCTGCTGGGGCATCGCTGACACACGTGCAGGTGTAAGCGAGGTTACCAATCTGGCACGAGCAGGAGCATCTGGTTCTGCTGTAGTTCTGCAGAACTGTGCCACCAACTATGGTAAGCAGGGAACGTTGGTGACAGCCGATGCGGCAGCAAGTGGGGAGTTATGCTTTATTATTAACGGAAAGAGCACTGATACACCTGCTTGGAAGCAGACTCTGGGCAGCGACCCCATACCGTCTCTCACAAGTAAAGATATCGTATATATGGTAGGTACAAAGAACTGCGATGGTACTACCGCCGATGACTTTGCCTATTCCAATGAGAACAAAGGATTCGTTCAGACCCCACACACCATTGACCCCATCACGGGGCTATGCAGTGTGTGTGGCATGCCAAATCATGATGAGGACGGATTCTATTTGATAAGTGCAGCACCTGCTTTGCGCTGGATATCTGAGCAAGTCAATAGTGGAGCTGTAGAAAGCATGAATTTTAGGTTAACAAATGACATTGACCTAAGTGGCGAGAACTGGACTCCCATTGGCAATGATACGCATCCTTTTGTGGGTGAGATGGATGGCGGACGCCATACAATTAGCAACATGATTGTGGAGGTGCAGGATGTGGCAGGACTCTTTGGAACAGCCACTGCTGCCAATCTGCATGACCTGCTTATAGATGCCACTTGCTCAGTGAGAGGTAGCCGTTACTCTGGTGGACTCATTGGTCATACGACAGGTAGTTACACAACCAGTATTACAAACGTAGGTACCATGTGTTCTGTAACTTGTGAAGGTTCTGGCAGCAATGCGGCTGCAGGTATCATAGGTAATGCCAATGCTGGTAACGTGACCAATATTACAGCCTGCTTTAGCACAGGGCGTATAGAGTCTGCTGGTGATGTGGCTTGCATATCTGCTTGGCAGGGCAATGTGGGTTCCAAGGTGACTAACTGCTGGACCATCAGTGAAATCGCACAGCATACCAGCTACAATTTCTGTCGTGGTGGAAACAAAACTACTATCAGCGGATGCTATTGTGCCAACGACTATACAGGTGGGCTAAAGGCAAACGAAAACGGAACTATCAGTGCGGAGATGCTTGCCACCGGTGAGCTTTGCTACATAATCAATGGTAAAAACAGCCAAGCTCCAATATGGTACCAGACTCTTGGCACAGATGCGACTCCCTTGCCTTGGAGTGATCATAAAGTGGTGTATGCTGTGGGACAGTTGCGTTGTGATGGTACCAGTGCTGGAGGTGAGCTTACTTATTCCAACGAAAACACATCCGTGATTCCAGACCACCAATGGGAGGATGGCATCTGCCAGGAATGTGGCACGTTAAATAAGGAATACAAGCAGCCAGTTGCCGGTTTCTACCAGCTGTCCACTGCGGGTGATGTAGTATGGTTTAGCCGTATGGTAAATACAGTGGACAATACCATCAATGGTTGCTTGACCGCTGATATAGACTTTGCAGAGGCTAATGACAAGTTCCAGCAGATAGGTCTTAAAGTGGGCTATGCGGGTACTTTTGATGGAAACAACCATTGTGTAAGCAACCTTACTATAGATGTGGATAATGATGACGCGGGCTTTATCTCTGCATCAAATTCTGGTATGATCTTGCGCAATATTATATTTGATTCCAGTTGCTCTATTAAGACTACAGGGCAATATGCTGGTATCATTGGTGCTTCTAACTGGGATCAGACTGGTACCACCACCCTGCAGAATGTGGCTAACTGTGGTGATGTAACTGTGGCAGGTGTCAATGCAGGTGGACTGTTGGGCGGTAATCATGGCTCCAAGGGCATCATCGTTATGCGTAACTGCTACACCACGGGTAACATTGTGAGCTTGGGAAAAGGAGAAAGTGCTGCCCTGGCAGGATGGTTAGGTAGTGCAAGTGGTACTACTATTGAGGGCTGCTGGACTACAGCAGAGGTAAGTGGACAAGACGGTGCCAAGGAAGCTTACCGAGGCACAGCCGCTGTGAAGAATTGTTTCAGCACCAAGGGTGGACAGTTCACGCAGTTTGATAAGGAAGAGGTTGCTACAGGTGAACTGACCTGGAAACTTAATGGCAAGTCATTCTTGTCTGTGCAATGGTATCAGACCCTTGGTGAGGACGAGCAACCAACATGGCTCGAACATGGTCTTGTTTATGAAGTAGGAGAAGACGGCTATAGCGATGTTCATGATCAGAGTTCATATGAGCAATTCCGTGAGTATATTGTTACATCTGAGACTCAACAGATGGATGAAACGGTGGCAGATAATGCATTGCTGACAGCCTATAAGACAAAACTAGAGGAGATGAGTGGGCTGCCTACACTTGCAGACTTCCTTAAATCGTATGCAAGTGAGGAAGAGAGTCGCAAGGGCATACAGACATCTATGGCTTTGTATCAGACCTACATGGCTCAAGCGGAATATGCCTTGGACTACATCAACAACAATACTTTCCAATGTGAGGAAGCAGATCGTCTGAGAGATTATCTGACACAGGATGAGCAGCCAAGTGAGAACTTCCCCAACGGAACCTATACTCACATCATGGAAACGCATTTGCTTAATGATTCCACCATTGCAGCTGAAACAGAGTTCGTCCAGGGGTTGCTTGCTGCAGCTATAGCCGCAGATTTCCAACCTGGTACGGAGATTACAGATCTGATGGTGAACGCTAATCTGGATGCAGGACGCGATGGTTGGAACATCGAGTCAACCAGTGGAGGTTATCCTCGTATACAATCGGTAGAGGGCATCATGTCTGCTGCCGAGACGTGGAACTGCAATTTCAGTATGACGCAGACTATAAAGGGACTAAAGGCAGGTGTGTATATGTTGGAATCAAATGCCACCTTCAGACCTGGAGCAGACGGTTATAGCAAGTTCTATGCAGGGCAAGTCTTGCTTGGCAATAATATCAACTATGCTATGGGAGAAATAGAAGATGCCATAGACAAGACTCAGGCTGTGGATGGAGAGAATTGTCATATAACAGGCTCTGCCACAGACTACAGCGTAGTGACTGAAAATGGAGAAGGATGGATACCGCAGGGTCCTATCGGTTGCGCATATGCCTTTAACGGAGGACGCTATCGTAATTTTGTGGCAGTGCAGATCGCAGAGGGAGATTCTCTTGTGGTTGGTGTGCAAAACCAAGGTACAGGAATGGAACGAGACTGGATGGGCTTTGGAAACTTCCACTTAACCTATCTGGGCACACCCACTGAAGGAGAGACCCAACTGGCACAGGTGCTTCAGAATTATCTGGATCGTGCCCATGCCATTGACGAATTTGTATGGAGCGATGGAGTAGACTTCGCACAATATCCTAACTTCTCCGATCGTATCAAGACCAACTTGCAGGCTGCTATTAGCGAAGCTGAAAAGGCTACTGATGGCGAAGCAATGATGAAGGCAATCAACACATTGTCCGATATCTTCAAGCAGGTTTATGAGTGTCGTATTGCATATATTGCATTGGCTAAGGCGGCTGAAAACCTTAGTCACATGGCAAGTGCATTCCATGATCAGGGAGTGTTTGATGAGAATGCTCATGAGTTGGAGTATATGAATGGGGTGTCAGAACAGATGTGGACTTATTATTCCAATAGCACACTCGATGCAGAAGATGCTCTGCGAATGGCTAACGATATCTACAGTCTTTCTGTGTTCCCCAAGAGGCAAGAGGGATATTACTTGCTCAGTAATCCACAGGACTTGAAAGTGTTCTCTGCCATGGTAAATAGTGGCATGAGCACGCTTAAAGCTAAACTTACAGCTGACATAGATATGTCAAACGAGGAGAACTTCCACCCCATAGGTTATAATGTGGACACCCATAACTCCAGTGCCACCGAAGCAGACAAAGTGACCTTTAAGGGAGTGTTTGATGGACAACTCCATCGTATCAGCAATCTGAAGATCGAACTTGAGAGTTCTGTGGGAGTAGGACTCTTCGGAACACTCATGGCTCCAGCTGAGATAAAGAACCTGATACTGGATGCTACCTGCCATATCAAGGGCTATGACCGAGTAGGACTGATTGGACGGAGCAATGGTACGGGAACGGTGAAACTTGACTGCCTGGGCAATGAAGGAAGTGTGGAGGCAGTGTATCAGGCACCAGCTGGCATCATGGGAAATGCTAATGCCGGAAGTCTGGCACTTATCACCAATTGTTATAGTACAGGCAGCATTAAGGCAGGAAACGGCAAGAATGCTGCACAGATATGCGGATGGTTGGGTAGCATGGGAGCTGTAATAACCAACTGCTGGTCAACAGCAGAAATAGAAGGCTATGACTCTCAAGACAAGCTCTTCTGTCGCTATGGTGGCAACACGATGTTGATAAATTGCTACAGCACAAATGGTGATGGTACACAAGCCAACAGACAGACCACCGATGATTTTGCAAGTGGTATGGTTACATGGATGCTGAATGGTGAAAACAATGAGGCGCCTATATGGTATCAGAAACTGGGTACAGACTTGCATCCCGTACTCTATGCAGATCACGGAGTAGTGGTAAAGAAAGATGGTGGCTACATAAACGATAGTGGTTCTGGCCTTGATCGTGTGGCTGGTACACTGGGTTATATAGTAAACGTTTATGATGTACAGGGACGTCTGGTACGCCAGTCACAGCCTACCGATAAGGCTTTAGATGGACTGCCCAAGGGCATGTACATCCTGCGTGGCACATCTTCAAGCCGTAAGGTATTGAACAAGTGAGTGAAATGTATCAAATGACAAATCTTATGTGGATACTTCACCTAAACAGGCAAGTGTAGGTGATGAGTAAGTAAATAGATAAAAGAGTAGAAAGGAAATGGTTGGGAGTGACAGATAAATGATGCTGGAAACTCTCAACTTTTCCAGTTCATATGACGTTCATTCTATGGACAATACCATAATATATGGACTATTCATAAATACCAAAACGCTTATGATAAGAATATTCAAAAATAAAATTGCCATATTAGCCTGTCTGCTGGCACAGGTTGGCACATTACAAGCGGCCAGTGAGCATGTACGTATCATGACCTTCAACATTCCATACGGAAACATCAAGGTGACAGACGGAAACGGGCAGAACACATGGGAAAATAGAGCCAAGGCTATACATCATTATGTGGATAGCCTCTCTCCTGACTTACTTGGAATACAAGAGGGAGTGAAAGATGAACTTACAAGCATCTTAGCAGGCACACCTGGCTACGCAATGGTGGGATGCGCCCGAACCAATGGGGCGGAATTGGGAGAATATACTCCTATACTATACAAGACCAGTCGTTTTTTATTGGAGAAGAGTGGTAACTTTTGGCTGACAGATACTCCTGACAGCCCATCTATGACACCAGGAGCTATCTGCTTCCGAGTGGCTACATGGGCTCTCTTTACAGACAAAGATACAGGAGCACGCTTTATTTATACCAATACACACCTTGACCACAGCACAGATGAGGTGCGCATCTCGCAAGCAAAGGTCTTGAAAGAGAAAATGGCAGAGCTGGCTGCTTTATACGGCAAAAAGTTGCCACAGTTTCTGACCGCAGACTTCAATATGAAAAGGAAGTCCGACGTGTATAATTATCTACTCAAGTACAAACTGACAACCAAAGATATGTGGATATCAGCACGCAAGAGAGTTCAGAATGGTATAGATGGATTCAGCAGTACGGCAGATAATGAGATTGACTTTATCTTTGCTTATGGCACAGTGACATGTTCCTATGCGGAATTGGGTAACCGATGGACTCCAGATGGATATATCATGTCAGATCATAACCCTGTCTTTGCCGACATCAGTTGGACCTTGTCTGTGAGCGACAAAGCCCGTGCTGCCATCTCGGAGGCACGAGCCACAGCAGACAGCACATTTCAATGGCAAACCACACGCAATAGACTTATTACTTCTGCCAATCAATTATCCACGGATGGTATAGAGAATTCATCATCATTGACCAACATTATTGACAGAAATACGAGTACCTATGTGCGTAGCCGTTACAGTACGCCTTTGCCTCCTAATCAGCCACATTACCTGCAGGTAGAGTTATCCACACCTCAGTCAGCTTTCTCTCTCCAGTACTATAAGAGTTTGGATGGTAATGGGGGGCAAGAAGACCGCTGGGACGATGTGATAGTATATGCCAGCCAGGATGCGGGGCACTGGGACTATGTGACAGAACTATTTGGGTTCTCTGGGGTGCAGAATAAAACCTATACGGCAAACATACAGATGCGTCGTCCTTACAAATATGTCCGCTTCCAGGTGATGCGTACCCCAGGTATGAAACTTAGCAATGGCGCACCACGTTATTCGCTCTCCGAGATTTGTTTGTATGAGAATAAGGTGCTTGCCACATGTGACTATGCTCAGAGTGAGAATATCGCTAAAGCGGTTGATGCTCTTTATGATATGGCAGATAAGACGGAAGCACTCGCAGAGGAAGGTTCTGTGGCAGAAACGGATATTACTGCTCTTATGGAGGCAACCGAAGCTCTGCGTCAGATGCGGCATGATTTTGCTCAGCCTGTAGAAAGCATACAAGCCAATGGCATGTCCTCTTCAGAGCAAATCTATACGCTTGATGGAATTCAGATTCCGCGTCTGATACATGGAGTGAATATTGTAAGTGGTAAAAAAATAATGGTACGTTAGAAACGTGTTACCAGCATCTGATGTTAGAGAACGTAACGTGGTAATACAGACTCATACAGCATTCTATACGAATAAGTATTTCTAAGTGGACAAGCAGAATCTTGTTCTCAGAAAAAGTAATATCAGATACTCCATCGTTCGCTTCAAGGCTGAACGGTGGAGTATCTGATATTATACTTTGCCAAGTAAGTCAACTGCTTCTGGCTGGAGAATGATAGAGGACCTATAGCAAAGTGAAACTCACTTCAATTTTGGTCTGTTAGTTTTTCTCTCTATTGTCTCCTATTGCCCCTCCAAATTGCTATCTAATGTCTGGCTTGAGTTAAACCCAAATCGGTCATTAGACCGAAACAAAGAACCCATTCCTGCTGATGGATAGTTCTTACCAATTTCTATCAGCCTTTCTTCTGGCATCTTGTTTCCAGACTTGTCTTGACATAGCCCACTATGCCTTCGACACGTCTGAAAACAATCTGCTCGAAAAAAAGACTAATATGAATCAGTATCTAATGACCGATTTGAGTTAAACCGATTACCTCGTTTGATAAGATTCGTATCTTCTTGGGACATTGGGGATGTTGTGCTGAGACTGTCTGTGCCACAGGAAGAGCGCGTGTAAGCATACGGATATCCTCCATCCCATCCGCTATTCCATCCGAATCCGTAACTTTCATCATATGCTCCCCAATCATAAAAATCGGATATCTTTCTCAGACTGAAACGAGTGTTTGAGTTTCCGAAATACCCCCTAAAATAATAGTTAGACATCTGATAGTCGTGAATAACCGTGTTGAGGTCTGGATCATAAGGATATTCTAAAACTAAGTCACCACGGTCTATATACCAGTTGAAACGGTAATACTGATAAGCGTAGGGTCCATACTCGTAGTAGTCCACCTGCTTGCCATATCCATGTGTGGCATAATTATAGTCAGGGTAGAACACAATACGGGTGTCGTATGAATCGAAGCGGCGATCTCCATAATAATAATACATTCCGAAGTCGCCATACCATTCACCAGAAAGAGTCACTGAGCGCGATACGTCTTCGTCACAGGAATTGAGAGTTGCCATAACTGTCAGTGTGAAGAGGCATATGCATAATTGTCTTAATTTTTTCATAACGATATCGTCTTTTAATGTTTCTGGTACAAAGTTACTCTTTTCCACGTAAACGACCATCGGGAAAAGCAGAAACCCCAGGGGGAGTTTCCCTAAACGAGTTAGAGAAAATGCCTCTGGGGTGAAAATATGGTCATTAGCCAGTCTATATGGGAAATGATGTGCAAGATAGTATCTACAACTTATTTTGCTTGAGTGCTTCCACAAATTCGTCTATGCGCTGCAACTGTGCGGGAATGTCTATCTGTTGTGGACAATGGGGCACACATGCCCGGCACTGTATACAGTGGTTGGCTTGTCGTAAGCGAGGTACACTGCGGTCATAGCCCACAAGGAAAGCACGCCGTGCCTCTTGGTAGTTCTTGGCTTGCTGGCTCTCAGGAACCTGTCCCTTGTTCACACATTTATTATAATGTATAAATATGGCAGGAATATCCAGTCCATATGGGCATGGCATACAGTATTTGCAGTCGTTGCAGTCAATGGTGGGATAACTTTTGATGAGGCTTGCAGTCTCGCCTTCCAACCATTCCTGTTCTTCTTGTGTAAGAGGTTCCAAAGGAGCATACGAGCGGATATTATCCTCCAGGTGCTCCATATAGGTCATTCCGCTCAGTACGGTCAGCACATTTTTTTTAGATGCAATGTATCGGAAAGCCCAACTGGCCACACTATTTTCTGGCTTGCGTTGCTTCAGATGTGCCACCACATGATCAGGTACTTTGCTCAAGCGTCCACCTAAAAGTGGCTCCATGATTACGGCAGGGATGTTTCGTTTTACAAGTTCACCATACAGATATTCACCACTACGTCCACGGTCTTCATCATTATGCCAGTCACAATAGTTGGCCTGTATCTGTACAAAATCCCAGTGGTAATGGTCGTTCTGACTCAACAACCAGTCAAAGACAGCCACATCACCATGGAATGAGAATCCCAGATTCCTAATGCGTCCGGCTTCGCGTTGTTGCATAAGCCAATCGAGAAGTCCGTTATCAAGATAGCGTTCATGTAGAGTCTTCATGCCACCACCGCCTACAGCATGCAGAAGCAGATAGTCAACATAGTCTGTCTGAAGGTATCGCAGACTGTTTTCAAACATTTTCTTTCCCTCTTCCAATGGATATTGTTGGGGACTGAAGTTGCTTAGTTTTGTAGCTATGAAATATTGGTTGCGCTTGTATCCACTGGCTTTCAGTGCAATGCCTAATGATTCTTCACTCTTTCCTTGGCAATAGGCTGGTGATGTGTCGAAGTAGTTTACGCCATGGTCAAGCGCATATCGTGTTAGTCTGTTGATTTCTTCTTGGTCGAGTGCATTCCCATTCACATTTTCTTGCGTGCGTGCAGACCCACCTTTAATCGTAGGCAGACGCATCCAACCATATCCTAAGATGCTTACCTTGTCGCCTGTCTTTGGATTGGTGCGATATGTCATCTTGTTTGTAGGAACGGGGCCTTTATGATGTCCTGCAGAATCCAGTTGGTCATCAGCACTGTTGCTCTTTATTCCGCAACTGGCCATAACGCCAGTGGTTGCCACGATACTTGTGGTTTTCAGAAAATCTCTTCTGTTTATATTATTACTCATATTGGTATGCTCTTGGAATAAGATTCGTATCAGATTTCTCTATGCACTTCGTGCCCTTCCACGTGTATGGCACTCAAAGGACGGCTTGGGCAAAGGTTTTCACATGCACCACAGCCAATGCATTTCTCCTCATCCACGATAGGGATAAGCAAGGCCTGCTCGCGTGGAATCTCGTTGTTGTTAGCGTCCAACCATCTGCGACCATCCTGGTGTACACCAGAAACCAAGGGCACCATCTGTATGGCCTGTGCGGGGCACTTGCGTGCACAGAGCCCGCATGTCTTGCCATCGCGTATAGGGATACATAACTCACGGGTCCATACAGCATGCCCTACTTGTATGGCTGTACGTTCTTCGATGGTGATTGGCTGTATGGCACTTGTGGGACATACCTGACTACAGCGGTTGCATTCTGGACGACAGTAACCCCGTTCATAGCTTACTTCGGGTTGCATCAGACGGTCCAAACTACTGCTTGGGCGTAACACGTCATTCGGACAACTGTCTATACAGAGTTGACATGCGGTACAGTGCGTGCGAAGATTGCGGATGGAGAGTGAACCAGGTGGGGTTATCAGTCTTTCGCGTCTGGGTTTTTGTTTCTTTTCTATCACTGCCCAACCTCCATCTGTGGTTTTGTCCTCCGCATGAATCAAGGCAGATGAAGCCAGTAAGGCAGCGGAGGTAAGTGCGAATCTGCGCCCACTGTCTACTTTCTTATCATCGGATTTGGAACGTTTCTCTTCTATTTTCTTGCCGAATATGGAATTCGTCCGCTGGCCAAAATGTATGGCATCTTTACGGCATACCTCCATGCAGTCACCACACATTACGCATCTGCTCATATCCACTGTATGCGTCTTACTGTCTATGCAGGCACTCTTGCAGTTGCGTGCACAGAGTCCGCAACTATTGCATCGGTCTGTGTCTATTACAGGACCATGAAGGGAACAGCGTGAGACAAATCCAAGAAGCGTACCCACAGGACATATTGTATTGCACCAAGTACGCCCCCCACGCCATGACATGACAGAGATGATAATCAGAGCCAGCAGAGATATTATCAGGGCAGGGAGACCCTTGAGCCAGACATCTACGCTATAGAAAGCATAACTGCCATAATGTTCTGCCAAAGCTGCCAGCCCGTTATTGGCCAGTTTATAAAGAGGTGCTACGATAGTGCCGACAATTCTGCCATAGGTGCTGTAGGGCATCAGCAAACCAGCCATCCACCCAATGTTAAGTACTAAAAGAGCGGTGGCTATCAGCAATATGCTTATACGTAATGTGTTGCGTGCTGGAGTGTAACAATACTTATTCTTTTTCTTGCGCAGACGTGCGATAGCATCCTGCATTACACCCAATGGGCAGATAATGGAGCAATAAATGCGTCCGAGTAGTAGGGTAAGAGCTATTACAAACAATAAAGCTCCCACGTTAAGTGCTAGCAATGCAGGCATGAACTGCACGCGTGCCATCCATCCCAGATAGACATGTGCTACTCCTGTGAAATCCACAAGCAACCATGTAATAAGAATCCAGAAGACCACGGCCAGTGTAATACGAATCTTGCGTAACATAATGTATATTTAAAGACAAAATTAGAATAATCACATGTGGGTAGTTCTTTGTATACAATGCCACGTTTCTATAGGCAAAAGCATAATATAAAGTGGATAGTCCCACTGCAAAAATAATCATTTTTGATGATTTTGCAAAAGTACTCATTTAAATTTCCGTTAGCATCTGGAATATTGGTAATTAAAACATAAAATAATAGAATACTTCTTATATCGGAAAGGTCATGGTGAGATTCGTGCGGAGGTAATTTATTCAGAAGAAAGGCTGATAGGGATTGGTAAGAACTATCCATCGGAGGAATGGGTTCTTCGTTTCGGTCTAATGACCGATTTGGGTTTATCTGCAGAATGGGAGTCTTAATAGAGTCTAATGAATGATTTAGGATTTACAGGCAGAAGAGTCAGGATACTTACTTGTTTCCAACTTTGAAATATATATTTCACGTCGTGAAATATATATTTTGAACTTTGGTATATACATATCGTGACGCAAAACAGTTAGGTTACGTATAGTCTACAGACAAGCAAACTGGCTTATAAGTACAGGTTATGCCTGTGGATTTACGTCCGAAACTTCCTCCAGGGTTTTATCGGCTGAGCCATGATTCATTATTATTCACTATTATTCACTCCACATTCATTTCTGTTCACTCCTCGTTCATAAAAACATGTCAGCCAGGTGATGCGGATCTCATGTCGTACGACTATACCAGCTCATGTCGTACGTTCATAGATGCTATAGTCGTACGACATGACATCGTCATAAAAAGCATCCAGAAAAAGAGGCTTTTTATGAGGTTACATGCTTGTGGTTTGACCTTGTTTTTGTGGAGTGCTGAGCAGTCCGCGTAATGCACTTTCGCGGACTGTTCTTGATAAATGTCCTTAATGACTAAAATTAAGATTTATCATTTATGTACTTTCAGCAATCCCATACGCCAGACAATAAAAATGCAAAGTGAGGAAAGGCACTCTGCCAAGGGAAGCGCAAGCCATAGTCCATCGTTACCTAAGAAGGAAGGTAAAAAGAGGAAAGAAGGAATGCATAATATAAAACCCCGAAGGAGCGTAAAGAATGTGGCTGCACGGGCTTGCTCTGTGCTCTGAAGGTAGCCGATAAATACGATGTTGAGTGTGATAAATAAAAATGCCATGGAAAAGAGTGGAAGTCCATGACTGCAAAGCCTAAAGGCATTGGTCTCTGTCGGAAGAAAAGTGGCGGAAACAAGCTTTCCCTCCAAACCAATGAAGAGAAGACCTATAATGCCAGCAACAAGTGCTGTAAGAATGGATATCCGTGTGGCATGATGCATACGCTGGCTATTACCTTGACCATAAGCGGTACTGACGATAGGTTGAGCACTCTGTACTATGGCATTACCCATCATGAAAGCGATAGGAAGGCAGTAACATGCCACAGAGAAAGCTGCCACCCCATCTTCGCCCATTCGGCTGACAAAACTATAGTTTCCAACAACCAGCACGGTAGCAATAGCCAGTTCGCCCAGTAATGCAGACATGCCAATGCTGCATTGGTAACCTAAATTGCGGAGAGTAAGACGAAGGCTGGTGCGTGAGAATTTTATGCGATATAAGTGCACGCGATTAGAAAGGCAAGTCACATAGTAAAGAACGGGTAATGTACACAGTCCGAAAGAGAGTGACGTAGCCATAGCTGCGCCAGGTAGTCCTAACCGCATAGGAAAGACAAACAGCCAGTCAAAGAAAATGTTAAGGAGCGCAGCACAACAGTTGACAACCATGGCAAAGCGAGGAGAACCATCAAGACGCACGATAAACATGGCTGTTGTGCCAAACATGTTCACGGGCATAAAGACAGCTATCCAGCGTAGGTAGGAGCAGGCAAGAGGCATCAACGCATCTGTACAGCCGAATAGATGACATACTTTTTCTTGAAAGCAAAGGACTAAGACGGAAAGCAATAATCCCAACAGTATACTGGCCAATATGCCTTGAGTGACGTTGAGGTCTGCAGCATGCTGATTGTCATGTGAGAGATGGATGCTTGCCACCACACTGCATCCAATACCAAGCATCAGGCCCAGTCCGCTGGTAATCAAAAAGAGTGGAGCCACAATGTTTACCGAAGCCAAGGCATCGCTGGATACGCCATGACCGACAAATGCCCCATCTGTGATATTGAGCACTACCATGGATACCAAGCCAAGTAAGGTAGGTAAGAACATACGATGGAAGAGTCTTCCTACAGGTTCCTTTGCAAAGTCAAGTGCATCGCGGTTGGGTGATTTCTTTTCCATTAGTCTGAGTATATTTGTTAATCAATGGCTTGGATTGCTTTCTGTATATAAAGAATAATAAGCCCCCTCAAAAATGAGGGGGCAAAGATAGTTATTTTTATTGAGAATTTTATTTTATCAACACAATCTTTCCGTCTCTGATGTATACTCCACGACTGGGGTTGATGACCTTTCTGCCCTGTAGGTCATAGGTATATCCTGTGGTTTTATGCGTTTCTTCTGCCGTACTAATTGCCGTATCATCGACCTCGTGTCCATAAACGGCAAATTCGTAAATGCGTGTGGTAAAACCGTTTTGCTCGCCTTGTGTTACCTGAAGTCGTACTGCTTGGGTGGTGACTGGATTTATGATGCGTATGCACTTGTTGATAGTGTTGTCCGTTACGACATCTGCGTCTGTCCATGTTCCGTTCTCGTCTTGATATTGTAATCGGAAATCTTTTGCCACATAGTTTCCATTCTCACATGCTGCCCCAAGCATCATCCAGCGGTTGATAACCACAGACTTGGCAAAGGTATATTGCAACCATGGCGTATGGTTCTGGTTGTTGGTCACACACCATTTCGTGGTTACGTCTTGGTCATTTGCTTTTGTTGCGGCTTCGTTGGTTCCATTTTGTTGTGAGGCCCTCACTGTACGTGGTATTAAGCGTGAATCTGTAGTGTCTTTGTCTAAGTTGCCCAGCTCCAGATAGTCAATCTCTGTGGTGAGTGGAGTTGCCTCTTGAATCTCATTCATTGGCGATGATGAGGTGGATGCAGCTAAAAGCAGCAACGAGTTGTCGCTATGAATACAGAAAGAAGTGGCTTCTCCTGTTATAGGCACACTATAACGGTACATCATCATATGCTGCATCGTCTCATTGGTCTTGCTGCTTATAGAGTGAGCATGAGAGGTTGATAATGCTACATCGTCATGTATATAGTGCGACGCAAGATTTGTGCAGGTGAGAGGCTGTCCCACGCGTTCCGCATAGTAAGGTATATGGATGCAGGTTGTGTCCTGCCCTACTACCACGCGAGCTGTGCTACCTTGCTTGTTTGTACTGGCCATCAATAAGCATAGGCGATTTTGCCCAGACATATATTCCAGATTGATTTCTTTCCCATTACATATCAGGGCGTTACGCTTTCCATCCTGCCTGTCACCCATTACAAAACGTACCCCGCCGCTCAATAGTGTATCTGGAATGAGTTCTGCTGGATATGCATATGGGTAGATAGAAGAAGCATTTCCTCGCTGCTTGTCATAGCTCATGATATCAATATTATATGCCAATCTTATTGGGGTTCCAGTCAGAGCTATGGTGTCGGGATGTAAATTAGGACTCTTAAGCCTAATAGCAAAGGTCCGAGGCTGATAGTGTCCTATGTCAAATGTGAGTGTGCTGTCGGAAAATTTGGCAGCCCCTATTGCCTCTTCCAATGCATTCACTTCGCGAGCTGATTCAATAGGCGCTGGGAAATTGATGTGTACGTCGTGTAAATCATGTCCTGTCCATTCATATAAACGTACTATCAGTTCGTCAGAATCTTCAGCTTTTTTGAAAAGCTTGATGCTTACGCTGTCGGTACTTAGGTTTGCCAAAGAGAGAGTATGCCCTAAGGGGCCATCGTGTGCAGGCACGGCAAAGGCCAAAAGTGGTTGGTTGAGACGTGCCGCCTCTGTTTGAGTCTGCTGGTTCCAGCCTCCGTCATGTGGGTATATGGAAAAAGTAAATTGGTTGGGTCCCATATCCATGTTAGACTGGTGCTTATAATCTCCACATGAAGGGGTATGAAGCAGGGTGAGACGCAGTGTGCGTGCATCAGGCTTATCCCATCCGTATTTACAGTCGTTGAGTATTGATACTCCATATTGCCCATTTGCCGATGAGTGGTCAGCCCACTGATGTCCAGGGACTTCATAGTTATCGGCAGTGCGTACGCCACGTGCTACAGTACCCAATGATATGTCGTATGTGTCTTGTTCGGAACTGAAGGTAAAGGGAAATTGTACTTTCAGCATTCGCTCTTGCGTTTGCCAGTCCACTTCATTTACGCAATCCACACGATTTGAGAGTGCGCTCATGCGTATATATTGTACAAAGGTACTGCCTGCCTGATTGCGTTCTATGCGAAACGATTTACGTAAAGGACCATCCTCTACCAGTGTTACCTTTGCACCTCTGCCTATTGTTTCAGAGGGTGTACGGCACACGTCTGTGTAACTTATTTCCCATGCGGGCCATGAGTCTTCATGGTCATATATCATCTGCTGACGCACAGCTCCCAGTAGGGCGCGTTTATTCTGCAAGTCATAAACTTGGCTTACGTCTCCCTGACCACTCACGGTGACGCGGTAACGCTCATTGCTCATCTGTTGTTTAGTCGCGTCAGCAGTAAGAACAGAAGAAAGTTGAGAAGACTCACCTATACGAACATCATAAACGGCATAACCTAAAGAAGGAACGTCAGCGGCAAAAATGAAATGCAGACGTTTTGTCTGTTCGTTGTAAGAAGTCATTTGAGAAAGTACCTCTTTTCCATCGGGACTTAGTACGCGTACACCGATAGGTCTTGTTGGATAGTCCACCTCTGCTTCCACTACATCTGTGCGATTCTGGGATAAAGGGTTATATACCACCATCGGGATGCCTTCGGCACGAGTATCCATCAGTTGGGCTATGGAAGCCGCCGATGCGCGTAGCTCTTGAGCAAACGATTTGTTTGCCAGGTAGTACTCATTATATGAATAGTCATTGGCAGAAAGGATAGACGTGCCAGTAATGCCATCATGGTGTTGCTGCCAAAGCATCCTTACCCACGCGTCACGTAACTGTTCGCTTGGATAAGGATGAGCCCCCAGCCAATAAGCTATTGACGAGGACTTCTCTGCAGCGTCAGCCAGTAGTTCTGTCTTTCTATTCCAACGTTTCAGAAGTCCCCAACTGGTGTAGCTCCCAACTCCGTGGGAACGCATTGGGAGCTCGCCATTCCAGATCTGATACTTGTCATTGCGTAGGCTGTCAAGATAGTGGAAGCATTCGTCAGGTGTGGCAAGCACAACGCTCAAGTCTCCATCCTGTTTCTGAGCATTTAGGTTAAGCCAATAAGGAGTGTTTTCTCCTGCGCTTCCCTGCTTGTCCTGTAGTCCCCCTCCATGGTCGCTGCGTGGTCCTACATAGCGGAATACAGCCGGTACTCCATAAGCTGAAGCATTTTTCTTGGCTGTTTGCAACATACCTTGATCTGTTGTCATGTCCTTGTTGAAGTCCTCATGGGTGTCGTAGGCCCCAGGTTTATAGATAGCATAAATCTGACTGCCATCAACTCCTTGCCATATCCCAAAGGGTGCAAGTTTGTCATAGGCGGCTGATCCCCAAGCCAATTTGGCTGTATGGAATCCCCTAATGCCAGCATGGTGTGCTAATGAGGGTAGGGCATAAGAGAAACCAAAGCAATCAGGAAGCATGATATCATAGCCACCTCGTACGCCAAATTCTCTCTGATAGAATCTGTTAGCATAGAGCATGCTATGTAGGATACTCTCTGCAGATGAAACCATCACATCACTTGCATCGATTGACATGCCACTCACATGCCATCGTCCACTGGCTACGTAGGATTTCAGTTTTTCAAACTCTGTGGGGTAATATTCTTTCATCCACATATATTTGATGGCTCCTTCGTAGTTTAGGAGGAAGGCAGGATATTTATCCATCAACGCCATGTTCTCCGTCATGGTCTTGTGTACGTAATCATCAATGGTGGTCTTTACATTCCAGTTCCATTGAGTGTCAAGATGGCTATTCGAGATCAAGAAGAGTGTGGGTTTGTCTGTTTGTGCCACACTTCTCGAAGCGGTGAAGACCATTAAGCCAAGCCAAAGAACTTGTTGGATGCAGCAACGCATGATGGCTCGTGTTCTCATATAATTCAATTAGGTTAGGTATTTGAATAAGGAAGTATTCTGACGGGTGAATGACGTTGGTCTTATCGTATCAATATTTTTTTGCCATCTATGATATATATTCCTCGGCTGGGATTTGTTACCTGACGCCCTTGCAGGTCGTAGGTAGCCTGTTTTTTCAGGTCTTGCTCCGAAGGTGAGGAAATGATGCCTGTTGACAGGGGGAATCCACATTTCTGACGATAGTCTCCACGTTGGTATTGCCATTCTAGAATGGGGAATCCATTGCCCACGGTAGGATCAGAATGCCAAGGAGTGCCCCATGAGGAAGCAACTTGTTGCAGAGCGGTGGTTGTATAACCTCCTTGTACAGTTTGTTCGTTAACCTTCATCTGGTCTGAGAAAAACGTGTTCTCCTGTATATCCTCTTCTCTGAGGTTACCAAACTCACTTGTATTGTTTCCATCTACAATATTGTTCCAGGCGATGACATTATTATATAGGCTGGCAGGAGTGCTATTATTCTGTCCACCACCAATAATTCCGCCTGATGTATAAGCATAGACGTTTCCTGCGGCATAACTCTTCTCTATGGTCAAGGCACTACGAACTCGTCCTATCATTCCACCAGCATAACTCCCCACAGAGGCTGTACCTTGTACGTTGACGTTGCTGTAACAGTTTCGTATAGTGACGGGTGAATAACTGAGTGTGCCTCCCAATGCTCCTAAATATCCTTTACCAGAGACGGAGCCTTGGAAGTAGCAGTTCTCCACAATGACAGGTAAAAGGTTTCCATCAGCATCCTTGAAAGAACTATGTCCCATGGTTCCGCAAAGAATACCAGAGCAGGATGTTTCGCTATTGACGGTGACATTCAGGAAACCGACGTTACGGCATTCACCACAGAGCACTCCAAAGAAACTGGGGTTATATTTGCTTCCGTCTGGAGTCAGATTGCTGATAATATGTCCTCTCCCATCAAGATTGACTCTATATTTATAACTATTCTCTGAGGTATTGAGTTGCTTCCATACGTATCCGTTCATATCAATGTCTGCTCCCAAAACAAAATATACCATTTGCTCTTTGATAAGTACATCGTGCATGTGGTCTAATTGGGCTGGACGCATAATCACATAAGGATTATCCTGGGTACCATCACCTTGCTGATAGGCATATTCCATATTGTGTATTGCTTGAGTCATTTTTGATATCAAGGTCTCAACTTCGGTATTGGCATAGTTTTTCTTATCTAAAGCCAATTGAGCCTCTGCCAGAACGCTCTTTGCTTCATCAGAAACATACCCTTGTTTCGTTGCAGAGTCTATCTGGTTTTGCATAGTTGTGGTTGCTATACGTAGGCTATCATACAAATCAATACTTGTATTTATACTGTCAAAAGTAAGGTAAGTGGCAAGCAGATTTTTATAACTAACCAGAGAATCTTCTGCGTTCTGCCCGTTCTCACGGTATGATTCCAGATTACTTATATATCCTTTATAGAAAACTTTGTCTGAGGCGGCTAGCTTTTCTGCTTGCAAGTTCAGCTGATTCCACAAGGCAGTCTGTGCTTGTCTGTCCTTTTCGCGATAGATGACCTTCACGTTTGACATACAGAATCGTTCCCCTGTGGCAAGTGGTCCATTGCTGCGCATACCGAAAGTCAGTTTGCCATCTGTAACAAAACCATATGCCTTGCCTTCATAATACCCTCTGAGAATCTGATTTGAAAGAATGCGTTCTGTGGTAGCAGGGGTTTTATTGTCAAGAGTAGGATTATAGACAGGCGTGAAGATATTGTTTACGTAGCAATCTACTGTGCCTGCTGTAGAAAAACCATTATAGTGTACTTCATAAATACCATTTGCAAGTTTGGTTTCAGACTGTGAAACATCAAAATCCGCCCCTTCATAGGCAAAAGCAAGTGGCATGAAAGCGGTACCCTTGCCCGATATCATTTCTGTGTCACTCTTCTTGTCTACTTTCCATCCCTTCCATTCACTCTTTGACAAATCTGTATTTTTGAATTTGTAGGTAATGTCTGCCCCGTTAGTTTTATAGAAAACAGGAGCATCCTGTTCTGTCACGCTCGGTGTCCCATTGCCCACAGAAGGCCATCCGTCTTTGCTCCAAGTAATTTTGTCCAGCATCAGCACTCGTCCTTTATTAGGTGTGGTGGCACTATAGGCATGATAGAGCAACCAATCTTGCCCTGCATCGTCTGTTATAATTTCGCTGTTATGTCCAGGTCCCTTCCATGCGTCATTGCCTTGTATGATGGTGGTATAATTATTGTTTACCATAGAACCTCCCTGTCTGTTGACATAGGGACCCATAAGATTTTGAGATCGTCCCACTACGGTACGGTAAGTGCTGTTTACTCCTTCACAACAGGAACCGACACTGGCAAAAAGATAATAATAGCCATTACGCTTGTATATCATTACACCCTCAAAGGCTCCTCCTGCCAGTTTCGTTTTTTTCTTGAAATCCTTTATCGCCAGTCCGTCATCTGTAAGTTCACTGATGTAAAGATCATTGAAACTGCCCCATACCAGATATTTCTTGTCAAATTCTTCCACATAGCAGGGATCAATGCTGTTATGTACACCTATTTCCGTACTGCGAAATAACTTGCCTTTGTCTGTGAACTTGGTGGGTGAGCTACCTGTAGCGACTCCTATGCCTGTGCGTGTTCCATTTCCCCACAGAGCGCATGCGTAATACACCAAATATTTGTCATCAATGGTGCGGCTTACGTCCAATGCCCACAGGCTATAGTAATCTGTCTTCTTGCTTCCATTAGAATCTATGTAGGTGGAATCGTTCCATGTCGGACGAGCAAGCGCATTTCCAACGTTTGACCAGTGGGCCAAGTCGGAACTCTTTCGGCAGGTTCCTCCTGTTCCGTAAGCATAGAACGTACCATCTGTAGCACGTACTACTGTTGGGTCTGGAGTATCTTCATTAAATACAGGGTTCTTATACTTGTTTTGTGCTTGAAGACAGAGTGCTGTTGTCATGCACAACAGCGTAGTAAACATTCTGTAAGTGTGCATATCTATGGGTATTATTATGGTAAAGTTTTATTGCTATTTGATTATAATGATACGTGTGACAATGGCATTTTTCCCAGATGCGTTGTTGGCGACAACATGATATACGCCTGAGGCTACACGTTTGCCACGGTTATTGCAGCCATTCCAAGTGAACGTGCCTCCTGCTGAGGTCCCGCTCCATACCAGTTGGCCACTGGCAGATAGAATTTTCACTTCGGAATCAAAAGAAAGACCACGAACGACGATGGGTCCTGTATAATCTGCTGTCACGGGATTGGGGAATACCACCACGTTGTCTGCATCCATTTTGTCTACCGCTTCTGTTGCATCTGATACGTAACTGCACAATCCTTTGTCCGTAGCTATCATCACAAGACCTGTGGTCGGGTGTACGGCTATGCACTGGATAGTATTGCTCAGGATAGGAGAGTCATCTTTTGTGAAGTGATGCAACATCTCCTGTCCGTCTTCGCTGACGAGATAGATCCCATCTGCATGAGTGCCAATCCATTTTCTGTTTGCACCGTCTATGGCAATGCAACTGATTGACACACCGTTGAGCAAATAGTCAGCTAATCCACTACCGTCATTTCGGTTTATTTTGATTTGCTCGTAGTGAAAATCATTATCAAAGAAAGCCGTTGGGTCGTTGATAACGAAAAGACCTAAGTTAGTACCTACCCATACTGCACCAGTCATGTCCTCACAAAGACAATAGAACTCATCTGGGTTGTATTCCGTATTATCTTGATTGGTAATGGTGTGTCGCAACATATGAGTGTCGTCTGAGCGAAGGTCTAACGTGTTGTTATAGTCGAGGCAGAAAATACCTCCCTTTTCCAGTCTACGACTTACCATCATTACTAATCCGCTGGAGTGCATCAGATAGTCATCGCATTGTGATGCTGTGGAAATCTCAGGATAATACAAAGCTTTCCATGTCCCATTCTCCTTACGTATGCGTATGATTGTATCTGTCATGCCACAGAGCATCCAAAGGTTGTTGTCTTGGTCGTAGGTCAAACCACTGCAAGATACAAAGTTGAAGAATTTCTCATTTTGAGGTAATATACTGCGCAGGGGAGAGTTCTCAGAATGGTATAGATTTACGAATTTGCCATCCTTGTATTCTGATAATCCTGTACGGTATAGGCTAGCAAAATGGTGTGTGGGATCATTGGGGTCCTGTACCAGGTGGGTGGTATTATAAATCCTCATGTTGCTGTGGCCGTTTACAACACCCTGCATTTCCTGAAAATTAGTCCACTCTCCATTTTCATAGTACATGGCAGTAGGAGGATTATAGTCTGTTCCTACGGTATTGACGCCTCCTGCCACAAGCAGACGGTCGCCTATCCAACTAATTCTGTAGGCTAAGTCGTTCTTGGGGCTGTTAGGTTGAATGGGGCTGGTGGCAGGCACGAACTGACCATCCTTATAGGTGAAGGCTTGTAGTCCGTTTGTTCCTTGGCTTGCCCAAAATGTTCCGTTGGAGTATGAGACTTCATTCCAAGTGTTGCTAAACTTAACGCTGCTTATTTTATCTGTGCTTTGGCAAAAGTTTATTTGTGTATTGTTGCCCCATACCAATGTTCCTCCTGAATAATTTATGAAGGTAAAGTTGCCGTTTGAAATCAAACTGGGAGAACCTTCTGGTGAGATACGATACAGATTGGGGGTGGCTTTGCCTATCAATTCATTTCCCATTGCGACCAGTTGCGTGTAATTGCCCTGTGTAATGCGTGTCCATCGTGATTTATCCTGTAGATGGTCAGATAGTTGCCCCTTGTAGATTCCTTGCGGTGTGGCAGCGTAAATAGCATTGTCAATAACTGCCACAGAGCGTACATCTATATCCAGTGTGTACGTATTGGCGAAGGCCCCTTCCTGCATGTCTACTTCCACAATGCCGAAACTCATTGATAGATATGCGGTATTTCCATATACTGATACTGAATTAAATGTCTTTGAGGTTAGGCTCTTATCGCGTAGTGAAGACAGGTTTTGTACTTCTCCTGCTCCATTCATCAAATCTATATTACAGTTATCATAGACAATGATAAGCATTTTGGCAGTAGGCGAATAGGCAATGTCGCTTACTTTTATGTCGCTGAGAGTCTTTAGGCAATCGAATGTCCGCACGCTTGTGTCCTCCGTGTCGTACGTCATAAGATTACCGTCTGTGAGTGAATATACGGTTTGCCCACCCACTACGTTTTTGGTTGCATTCCAGTAACTTGGATATACATTCCAGCTCCCTATTTGCTGAGCCTTTACCTTTAGCGGAATCAGAGGCTGCAGCATTATGAGTATAGTAGTAAGTGTCAAGGCCAACCTTTTCATATCAATATCTTATTTTTAGTTCTGTTGAGACAAGAATTCTGCCAGTTTAGCTATGGCTCTTCCACGGTGGCTGATGCTGTTTTTTGTCTGCATATCCATTTGTGCAAAAGCCAGTCCGCCAGCTTCGTCAGGTGCGAAAACAGGGTCGTAGCCGAAACCTTCCTCACCAACTTGTTCGTGTAGAATCTCTCCCTTGACGATGCCGTGGAATAGATGTTCCTCACCATTTAGGCTCAGCGCAACCACGGTGTGGAATTGTGCACGTCGTGAGGATGCATTAGCTATCTTGTCCAACAGGCAACGTATGTTGGCTTGTGCGTTATGGCTTTCTCCATAGCCGTTCATCATGCCGAAGCGTGCTGTATATACTCCAGGTGCTCCATCCAGTGCCTCTACCTCCAATCCTGTATCGTCAGCAAAACAGTCCACACCGTAATGTTCTCTCACGTAGCGCATCTTCTGCAGGGCATTGCCCTCCAGAGTGCTGGCTGTCTCAGGGATGTCTTCGTGGCAACCAATCTCGGATAGAGAGCAAATCTCATATTTGCCATTCAACATGCTCCTTACTTCGTGCAGCTTGTCGACATTGTTGGTAGCCATTACCAGTTTTTTCATTGGCTGTATGCGGTTAAATGGTTTTGTGGTTATCTGGTTTTGTGGTTTTACGGTCGTGTGCGTTGGTAGGGATGTGGTATAGTCACTTCTCTTACTTTTTTATCACATCGAATCCTTCACCAAATACGCCCTCCACGTTACTCATGGATACAAAGGCGTTTCCGTCTATCTGCTTGATGAGCGCAAATATCTCTCGACTCTCATACTTCTTGGCAAGAATGAGTAGCACTTGTCGTTTCTCCTTGGTGTAGAATCCTTCGCCATAGAGCACGGTCACACCTCGGTCAAGCCGAACATTTATCTCGTGGGCAATTTCATCTGGCTTGCTACTCACGATGATGAACTGTACGCTCTGACGGGCACCATTGATGACGAAGTCCAGAAAGTTCATGCTGATGAACATGGTGAGGTAACCAACCACCATAATCTCCAGGTTACGGAACAATAGATAACTGCCTGCAATGATGACCACATCTATGAAGAGTAATAGTCGTCCCAAGGAGATATTGCGGTACTTATTGATGCTGCTGGCTATGATGTCCGTTCCACCTGTGCTTCCACCCGCCAGAAACACGATGGCCAATCCCAGTCCTTCCATAATGCCACCTATCACACAGGCCATGAACTTCTGGTCACCTATGATGAGGCGCAATTGTTCCTTGCCATCGGGACCGGTGGTGGTGAGATAGCTCTGCATGATGTCGATAAAGAAAGAAATGACAAACGTGGCTATCAGGGTGCGCACCATGTATCTCCATCCCATGATGCGACCAGCCAGTAGCAGGAGCGCACCGTTGACACAGAAGTAGGTGATGTTGGGATGAATGCCCATCAGATAGTAGATGATGGTGGAGACACCGCTCAGTCCGCCCGTGATAATCTGGTAGGGGAGCAGAAAGCAGGTGTACCCCAACGAGTATATGAAAATACCAAGAATCATCTGGGCGTAATCGCGCAACAGCCTTCGTGGGTCTTCTCCTAATAGTCTTGTCGTGGTCATATTGGTCTGTAGTTGTTTGTCCTTAATGTATAAATTACGCTGTAATTTGCCTTGCTTAGGTCTTTATCATATTAAACCCATTGCCGTAAACACCCTCTGCACGGCTTTGCGATACGAAGGCGGCGGGATCAATCTCTTGAATCATGCGCAGGATGTGCACCTGCTCTGACTTGTGTACGATGGTTATCAATACCTTGATATCCTGATGGCTGTAGTAGCCCTCACCGTTCATCACGGTCACCGAGTGTACCGTCTCGCCGATGATGCGGTCACATATCTCCTTGCTCTTGCGCGTGAAGATGATGAACTGTGTATCCTGTCTGGTGCTATTAACCAGTAGGTCTAACGCATAGGTGTACACAGCCAGTGTAACGTAGCCGAATACCACCATCCTCCAGTCGTGGAAAATGGGCCAGCAGGAGCCTATCACTACCAAATCCAGATAGAGCAACACACGCCCCAGCGACACGTTGCGATACTTGTTGACCAGCGCGGCTATCACGTCCCAGCCGCCTGTGCTGCCTCCCGCAAGGAACACGATGCCTATGCCCAATCCGTTGAGTATGGCTCCCAATACACATGCCATGGAGTCTTGTCCCTCGCCCAGAATCTGCATGAGGTTGCCTTGCGCATCGGTCACCATGTCCTGTCCCAAACTCAGAAAGGTGGAGAGGGCGAGTACGGCATAGGCTGTCTTGGCTACAAATTTCCATCCCAGTGGCTTGAATGCCACCATGAGCAGGATGCCGTTGATGATGAGCAGGGCCAGGCTGATGGGAAATCCCGTCACGTAATACACGATAGCGAGCAGACCTGTCAGCCCTCCCGTGGTGATGTGGTAGGGTAGAAGGAATGCCGCCCATCCAAGTGAATAAACGGCCATTCCCAGATTGATGGAGAGGAAGTCTTTGGTGAACTCCCAGACACGCATTTTTTTGTTGGTCATTGCAGTACTCTATTCAGAGAGTTATGCTTTAGGCTTTACCACGATGTTTACGATACGTCCTGGGATGGCAATGGTCTTTATGACCTGCATCCCATCGAGATGCTTCTGTGCCTCGGGCGCGTCAGTAGCCATCTTAACCATTTCTTCTGGAGTGGCGTTGGCAGGGAAGTCCATGGCAAAGCGTACCTTGCCATTGAACTGCACACCCAGTTTCACACTGCTCTCGACCAGATACTTCTCGTCATAGGCAGGCCACTGGGCGTCACACACGCTGGTGTCGTGACCCATGGCTTCCCAC
Source organism: uncultured Bacteroidaceae bacterium (assembly GCA_934394435.1). GTDB lineage: Bacteria > Bacteroidota > Bacteroidia > Bacteroidales > Bacteroidaceae > Physcousia. The sequence goes on from CAKRRN010000002.1 coordinate 73,722, forward strand.
AGCTCCTCGGCAATATGTGGGGCAAAGGGAGCCAACAGCACGGTCAGAGGTTCCAGGATGGTGCGTGCATGGCACTTTTGCTGGTAGAGTTCGTTGCATGCCACCATGAAGGCGGATATGCTGGTGTTGTATGAGAACTCCTCAATGTCGGCACTCACCTTCTTGATTACCTTATGCAGACTTTTCAAATTGTCAGCTGTAGGCTCACTGTCATCAGCTTGCAGAGCCCCATCCTTATCCCAGAAGAGTGACCAGAACTTCTTTAGGAAGCGGTGGCAACCGTCAATGCCGTTGGTATCCCAAGGCTTCGACTGCTCTACGGGTCCAAGGAACATTTCGTAGAGTCGCAGCGTGTCAGCACCGAACTTATCCACAATCATGTCGGGGTTGACCACGTTGAACATGCTTTTCGACATCTTCTCGATGGCCCATCCGCACACATACTTGCCGTCCTCAAGTACAAACTCAGCTGTCTGATACTCAGGTCTCCAAGCGCGGAAAGCCTCTGTGTCGAGCACATCATTCTTCACGATGTTCACATCCACATGGATGGGAGTGGTGTCGTATTGGTCTTTCAGTCCCAGAGAGACGAAGGTATTGGTGTCTTTGATACGATAGACAAAGTTGGAGCGTCCCTGTATCATGCCCTGGTTGACCAGTTTCTGGAAGGGCTCTTCCTTGCAGGATACACCCAGGTCATGTAGGACCTTGTTCCAGAAACGGCTGTAGATGAGGTGTCCTGTGGCATGTTCGCTTCCGCCCACGTAGAGGTCTACGTTCTGCCAATACTCGTCAGCCTCGCGGCTCACCAGTTCCTTGTCGTTGTGTGGGTCCATGTAGCGCAGATAGTAGGCTGACGAACCAGCGAATCCTGGCATGGTGTATAGTTCGATGGGGAATACTGTCTCGTCATCGATGAGTGCCTTGTCTACAATCTTACGGTTCTTTTCGTCCCATGCCCATATTTGTGCGTTACCCAATGGTGGCTCTCCTGTCTCGGTAGGCAAGAAGTTCTCCACTTGTGGTAATTCTACAGGCAGACATTCCTCAGGTATCATCTGTGGCATCCCGTGCTTGTAATATACGGGGAACGGTTCGCCCCAATAACGTTGACGGCTGAAGATAGCGTCGCGCAGACGATAGTTCACCTTCACTCGTCCCAGGTGATGGCTCTGCACATACTCCTTGGTAGCAGCAATGGCTTGCTTGACTGTGAGTCCGTTCAGTATCAGGTCGCAATAAGGAGTCTTGCCCTCGGCAGGACTGTTGCACACGATGCCCTCTTTGGCATCATAGCTTTCTTCGCTTACGTCAGCTCCCTCTATCAGCGGAATGATGGGCAGGTTGAAATGGCGTGCGAAGGCATAGTCACGACTATCATGGGCAGGCACAGCCATGATGGCTCCTGTACCGTATCCAGCCAGCACATACTCGCTTATCCAGATGGGGTTTTTCTCTCCAGTGAAGGGGTTGATGGCGTATGAGCCTGAGAATACCCCTGTCACGCGGTGGTCTATCTGTCGTTCACGCTCGGTGCGTCCTTTTACGTAGGTCAGATATTGGTCCACTTCTGCCTTCTGAGCCTCGGTGGTTACCTTCTGTACCAGTTCGCTCTCGGGTGCCAATACCATGAAGGTCACTCCAAACATGGTGTCGGCTCGGGTGGTGAAGATAGTGAACTTCTGGTCTGAATCGGCAATCTGGAACTCCACCTCGGTACCCTCGCTGCGTCCTATCCAGTTGCGCTGTGTCTCCTTGATAGAGTCGCTCCACTGGATAGTGTCCAGTCCGTCGAGCAGTCTTTGTGCATAGGCACTTACGCGCAAACACCATTGGCGCATCTTTTTCTGTTCTACGGGGTATCCGCCACGTACGCTCACACCCTCTACCACCTCGTCATTGGCCAGCACAGTGCCCAGTTTCGGACACCAGTTTACCATGGTCTCTCCCAGGAAGGCAATACGGTAGTTCATCAGCACCTTGCTCTGCAGCTGCTCATTCATGGCATTCCACTCATCAGCGGTGAACGACAGTTCTTCGGTGCAGGCTGCATTCAGCCCCTCGGTACCGTGTTTTGCCAAATATTCGATGAGGTTTTCTATGGGCTGTGCTTTTTGGCAACCGTTGCAGAAGTATGAGTTGAACATCTTCTGGAATGCCCATTGTGTCCAATGGTAATAGCCAGGAGCACAGGTGCGTACCTCGCGGTCCCAGTCAAAGGAGAAACCTATCTTGTCTAACTGTTCGCGGTAGCGGTCTATGTTTTGGAAAGTGGTCTTCTCGGGATGCTGTCCTGTCTGTATGGCGTATTGCTCGGCGGGCAGTCCGTAGGAGTCGTATCCCATGGGGTTGAGAACGTTGTATCCGTTGAGCCGCTTGTAGCGTGCATAGATGTCACTTGCTATATAACCAAGGGGATGTCCCACATGTAGCCCGGCTCCACTTGGATAGGGAAACATGTTCAAGACGTAATATTTCTTTTTGCTTGCGTCCTCTTTCACCTGGTATGTGTGGTTAGCCACCCAGCGCTTGTGCCATTTCTGCTCAATCTCACGGAAGTTGTATTCTTTTGCCATTGTCTTTTGTGTTGTATTCCTTATTTATGTGTATTTGGGTACAAAGATACGATTTAGCCTGCGATGGACAAAATTTAAATGCATCCAATCAATATAGTACGCGTGCGAATATGAGGATTTTTTTGCCAGCGGATAATCTTTGGGAATAAGCTGATTTGACAGGGAACTGGCAAGGTCTCATCCTTTGTCTATCTTCACTTTTCTTCTAGGACTCTCCTATTGTCTACACGTTATTCTTTGCTTGGGTTTCGTTTGTGTTTCGTTTGGGTCTTGAGAACATTCCCTTATGTTTTCAACATCATATTATACTTATGTTTTTCTGTTGTTGTTTTTATAATCATTTGGGTGTTTGTGCTATTTGTTTGATTTTTCAGTCGTTTCTTGGCGTATGTATGTAAGGAAAAGGTTGTATAGGTCCAAATCTCGGATAACAGGCCTAACCGTAAACAATGATTTAAAATTAAATTTGTATATTTGCAGTTATTAAGAAATTTTTCTCTACCTGAAAATGAAAATTAAAACTGACTTCTCCCATCCACGAACGCTCGTCACCCTGCTGTTTGTCCTTTTTGCGTATCTTCCCTGGCTTACGGATGTACAGGCGCAAACTTTATCACAGCAATATCGGGAACTGTGGTCTGAAGCAAAGGGGGTCTATGATAAGGCGGTAGGCTATAGTTCTGAGACAATTCCCCTTACGGCAGACAATCTCAGCAGCAATGCCTCTGATTGGCAGGAAGGTCAGCATTTGGAATATCTGTTAGACGACAATCCCAGCACCTTTTGGCATAGTGATTGGCATGGTCAGGTACAGGATACCCATTACCTGCAGATAGACCTTGCCCAACCGATAGAGGGAGCTATCGCTCTCTATGTGAAGCGCCGCGAAACGTCGGACAATCATGTGACGCAGATGGAATGCCACGCGAGTAAAGATGGGGTAAGTTGGGTCTGTCTTGATAAGATGTTTCTCCCGAACGCTTATTCTGGGGCTGATGCTACCTCTAACCCTGTTTCGCTCGGAAACGAGTCGTATACGCATATCCGTTTCTACTTCTTGCAAAACTCTGGTGGATACAAGTTTGCACACTTTGCTGAGATAAGGCTTCTGAGTGTAAAGATTCTTGGAGAGGGAATGACCTTGTATTTAAGTAAACCTATGACTTCTCTCCTGTCTGAACTGGAAGATGGGAAGAGGCTGGCAGACAAGGATATTACTTCGGGGCACATAGAAAAATTGAAGAGTGCGATGGACAATCTTGTTCTGGAAATGGAAAGGATTGAAGCCGGACTGCTACCTTCTTTCATGACTCAAAAGACAAACATCCCAACTCTCTTTATTAACACCTATGATGGAACAAAAATCAGCAGCAAGACCGAATATAAGTATGCAAGAATGTGGAGGATGGACGGAGACTCCATTGCTGTATACGATTCTATAAGAATAAGAGGAAGGGGAAACAGTACGTGGGGATTGGAAAAGAAACCTTATCGGATAAAATTTAATGCTAAGGAGAAGTTCTTGGGTAAAGGCTATGCTAATGCAAAGAGTTGGACTCTGCTGGCAAACCACTCAGACAAGACACTTCTTAGAAATGCTGTGGCATCGTTTATAGGCAAGCAGATGGGGCAACCCTTTGTGCCTGCTGCAGAGTTTGCAGATGTTGTGCTCAACGGCGAATATCTGGGTAATTATCAGATAAGTGACCAGATGGAAGTGAATAAAAAGCGCGTGAACATTGTTGAACAAAAAGAACCGCCCATGCAGGGAACAGATATCTCAGGAGGATATTTCTTCGAGTTTGCGGGAACACTTGATGGGGAGCCATCATACTTTTATACGGACAGAGGACAGGCAGTTGCTATCAAGTCACCTGATGAGGATGTCATTACAGCCGAGCAGCATGAGTATATACGAAACTTTGTAAACGAATTTGAGAACAGATTGTATTCCTCTGATTATAAAGACCCACAGAAAGGGTACCAGCAGATGGTAGACAGCACAACATTGGCCAGCTGGTTTGTCTCTAACGAATATACTGCCAATCCAGATGGATATTATAGCACATATGCTTATAAGGAGCGAGGCGACAGCCATCTGTGTTGGGGACCTATGTGGGATTATGATATTGCCTTTAACAACTGTTATCGTTTGCGTAAGGAAATGACTGACAAACTGATGCTTAACGATGGTTACTCCTCGGGCAAGATGAAGGAGTATGTGCAGAGAATGTACTCTGATGAGTGGTTCAGGAATATCGCGGGAAGGACCTGGCATAAAGCTGTGTGTAGGGATTCTCTGGTAGAAAAGGCCTTGGGGTACGTGGACAGCATGAGTCTGGTGATAGATCAAAGCCAAAGGCTTAATTTCCAGAGATGGTCGCTCGGCAGCCGAGTTTATGACGAACTGATGCTTTTCAGCACCTATCAAGAGGGGGTGGACTATCTCAAAAAATTTCTGAAGGAACACGCCTCTTTCTTGTCTTCTACATTGCCCAATCCAGACGGTCTTTTGCCTCCACTCCCTTTGCCAAGCAATCCACTTGGAGTAGACGAAGAAGACTGCTATTATCTATATAATGTAAAGACGCAGAAAGTTACGGATATCGGTAAGAATAATAAGTTATGTATATGGGAAGCAGAAGAAGGTCGTGCGTCTACGCAACTTTGGCAGTTGATTCCAGTATCAGAAGATTATTACCGTATTGTTCTCCAAGGCTCAAACCTTGCCATTACTGATGCAGCCTCGTACAATGGAATGTCTTACAGCACAGGTTCAACCTTAATACTCACAGATACGGATCCGGATGACTATCGCCAGTTGTGGAAATTCGTATCTACGGCAGGCAACTACGTAATTGTTAACAAAGTCACGGGACTTGGCTGGAATAATTCTGGTGGAAATGATAATAATGGGAACCCCATTATCAGTTGGACAAGCGATGACAACAATGCCGAAAAACCTACACGCCAATGGTATATTGTGCGTGGTGAGCGACCAGATGATATTGCCTCCAATGATGAGGAGTTAGATGTTGACTATCGTGTGGGTTACGACCGTGCTAAGCAAGAAGTACTACTACATACTCCTCTGGAAATAGCTTCATCCAACTGTAATCTATCTGTTTATGACACAAACGGAAGGTTGGTTGGCATGGGGGATGCTTTCCATCCAGTAAGTCTTGCCAATCAACCTTCTGCTATCTATGTAGTGACTTGGAACGTGCATGGTAGCCAGCGAAGCATTAAGTTTCAGAAACCATAATGCCTATGACTTATTTGTCTGTGGAGTTTAGTTGTCTCAGTACGGGCATCCCATTCTCAAACGTGATGGGAATCCATAGGTGTCGACTGTCGCTCAGTTGGTTTGGTTTCCATATGTCTGCCATGAATACAAATTCTGCGCCTTGAAACAATTTCTTTTCTGATGCTGTTTCTACTTTATATATATAGGTACCTTGTGCGCCGAAAGTCTTATCTGCTGCATTACCACGGCAGGGATTAGGCAACTGTTCCCACGGTCCAAAGATATTCTTGGCTCGAAACATACGAGCGGCATTAGGTGCCCAACCCGTACATCCGCTTGTAATCATCCAGTAGGTGCCATTTTTCTTGAATATAGTAGGCGCTTCGTTCATTCCTCCTGGTGCTACGCGCACAAAGGAGCCATTATGTTCCATGTAGTCATCGGTGAGTTGAGCTATGTGGATTGTGAGGTTGTCCTCAGAGGAATAGATATGATAAGCCTTGCCATCATCGTCTATAAAGACAGTCATATCACGTGCCATCTGTCCGCCTTGCATGTCGCGCATGAAGAACATTCCACGTTCAATCTGCTTATACCATTCTGGAGTCCACCATTGTTTCAGTTCAGGAAAGAGTAATTGGTGGCGTAGGTCTGTGGTGTCTGGCTTTGCAAAACCTATAGGGTATACACCTGGATTTATGCGTCCAGACCGAACGAATCGAAAGGGTCCGAATGGCGAGTCACTTACTGCCACCCCTGCTCGTGCAGCTCCATATCCCTGCCCTTTCAACTCCAGATGAATCCACATAACGAATTTGCGTGTATGTGCATTATAAATCACTTTGGGTCTTTCTATGATGCAACCTCCTTCGAGGTCACTACCAGACTCGTTGTTTACGGATAACACGAAGCCGTGATTGGTCCAATCCTTCAAATTCTTCGATGTGAAACAGCTTACGCCAAGCGAACTATAAGGTTTTCCGTCAGAAGAGCGACTTTCGCCATACCAATAATATGTGCCTTTGTATTTGAAGATGTTTCCTCCGTGTGCATTGATGTGCGTACCAGTGTTGTCCTTCCATATTCCTCCATTCATGGGAGCTTGTGCGCTTAGGTACAGTAGGTTCCCTGCCAATAAAGCTATCGTCAAGAGTATCTTTTTCATAATATGTGTTTCTAAATTACAGGTATCGTCTTCTGTGTTTATACTTATATCTATTGATATGAATAGTTTTACCTTTTATTGATATGAATATCCTTTCTCAAGTTGTGCTGTGCATAATTTCTAATACATATAGATTTTGTAGTTTTTTATGCTCCCTGGTGCTCCTTGTTCCATACGTGGTAGATATTCAAGGGCGTTAGCATCCTGCCTGGCACCTAAGTCTATAACTATCAGGTGTGGTGCTGTGGCATCTTTCTCTGTTTGCCAATAGGTAGATTCCTGTAGGTCAAATGCCTTGTCGCCAGTATGGTTTCCTTGCAGATTTTCAGAGTTGGCATATTTAACGCTCCATTGTTCACGTGAGATTCGTTTCCCAGTTTTATCCTTTAGATATAATTCTGCTATGGCTACAGGTTTTCCGTCATGAGTGTTTAGGCATTCAATAGCCAGATATTGTCCTGTGGCAGGTCGCGTGAATGGTATCGTTTGCCATCCGTTTCCTGTCTTAGTCTCCCCTTGTGCAATTGGGGTGGCAGAGTTGAGATCAGGCTTGTTTCCGATGTCATTGTGCTTTAGGGATTTTTCCAGTTGTAACTTGTCTAGTTCGGGCGTTGTTTGTCCCCATACTATAGGCTTTTGTGGACCGACAATATCAAGGACAATGATTTCATTGTCGCCTTTTTTTAGCCAGCATCCAGGACAATAGAGCGTCTGCTGTGGTCCTATTTTCCAGAATCGTCCCAACGCATGTCCGTTGATATAAACCAGTCCTTTACCCCACGTTTCCATATTTAGGAAGGTGTCTCCTGTTCTTTTTAAACGGAATGTGGTGCGATAATATCCTATATTGGATGGGGTGTCCTTGTCGCGTCCCATATCGCCTTGTGGAGCCTTTATGGCACGTAGTGCTGTCTGATAATCATCTGCCACGCGATTCATGCACCAGTCTTTGAGGTTCCAAGTCACCTCATCACCATCTATGTCGGCTGTCAGTCTCACGTCACCAATGATTCCCTTGAAATCCTTGATAGCACGTCCGAAGTTGATGCGGCCCATGGCTTCTACGAGTAGAGTAAGCCTGTCTCCCTTGCTGACCGCTGGTAAAGGAAGTGTGCGCTCGTTTTTTACGCGGTCTACTTTTCCTATGTAATTGCCATTGACGAATACCTGTACGAAGTCGTGACCGTCAATGTGCAGTATGGATTCGTTTGTGATTTCTGGCAGAAGTGTATTGTAAATCATCGAACCATAGCCAAAATTCATTTCCTCAAAGGTGAGAGGTTCACGATTTTCTGCCGTGCTATCTATACCCATATAGATTGGTGAAATGTTTTCGAGTGACATTTGGGGTATGCTGATTGTGTCAGCAATTCTTGCAGGAACGTTAGGCAGTTTCTTGTCTGAATACTTTTCGAGCGTTTTTCTTAGTAACCAGTATTTTTCTGTTGGCGTTCCAAACTCGTTGATGGGTGCATCATAGTCATATGACGTCACGTCTGGTGCAAAGCCTGGTGAGTTGGCTCCTGCCCAATGTCCGAATGAGGTGCCTCCGTGAGTCATATAGAGAGAAAACGAGATTCCTTTTGATAACATTTCATCAATGCCTGCTACCATATCCTTGGCGGGACGAGTTTCGTGCCGTGCGCCCCATTTGTCAAACCATCCACTCCAGAATTCTGAACACATAAGAGGTGTGGTTGGACGTAGTTCGCGCAACCGTTTGAATTGGTCGTCAATCTTTGCGCCCGTGCCGAAGTTCATCGTCCAGACAAGATCATCAAGACCATTTTTTTCGAAGTTGGAATTCCAATCGCATTGGAAGAGAGTTGTATGTGTATCAGAAGTGTCCCAGTACTTACGTAACGTGTCTCTTATTTTGGCTATATAGGCTTTGTCTTCACCGTAACTTCCATATTCGTTTTCCACCTGTACCATGATGATTGGTCCGCCTTTCTGTATGGTAAGCGGTGCTAACTGTTCTGCCACTTTTCGTTCAAAGCGGTCGACACATGACATAAAGTAGGGGTCTTGTTCGCGTAGACGGATATCTTTCTTCTTGAGTAGCCACCAGGGTAAGCCACCCATTTCCCACTCTGCACATACGTATGGACCAGGACGTACGATTACGTACATGCCATTCTTTTTTGCCAATTTACAGAATTCTGCCACATCATTCTGACCTGTAAAGTCAAATTTGCCTTCTTCCTGCTCATGGATGTTCCAAAATATGTATATGCAAATGGTGTTCATGCCCAAAGCTTTACACATCTTAATGCGATGTTCCCAATATGGGCGAGGTATGCGTGGGTAGTGAATTTCTGCAGCCTTGACAACAAAAGGTTTTCCATTCAGAAGAAAAGTCTTGTTGCCTGTTGTAAACGAGTTCTTGGCAGACTTCTGCGTCGTGTTGCTTTTATTTTCAAATGCGTTTGTCAGCCGTTTGTATTCCTTGGGTGTTATTTGAATCACCGTTCCGTGTCGTGGAGTGAACGTTCCTGACGTTTTGGTGTCAGCCATCCATTTGAAGGATTTTAAGTCATCTGAGCGTGTAAACTGGTAGTGCCCTGTCGTATAGCAGTCATACATTAGGCACCATCCTCCATCAATAAGCGGAAAGACTCCTGCTCCTTCTACGTTATCCTTGGTCTGTTCGCAGAACCCATCAAGCAGAGTCCATGATGATGAGGCATGAAGATCGCGGAAAATATATTGCCGTATGCCTTTATGTGCACCTTCTTGCTCTGTTTTGAAAAAAAGGTGGTACATGCCAGTATTGTCTTGCACGATGTCTGTATCAATGGCAGGAGCATGGAAGTCGAAAAGAACTTGTGGGTCACCTTCAAGGTCAGAGAAGTCCTCATTGGCGTATGCCCAATACACTCGGTCGTACGGAATGGTATTGTCGTTGGTGAGGAGTGAGAAGTAAACCATGTACTTGCCTGCTTTTTCATCGTAGATGGTTTGCGGTGCCCATACGCGTGTGACGTTTGCAAAGTTCTTTCCTGCATATTTCTTTGGGAAATGTACAGTATGATGTTGCCAATGGATAAGGTCGCTTGACTTCATGAGTACAATGCCTCTGTTACTTGTCCATCCAAGCGAAGAGCGCATGTCTGTGGCAACCATCAGATATTCGCCAGTTTTGGAACGTAGAATATGAGGGTCGCGTACGCAACCTGTGAGTGCAATGCTGTCTGCTGCCACGACAGGTTTTCCTCCGTTGAGTGGAGTGTAGTTAAAGCCATCATCGCTGACTGCATACATGATTTGTTCCTGTTCGGGAGCATTTCCTGTGAAATATACAAAGAGATACTTGTTTCGGCTATTTGCCGCGGTAAAGAGAGTAAGCAGAGTCAGAGTTATGAACACACGTTTGAAGATTCTTTCTTTTTGCATATTCTGTCTGTTTTGGGTTTACTTTTAGTTGAAATGAAAAAATAAATAGTCAAGTTAATATTTTCTTGTTTTAGTCAATGTGCTTGATAATATGTGTGACAAAGATATGGAATTATTAAATATAAACTGTTGCCTGTTTGCGAAAAGTTATCTATAGTTATTCTGTAAATTATTTTGACTTAACTAATAAATCAGTGGAATCTTTGGGTGCAAAACACAGGCACTACCTGTGCTTTTAAGCCAGTTTGCCTGTCTGTAGATTATACGTTACCAGGATATTTCGATGCACAAAATATTTTTTCCTAACTAGGAAAATATTTTTTTCTAGTTGGAAAAATAAAATCAAGGTAGGAAGCAAATGAATACACACCATCTACAGTCCTAATATTTGACGGATAGTTGGATAGAAATGTCGTTGCGCCATGGACTGTATATGGTCTGTAGGCCAGAGCCTTGTGTGTCAGAGTCCAGTACACGACGCATACTGTATCGTCCTTCAAGACGAATGAGGCCGCTTCGGTTGCTCCATCGTATAAGCAATACGGTGTGAAGAGATTGTCCGTAAAGGAAGGTCTGCCCCATGCTACCAGCGAGAGAGGGAAGGTAAATGGATAGACCACTCCCACTTTTTCCTTCATCGCTGTATCCCACTGCGGTGGAAATCATGAGGGAAGAGCTTGGGGGCGCAAGGCGAACTAATTGCTGAATGGAGTACCCTGTGCCGGAAAGTGTATGAAGGAGTTGTGCCGTGCTTTGCAAGCACCATGCCCCAGTGGGTTGGAGAGTGTAGAGCAAGCGAATGCGATGATATTGCTTCTGCTTATCGTCTGAAGTATGTCGAAATACGTATCGGGCTGTGAGTGCACTTTGGCGGTTGAGAGAATGAAGCAATTGGTATTGAAACTCCTGTCCAGTACGGCTCACGTGACATCCATAAGGGGGCCAGGAGTGGTAGAAGAAGTCAGCATAGGCCGTCATTTGCCATGATTCCCAGGGCTCTGCTTTAATATGTAGAAGTATTCCGTTCTCATTTTGGATGCGACCCGTCCGTGAGAGAGCTGATGCTTGAAAAGAGTGATAGGAAGACGAATAGTAACGTTGTGTTCCACTTAAAGTGTAGTGTGCAGATGGCTTCCATGTTATTCGGTTCAAGGTTGCTATTCCATGAAGACTGTCTGAAGAGGAATAGGCTGTCTCGCCAGCTAGGATGAGGCGGTAGAGCGATTTTCCATAATGGATTCCTGCATTTGAAAAAGTCCTTCCGCGAGGATAGTATCTTCTGTAAAGTTGTGCTCCCGGACTGAGTGCACGATTAAATTTTTGGCAGAATGCCGTCGTGCCCAAATGCCATCCTTTGTGTGTCCATGTAAAATTTCCGCCATAAAGAAAGGTGCTGACGTTGTTGTGGCGACTGCGTTCGCTAGTTGTGCGATGGAGACCTGTTGAGAGCAAAGTGCGTACGGATCCGTTTTCCTGTAGGGTGGCATCCAGTTGACGTGCGGAGCCAAATAGACTTATCTCCATTCCCTTTCCGAGTGATAGAGTAGCTGCAGCTCCGCGCAAGAAGTGAATCTCATCCGTGCCTGTGCGTGCTCTTATGCCTGTTTGTATCTTGGATGCAGGAATAGTTCGTGTAAACCAAGAGGAACCCCCTATGACAAGACCTTCACCAAATCCCATGCGATAGTCTCCAATAACAGCGGTGCGTATGGGGCCAGTCTGACGAAGTTCTGCATATGCTCCCCAAGAATCTACCCATCTCTCCCCTGCATCCTTTTCTATGTGTCCACCAGCACGCAGATGTTTACCCGTTTGCAGTTGATAAAGAGTGCGATGATACAAAGCATCGCCAGCGTAACCATCAGATACTTGATAGCCACGTCGGTAGTAGAGTGGAATGTCTAAACGGGTGATGAGTGTGTTTCTAATAGGAGTAAAGAACTGTTTGGGCGTGTTTTCTTTGCCTTGCGGAGGTCCGAAGGTAATAAAGACAGAAAGAAAGCGTCTGGTGCGACTATCCAATTCTGGAATAAGTCGGAGCTCTCCTAAGGTCTGTATTGGCCCATGAAGATAGATATAGGTGTGTATTTCCTCTATCTGCTGATCGTCGAGGAAGGGCAGACGAAGAAGGTCGTCACGGTTGGCAGTGTTGATGTTTATAGGATTTTCATGTAGGAATTTAAGTTCTTGCATCTGATTTTCCCATTGCTGAAGGAAATCGTCAACAGCATCCTTTGTCTCTTCCTCTCCATCCTCATCAATCATTTGCCAGTCAGCATATTCTTGAGCAAAGTCGTCCCATGTGTAGGATTGTGCAATACAGGGCATGCTCAGACAGACAAACATCTGTGTGAGCATACCCCAAAGTACAATCTTATATGAAGGGAGACTTCTCTTCACTCTGTGTCAATAATGAGCCGCTTTGCTTGAAATAGTTGGTCATGATCTACAAACCATCCTTTGAGCAGACGATCACCACAATGTATCTGCCTAATGGCTTCTCCCTCCCCCCGTCGAATGATTTCTGCTGAGCGTCCATCGCCAGTGGTGAGGGTGACCTGAGAGAAAAGTGGAACACTGACCAGATATCGCGCATCCGCGGGTGAATAAGTATAGATTCCAATGGCATTGAGTACATACCAACTAGACATCTCACCTGCATCGTCCATGCCAGCATAGGCCAGATGCTCTGCCCCCATGTCGTAGTATTTGTCCATTAGGATATTGAGAATGTGTTGTGCCTTAGGTTGTTTACCAATGAAGTAGTAGGTGTAAGGTACACTGTGGTCAGGCTGATTCCCTTGGCAGTAATTACCGAGAAAGCCAGTCATATTCCATGCTTCATATTGTCTCCATGGTTCGCTGAAGAGTGAGTCGAGTTTTTGCTCCACGGCCTGCTTGCTGGGATAGAGTGCCACCATGCCTTCTGGGTCATGAGGTGCAAAGAACAGACTCTGCCATGCGTTTGCCTCACGATACTGGTAAGCATAGTAAGGCATATAGGGGTCAAAGTCCTTTATCCACTCTCCGTTGGCTGTTTTGCCACGCCAGAAACCCGTAGAGGGATCAAAAAGGTTTTTATAGTTCTTCGAACGTTTCATCAGCAACTTATAGTTCTCTTTATCGTTCATTATCTTGGCAATCTGTGCGGTCGCGTAGTCATCATATGCATATTCTACCGTCTTGGTCACAGCCGCTTTGTATTCGTCTTCTGTTGGCACGTTTGTGGTATCTTTTTCTGATATCCACCCTTGTTTGATATACTCGTCCAGATATGGGCGTCCACCGCGTCCTGGTACGGTCGCATTTTTGAGTAGCAATTTGTATGCACGTTGCAGGTCGAAGTTCTTAGTTCCTCTGAGCCATGCGCCAATCACAAAGGTGGATGCATGGTCACCGTGGAAGAAGGTTGGCATGTATCCATCTCGTTTCTCGCCGTTGTCTGTGATAGACTTGATGATGTCTGCTGCCACATCGGGGGTTATGATTGAGAGTAGTTGTAATTTGTTGCGATATGTGTCCCAAAAGGACGGTTCTGTATAGTAGCGGAAATCTCCTTTTACAACGTCTCCTCGCGCATCTCGATATTCTCCGTTGACGTCACTACGCAAGACAGGCCATAGGAAAGTTCGGTAGAGTGTGCTATAGAGAAGCCCCTTCTGGCGTTCTGTTCCTCCGCTTACTTGGATGTGAGAGAGAATTTTCTGCCAGGTGTTATCTGCATTAGTGCGTACGGACATGAAGTCTTTTCCTGCCATTTCTGCTTGCAGGTTTTCTTTAGCATTCTCGATGCTGACAAAAGAGAATCCTATTCGAAGTTCCAGGGGAGCGGCTCCACGGTTGTCCTTGAAGTCAACAAGCGCCACACGATGTTTGTTGTCTTGCATTATCGACACACTGTCTACAGGCAGTGAGGATGTGGCATAGAAGTATATACGTCCGTGTCCATCTTGATACCCTTCGAAAGCATTTTCTGCAGATTGGCTTTTCTCTATGCTCCAATGTCGTGGGTTTCCGTTGTTGCGAGTGATGTCAACGAGCAGCCTTTTTTCGTCTTGCTGGCGGAAAGTATAGCGATGGAAGGCACAGCGAAGTGTGGTGGTAAGCTCAGCCTGTACGTGGTATCGTTCCAGCCATACGCTGTAATATCCAGGGTGTGCTTCTTCTCGCTGATGCGAGAAATGTGATGCGAAGTTACGAGGATAGAATATGCCTGTCACGGGCATGATGGGGAAATGAAGTTGATCCCAGTGCCCCTTGGCGGTATGTGCAAAGGCATAGATTTCGTGATCTTCATATTGATATCCTGCACCACTGTGATACATGGTGACAGGTGTAGCTTGTACCATGGCATTGGGTAAGGTGGCACCAGGATAGGTCTCAGCTCCCCAGGCACGTTTGCTTTCGGTGTGTGTGTAACCTAAATCTTCTGGTTCCCATAAGGTTGCAGTACCCAGAAAAGGATTTACGTAATGTGTTAGATTATCTGTGCAAGTGGGGTTGGACGTCTGTGCGTGCAGGCCCGTGCAGATAAGGATGAGAAGTGTGAGAAGGAAATTTCTTTGTTGCATGATTGGTGGTCTATTCTTTTTTACGGATTATGGTTATTCTGATATTTTATTTTTTTTGTCGGAGAACTGTGATTTCAGACACTTGAATTCTTCTTGTGGCATCACCTCGGAAAGTGGAATGGTTACAAACTCACGTTGCATCATCAGAGGGTGGGGCAATGTCAACTGAGGAGTGTTGAGTGTTAGGTCGTCATAGAGCAGAAGGTCTATGTCCATGGTACGGTCATGATAATGTCCGAAAGTGCTCTTGACCGTTCGTCCCATTCTCCTTTCTATCTCTTGTGTTTGGCTTAGGCAGTCCTGTGGTGAGAGTGTGGTGTGCACCATGCATGCTGCATTTAGGAAACTGTTAGGACTGTCAAACCCCCAAGGTTCTGTTTCCAAGAATGTACTTGTACGGCAAACCTGCCCCACACACTGGTTTATGAGTTCCAGTGCATGCAACAGGTTTTGTCTCTTGTCGCCCAGATTCGTTCCCAATGCCAAGTAGAGCACGTGTGTTTCTGTGCGATTATGCGTGTGTTTTATGGTCATGCTCAATCCTGCAGGATAAGCATGGCGTCGCCATACGTTCCGAAGCGATATCGATGCTCCGGGTCATTCTCGTTGAACTTCAAAGCCTCTTTGTAGGCTGTCATTATTAAGTCGTAGCCTCCGTATGCGCAGGTGAGCATCAAGAGTGTGCTGTAAGGCATATAAAAGTTAGCCAACATTGCATCTGCCAAGGTAAATTGATAGGGTGGGAAGATGAATTTGTTGGTCCAACCATCGAATTCTTTCAGCTTTCCATCTGCACTTACAGCGGTTTCGAGAACCCGTTGTACTGTTGTACCCACAGCCACCACTTTATGTCCTTCTTCTTTTGCATGGTTTATAATGTCACAGGCGGGTGCGGTAACGTGCATCTCCTCACTATCCATCTTGTGCTTGGTCAAATCTTCTACATCGATGTCTCTAAAGCATCCCAGTCCGCAATGTAGGGTGACGTATGCAAAATCTATACCTTTAATCTCCATCATTTTCATGAGCTGCGGAGAAAAGTGTAAACCTGCTGTTGGAGCTGTTACTGCACCTTCGTTTTTTGCAAAGATACATTGGAAGTTTTCCAAATCATCTTCACGTGTGGGTCTGGTAATGATATTCTTGGGCAGGGGAGCCTCACCTAAGGCAAAGAGCGCACGTTTGAATTCATCGTGTGGACCATCATATAGAAAGCGAAGCGTACGTCCTCGGCTGGTGGTATTG
This sequence comes from uncultured Bacteroidaceae bacterium, assembly GCA_934394435.1. Classification (GTDB taxonomy): domain Bacteria; phylum Bacteroidota; class Bacteroidia; order Bacteroidales; family Bacteroidaceae; genus Physcousia. The sequence continues at coordinate 89,922 of CAKRRN010000002.1, forward strand.
TCTATCACTTCAGCCACCATCGATTCATTTTCACCAAAATACAGTTTGTTTCCGATTCTTATTTTTCGTGCTGGGTCAACAAGCACGTCCCACAAGCGCATGTCAGCATTGAGTTCTCGCAACAGGAATACTTCTATCTTAGCACCGGTCTTCTCTTTGTTTCCATAGAGACGTGCTGGGAATACTTTCGTGTCGTTAAACACGAACACATCCTTTTCATCAAAAAAATTCAGTATGTCTCTGAATGACTCTCGATGTTCTATGATTCCACTCTTGGCGTGTATTACCATCAATCTGCATTCATCGCGAAAGCGTGCAGGTTCTTGGGCTATGCGTTCTTCGGGCAATTTAAATTTGAATTGTGAAAGTTTCATACTCTTCCTCCAGTATTGTTTCTTTTTGGCTGACGTCTCATGGTACGGAGTATTTGCCTCTTAATAAGAGGGTACGTGCCATGCGTATCAGCCGGGGTGTGTTATGAATGCTTGTTAAATAAATCTATGTCAGTCTTGTTCTTGAATTATGTCTTGATTGTCCAACCATTCTGGAAATTGTTCGATGTCCATGCAATCCTCCACTCTTACCTCACCCACGCGGGTCCTTCTGAGAGATATCAGATGTGCTCCGCTATCAAGAGCCTCTCCGATGTCGCGGGCAAGCGCCCGTATGTAGGTTCCTTTGCTACAGGTCACACGAATGGTCATTTGCATAGTCTCTGGATTGAAATCAAGCAGTTCTAATTCGTCAATAACCAGAACCTTGGGTCGCAGTTCCACCTCTTTGCCTTTGCGTGCCAAATCATAAGCTCTGTGGCCATTAACTTTACAGGCAGAGTAGGAGGGTGGAATCTGTTCTATGCGTCCGAGGAATTTCTGCAGTACTTGAAGTACCTTTTCACGTGTGATGTGTTCTGTCGGATAATGGGTATCTATTGGTTTCTCCAAATCATACGATGGTGTGGTGGCTCCCAGTTGCAGGGTTGCCACATACTCCTTGGTGTGTGCTTGCAACTGGCTTATCAGTTTGGTCGCTTTTCCTACGCATACGGTCATAACACCTGTTGCTAGAGGGTCTAATGTACCTGCGTGACCCACTTTGAGTTTCTTGATACCTGCTTTGCGACAAATAAGCCACCGCACTCTAGCCACCAGGTTGAAACTTGTCCATCCCAGAGGTTTGTCAAAGTGTAATATTTCTCCTTTACTAATGTTCATCGTTTATCCGAGTATCAGCACGAGCAATCCTGCCAGTGCGCAGTAGATGCCAAAGTACACGAGTTTGCCTTTCTTTACAATGTTGATCATCCACTTGCAGGCAGCGCATCCAGAGAGGAATGCTGCAGCGAAGCCTATTAGCAGAGGCAGGGTTTCTATGTTTCCGAAACTGTCTTCTCCTTTTATCGCTTTTATCACATCAAGCAATGCCTCGCCTAAGATAGGAGGAATTACCATCAGAAAGGAGAATTGTGCCATCGTCTCCTTTTTGTTGCCCAAAAGCAGACCTGTGGCAATGGTGGTGCCAGAACGTGACAGACCTGGCAATACAGCCAACGCTTGTGCAATACCTATTATCAGAGCGTGCAGGGGGCTTATCTCTTCCTTCTGCCGAGGCTTGGCAAAATACGAGAACGTTAGCAGGCAGGCTGTGACGAGCAACATGATGCCCACGATGGTCAACCCTGAACCGAAGATGCGTTCCACGTCTTCCTTGAAAAATACCCCAACGATGCCAACAGGTATCATGGATATCAGAATATTGACGGCGTAGCGTGTCTCATAGTTTGCATATGAGCATCTGACGTTTTGTGTGGTAACATTCTCCTTTGCTGTATGCGCCTGACCCGTGAATTGAAGCCAAAGACCCTTCAGAATCCACACAATCTCTTTCCATAGGATGACAAGTGTGCTGAGCACTGTTGCCACATGCACCACTATGGTGAATGCCAGATTATCCTCTCCGTCTATGCCAAAGAGAGCCGATCCAATGGCTAAATGGCCACTACTGCTTACGGGCAGGTATTCTGTCAGCCCTTGTAGCAATCCCAGTATGAGTGCTTGCAGGCTGTTCATTTCTTTTCCTCCTTATCTTGAATCTCTGCCTTGTCTGCAGGTTTGTGCATAATGGCAAAGATGATGAACAAGAAGCCAAAAAGGCAAACCAATGGAGCCACTTTAATGCGTCGTGCACTGAAGATGTCTGGATTGAATACTCCTTCGCTACTTCCAGAACCAGACATCAAGATGAAGCCTATAATCACGATGGCCATGCCAATAGCCAACAACAGATAGTTCTTCTTGTCAAATGCAAAATTGTTCATAATTTGATAATTATATAATTTACGCGTGATATTTTGCTTTAGGAATTGTCTCTCAGTCGTAATTTTTGGGGAGCTGAGACTTTTTCTTAATAGAGGTTCTCCTCTCTTGATCGCAGGTAGTGGGTCACAGAGATAAATGTGCAGATTACAGTTATGAGTAGACCCACGACAAGCAAGCAACACCCTGTTAGGATTAGGTTGTTGAGTGGGACATAGTCTGCCACCTCGGGGTCGTTAGTCACAGCCCAATGTATGGCTCCCAGCAATACGGCGTCAGCCAGGATGGTTGCCATAATGCCTATGCCCACGCTTCTCCATAGAAATGGTCTGCGGATAAAACTCCAACGCGCCCCCACCAGTTTCATCGTGTGTATGGTGAATCGCTGGCTGTATACGCTTAGCCGCACGGTGTTGCGTATGAGGCTTAGTGATATGATGACTAGCAGAATGGCTATTACGAACAGAATCGTGGTGATGCGACGTATGTTCTCATTGATGCTTTTCACTAGATCGTCTTGGTAGATGACGTCTGTAACCATCTCGGACCCCTCCAGTTCTCGGCTTATCCAGAGCAGGCTGTCACTATTGGAGTACTGGGGGGTCATTCTTACCTCCAGCGAAATGGAGAAGGGGTTCGATTCGAGAAATTCTGCAGAACCAATACCCATACTTTGTACATGTTCGCGCAAGGCTTGCTCACGGCTGATGTATTGTATTCCTGCCACGTATGGTTTTCTCTGGAGTTTCTTGACCATGGCATGTGCTTGTGCATCGTTGGTGTCATCAGTTAGCACCAATGTCACGGTCAGATTCTCTCTTACGGAATCAGCCAGCATTCGAGCTGCCAGTCCCAGCAGCATCATGAGCCCCAGCAATACCAGTACCATGCTTGTGCTGATGATGCTTGTCAGAGTTTGCAACTTCCAGAAGGGTCTTCCTGTACTTTTCCCCATTGTCTTCTTTTGCTACTTGTTCTTTTTTTGGGTTATTCTACCACTTCGCCTTTCAGAGTGGCGCTACTGCTTTCCAGAATGCGTGCCTTTACTGTCTGGCCGATGTGTCTGTTTCCTCGTGGAATGATTACCACTTTGTTCTGACCTGTACGTCCGAACAATTCCTCGCGGCTACGTTTGCTCACGCCTTCTATCAGCACCTCAAACACCTGTCCAATACAGCGACGGTTGCTTTCTGCCGAAAGTTCGTTTTGCAAGGCAATTAGCTCGTTGAGTCTGCGCACTTTCACTTCCTCTGGGATATCATCGGGCAGATGCTTACTGGCATATGTACCTGGACGTTCGCTGTATTTGAACATGAACGCGCTGTCATACTGACATTCTCTCATCAAACTTAGGCTCATTTGGTGGTCTTCTTCTGTCTCACCGCAGTATCCTGCAAAGATATCCGTGGTGATGGAGCAGTCTGGTATGATACGGCGTATGGCTGCCACACGGTCCATGTACCACTCGCGTGTGTACTTACGGTTCATAAGCTTCAGCACACGGTTACTACCACTTTGCACGGGCAGATGTATGTGGTGGCAGATATTGGGTTCTGATGCTATTACGCGTAGGGTGTCATCGCTCATGTCTTTAGGGTGACTGGTGGTGAAGCGCACTCTCATTTCTGGTACAGACCTTGCCACCATCTGCAAGAGTGACGGGAAACCTGTTTCGTTTCCTTCAGAGTCAATGGCGCGGTAACTGTTGACATTTTGTCCCAGTAGGGTGACTTCCTTGAATCCACGCTCCTGTAGGTCCTTGCATTCACGCAGGATGCTTTCAACGTCTCTGCTTCGTTCACGCCCGCGTGTATAGGGCACGATGCAATAGTGGCAGAAGTTGTTGCATCCGCGCATGATGCTCACAAATCCGCCGATATGGGTGCCACAGATGCGTTGTGGTACAATATCCTTATAGGTTTCTGTAAGTGACAGTTCCACGTTGATGGCCTTTTGCCCGCATTCCACCTGAGCTATTAGGTCTGGCAGCGACATATAGGCATCTGGTCCGACAACAAGATCGGCATGGTATTCCTCAAGGAGTTTGTCTTTTACGCGTTCTGCCATGCATCCCAGCACACCTACAATGATTTTGCGACCCTTACGCTGGAGGCTATGAAGGAACTCTAGTCTGCTCAGAATCTTTTGTTCCGCATTCTCGCGAACGGAGCATGTGTTAAGAAATACAGCATCTGCCTGCTCTATGTCATCGCAGACTTCGTATCCTGCCATTCCCATTACGGAGGCCACTACCTCGCTGTCAGCCACATTCATCTGGCAACCATAAGTTTCTATTAAGAGTTTCTTCATTTGCACATTATACCCAATTTCGCTGCAAAGATACTCATTTTTATTGGCTTTCTTCGGGAAGTGACGAAGTAAAATGTTTTGTTCTGACGCGCGATGTGTTAAATAGTGTGAATGTGTTGTGATATTCTTCTATAAGCTTTTGCATGGGATGCTATAATTTGTTAATTTTGTAGTGTTAGATTTCATTAGATTTTTTCATAGTTAAGGTTTAGTTATGTTAATATGGGGGGACTGTGAAGCCCCCTCATGTTTTTCTGTAGCATGCGGTTCGGCAGACCTCTTAAAGTAGAGTCCTAAGATACTTTGCCAAGTAAGCTGTCTTCGTTGGCCATTGAAGCCGTATTACTTTTTAGAGTGACTTTTTATTGATTTCCGTAGAGACGTTTTCTCACAGTATAAACAGAGTAAAAAGGTAGACGCACTATCCATTTTATGAAACGATAATAGTGAACCATTATAGTAACCCTTTTCTTTTTTTCTAACTGGGAAAATATTTTTCTCCAACTAGGAAAATAAATTGAGCCGTTTCGTATGGATCTTATTATTATATCCTTTGTACAGACAATCAAGCTGGCTTATAAGTACAGGTTATGCCTGTGGATTGTGTCCGAAACTCTCTCATGTTTATTGTGTGAGCCATTTTTTTTCTTGTATGATGGTTCATCGGGAGAGGTTACTTGCTCAAGTTCCTCGTTTTTTTTACCAAAGGATGGGTTGCATGCCATGAGCTTCAAGATATTCGTTACACAGAAGGAAATGTCGGTTTCCAAAGAATCCCCGATAAGCGCTGAGCGGACTGGGATGTGGACTTCTGAGTACAAGATGTCGGTTCTCGTCTATGAAGGATGCTTTTCTGCCAGCAGGTGCTCCCCATAGCATGAATACGAGATGCTCTCTCTCTTTACTCAAGTGACGTATTACCTCATCGGTAAATGTTTCCCATCCATGGCCACTATGACTGAATGCTTGGTGGGCACGCACGGTCAGGCATGTGTTAAGAAGAAATACACCTTGGCTAGCCCATCTGCTAAGATTACCGCTTTGGGGAATGGGCGACCCCGTTTCGGTATGTACTTCTTGAAAGATATTGCGGAGCGAAGGAGGAAAGTCTACTCCATCGTTTACGCTAAAGCATAATCCGTGGGCTTGCCCAGGGCCATGATAAGGGTCCTGTCCCAGGATGACAACCTTGACCTCCTTGAATGGAGTGCTATTGAACGCGTTGAAAATGAGATGGCCAGGTGGGTAGCATGTACAAGCAGAATACTCTGCATGAACAAAACGAACGAGTTCGCCAAAATAGGGTTTGGCAAACTCGTCGTTCAGTATTGCTTTCCAGGATGGCTCGATGTTTACACCTGCCATATGAAAATCAGTCTTTTATAAGGCACTTACCAGTCATCTCTGCAGGTTGCTCCAGTCCCATGATGTGCAGTATGCTGGGAGCAACATCTGCCAGTACGCCATTTTCCACTTTGGCATCTTTGTTCTGGGTCACATAGATGAATGGTACGGGATTCAGCGAATGTGCGGTATTGGGAGTGCCATCGGGATTGATAGCGTTGTCGGCATTGCCATGATCCGCTATGATGATAGTCTCGTAGTCGGTGGCGTTGGCAGCCTCGATGACTTCCTTTACGCATTGGTCTACAGCCTTTACTGCGGCTTCAATTGCCTCGTAGATACCTGTATGTCCTACCATGTCACCATTGGCGAAGTTGACTACAATGAAGTCAAACTTATTCTCTTTAATGGCTGCCACCAACTTGTCCTTTACTTCAAAGGCACTCATCTCAGGCTTCAGATCATAGGTAGCCACCTTGGGGCTTGCCACCAGGATACGTTCTTCTCCGTCGAATGGAGCCTCGCGACCTCCGTTGAAGAAGAAGGTTACATGGGCATATTTCTCTGTTTCTGCCGTGTGGAGTTGCTTAAGCCCCTTGCTTGCCAAATATTCGCCCAGGGTGTTCTTGACGTTCTCCTTGGGGAAGAGAATATGGACACCTGTGAAACTGGCATCGTAAGGAGTCATGCAGTAGTACTGAAGACCAGGGATGGTGTGCATGCCCTGCTCGTTCATGTCCTGCTGTGTAAGTACGATGGTGAGCTCCTTGGCACGGTCATTACGATAATTGAAGAAGATGACCACGTCGCCTTCCTTGATGGTTCCGTCTATGGTACTGTTGTTGATGGGTTTTACAAACTCATCAGTCACTCCATCATCATAACTCTCCTGCATTGCCTGCACCATGTCTGTAGCCTGCTTGCCCTCTGCATTGACCAAAAGGTCGTATGCAATCTTGATGCGTTCCCAACGCTTGTCGCGATCCATAGCGTAAAAACGTCCTATCACACTAGCGATAGCGGCACCAGGAACGTCGGCACAATGGTCTGTCACCTGCTGTATGAAACCTTTTCCGCTCTTGGGGTCTGTGTCACGTCCATCCATGAAGCAATGCACGTAGGTATGTTTGATGCCATGTGTCTTGCTGATATTGAGCAGTGTGAAAAGATGTTCAAGCGATGAGTGTACGCCACCATTGCTGGTAAGTCCCATCAGATGCACATTCTTCCCGTTGGCCTTAGCATATTCATAGGCAGATACAATTTCGGGATTTTCCAGGATGCTTCCATCAGCACAAGCGCGGTTAATCTTTACCAGGTCTTGGTAAACGATACGTCCAGCACCGATGTTGAGGTGACCGACCTCAGAGTTACCCATTTGTCCATCGGGCAGACCCACGTTTTCACCACTTGCAAGAAGTTGGCTGTGGGGGTATGTACTGTTGAGATAGTCCATGAAAGGAGTGGGAGTGTTGAAAATCACATCACCCTTACCATGATTGCCGATGCCCCATCCATCGAGAATCATCAGAAGTGCTTTCTTTGCCATAATATTTTTACTTTAATCTTTGATTACTTAATTTTCGCTGCAAAATTACCTATTTAAATGCTTACAGCCAAGTTATACTTCCTCGAAATCCAGTGTCATCTGTTCTGGAGGGAGTAATTGGAAGGTAAGCCTGTGATAGGGTGTTACGCCGTATTGGCGTATTGCCATGCGTTGCGCTAGAGCAGGATACCCCTTATTGGAATCCCAGTGATATTGAGGATAGCGAGCGTGTAGGGATAACATGTATTCATCTCTATGCGTCTTAGCCAAAATGCTGGCTGCTGCTATGCTCATATATTTCCCATCGCCTTTTACAATAGTGGTGTGAGGCAAATCGCCATAGGGCTTAAACCGATTGCCATCCACGATAATTTCTTGTGGACGTATCTGAAGTTGATCCAGGGCACGATGCATAGCCAAAATGCTAGCGTTTAGGATGTTTATTTGGTCTATTTCGTGATTGTCCACAATGCCCACTGCCCATGCCACAGCCTCACGTTCGATAACAGTCCGTAACTGGTTGCGCCTCTTCTCGCTAAGCTGCTTGGAGTCGTTGAGCAACTCATTATGATAGTTAGGGGGGAGTATGACAGCTGCCGCATAGACGGGTCCTGCCAGACAGCCACGCCCAGCTTCGTCACAGCCTGCCTCTATGACCCCTTCTCTATAATAAGGAAGCAACATAGCTAATTTCTTCTTTCCTTGGTTGCTTGAGCGCGGTCCAGATAGGTAAACTTACTGTGAGATAACCTTGCCACTATAAGTGAAGTTAACAGCTTCGCTCATCTCGCCAAAGTAGACTGTGAGTTTAAGGGTAATCACTCCACTTGTGGCACTTGCCTCGGTGATGTACAGATTGCTTGCCTCTACAGTCTTTCCGTTATATGAGAAGGTACCGTCTATATAAGCGTTATCTCCCACGGTGAGGGTAGTGCTACTGGTGGTGCTCTGCATGGTTAGGTTTGAGATGGTTATGGCAGAAATGCTCAAGCCATTGGAACTGGCTGCAGGAAGCACCACGGTGGCAAGTGTCTCGTTGGCAGAACTGGTGGAAAGTTGCACTTGAACGTTTTGGGCAGAAAATTCAGCCAACGTCTTGGTGTAGGCACCTTCGCTGTTAGGCTCAGACAGACACTGGTAAGTGGCATTGCCAGAATAAACGTAAGTAGTGTTGGTACCAATCAGATTCTTGATGAAATTCAGCCAGGTGTTGTTTTCATCGCAACTACTCACTGCAACTCCTGTAAGGAGTACTGCCAAACAAAGACAGATTCTAAAAATGTGCTTTCTCATATCTCATTCTTTATTATCCTACATATTATATATATGTGTACGTGTTATTCGAACATGTTTTGAACTCTTTGTATTCCGTGCACTAAAGCGTCCACTTCTGCAGGGGTATTATAGAGTGCGAAACTAGCTCTGCAGGTGCCTTCAATACCCAGACGGTGCATTAGAGGTTCGGCACAGTGGTGCCCTGTACGTACTGCTATTCCCAGTCGGTCGAGCAATGTACCCATGTCAAGATGATGGATGTGACCAACCTGGAAGGATACCACTGCATCATGGCAGTCAGCATCCATTGGACCATATATGTGCATGCCTTTCACCTGTGACATTTGTTCTAAAGCATAACGGGTAAGTTCGCGTTCGTGTGCCTCTATCTGGCTCATGCCTAAGCTATTCACGTAGTCAATTGCCCGTGCCAACCCCGTAGAGGCAACGTAGTCAGGTGTACCAGCCTCAAATTTATAGGGTAGCTCATTATAAGTGGTATGTTCGAAAGATACATTTTTAATCATTTCCCCACCACCCATATAAGGAGGCATTTGTTCGAGCCATTTCTCTTTGCCATAAAGTATGCCAATACCTGTAGGGCCGTAAATCTTATGTCCGCTGAAGGCAAAAAAGTCGCAGTCCATTTCGCTTACGTTGATGGGCATATGAGGAGTACTCTGTGCACCATCCACCAGCACGGGCACATTGTGTGCGTGTGCCATACGGACTATTTCTGCCACAGGGTTTATTGTGCCGAGAACGTTGCTCACATGTGCTACACTTACCAAACGCGTGCGTTTACTAAAGAGTGCTTCCAAACTGTCGAGACACAGATGGCCATCGTCAGTCATAGGAATGACGCGGATGCGAATCCCTTGTCTGTCTTGCAGTAATTGCCAGGGGACAATATTGCTATGGTGCTCCATCGCACTCACTATCACCTCGTCGCCTTCATGCATGAAAGCCTGACCGAAGCAAGTTGCCACAAGATTGATGCTCTCAGTAGTGCCACGTGTGAAAATAATCTCTGAACTGCTATGTGCGCCAATGAAGTGTTGCACTATCTCACGCGACTGCTCATGCAGGTCGGTTGCTTGCTGAGAGAGGAAGTGTACACCACGATGTACATTCGCATTTACGTTATAATACTCATCCACCATAGATTCCACTACAAGGCGTGGCTTTTGGGTGGTGGCGGCATTATCCAAATAGACAAGCGGATACTTTTCGTAGACCATTCTGCCCAGGATGGGAAAATCGGCGCGAATCTGTTCTATATCGTACGGTTTTATTTGCATAGCTTACATCCCTCACATTTCGACAGTTCACCACGTAGCCGTTTGTCAACTTGTACCTGTAGACGGTCACGAAGCGTTTCTTGTGGAATATTATCTATAACTTCTGTGATAAAAGCAGATTTGAGCAACAGACGTGCCTCATGTTCAGAAATACCGCGTTGACGCATGTAGAACAGGGCTGCGTCATCAATCTGTCCAACGGTGCTACCATGGCTACACTTTACGTCATCTGCATATATCTCAAGCATAGGCTGTGTGTACATGCGAGCTGTCTTGGCAGAGCATAGATTTGCATTCGTTTCCTGGCTGACGGTCTTTTGGGCATTGGAGCGTACAAGAATCCTTCCTGCAAAAGCTCCTACAGCGCTATCATCGAGCACATATTTGTATAGTTCACGACTGGTACAGTGTCCTACCTGATGGTCAATCAACGTGTTGTTGTCCACTCGTTGCATCTTGTCGGCAATCACACATCCATTCAGGGTTATTTCAGAGCCTTCGCCTTGCAACTGGACATCGAGCCTGTTGCGTGTATGCCCGTTGAATAAGGTAAGTGTGGTATGACTTACCTGGCAGTCTTTACCCTGACGAATAAAGACATTTGAATATCTGGTGCAGAGCAGATGAGTCTCCTCTATCTCGTAGATATTTAGGTGGCTTCCATCACCAGCAATCACCTCTATAACCTGATTTGTCAAGAATCGATGTTGGTCATGGGCACGCTCGGTGATAACGATATCTGCTTGCGAACATTCGTCCATGACAATCAGCAGACGACGGTTTACCATCACATTATCCACTGTTCCCTTGAGCAAGTGACTAATCTGGATTGGATTGTCAAGACGAGCATTTCGTGGAACATGGATAACAAGAGCATCCACCGAAAGCATAGTGTTTAAATTCACGACCGAATCATCTGTATCTGCCAAACTTCCATAATAGGCCGCCACTTGTTTGTCCGTCTGTGACAACTTACTACAGAATGGAATGTCAGTCATTTGCAATGGTGCAAGGCTGATACCGTAGTTGGGCGAAAAATCTGTCTGAACATCTGTGTATTTATAACGTTCCTGTTTGCTTGACGGAAATCCTTTGGCACAGAAATTCTCAAATGCCGAGTCGCGTACGGCATTCATAATGGGACAACTCCGTTCGGCAATTGTATTAGATGCCTCACGGTAAAAATCTATATATTGTCTTTCTGAGTTCACACTCCTACCTCCTCCTTTATCCAGTCAAAACCACGATTCTCTATTTCAAGTGCTAACTCTGGTCCAGCGGTCTTTACGATGCGTCCATCAATAAGCACGTGTACGATGTCTGGTTTCAGGTAATCCAGCAAACGCTGGTAGTGAGTAATAACAATGGCACTGGACTGGGGGGTGCGAAGCTTGTTGAAACCTTCAGCCACGATGCGAAGAGCATCCACATCGAGACCAGAGTCAGTCTCGTCTAGTATGCTGAGCGTAGGCTCAAGCATGGCCATTTGAAATATCTCGTTGCGTTTTTTCTCACCTCCAGAGAAGCCTTCGTTTACGCTTCGACTTGTAAGCTTGCTGTCCAGTTCTACAATTTTACGCTTCTCACGCATAAGTTTAAGGAAGTCTCCAGCCGAGAGTTGCTCCTCGCCATGATACTTGCGTTTGGCGTTCAAAGCGGCACGCATGAAGTTGACCATACTTACTCCAGGTATCTCCACAGGTTGCTGAAAACTGAGAAAGATACCCTCATGAGCACGTTCCTCTGGTTTCAGAGTCAAAAGATCTTTTCCATTGTACGTAATACTACCAGCAGTAACTTCGTAAGCAGGGTGTCCCACGATAACGTTGCTGAGCGTACTCTTGCCCGCTCCATTAAGTCCCATGATGGCATGTACCTCACCATCTTTGACAGTAAGGTTCACTCCCTTCAATATTTCCTTGCCATTGATGCTGGCATGTAGGTTCTCTATCTTTAGCATAAGAATTCTTGTTCTTCCTTTTACAAAACCTTGTCCATAGTATTGTTCAATCACTCTATCCAAAGAGAGTGTGAAATGCTTATCCTACCGACCCTTCGAGCGACACGCCCAGGAGTTTCTGGGCCTCCACAGCAAACTCCATGGGGAGCTTCTTGATGACCTCCTTGGCGTAACCGTTAACGATTAAACTTACAGCTTCTTCTGTGTCAATGCCACGCTGGTTACAATAGAAGAGCTGGTCCTCTGATATCTTGCTGGTGGTAGCCTCATGTTCCACAATGGCTGTGTCATTGTGTACATCCATGTATGGGAATGTATGAGCTCCACATTTGTCTCCCAACAAAAGCGAATCACAGCTACTATAGTTTCGCGCATTTTCGGCGGTTGAAGCTACCTTGACCAAACCTCGATACGCATTTTGGCTGTGACCGGCGCTGATACCTTTGCTGATAATGGTACTTTTCGTATTGCGTCCGATATGTATCATTTTGGTGCCTGTGTCTGCCTGCTGAAAGTTATTGGTCACAGCCACACTATAGAACTCTGCTTGTGAGTCATCACCTTGGAGCACACAACTGGGATATTTCCATGTAATGGCACTTCCTGTTTCTACTTGAGTCCAGGAAAGCCGGCTACGCGCTCCACGCAAATGTCCACGCTTGGTTACGAGGTTAAGTACACCTCCTTGTCCGTTGGCATCGCCAGGATACCAATTCTGCACAGTGCTGTATTTGACTTCTGCATCCTGCATGACCACAATCTCCACAATAGCAGCGTGAAGCTGGTTCTCATCGCGCATAGGTGCGGTACAGCCTTCAAGGTAACTGACGTAGGCGTTATCATCGCATACGATGAGCGTGCGCTCAAATTGTCCTGTACCACGGGCGTTGATGCGGAAGTATGTGCTCAACTCCATAGGGCAGCGAACACCCTTAGGAATGTATACGAAAGAGCCATCGCTAAATACAGCGGAATTGAGTGCGGCAAAGAAGTTATCCTTGTAAGACACCACAGATCCCAGATACTGGCGTACCAGATCTGGATGATTTCTTACGGCCTCGCTGATGGAGCAAAAGATAATGCCCATCTGCTGCAGTTTGTCTCTGAATGTGGTTTTAACACTCACAGAGTCCATTACTGCATCTACAGCCATACCGCTCAATGCCATACGTTCCTCAAGAGGAATGCCCAGTTTGTCAAAAGTCTTCACCAATTCAGGATCCATCTCCTTCGCACCATCTGACGCTTTCTTTTGCGTAGGGTCTGCATAGTAGGAAATGTCTTGATAGTCTATCTTGGGCATGTGTAAATGTCCCCAGGTAGGTTCCTCAAGTGTCTGCCAGTATTGGAATGCTTTTAGGCGAAAATCAAGCAACCAGTCTGGCTCGCCTTTCTTTTTTGAAATAAGACGAACCACATCCTCTGACAAACCTTTATCTATAATATCTGTTTGCACATTGGTGGTAAAGCCATAAGCATACTTCTTGGATGCCACCTCACGCACAAAACTGTTCTTGTCCTCCATCTAAATATTATCCTTATGACTGTTCACTATCGGAGTCTAACGCATTGTAAACCCAGACGGGTACTTCTCTCAGAATGGAGCAAAAACGTGAATGCTCCATCGTCTGCTGCCCGATGACACCTATTGCTGACAGCATCCATACCATTGCACCCATAACAAATGCATACTTGAAGAAGCCTATTACCGCCCCACACATTTTATTGAACGTACCTATGACAAATAGTTTGTCAAGTACTGTGGAAGTGATCTCACCCAGGATTCCCAACACAATAGGAACACCTATCCAGATGAGCACGAAACAGACACCGTTTACTAATGTGGGGTGCTTGGACTCAGGAGCCAAAGAGGTCCCGAGCACCGAGCAGAAAGCCTTTGCCAGTAGGAACCCTATAAAGAGTCCCACAAGAGATACTGCCTGACGCACCATACCACGATGCCATCCTTTAAGTACGCCAAGCATCCATAGCACCACTATAATCCAATCCACCGCGAGCATTTATGCACTCATCCTTTCTCTCTATCTTTTTACAGCTTTGCCTTAACTTCTATCTCTTGGAAGGTCTCGATAATATCTCCTTCGCGCAAGTCATTGTAATTCACCAGAGATATGCCACATTCGAAGTTCGTGGTAACCTCCTTTACATCATCTTTGAAGCGCTTCAGAGCGTTGATGGCTCCTGTGAAGACCACAATACCATCGCGGATGACACGTGCCTTGTTGGAACGGCTGACCTTACCTTCTATCACGTAAGCACCTGCCACTGTGCCGACTTTACTGATGTGGTAAACCTGACGTACTTCCACCTGAGCTGTAACCTCTTCTTTAATCTCGGGAGAGAGCATGCCTTCCATAGCATCCTTCACTTCCTCGATTGCATCGTAGATCACGCTGTAGAGACGAATGTCAACGCCCATTTGGTCTGCCAACTTACGAGCTGCAGCAGAGGGACGCACCTGGAAACCGACGATAAAGCAGTTGTCTGCTGCAGCTGCCATGTTCACATCGCTTTCGCTAATTTGACCCACAGCCTTGTAGATGACATTAACTTGTATCTTCTCTGTTGACAGTTTTATGAGTGAGTCACTCAAGGCCTCAATAGAACCGTCCACGTCACCCTTGACAATCAGATTCATCTCCTTGAAGTCACCTAAGGCGATACGACGACCCAGCTCGTTCAGGTCAAAGCGCTTCATGGTACGCAGTCCCTGTTCACGAGCCAGTTGCTCACGTTTGTTTGCTATTTCGCGTGCTTCCTGATCTGTGTCCATCACATGGAAGGTGTCACCAGCTTGTGGAGCGCCATTCAGTCCGAGTACGGTAGCTGCTTGAGCAGGACCGATCTCTTTTACACGCTGACCACGTTCGTTAAGCATGGCTTTTACACGACCGTAGTTAATGCCAGCCAGCATGATGTCTCCTACATGCAAGGTTCCATTACTTACCAGAACGGTTGCGACGTAACCACGTCCCTTATCCAAACTTGATTCAATGATAGAGCCTGTTGCTTTGCGATTAGGATTAGCCTTCAAGTCAAGCATCTCTGCTTCCAGAAGTACCTTTTCCAGAAGTTCCTTTACTCCAGTACCTTTCTTTGCGCTAATGTCTTGGCTCTGATATTTACCACCCCATTCTTCTACAAGGAAGTTCATGGCAGCCAATCCTTCTTTGATTCTGTCAGGGTTAGCATTGGGCTTGTCAACTTTGTTGATAGCAAAGACGATAGGCACGTTTGCGGCTGTGGCATGTGCGATGGCTTCTTTGGTCTGTGGCATAATGTCGTCATCAGCAGCAATGATGATGATTGCAATATCCGTTACCTGTGCACCACGTGCACGCATAGCGGTGAATGCTTCATGACCAGGTGTATCCAAGAATGTCACATGGCGTCCGTCCTCTAATGTCACATTGTAGGCTCCAATGTGCTGCGTAATGCCTCCTGCCTCTCCAGCAATAACATTTGTCTGGCGAATATAGTCGAGCAAGGAGGTCTTACCATGGTCAACATGTCCCATTACTGTTACGATAGGAGCACGAGGTACCAAGTCTTCTTCGTCATCTTCAATCTCGTTGACTGCTTCGCTCACCTCTGCACTCACGTACTCGGTGGTGAATCCGAATTCCTCTGCAACGAGGTTGATGGTTTCTGCATCCATACGTTGGTTGATGCTGACCATGATGCCGATGCTCATGCAGGTGGCTATCACTTGTGTGACGGGCACATTCATCATGGTTGCCAATTCGTTGGCAGTCACGAACTCTGTCAGCTTGAGCACTTTGCTCTCTGCTGCCTGTGCCTCCATCTCATTCTCAACTCCTTGGCGTATGGCGTCACGCTTTTCGCGGCGATACTTTGCACCCTTGCCTACCTTATTGTTCTTGTTGGTCAGACGTGCCAAAGTCTCGCGTACCTGCTTTGCAACTTCCTCGTCACTCACTTCCACTGGTTGTGGAGCAGGAGCTGGCTTGCGCTGGTTCTTATTTTTGTTCTTGTTCTTTCCGCCACCATTTTGCTGGCCGTTATTTCCCTTGCGTTGTCCATTTTGGTCTTGCACTTGGTTGGCTACAGCATTTACATCCACACGTTCTTTGCCTACGCGCACTCTCTTCTTGCGCTCTGCGTTTCCAGATGCATTCTGTCCATTTCCACCTTGATGGCTACGTTCGTCTCGTTCACGACGTTTCTCATCGCGACTCTTCTTGCGTGGACGTGTGCTTGAATTGATGGACGAAAGGTCTATCTTGCCCAGCACCTTGGGTGCGGAAAGTGTTGCAGTATTCAGTCTGTATGCTCCGTTCACTTCAGAGCCCATAGCGGCAGCCCTTGCTTCTGTACTCTGCTTGGCAGGTGTTTCTACCGTGGTGGCCGTTTCCACCTTTTCCTCTACGGGCGCTACCTTTTCTTTTGCTTCAGGCATGGGTTCTGGTGTAGGTTGGGCTGTAGCCTGCTGTTCCACCTTAGGTTGAGGTTGGGGTTGTGGCTGCTCAATAGTCTGGGTCTTTTTCCCCTCTTCCTTTTCTGCCTGTTGTTTTACTTTCTTCACAGGCAAACCGTCTTTCCCCAAGTCTATATGACCGACTACCTTATAGGTAGCTTTTGGCTTGGATGCTGATGCGGAAGTTTCTTCTGCCTGGCGTTTTTGTTTGGATGCCTCTTTGCGTTCCTTGGATTTCTCCTGTCTGGTCTGTATCAGCTGAGTTGCTTCCGAACGTAACCCTTTGTCCGAGCTAAATTCCTTTTGTAAGAGCTCGTACTGTTGTTCTGTTATCTTACAGTTAGGGCTGTTTTCCACATCCTCATATCCTTTCTTTTTCAGAAAATCCACTGCTGTCTGCAGGCCGATATTGAATTCCTTTGTTACCTTATTTAATCTAACGCTCATTCTGTCTCCTTAATTCTACTTTGCTTTGTTTCTCTCTGCGCTGTCTTCTCATTCAAACTCGGAGGCCAGAATTCTCAAAACCTCGTCTACGGTTTCCTCTTCCAAGTCTGCACGCTGTATAATCATCTCGCGAGGGGCACCCAGCACGTCACGGGCAGTTGAAAAACCAATCTTCTTCAATTCATCTATAATCCAGGGTTCAATATCATCTTTGAACTCATCCAGGCTCACATCGTCGTTGTCTGCATTATCTACTTCGCGGAACACATCTATCGTATATCCTGTCAGCATGCTTGCAAGTTTTATGTTCAAGCCGCCTTTACCTATTGCCAAAGAAACCTGGTCTGGATCCAAATATACCTCAGCCTTGTGTTCTTCTTCGTTCAGTACCACGCTGTTCACCGTAGCTGGTCCCAGAGCACGTGTTATCATCAGTTGTGGATTAGAAGTCCAGCAAACTACATCGATATTTTCACCACGCAATTCACGCACAATGCCGTGCACACGACTTCCTCTCACACCTACACAGGCGCCTACTGGGTCAATGCGGTCATCGTAACTCTCCACTGCCACTTTGGCGCGTTCGCCAGGGATGCGAGCCACCTTGTGGATAGTTATCAGGCCGTCTTGAATTTCTGGCACTTCAGCCTCAAGCATTCTTTGTAAGAAAGCGGGGTCTGTACGACTTAGGATGATGCGGGGAGTGCCATTGGAGTTGTCTACACGAGAGATGACAGCACGAGCCGTTTCTCCTTTGTGGAAGAAATCTCCTGGAATCTGCTCTGTACGAGGCAGCAACAGTTCGTTGTTCTCATCGTCAATGAGTAAGGTCTCGCGTTTCCAAGTCTGATAGACTTCAGCGGTTACTACCTCACCGATGCGGTCTTTATATTGATTGTACAGGGTATCATGCTCCAGCTCAAGAATACGGCTTGCCAATGTCTGACGAAGAGTCAGAATGGCACGTCGTCCAAAGTCGGAGAACTTCACCAGCTGGCTTACTTCTTCGCCCACCTCATAGTCAGGCTCTACAGAGCGTGCTTCGGTAAGAGAAATCTCCAGATTGGGGTCCTTAACCTCACCGTCAGGAACAACCTTACGGTTTCGGTAGATTTCGAAATCGCCCTTATCAGGGTTTACAATCACGTCATAATTCTCATCCGAACCATGAATCTTGGCTATCACGCTGCGGAAGCATTCCTCCAATACGCTCACCAATGTGGCTCTGTCAATGTTTTTGGTCTCTTTAAACTCTGCAAAGGAGTCTATGAGATTCACTGTTTCAGAAGTCTTTGTTGCCATTATGTTATTTTCTTATTTTACTTTTATCAGATACTTGGTAAATGCCACTTCATCAAAATTGAAATGTCTGTCCACCAATTTGTTCACGGGGCGTTTGCGTCCCTCTTCTTTCACTTTTTCCATTGCCTCGATAGTGAATCCTGTCTCATCAACGTCTTTTAGTTGCCCACGCCATTTGTGTCCATCCAAAGTCTGTGTCTCAACATCGTGGCCCACATGTATTTCGTATTGACGCTTCACGCGAAATGGTTGTCCCAGTCCTGCACTACCGACCTCCAGTTCATAGTCTTCTTCTTCCCGGCTTATTTGTGATTCGATATAGCGACTCAAGTCTGCACAATCCTCAATCCATACACCTTCTGCGTGGTCTATCTCCACAGATATCCTGTCATCTGCGCTGACATCCAAGTCTACCAGGAAGTAGTCTTTACCTTCCAGCCATTCTTCAACAGCTTTTTGAACTGCAATTTTGTTAATCATGTATTCTCTGTATATATACTGTGTATAAAGAAAAGTGAGGAACTTGTCAAGCCCCTCACATTCACCTTTCAGCGACAAAGATACGCTTTTCCGCTGAACGTACAAAGTTTTAGGTGAAAAAAAAGTCTTCTGATGTTACCACTACAGCATTTAGACACGTTTTTTCCCCTAATCTCTGTCAGATACATGCAGAGGTTATCTGCATGTATCTCTGTCTGCTTTCAGTTTCTGACCATCCCGAACTGTTTCCTGTTTTGCAAACTGCTTGCTCTCTTATTGAGGCAGTTGTTTGCTTAGCGTATAAGAACCAGCTTGGTATTCCTTCGGGGTACTCTCTCCTGGCATGGTTACAGAAGCTGACGCACCTTCTGGAATAGTGAACTTCCATATCCATTTGTCTCCAGAATATTTCCATTCACTCTTGATAATTCCCGCAGCAGAATGGTATTCGGCTTTTAGGAAGCCAAGCCCTCTGTCTGGGATTGGTTTCATGATAACGTGTCTGAAACCTGGATTCGTTGCATCTGCCTGGATGCCTGCCGCAGTCTCCCATATCCATTCGCACACGCATCCGTAAGCGTAATGGTTAAAGCTGTTCATGCCACGTGGTCCCATTCCTTTGTCTTTCATATAACTGTTCCATCGTTCCCAAATGGTGGTAGCACCATTGTCAATAGAATATAGCCAACTGGGATTCTTGCGCTGGAAGAGTAGCTTGTAAGCGATGTCAGACATTCCGTTTTCTGTTAGGGTCGACATCAAGATGGATGTTCCCAAGAATCCTGTCTGCAAGCAGTTGTCGTGATCCTCAAAGTTCTTACGCAGACGAGCAATCATGTTTTCCTTGGCCTTTCCTTCCACCAATTCATTTTTGAGTGCGAAGAGAGCAGGAGTCTGCATAGTGTTGAGTATTTCGGTCTTGAATGTTCCGTCAGGATTCATGAAATTATCCTTGATATACTGTCTTGCTGTCTGCCGCATCACTTTGTACTTTGCAGCGTTACGCCCTGTAGAGGCAGCCATATCGTGCATCATGCCAGCATTCATGGCCCAGTAACATGCGCTAAGATAATTCCAGTAGACATAAGCTTCGGGACGTTTCACCGTATGTCCTTTGTCATCCTGCATAAAGATTCCTCCTCCGCAGGATTCCAGCGGTTCGTAACTCAGCCAGTCTGCCCATTGATAGTCTGAGTTCTCGCCAGACAGAGCCTGATGGTTATATTTGGTTTCGTTGATATGGTTCATCAACTTCTCCATTGCCTCCCAGTTCTCGTCCACGATACCTTTGTCTGCAAACTGTTTCCAAACCACCCAAGGCACTATCACTCCTGCATCAGACCATCCCAAACGCATCATGTCTGATTCGAAACCTCCATATTGTCCTATGGGAGCCACACCAGGGAATCCTCCCTTGGGACTTTGTGTATCGCGCATGTCGCGCATCCATTTATGGAAGAAGTTGCGGGTATTGGCAAAGAAGGTGCCTGTCTCGCTGAACACTTGTGTGTCTGCTGTCCAGCCAAGTCGTTCGTTACGTTGTGGACAGTCTGTTGGTACGGATAGATAGTTAGATCGTTGCCCCCAAATGGTGTTTGATATCAGCTTGTTGACAAGTGCGTTACCCGTAACTATATGCCCAGTTTCCATTTCCTTAGTAATGGACGTCACGGGGATAGACTTGACGCTCTTGATGGTCACCTCGTCGGAAGCCGTGATGGATATCAGACGATATCCGAAGAAGGTGCTTCCTGGCATGAATGAGACAAATTTGTCTGAAGTACCAAAGGTGTAGTTGAGACGCATACCTATGTCGGGAATACGGAGGTTCAAGCGATGCACACTACCCTCAGGTCCGTCCATACCTCTGCTTTTGGCACCATTGCCATCGTTCAGAAGTTCTGATACCACGCAGGTAAGCACGGTACCTTCTTTAGCCCTAAACACAAAAGAGGGAACTGCAGCACAGTTTTGACCGAAGTCCACCACGAGGTTCTCTCCTGGGCGTACTACCATGGCTTCGCCATTCTTGTAAGTCTTGTTCACAACCACCTTGCCATACTCTTCGGCATTCGCACCCTCAATATCCTTCCAAGTGTATGCTTTCACGGGGGAGAGAGCAAGGTCGGTACGCCGATAGATTTCTGCTCCATTGGTGGGAAGAACTTCACCATTGAATTCTGTGTTGAGTTCTGGGGTGGAGAGCTTATCTATTGTCTTATAACCAGGTTGCTCACGTGCATCATACTCTTCACCATCAAAGATGGCTGCATGTTTTACTGGACCTGCCACACCTGATTTCCAGTTCTTGGTATCTGTTCCGTAGTATTTCTTTGTGCCATCTGAAAATGTCAGTTCAATCACACCACGAAAAGCAGGCTTCTTGCCTATCATTCCATCATGTCCTCCTGGGGTCACTATCTTGTCTGCCCACCATCCGGGGGTGACTTGTACGGAGAAGACGTTCTCGGCTCCCTTTTTTGCGTCAAGCACGCTGGTGACATCATAGGTAAACGAGCGCTTAGTCTTTTTATAATGAGTAAAACCAGGCTTCAATATCTCGTTGCCAATAGTTTTTCCGTTTACATATAATTCATATACACCCAGTCCGGCAGTCATCCATTTGGCAGACACTACCTTTTGTTCGTTCTTTATTGCAGACACAAACCAACTGGCTCCATCCGCTGCCCTTTCGTTAGCGCCTTGTATAGGACCTTTTACAACAGGTGCGTCTGCTGCGGATATCCATTGTGAAGCATTCCATGCGGAATTGCTTAATGCGCTGACTAGTTTGCCGTTGTCTGCTTTCTCTGTGCCGTAGCTTGCCAGAGTAAAGACCAGTGCTCCCATCATGGGTAAACAGCATTTGAAAAGTCTTCTCTCCATAATCACACTTGTATTGTTTGTCGTTTAGTATAGTTCTTCTTTTTGAGACGTTCTTGCAACTTCTCTTTCACAAAGTTACGAAAAATCGTTGAAAGACCTTTTTCTCAAGTCGGAAAAAGTGATTGCCTGTCACGGGTTCACTCTTTTTTCTTCTCATCATGCTTGGTTTGGACAGACATTTTTGGGGGAACGGTCACCTTTTCGTGCTTTATTCATTCCATAGTAATGCTCCTTCCTGTGTCTGTCCTTGTGCATCTGCGCTTGGACAAGTCGGGCGACAACAATTATAGAATTTTATGGAAGCCTCTCCGTTCTCATTCAGTTTCAGATGCGGATTCCAATAGAGGGTACGACGATAATCCGTGGGAGTTTCTGGTAACTTACCTCTGCTGTAATCGGGACTGTAGAACTCTGCAGGATAAGCAAATCCGTCGAGATAATACATGCGGTCGCGGTACGTCATGCGTTGATTCTGGTCTGCACTTGGGCATACGACCGTGGTGGTCACGGGCAGGTTCTCGCCTTGATAACGCCAATTATTGGGCATACGTGGGCTGTAATCCGTAGAGAATACCATTTTCTCCAGATAGGAAGTGGTGTAATATACACTTTCCTCCGTAGAGGGTATTGCTGGGAAAGATATCAGATACTGGCGAGCATAGAGTGAGTCCTTGGGGACCTTTGCCAGTTTGTCGCGATACGAAGGAAGCATTCTGCGTATGGGGGAAATACCGAATCGTTGTTCAATATTGTCCGTCTGCCGAGGCTTGGAAAAATTGCCATACTGGTCCTGTTCCGTTACAAAAGGATAATCCAATCCATAGTCGCCCACCATGTAGCGAGAAAACGAGTACATCCCTGCATCAAAAGTCATGTTTGCCGCTTCGTCCATGTCAATGACAAGTATAGGCTGTGAGTCATCATACCTTCTGAGACCCTTGCGTCTGGCTTGTACGAATACTTCTTTCAGGTTATGAACGTTGTCCGAATCACGAGCGAGAAGAGTCTTGCCACTTGTTGGCATCGGCATTACGGTCGTCTGATAATGATTGTATGGATTGACGAAATGAGGGTAATGCCATTGGATACGTGACATGTAGTCTGCTGTTTGTACGTCGAAACGTTTTTTCTGTAGTTTGTTGTAAGGTGCATTCGGGTCATCGCCAAGGTTATATTCTTCACCTTGAATCCACATATAGCGTTTGCGCATGCGTCTGTTCCATTTGGTGGTGTCTGCCGCGCTAATGAACAATAAGGCTTTTCCATAGAAGGGGGGCAGTTGTATCTGGAAGCGTCCGTTCTTGGTGGCACGCTCGTTCACCATCACTTCCTGTCCGTCTGTGGAGACAAGTTCTGTATGTAATTTGACATCTTTGTCTGCCTTCAGATACTGACGCGAGAGCAGGTAATCTCGGTCTTTTCTTCTGGTTTTGTTCTTATCCTTAAGTTCATCTTTCGTGTCAGTTGTGGTTACTATTGAAGCCGGGTCTTCTTGCTTTCTGTCTGTTGCTTCTCCAACAATAGTCGTTTCGGTTTCCTGTTGTACTTTATCCGGCTGGAAGGAATAGTTGGGTTTTAAGACGGTCCCGATATTATAATCTACATCCCAGTTATACTTGTATACACCCCCCTTTAGAATCGGGGCTTGTTCGGCTGGCTGACTTAGGTCCCACACACCACGTACGGCCATGTCTTGCCAGCGAAACCTGCGCCATCCCTGTGTCATCATCAGCAAATCCAGACCTGTGCGGTGCTCCTCATCGTCTTTTTCGAAATACCAACTGGGCTGTGGAACAAACCCTCGTATTTCGCTGGCCAGCAACATCTCTGTCAGAATGCTTCCGTTGTCATATAGGAGGTCACGTGTATTGTCGTCTCTTACTGTCAGCGACACGTCACCTTTCCCTGCTAAGGATTTTATGCGTAGGTCTACAGACTCGTATGGTGCATAGGTCTTCTTGAGTCCCTGTATGGAGAGAGTTGGTTTTGTGTCTGAATCTTTTCTGTGAAAAAACAGACGGTCTGCATACACCCTTCCCTTACTGTCGAATACTGTTATCTGATAGACTCCCGAAGCATTGAGAAGAGAATCGTTAAGATCGTAAGTCTTACCTTGCTTTTCGGACTTCAGGTCTGTCATATGGTGGAAAGCCAGCATGCAACCTTCATGCATGAGTGTCAGCCCCAAACTTTCTGCGGGTAGATTGGGTGAAGTGGTTATCTGGGCAGTCCATCTGCCCAAATCTGTCTGCTGCATATGTAAGGCGACTCCTATTGAATCTGCTTGAGGCAAATTTGCTTTGACGGAAGTGCCCTCTTCAGACACGAATCTTACGCTTTGTTTCTTTTTCTCTGTGGGGATTACCATAAACGTGCCTCTTCCTCTGTTTTGTACCTTCACAGAGTCCTGTCCATAGTACAACCATCCGTTTGCCCATTCTCCATCGTTCCAGGTGGCTTCGAAAGCTATGTGGCAAGGCAATCCATTCACCAGTCCTCCGCCTTCAGGAAAGAGTTTAAGGCTAAGTTCATGCTTGTCCTTGTCCTTGCGGAAAACACGACGTTTGCCTCTGAGCGTAATATCGCGCAGAAAGTCTCCTGGTTGTTCTGGGCGGTCGTATACGGGAAATACGCGGCTGTATAGCTTCTCGTAGTCCTTGAAATAGGCGTGTTCCAGTTCCTTGCTGTCAAACCACATATAGGCATAAGGTGAGTGTTTACGCTCATATATGCCCCAGTTGAGTTGCCATCTGGTATAGGCTCTCAGTTCGTAGAGCCCTGCATACTGAATCATTTTGTTTAGTGCAAAGAAGCCCTCGCCACATCCGTTGCACATCTGTATGAGTTTACGTTCGATCATATAACCGTCTTGTCCGTAAAGTTCCACATACAGCACTCCGCTTACATTTGAGGGTAAGGCTCTGTCTGTGCGACGAGTATAGGCAGAGAACCATATGGTGTCTCCCAGTTGGTAACTGGTGTTGTCCATATGGATGTATACTTTCTCCTGTGGGATGGTTCGCCCGAAAGCTCTCAGCCGTTCCACCAATGGCTGGAAGTTACCAGCATCTGTCATATAGTCGGCATTGTGTGTAGGTCTGAGGGAATCGTTTGCAATCTCCATAGGCGAGGCATCTTCTGTCTGGTTATTCTCCTTGGCTATTCTCTCTTCTTCTTCTGTGCGCAGGATATGAGTCTGCTGCCACAACGTAGAGTCGTAGCCCACACGGGTTACGGCATCAAGCATATTGTCGCCCATCCTCACCATGCGGTCTTTGTCTGCCTTGAGTTCTCTCTCGTTCAGATTATAGACAATGGACCGACATTTCATCTGTGCGGCTTCTAAGTTACATGCCACATATTTCACCTCTGTGAATTTGTGCTCGTGTGTATAACCAATCCGAATAATAGGTTCGGTCTCGTTTATTTCTTTCCAGAAATCTTTTTGCGTGTCAAGCACCATGTTTAACATGCGTCCTTCAAATCCAAGCAACTTGTAGCCTTTCGACTGTACATAAAGAGTTCCCACAACAATCGGAACCATCAGGGCAAGGTCTCTTCGGGCAAAACTTATCTTGTAATATCCCTCCTCACCAGAGAGTTCCTCTACACGTACGTCAAAATAGCGAAGAGACTTCTTGTAGTTGTCGTAAGATTGGTAATCATACATATCTGTTGAGAATTGGGAACCAGCGTAATACGAGGATGAGGCTGTTTTCTGTGAAGGTATACAAAAGCCTAAGGGTACATAAATCTTACTCCAGAAAGCATTCTCATATACACGCGGAGCAAAATCAAAGAGGTGTTGCAGATTGGAGGCAGAAAAAAGAGTCTTCACCTCAGAATAGTCTCCCATTCTATAATGTTTTCCACTGACGAAAAATATATCCCTCAGATTAGTGTTGGAGGACGCTTGCATAAAGGCTTCCACCATCTCGCTTCTTCCACTCTCTTGTACAAAGGTCTGCCGCAGGAAGTAGTTGCTCGACTTACTATTCTTAGTACGATATTCCTTATCCAGTTTACTAATAACTTTCTTCAGTATATTTTGCGGAGACACCACCGTCACCTCTTTCATCAGGGTAGCTGAAGATTCCATCTTTACAACTTTAGGCAGGTCATGGGCAGAGAAACGCAATTTCCCATAGCCAAGAAAAGAGATAGACACAGAGTCATTGGGCGTCAAGTCAAGGCTGAATTTCCCTTCCATATTGGTCAGTGTGCCTTTGCTTTCCGACACATATACTGTGGCATATGGAATCGGCTCACCCGTCTTGGCATCCACCACACGTCCGTTAAACAAATTCTGTGAAAGTCCATATAGGTTAAAAAGGAAAAAATAATTTACTAAAATAACAACTGTTTTGACCCATAAGTTTAGTCTTATGTATCGCTTTACTTTGTCGTCTGTAAAGTGGCACCTCTTCCTGTTCATGGTTCTGTTTTTTAGTTTTTTTGCTCGTGTTGAGGGAATATAATATCGCAAAGTTACATATTATAAATGGTAATGCAAAATTACGAGTGATAAAAGTTAGATCTGATAAAAACATGTGTACAAACTGTTCCTCGAAAGTCTTTCTTAGGTAAAAGTCTGGATAATCACTTGTTTCTAACTGGGAAATAATTATTTCCCAGTTGTAGATAATTATTTCCAACCACGAAATATTTATTTTGCGATCTGAAATATTCAGGTAGCGTATAATCTGCAGACAAGCAAGCTGGCTTACATGCACAGGTTATGCCTGTGATTTGCGTACGAAGATTCTCCCAAATTTATTGGGTGAATCGTTTTATCACAGTCTGTCAAGCGATGGAAAAGTATTTTTAATAGTTCTGCAAGACATGAAAGGAGCCGTATCATGCCCTTTTAGGAGATGATACGGCTCTTGGAATATTGCCTAAGGCTTATCGCTTTCCTGTCTGGAAACCGTAGGGAACCAAGGTGAAGTTCTGGCTTGCCTTAAGTGTGCTAATGTTTTTTCAAAACTTATGCATTGCCTGCAGATGGAGGTATGGGCATGTCTGAAGCGGGCTTCTGTCGAGGGAAGCGTAGGTTTTCACGTACCACCTGGCGAGGATCCATCAATGGGAGAAGCAGACGGGGAAGTCCAGCCTCTTCGCTCTTGACAGAGAGCATACCGCGTGCAGCACCCATGGTAACATCTGCCAGATGGCAAGCCAACTCTGCTGGTACAATCCATTGGTCACCCTGCAACTGATATAGAGCACTCCAGCTCTCACGTGAAAACTCGATAACGGTCTGTGCGCTAAAAATCAATTGCGTCAGATCATTCTTCTTGTACTCCACGTTCATATTGCATGCCACCATACGCTGGGCTGTGTCAGCATTGAACTGAATCTGGTTTCCAATCTGCATGTCGCCCTCTGGCCATCCGTTGGATAGGTTTACAAACTGAAGCATACGCACATCCTTCAGACGAAACTGCAACTGTATTTCTTTCTTTTTTTCCATATGATTAAAAAATTGTGTAATAAGGTTCTCTATTAGTGTGCACGCACAATTACTGCATTAAGATAGTAGAAGCGGTGTGTGCTGGTGTTGTGTGTGCCAGACATTATACTTAGTGTGATGTGTCCGTCCTCAGATGGATGTACGCCTTTGATACGAACCACCTCAGACGTGTTATTGGCAGCGTCAAGCATTTCAGCTTGACTCTCGCGTCCCTGAACGATAAAAGTGGTTTGACGGAAGTCCTTGCAGTTTTGACGCGAAGCGAAAATGGTGAAATCATACTTCAGCTTGGGGTTTAGGTGTCCCAAAACATACTCTGCCATGGGGCGTGCTTGGCTCTGCCCGAACTTACCTGATGTATAGCCCCACACGGCTGATGCACTCACTTGGGCTGGCATAAGCATACGTGTAACTGTGTATGAGGCTCCATTCTGATTACTGCCAGCCATCGGCTGTGCTGCTGTGATAGTGATGGCAGTGGGGTGTGAGTACTCATCTAATATATAGGTATGGGTACGTACCGAATTGGTGATGTTGTTCCATGAAGCATCGTTACAAGAACTTCCACCGAAATTCAGCTTCACCTTGCCTACTGGGCTGATATTATTCACCAAAGGGTATCCCACCTCTGACATGTCAGACAGAGCGTATGGGGTGGCGCAAGCCTTATGTGCTGCCATCTGACAGGTGAGGGCAGTTGTCTCATCCACTCCTTCCGGTCGATATTTGAGTCCGACAGACGAGCGTCCTGTGAGGCGCTCGAGCCATGTGCATGCGGCGGTATAGCGACCGAATTTTAGGTCAAGGTGATAACCGTCACGATTGAGATTGTCGCCTAGCCATGATGCACGAGCATTCTGAATAGCTGTGCCAGAGGGTACAAGAAATGTCAGCTCGGGATGCATGGCCATAGCACGCTGCACTGCTGCATTGATGCTGTCATACATTGCTTCTTGGTTGCTACCATAGTTGGCAAAACCTCCATGCGTGGAATCATGTGCATAAGCCCACGTCATATGGAATCCAAGTTGTACATCGGGATTAGAGCAAAATGTAGCGGCATATTGGAGAAGTTCAGACATGCAGGGCTCGTAGGTGTCATAAAGTCCAGACTCGGGACTGGCTTGCTGCACGGTGATATAATCCCATGGCTCGTCTTGGATGAGCGACTTCAATGCTGAATGAGGTTTGTTGGTACGCACTCCGCCAACTACCTTACGATATTCGAAGGTGTTATTTTCTTCTGTAACATCTTTCCAATGGGAGGCAAAGCCCTGACCGCCACGATAACCATTGCCGATAATCATCTCGACTCCAACTTCACGACCTAATTCATATAGATATTGTTCTACGGCATCTTGCGAAAAGCTATTGCCGATAGCTAATACGCGAAGTGTGTCGGTGATGGCTTGGGCTTCTGCTAATGAGCAATAGCAGAGCGTCCAAAATAAAATGATAAACTTTTTCATCAATGTATATTTTTCAGAGCAAATGTTACAAAGAAAACACCAGACGGTGCAGGGTTTTTCCCTGTGCCCCGCCTGGTGCTTTATGTGTCAGCCTGTGGCTGTTGTGTTACACTTGATTCTTCTTACTTGCTGGTATTCTCTTCCTTCTTACGCATTGTCAGGTAAGCAGTGGGAGCAGCTACAAAGATAGAAGAGAGAGTACCAAAGATGACACCCAGAATCATTGCAAAGGCAAAACTGCGGATGCTGGCTCCACCTAAGCAGAAGATAACTGCCAACACGATGAATGTTGAAACAGAGGTGTTGATGGTTCTGTTCAAGGTGTTGTTCAGTGAGGTGTTGAACAGTTCCTTGTGATCATGGTTGGGATAGAGGCCCAGATACTCACGTATACGATCGAATACCACCACCTTATCGTTGATTGAGTAACCAATGGCTGTCAGCACGGCACCGATGAAGGTTTGGTCAATCTCAAGTGAGAATGGCATCCAACCCCAGCAGATGGAGTACATACCAAGAATCAGCAGAGTGTCCACGGTAAGTGCTGTGATAGAACCTACAGAGAATGCTACGTTGCGGAAACGAACCAGAATGTAGACGAAGATGGCAGCCAAAGCCAAAATCACACTGACAATGGCACCGTATGTGATGTCTTCTGCCACAGAGGGACCTACCTTCTGGCTACTGATGATTGAGCCACCAGCACGCTCATCGCGATTGATGAAGTTTTCCAATGTAAGGTCATCTGCCAAGAGTTTACCATCCTTGAGCACATTGAAGAGTTTTGATTCGATCTCATGGTCAACATCCACACCGTCTTCATTGATACGGTAGTTGGTTGAGATACGAATGGTCTTGCCATCTGTACCTAATGCAATGGCACTGGTATTGCTTTCGGGGAATGCCTCAGTGAGCAATGTACGTACGGTTTCTGGAGCTACCTGCTTCTCAAATAGCACTACGAAGTTACGACCACCCGTAAAGTCGATACTCTTGCTGAAGCCTCTGGTGAACATGAATCCAAGGCTTATGATTGTCAGAATTCCGAAGATGGTGAAACTCTTCTTGTAAGCACTCATGATTCTGAAGTTCGGGTTCTGGAAAGATATCTTGTTGCCGATAGCAGTCTGGAACGTCAGATTCTTCCACTTGTCACGATCCATCATTTCTGAGTAGAGCACACGTGTCAAGAACACTGCTGTGAAGAAACTTACGCAGATACCGATAAACAGTGTGGTAGCAAAGCCGCGGATAGGTCCTGTGCCGAAGTTGTAAAGGATGACAGCTGTAATCAAACTGGTCAAGTTAGAGTCGAAGATGGCGCTGAAAGCATTTTGGTAACCTGCCTCAAGAGCCTCGCGTACTTTTTTACCAGCACGAAGTTCTTCCTTAGTACGTTCGTAGATAAGCACGTTGGCGTCCACAGCCATACCCAAGGTCAGTACCATACCTGCGATTCCGCTCATCGTCAATGCAGCTTGGAAGCTGGTCAGAATGCCCACGGTAAAGAACAGGTTCAGAATCAAAGCCATATTGGCAACCATACCAGGAATCATGCCGTACATGACCACCATGTAAATCATCAAGATGACAAAGGCGATGACACAACTCCAGATACCCTGCTGGATAGACTCTGCACCTAATGAGGGACCTACAATTTCCTCACTCACGATTTTTGCAGGTGCAGGCATCTTGCCAGACTTCAATACGTTGGCAAGGTCACGGGTTTCCTCTGCGGTGAATGAACCAGATATCTCTGAGCTACCACCGGTAATCTCGCTCTGTACGGTGGGTGCACTATATACATTGTCGTCAAGAACAATGGCAACGCTACGCTTCAGATTTGCCTTGGTGAGGGCAGCCCAACGGCGTGCTCCATCCACATTCATCTTCATGCTCACACAAGGACGTCCGTGTTGGTCGTAAGTATCGCTAGCGTCTGTAACAACATCACCTTCGAGAGGTGCACGTCCGTTGCGCTCTGTCACCTTAATAGCATAAAGCTCATAGATATTAGCATTGGCACCTTCGCCAATACCCTTTACACCCCATTTCAGACGAAGGTCAGAAGGAAGAACTTCCTTGGCTTCTGGGCTCTCTATCAGTGCAGTAATTGCATCCATATCGCGCTTTGAAGCGTAACCTACCACGCATCCGTATGCTCCCTGAGCCAACTGAAGGCGGCTCAGCAGAGGATGCTGCTTATGTGCCTTCTCTATATCTGCGGCAGAGAGTGTGGTGTTTGATTTTTCTTCCTTATCGCTACCAACTACAGCAGCCAAGTCTCCCTTAGCAGTTTTAGCTGTATCTTCGTTAGCCTTTGCAACGGCAGCCGTGGTGTCTGTCTCAGCTGTCTCTGTTGCTGCTTGAATGGTATCTGCCTTTGTCTCTTCTTTCTTTTCTCCGCTCTGAACAGCAGCCAGTTTGCTGTCTAAAGTTACCAAGAAAGGAGTTACTTCTGTGGTGTTGTATGTCTCCCAAAACTCCAGGTTGGCACTTCCTTGCAGCAGTTTGCGTACACGCTCAGGCTCTTTCACACCAGGCATCTCTACCATGATACGACCTTCCTGACCTTCCAAAGCTTGGATATTGGGCTGTACCACACCGAAGCGGTCGATACGAGTACGAAGCACGTTGTAAGAGTTGTCAATAGCACTCTTCACCTCCGCACGGAGCACGCGCTCCACCTCTTTGTCGCTACTCTTGGTGGTCACTTTGTCACGCAACTGCTGTGTGGCAAAGAGTTCTGCCAAAGACTTCTCTGGAGCGAGAGCCTTGTAGTCCTTAACAAATAAGGTGATGAAGTCACTTTGGCTGTTAGCCGCTTCCTGAGTTGCCTGCTCTACAGCTTTGCGGAATGTCTCGTCAGTCTCTTCCTTGTGGTCGGCCAGAGCCTTTACCACGTCTGGAACACTTACTTCGAGGATCACATTCATACCGCCCTTTAGGTCAAGTCCAAGACCAATGCCCATCTCACGGCATTCTTTTAGTGTCCATACATGACAATACACTTTGTTGTTGAGCACAGAGTCGAGATAGTGGTTCGCAGCCTCCTCACCTTCTGTTTGTGCAATCTTCTCTGCTTGACCCTCATAATGGCTGGTTGCCACAGAGAAACTCAGGTAGAAGATGCAGACAAGGGTAAGCAGAAGTGCGAAAACCTTTACAAATCCTTTGTTTTGCATTTTTAGTTTTATTTATTGTTTTTTATTTTGTCGTTTGTATTTTATAACACACGCTATTGCGCAAAGGTACATATTTTTTTGTGACTTACTGCAACAGCATGGAAATTTCTGCTTAAAAGTGCTTCATTCTCGCTTCCTTTCAAGGTATGAGACGATGGGATAGTGGTCGGAAAGGTATATACTCTGGTCGACAAAGGTGTGTCTACTTACCCAATGAGACGAAAAGAAAATGTGGTCGATGCGCACAAAGAATTCATCTTGATTGAAAGAAAAGCCAAATCCCAGCCCACTTTGCCTGTAGGCTGAGTTAAGAACATCCGAAAGCCGTCTGTAAGTATAAGAGATAGGGGTATCGTTAAAGTCACCACATACAATCATCGGGCATTGAGAATGGCTTAGTACCACTTCACAAAGTGTGTCTACTTGTAGTCCACGCAAACTGGCGGCTTTGGACAGTTTGCGAAGCAGACTTCTGCCCTCGTGCCTTACAATATCTCTATTGGGACTGTGTAGCATTTCTCTGTAGTCGCTCTTTTCTTCGCTGGAGAGTCGGTTACTCTCCAGATGGTTGCATACGATCAGGATGCTGTCTTCCTCGGATAAAGCCCAGCATGCGAAACTGTTGTTGCCAACCGTTTCATAATGGAATTCGATATCAGACTTGGCAAGAGGAAATCGGCTAAGTACATAAGTTCCTTTTTCACCCATATAATGAAAACCAGCCTCTTGCATGTCTTTTTTTGCTTCATCCGTATCAAACCAAAAAGAACTAACCTCCTGTACGCAGACAATGTCGGGTTTCATCTGCTTTAAATAAGTCCAAAAGGAGTCGCGTCCAGCCGCATCTTCCACTCCCCCCGCATTGTAAGAAATAATGCATAAGACACTGTCATTAGGCTTTCCCTCTTGGTTTATCGGGCAATAATCCAATATAAAACTGCTTACGACCAGTAGCCCTCCTAAGGGAAGCCAAATCATATGGGCTTTGTAAAGAAGCCACAGCAACACAAAGATGAGGTCTACGCAAAGGAATACGGGAAAAAGAAGTCCCAATAGAGACAGTCGCGGATACTCGTTTGGTGGTAGGTATGTACTGAGCACACACGTCCACAGAAGCAAGACCGTAAGTAGATTAGCTCCTAAAAGAATGCCTGTCAGAATACGTTCACACGCTTGCGATCGATTTTGAGACATAAAGCAACAAGTTTCGTGTTTTGTCTTATGATTCAAGGAGTATTACAAATTACTGCCGATGGTTAGAGATATCAAACAGACGTTTTTTTTCACTCTCTGTCAGAGAGGAATATCCTCCCTTGCGTATCTTGTCTAAGATGCGGTCCATTTCCTCGTCCTCCTGTCGTTTGGATTCTCTATAGTCCATATCCTGTCCGAACTTACCGCCTCTTGCAGCCTTCATGCGTGGTTTACTCATACGTTTTTTTATCGAAGAGAACCATTCGTTTATGCCGCTCGAACCACGATCATAATGGCTGTCATTATCGTACCAATTGTTTCTGCGTCTGCTATTTCCACCTCCGTTTTTCCAGTAAAGAAGGAGCAGGAAACCAAAAAGCATTCCACCCAGATGTGCGAAATGAGCCACACCATCACCTGATGCACTTAGTCCAGAGAAAAGCTCTATGGCCGCGTAACCCACAACAAAGTATTTTGCTTTGATAGGGATTGGCAATGGAAAGATAAAGATACGATTCTCTGGAAAAGTCATGCCAAAAGCCAACAGTATGCCGTATACAGCTCCAGAGGCTCCTACCGTGGTCCATAGGTTCAAGTATTCGCTTACGGAAAGCAAACCGCCAGACAGACGTATTTGCTCTATATTCCCTAGTCCCATGTAGAAATATTCTATTAGCTGTACTGCCTCTTGCGTGAAGGCAGCTCCCAAACCACATGTTAGATAATACAGCAAGAATCGTTGCGATCCCATAGAATTTTCTACCGCACATCCAAACATCCATACGGCAAACATATTAAAGAATATATGTGCCAAGCTTGCGTGCATAAACATGTAGGTAAATACCTGGTAGAAGCGGAAATGGGAAGCAAGTAGAAAATGTAGACCCAAAACATCATCGAGGTCAATGCCGTAGAGTCCAGCCACGTATCGGCCTAGAAAGAACAAAACATTGATGATAAGCAGGTTCTTTGTAACTGGTGGCATGTAATTCATAATCTTTCTGCTAAATTGTTATTTTGAGTGCAAAGGTATAACATTTATACCGTAAATAGTCCAATCAGACATCGCTTCGGGAAAATACTGGAGGCATAACTATCAATTTTCTTAAAAAACACTTGGTCAAAAAGCCAACATTGCATATATTTGCCATCATTAAGATTTGAATTTATTTATAAACTATCAATTAACATCACTATGAACAAGACAGAATTGATAAACAAAGTGGCTGAGACTTCTGGTCTGAGTAAGGTTGATGCCAAAAAGGCAGTGGAAGCAACCCTCAATGCTATTGCCACAGCAGTCAAGAGCGAGGATAAAGTGGCCTTGATAGGTTTTGGCACTTTCTCCGTTTCAACGCGTGCGGCTCATCAGGGTGTGAATCCTGCTACTGGTGCAGCAATCACTATTCCTGAGAAGAAGGTGATTAAGTTCAAGGCAGGTGCAGATCTGGCTATCTAAGCCAGAATCATAAAAAACTTCAATCAGAAGAATATAAAAGAGAAAGATGCGTCTTCTTTTCTTTCTGTAGAAACAGAGATAAGGAGGCGCATCTTCGGCTCACCCGATAAAACAGGAGGATTATAGTATTCACCATGTTCAAGTAATATAGTCTTCAATAGCCAACGAAGACGACTTCAATAGCCAGCGAAGACGGCTTCAATAGCCAACGAAGACGACTTCAATAGCCAACGAAGACGTATTACTTTTTAGAGTGACTTTTTATTGATTTCCGTAGATACATTTTCTCTCTGTATAAACAGTAAAAATGTAGACACACTATCCATCTCTTATGAAAACGATAATAGTGGACCACAATAGGCCTTTTCTTTTTTCCTAACTGGGAAAATATTTTTCTCCAACTAAGAAAATAAATTGAGCCGTTTCGTATAGACCTTATTATTATATCCTTTGTACAGATTGTACAGACAAGCAAGCTGGCTTATAAGTGCTGGTTGTGCCTGTGGATTTACCTCCGAAACTCCCCCTGGTTTATCGGGTGAACCGCATCTTCTTTAACCCCAATCGGTCATTAGACTGAAACAAAGATGGCTCAACGATTTTTGCCGACAGAGATATTTCTTTCGAGCACCTATATTTAGGTATCATAAGATACTTTGTAAAGTATCATAAGATACTTGTCAATGTATCCTAAGATACTTGGCCATGTATCCTAAGATACTTTGAGAAGTATCTTTACATCGTGGAAACCGTATTTTCTGGCCATCTGCTTTGCTTTTTCTTTCATTTCCTTTGGAGTTTTATAAATAGTTTGTAACTTTGCGGTGCAGATAGGAAGTTTTCAAAGTGTAGAGACCTTAGACTGTAGTTCTTAGGAAACGCTGCTTTGATGCCTTCCTGTTTGCCGTTTTATTTCGCGTGGTGTGTTATGTGTGAGAGGATTGATGGGCTGTCGGATATGGAATGGATGACGCTCTCTCCGTTTTGACTTTTGCGGACTATTATCCAGGATGTGGTTTCTCCTATTTTCGTCTCAAACAAGTGCATCTCAACGCGCGCATCATGCTTGTCGCGCCCCCATCCAATGTATGTGGCTTTTTCTATCAGTTGTGGCAGCCTAAGTAGTGCCTCGTTCTTTGCTGCATATTCCGTGAATGGCTGGTTTATCCACTCGTTTATTTTCCCACCACTGATAGTGATGGGCTTATCAAAATTCGCATGACGCATTTCCATGCCTCTTAGCAAATCCTTTGCTTTCCTCTCTATCTCTTTTCTGCGTAATTTTTCTTCGGATGAAAGTGGCGTACCATTCGCACTTTCTGTCGCTTTCTTCTCAACATTCTTCGCCCACCACGCATTCTGCTCAGCGGTCATCATTGGGGCAGTTCCAGCTGCTCCAGCCTTTTAACGACACCTTTCACTATAAACGAATTAGGCTGAAGCGTGTCAACACGGTAGGCTCTTATGCCTTTCTTGAGGTCAAATACGACCTTATTGTTACGCATTATCCACGGAAGTATATTCTTGGCCTCAAGTCCTGTTTGCGGGTCATAGAAACGCCTTGCGCCATCCTTGAAGGTTTCCATGGTAATGATATGTCCTATATCCTTACCTTGCCATGACCAGGACAAATGATAACGTCCTGCTTCTGAGGTCTGACGCATAAAATCGTGCAACACATCATTTGCGGATGTATATGTTGTGCGCACCGCTCCTCGTCGGTCCACCGTTCGTTTCTTTACCTCTTGCTTGCAAATGATAGGCTTTGGAATATTTCCGTCTGCGTCAAGCCAGGCCGCGCGTGTATTGTGGCTTACTAAGAGGCAAAAGAGAAAACTATTAAACCCAGATTGAAGCGTCTTTCATTTTGTTCTTGATTTCCTCAATCTGGATTACCTAAAGAAGTGTCGCATGACACCGTCTGCTGTTCGTCCAGCCAGCAATTCATTTCGCATGTAGTCCATATAAGGGGCAACATGTTGGAAAAACATTGAATATCCTGCGCAAAGATAATTCAAGCCAGGCTCCCCATCTGCGGTATAGGAAAAACGTAAACGCGGACACTCACCATGACAGGCCTTTAACCATATACAGCATCGACATTGCTTAGGAAGGCTTTCTCGTTTGAGTCTGCTGAAAGCATCTTGTCGAACCCCGTATGCCATTTGGGGAAGTCCCTCATGTAAGAGATTGCCCAAACGATATTCAGGAAAGACAAAGTGGTCGCA
Organism: uncultured Bacteroidaceae bacterium; assembly: GCA_934394435.1. GTDB lineage: Bacteria > Bacteroidota > Bacteroidia > Bacteroidales > Bacteroidaceae > Physcousia. The sequence continues at coordinate 126,558 of CAKRRN010000002.1, forward strand.
AGGATAGAGGTCACCATTATGTTCCATCGCCATTGCATGCCCACATTCTTCGGCATACGCACACACTCCTGGTGTGACACCCATCCATCCTGCTAAAGTGGCATCAAAAATTTGCACAAACATCTTGCCGACATCATTACGTACCCACTCGTCAAACACGCCGCAGAGAAACGTTCCCCATTCTGCAGGGTGAACACTATAAGGAGCCACCGCACATCCTTCCTCTCCCATAGAAGCCAGATGACGCCCATCAGAATATTGCTTCAGACGCTCTACGACAGGTGTGAACTGTAGGAATTGACATCCCAGGGTATCACGGAAGAACTGATAGAAGTCTTGTGGAGAGTGGACGTTTGCTTGATTTATAGTTGCCATTGCATTCCATTCCACCCCATATTCATTCAGCATACGGATACTTTGCATCACACGTTCCCAGGTGCCTCTCCCTGTGGCATCTTTTCTGTAAGCGTCGTGCATCTCCTGCGTACCGTCAATGCTTATGCCTACAAGCCAATGCTCATCAGCAAGAAAGCGGCACCACTCTGGTGTTAGCAGCAGACCGTTTGTCTGTAAACAGTTGCTGACTCTACGTCCTCTTCCATAATATTTCTGCAGACGTAACGCACGCTTATAAAAGTCGAGAGACCGTAGTAAGGGCTCGCCTCCATGCCAAGTGAAGAGAATATCTGGAGACTGCTGGGTCTCTATGTACTGACGTACAAAGGCTTCAAGTACCTCGTAAGACATCTCTGACCGCTTGGTAGAAAAGAGGTGCTGTTTTTCTGTGTAATAGCAATATTGGCAACGGATATTACAGAGCGGTCCTGCCGCTTTGGCCATTACATACAGTGGACGCGCATAGGGATAGATGTCCGACATAAGGGAAAATGACTAAAGTCAGAGTAATCGATGCGAAAGATAACGTACAGGCCACCATACGGCAATCCATCCAACGGTTATTACGGTTAGAAGAATCAGCAGGAGATCGCCAATATGAACACTTACAGGATATGACTCGACAATAAAACTGCCTGCGCTCTGACCCATACTAACTATGCCAAACTGTTGTTGAATCCAGCAGAGAATCAATCCAAGAACCAAGCCTAATAATGCTCCAGCCAAACTAATCATACGACCTTCGAGCAGGAAGATTTTGCATATCTGTCCGTTTGAACATCCAAGGCTACGCAGGGTATTCACATCCTGTTTCTTGTCTATCATCAGCATAGATAGGGATCCGATGATATTGAAGCAGGCAACAAGAAGTATAAAGGTAAGGAAGACGTAAGAGATGAACTTCTCAATACGCATGATACGAAACACGTCCGCTTGCTGTTCGTATCTGTCTTGTACCAAGAATCGGTCACCTAATAATTCGCGGAATTCCCTTTTTACACTCTTCAGGGAGGCTCCATCCTTTAGCTTGATTTCAACCGAAGAGATTTGACCACGTTGGTCAAAAAGTCTTTGAGCGAAACCTAAACTTGTCAGAATATAATTGTCGTCATATTTTGACTGCTGAACCATAAACACCACTCCTGGGCTCTGCAATTCGTCATGGTTGAACGAGCTAAGCGGATTGCCCATGTTTACTCGTTCTCCTCGTTTGGGAGCGTATACTTGCAATGGGTCTGGGAAGGTCGTTGAGAGTCCCATCTTATTGGCCAATCGTATGCCTATTACGCCATACTCCAGTACATCGGCATGAAGACAAAATGAACCGTCACCGTAGAGAATGTCTGTTATATGTGCCTGTTCGGTAAAGTTGTCATCTACTCCCATAATGGTAACCACGTGCTGTTTCCCATTCTGTACTACCAAGGCTTGACCTTCCATGACAGGAGTAAAGACTTTTACCGCTGGGTGTTTGCGTAGTTTATCAAGGGCTTCATCGTTTGCCTTCATCGTTTTCCCCTCAACAAGAGATACACGCAACTGAGGATCAAAGGCAGTAAATAACCCTGCCACCAAATCTTGAAAGCCATTGAATACGCTTAGCGTACAAACCATAGCAAGTGTGGCAATGGCAACTCCTGCCACAGAAATACCACTTATGATATTGATGGCATGATGGCTCTTGCGGCTGAACAGATATCGTCTGGCAATGAATAAGCGGAAATCCATGACGAGGAGATTTACTTCTTCAGCAAATCATCAATATGCTGTGCATAGTCCAACGAATCGTCTACAAAGAACTTCAGTTCTGGTATGATGCGCAACTGTTTGCCCACTCTGGTACCTAATTCATAACGGACCTGCCGTTGATTGGTATTGATATTCTGCACGATTTCCTCTGCTTTCTCGCTGGGAAATACGCTCAAATAAACGCGACATACGCTCATGTCAGGACTAATACGGCAGATGCTCACGCTGACCAGCACTCCATGCATGGCTTGAGTCTGACGCTGAAAGATATCGCTCAGCTCCTTTTGTATGAGCCGAGCTATTTTGTTTTGTCTTGTTGTTTCCATTTTACCTTATTATATATTATATATAATGTGTATTTCGGGTTACTTTTCGCCCATAAACATTGGGTCCCAGGCGGGTAGTCTAACAGGCTTCTTCTTGAGTAATTCGAGAACTTCAGGTGTGCAATACTTCCGATTTACGACCACTCGGAACATATATTCATCAAACCATTCGTCTGTCATAATCAAATAACCTGCGGCACCAGAAGTGCTACCCCAACTGTTTTCTACTTTCCACTTCACAGGTTTGCCTTCTGTATTGAGGTCGACAGCCATAAGTGTCATGGCATGTGTACTTCCACTATCGAAACTTTGTATGCGCTGTTTCTTGTTCATGCCGAAGGTCGTGCTGAAGAGATTACCATAGTCGTAATTCTTTAAGTCAAGAAATCCTGTCTGTCTGTCAAGAAACTTACCTACGTCGCATGAGAAATACATTTGGCAGGAATCTTTGAGTGAGGCAATAGCCATAGGCTTCAGCTCGTCCATCGGCAGATTCAAGTAGAGCCAATTGTGACCGTCATAAAGATGTCTGTCGTAGTCAATCTCGTATACTTGATGATAAGGCCGGCTGGGATCATTCATCAGCATTACATAATCAGCATTAAGGTCTTCACCGCCAGCACATACTTTTTGGTAGAATTCCTTTGGGGTATAGGTCTTTTGCTCTGATATGGATTTTTCTCCTTTCTTTGGAGCCCATGTGAAGGATTTTGGGGGTTGACCATAAGCCATTACCAGCATATGATATATGGTTTTCAGTTGCTCCACTTTCATGGCTTCAAGCTGTTTCTCGGTCGCACCCTGCTGACCTTTCTCACGAAGTTGGATGCCACATTCGCGAAGCTTGCGTTTAAGATGACCGTTAAACTCAGAGGTGAGATTGCTTACATTGGTTTCTGGCATAACATCCTGAGGTACAAGTCCATACTTCGTTACCAGGTCTGCCACACCGGTATAGGTGCCACCGTCTGACAAAGGATTCTGGAAGAGCCATCTGACCATCTGATTATCTATATCCTCTTTGCGAGTATCAATAATGCCCTGAAGAAACAGATTGCTCTTCTCCAATTGATCATAGAAGAAGAGATATACTTGGCTGAAGAAGAAATTACTCACTCCAAGCGTGCGCATCGCGCGATTGCGCAGCACATTAGTACCTGTAAAAAGCCAGCATCTACCGCTACTCTGCTGGTCACTAATGCCTGTGTTCTTCACTTCTATACTGAAATGTGTATCCTTGGCTTGTCGGTTGTCTTGATTAAGCGTTAGCTTCTGGATGCTTGTCCCACCCATCGCATTTCTTAATGCTTTCTCTGTTGGCGAGTCGGTGTAACTATTCTGAAGTGTCTTTAGGACATCTTCGCTGATGCCTGTCTGTGCATGGACTAAACTGCCACAGGCAAGTGCAAATGCGTATAATATGGTCTTTTTCATATTTAATATCTTTATTTATGGTGCAAAATTACTTCTTTCCCTGCTTCTGTACAAGATTTCGGTGCATGGTGTGCACGATAGAGGTCTGATTAGCGTACAGGCTCCAAACGGAATGAGGTAGCTTTGGTGGCATTGCGTATGCGGTCTCCTTCTGCCTTCCAATAGTTCTTGCCAGCTCTACCTGCGCATTGGATTGTGTAGGAACCATCGGTCTGTCGGGTAAGAATGAAGGTGTGCCATTCTGGGTCATAAGGATTCAAGTTCTTATTAGCCCAGAAAGACCCTGTTTCATTGATGTATCGGCTATCTTGCACATTACTGATTTTGTAGCGACCTGTGGTGATGTCTAACTCTATGTTCCATTGCTGGCGCTGTGGGTTGATGCTGTCTCGCGAGGATTGAAATACAGGATAATCGCCTGTACGGTCCGTCGCTGCTTGTGCGTCAGTCAGATAACGCCCATCTGCCATAATCGTATATTGTCCATCTTCTATGACTTGTGCAGGAAATGCCTCCTTGCCATAAGAATGATGTTTTTTATATTCCTTTACTGTCAAGGCAACCGTACGGTCAATCCATGGCGCGATGACCGTTCCGCCCACCACAGGTTTTGCCTTTACAACGCTTCCTTCCCAGTTGCGGCTGATAATGCTTTTCTGTGCTTGTTCGATGGACTGTTGTACACGATAATTGCCTATGAATGCTATACTGTCATCAGATTCTAATGCTTTTGCCATACGTACTACAGCCAGTCCTCGCAGACCTTGCAGCCGTAGGCTCTCTGCCCAGGGGCTGATTTCCCCAAGCATCTCAGGGTTGTTCACACTATCTGCCAGCAGCAAGGCTGCCTCATTGCTTTGCTGTAGAAAGAATTTTTCATAGTCGAGCCATTTTGCTTTCTCTGAGGAAGGGAACAATGGACTTTCTCCCTCCCGGCGAAGTCCGTGTCCTGTCTTGCCCAGGTCCACATTATTCTCGCAGAACCATTGGAAGGGAACTTTGGCTGTTGGCATCAGTTCTTCTATGGCTTGTTTCCAACTGCGCACGGCATCATATCGTGGCATATTCCAAGTGTAGTCTGCAATACTATATAGACTAACTTTTGATGCTTCGGCATACTCCATTGGATTAGAGCAAAATCCGCTTACCAACTCGTTTATGTCTAAGCCGTTTCCGTACGTCTTACCCATAAGCATACGGCTTTGGCAGTAGTCGTTGACAGGGTAGTTAAGCCAGATGAAAGCTTTTCGTCCGAGTTGCTTGTTTATCCACTCCATGTCATCACGCTCTATCATGTCCACCACACTGTTGCCAGTCCACATCACCCTCACTTCTGGATACATATTGTTGCCTAAAGTGCTCAGGTAGTCACCACCACTCCATGCTTTGTTGTATTGGGTGGGACACATGATGAGTGGCATTACATCGCTATGTTTGCGTACAAATTTATCTGTCACATAGTTGAGTAATCCTGCTTGCTTATCTGCCTTGCTCCCCTCGCCCCAGATATCATCGAAGAAAATAGCGAAGGAGCGGACCCCTAGTTCGTACATCCATTCCAGTTTCTGACACACCGCCATAGAGTCCTTCAGATTCCATTGAATATCTCCACCAGGATGTACAGCCCATACAAATTGCACTTTGTTGCGATGAGCCTCCTCCACAAGTTCCTTTAGTTTCGCTGCCTCTTCTGCTGGATAAGGGTCGCGCCAGTGGGCACGATGGTAAGGGTCATCCTTCGGACCATAAACATATGTGTTTAATTTGTTTTGTCCGTAAAACTCAAATTGTCTGATGCGGTCTTTGTGGCTCCACGGATTACCATAGAATCCTTCTATGACCCCTCTGCACTCTACGCTAGGCCAATCTACAATACTGCATTGCATGACCTGTTGTTGCTTCCAGGCGCGTAAGAAAGTTTGTACGCCATAGTAAGTGCCTGACTCATCGCGACCAGCAATAACCACACGGTCAGGTTCTATACTTAGGTAATATCCCTCGCGCTGAGTAGGAATCTGTTTTCGATACGGTCTTACTGCCTTATCGCCAGCCTCGCCTATTATAAGATGTACAGCCCCTTTCGGTGAAGGAGTGAGTCTTCCATCTAACTGCTCACACAATAGAGCCACTGCGTCTGTGTCAGCCTTGTCGGCTCCTTCTATATAGATAAATGCGTCATGTGTGAATGCCATCTCGCCCCACGTAGCCTTCTGAGGCAATGGTGAGAGAGTAGGTTGCTGGCCATGTGCATCCAGCATGGTCAAGGCAAGGGTAGCCATGACCAGTAAAATGTTTCTTCTCATATCTGTTTGCTATTTTTTGTTTTTAGGCTTACGGGCAACCAAATCACGCATGCGTTGCACAAGCAACGGACACTGGTTGTGGTCAGTAGTCAGATAGCGATGGTGTCCATGAGCATCTGCTTGATAGTGTGTGCATCCACGCTCTGTCACAGTGATTGTTCCTGGCAGAGATAGGGTGAAGTAGCCTGCACATCCTTCCACGGCATAAACTACAGCGGTCATGTCCCAAGTGGGATAATTCTCATATTTGCCTCTCGCTGCCATTATGCCATCCAGAACAGGGTGATGATTTGTCCAACTGAAGTCCTTCTTCAGGCAGTCGGCAGGAAGTAGTGCTGCCTTGCCCAACTCAAAAGGTGTCACGACAATCTCTGTGGGCCAGTTGGCAAAAACTTCATGGCAGGAAGGGATGTCGTTCATTACATTATATTCCACATAATCGGGATTCTTGATGTGGCCAGCCATCACCACCATGCTCTCTATCTTTCTCTCCACCAGTTCTCTGCCCGATAAAGCAGAGTACTTGTCGGGGCCTGTATGTAAAAGAGCAGCCAGATTGCCACTGAATCCTACGCTTACAATCGTCACGGAATGGTCTTTCTGCTTGGAAAGTATCTGGCGATAGAGTGTTACGGCATCCGTACAGTCTGCAAGGCTGTTTATCTTGTGAGGATAGAGCGGACTGCCATCATTGCCCTTCATGTCGGCAACGATAGATGTAAAGTTAGGCATGCCCTCCACACTCTTATTCTCTCTCAAGGCACGTCCAATGGGTATGGCTGGGCGTCCATACCATGTGTTCATCAAGTCCACATATTGGCAGGGTCCCACACCTTCTTTGTTGAGCATTACTGCCAGCAGGCGGATTTTACCTTCGTCAGCATACTTGTGTAGCATGTCCAACGCCCATGCATCGTCCACGTCGTTGCCCATATCCGTTTCAAAGATGATGCTCTTTTTGGCTTGCGTACCCAGAGCCAGGACAAACAGAAGCAGGAAGTAGAGGGTTTTCTTTATCATAATTATGTTTCTTTTTATAGTGTATGACTGTGTATGAATGGCATGTTAGCTCTCTTTTTACTATGCTTAAATCCCAATAGTGTGTCACACTTATTTCGCAAAGATAGGGATAAAAAACATAACTGCAAGCAAGACATAAATAAAAGTGTTACCTTTGTGGCATGGAGAATCCGATTTCGGTATTAAGTATCAATGCTTCTGACAGTATGGCTCAAGTGGGTATACAGGCAGACATACGTACCATAACCGCTCTGGGTGGAAATGCGCTTACGGCCATAACCTCTGTCGCCATACAAGATAACCAAAACGCAAGTTGCGTTTATAACTTGTCACCAGAAGCGGTTGCAGGTCAAATCAGAGCGGTGAAACATAAATGCCATCCTCTTGCGGTAAAGGTGGGACTATTGGGTTACTCAGACACTCTGATGGCTGTAGAAAAAGAGCTGGAAGGGAGCCGGAATATAGTGATGGCTCCAGGCATGATTAGTTCCAGTGGACTACAGATGGTTGAGGCTGATGTGGCACGTTTGTGGGAACGAAATATGTTCCCAAAAGCCACCTTGCTTCTGCTTAGGGTTGCCGAAGCAGAACTAATTCTGGGTATGCGCATACGTACGGATGGCGATATGGAGCGTGCCGCACGTCTGTTGCTATCTACAGGCGCACAAGCTGTGTTGCTTCGTGGAGGACGTCTCTCTGAAGATAGGCTGACGGCTTATCTGCTCGATTCACAAAAGGGTCAATTCTTTTCTTCAACCAATACCGAAGGATGGCAAAGGCATGGAGTGAGTAGTGCCTTGTCTTCAGCCATTGCTACTCGAATGGCCATGGGCGACAGCATTGCGCAATCTGTCAGTAATGCCCATGCCTACATGCATAGTCAGGTGGTATATGCGGTAGACAACCAGGCGATGCATGCATTCAGACCAGCCGACATCTATAATAACTTCATGTCACTCATTGCTGCGCATTATGCCACAGAACATAGCATTGCCTCGTATGCGTCACGCTTGTCTGTAAGCCAGCGTTATCTTAATATGGTTACGCTGCGGATGGTAGGGCGGACCCCAAAGCAAATACTGGATAGTTGTTTGGTAGGCAAGGCATCGTCGCTTCTGCTTAATTCAAGGCTTACCATACAAGAGGTCTCTCTGCGGCTTGGATTCTCATCCCAAGCCTCTTTCTGCATTTTCTTCGGAAGACAAACAGGTCAAACACCTTCTGAACACAGAAAAAAGCCCAACTTAGGTCTGTTCTGTGAAAAGAGAAGCGAATGAAATCGTGCCCCTCAATGTTGCCTTTCTTTCCCAATTTTTCATTCTTTCCCCGTTCGTCAAAGGCACGTGCTTAACTCTCCTTAGCTTGCCAGGTGAGCTAAATATAAGCAAATAAATACGAACAGGAATCTATGGACCGATTGGGGTTAAATGCAACTAAATGGTTTCGTGGCAAGAGGGGGGGCTAACGCTTTACGGTACTCGGAAGGAGATTGCCCAGTACGTTTTCGGAACATGCGCGTAAAATGATTGGGATAAGCAAAACCTAATTCTTCAGCAATTTCACTCACGCTCATCTGAGTCTCTCTGAGCAGGACCTGTGCAGCCGATACCGTCTTACCTTGGATGTAATCTTGAGCTGTGACGCGCAGTTCGCGCTTGACTAATTCACCGAAATAGTTTGCCGAGAAATTAAGCTGGGCAGCACACCATGCCACAGTAGGTTGACCGTGTTGTGCTGGCATTCCACTGGAAAGATAATTGTCAATCATTTCATCCAGACGGTTTGCCCACTCATTTCCCATATTCTTCTTTTCATGGAACTGCCTTTCAAAGAAACGCTTGCAGTAACTCAGTAAGTGTCCAATACCCAGGCGGAGCATGTGGGTAGACAGGTAATCAAAAGGGGTGTGCAATTCTGTCTGTATGTTAGCAAAACAGTTTAGCAACACTCTACGCTCGGTCTCCGATAGTTCCAACGCCTCAAACACATCAGAGTTGAAGAATCCAAACATATAGAAGTCTCTTCCAAGACCGCTTTTTTCTAACAGTTCTGGACGAAATGCCAACATACGTCCATATGGTTTAGTGGAATAATCGAGGTTCATAGAAACTACTTGACCAGGGCGAAGAGAAAAGACTGTTCCTGCCTGGTACCGTACTGTCTTACCATTTTTTACCAGTTCCCCAAAGTTTTCGTCCATCAATACAATACAGTACATCCCAAAGTCTGTAGGCTGATACAACGTATAGTCTGCTTGGGAAAGATCACCGACAGTCACCATCGGATGAGTTGTGGGTTGACGAAACAAGGCATTCAGCTCGTCTATACTTTGTATATTTTTGTACATGGATAAGGAAAAACTCGTTAGGATATATAGTTTTTTTACTTCTCTACTCTGCAAAAGTACGTATATTCCTGTATAAACCGAAATAATGGTAATGAAAATTGGTAGTTGTGCACACTATGTGTAATATTGGTCTATTATTCCGTAAATATGTTCGGTAGTCTATGAAGCATAAATCCTAACTTTGCTAACAAAAGAAGTCTGACAGGAAGAGAAAAGTGGTGGTTTCTCAAGACGGTAGCTACCTCTCCTAATCTAAATATAAATGGAATGGAGATGTTTCCCTCAAGTGAGACTATGCGAAAAATTAGTCGTGTTAATCAAAGCAAGCAAAAACCAACTAACAGAAAACATTATGGCTGTAAAATTCTATCAAAGCGAGAATCAGGTGCCTTTGGAAATGCACAAGGTACGGGTAGTACAGAAGTTGAACCTCCTTCCTGTGGAAGAGCGTCTGCGCAAAATGCAGGAGGCAGGCAATAACACATTCTTGTTGCAAAACAGAGACATTTATATGGATATGCTGACAGACTCTGGCGTGAACGCAATGTCTGACAGACAAACCGCAGCCATGCATATAGCAGATGATGCGTATGCTGGCTCTGAAAGTTTTAATAGATTGAAGGTAGCGGTAAAGGAAGTGTTTGGCGTAGAGAACGTGCTGCCTGCCCACCAGGGGCGTGCTGCCGAGAATATTCTGGCTTGTCGCTACATCACTCCAGGTAAAAAGGCTCTGATGAATTTTCACTTCACCACCACCAAGGCTCATATCACACGTCTAGGAGGAGAAGTTTTGGAACTGGTTGATAAAAAAGGACTAAAACCCATCAGCGATGACCCATTCAAAGGAGACTTTGACCTAACCCTTTTGGAGGAGACTATCAAGGAAGTCGGTCCTGAGAATATCGGTTTCGTACGTATTGAAGCTGGAACCAACCTTATCGGAGGACAACCTGTATCATTGGAGAATATGTGTGCAGTGGCAGACATATGCCATCGCTATCAAGTCCCTAGCGTGTTAGATGCTTCTCTGTTGCAAGATAACATCTATTTCATGAAGACCCGTGAGGCGCAGTGTAAGTATATGGAGCCTAAGGAAATCTATCATCTGCTGGCAGACAAGATGGATATCATCTATTTCTCTGCGCGTAAACTGGGCTTTGCTCGTGGTGGAGCTATCATATCTCATAATACGGAAATCATCAAGAGTATGATGGAGTACATACCTCTCTACGAGGGTTTTCTGACCTACGGAGGTATTGATGTGCGAAGCATAGAAGCCATGGCTGTGGGACTTTATGAGTCACTCGATATGGAATATCTAGCACATGGACCCGAATTTATTGCATATTTAATTAAGGAATTGGATGACTATGGTGTACCCGTTATTAAACCTGCAGGTGGGTTGGGTGCTCATCTCAACTGCTCCGCATTTGTGCCAGACATGCCACACAACCAGTATCCTGCGGGAGCGGTATGTGCGGCTCTTTATATTGCGGGAGGCATACGTCCTATGGAACGTGGCACCTTGAGTGAACAACGTGAACCAGACGGAACGGAGCGCTATGCAGAGCTGGAGCTGGCTCGTCTGGCTGTACCTCGTCGTGTATTCACACTTTCGCAGATTAAGTATGTGGCTGACCGTGTGAAATGGCTTTGGGACAATCGTAGTCTCATAGGAGGATTGCAATGGGTAGACGAGCCTGCTGTGCTTCGCTTCTTCTTCGGAAGACTAAAGGAGATTGGACATTGGCAAGAAGACTTGGTGGCCAAGTTCAGAGCCGATTTCGGTGATAGCCTCTGATGTGGTTCTCTTGCAAAACAATTAAGATAAATGCCCAAGTTATTTAGAATATTTGGGCATTTGTCTTAAGATGTTGTTTCGAGACTATTGCAGCAATTTTATTCGTACATACAGTCATATTCCTAATTCTATTTTCTAACTTTGCAACTGCAAAATGAATTTAGAGAAAATATGATTATAGGTATCATCAATGCCATGCAAAAAGAGCATGAACAGTTGGTAGCATTGCTGCAGGATAGAAAAACAGAGAAAAGAGGTCGCTTCTCTTTCACCACAGGTTCCTATAAAGGGAGGACTATAGTGCTGATGCAGAGTGGCATAGGCAAGGTGAATGCTGCTGTGGGAGCTGTGGAACTCATACATCAGTATGAGCCTGATGTGTTGGTGAATACAGGCGTGGCAGGAGGCATAGATAAGTCACTTCGGGTAATGGATGTGGTGGCAGGATCTACTGTAACCTATCATGATGTGGACTGTGGACCAGAGAACGAGCCAGGACAGGTGCAAGGTCTGCCTACCATATATCATGCGGATGAACAGTTGCTCAAAATTACCTCTTCGCTGGAAACGGAGACACGCATCGTACCTGGACTTATTTGTAGTGGTGACCAGTTCATTACGGATAGCCAACAGCTTGAGTCCATCAAATCACGTTTTCCCCAAGCACTTGCCGTAGACATGGAAAGCGGTGCTTTGGCGCAAGTATGCTATCTTTATGGAATACCTTTCCTTAGTTTTCGCATTATCAGCGACACCCCAGGGGCAGAAGGACATATTGACCAGTATATAAACTTTTGGGATACAATGGCCAAACGATCGTTTGCTGTCACACGCTCGTTGCTTGATGCACTTACCGACCAACTCTAATTACAAAAGATATTATAAAAAAAGAAATGGAAAAAATACCAAGTTTCACCATAGACCATTGTCGTCTCAAGCGTGGAATCTATGTGTCACGTCAAGATCAGATTGGAAATGAGACCATAACCACATTTGATATTCGTATGAAATTGCCTAACCGTGAGCCCGCTTTGGGGCAGGGAGCCATACACACTATCGAACATCTAGCTGCTACCTATTTACGCAACCATCCGCAGTGGCGTGATAAGATTGTCTATTGGGGACCTATGGGGTGTCTTACTGGCAATTATCTGCTCATGCGAGGTAATCTCACAAGTCGAGACATATTGCCATTGATGATAGAGACTTTTCAATTCGTAGCAGACTATAATGGCGAAGTGCCAGGCACTGCACCTCGCGACTGTGGTAACTATCTGCTTCATGACCTTCCTATGGCACGTTGGGAATCCAGAAAATATCTTGAAGAGACATTGCTAAAGGCTACAGAAGAGAATCTTCAGTATCCACAGTAGGAAGCATGGTATTAAGGAGCTAGCGCAAGTAAGCTTTTATCGTTAGAGACACGTAGCATGCAATACGTAGATTTCCATACGCATCACCCTTCGCGAGAAGGCGAAATCGTTTTGCAAGATGGCATACAGACTTGGGGCATACACCCGTGGCGGGCTCACCTGCCATACAGCATCCCTCAAGAGCCAGCTTCGTTGTTTGCTATCGGAGAGTGTGGGCTTGACATCCACTCTGAGGCAACCATGGAAATACAAATTAAGGTGCTCAAGTTGCAATTGCAATTGGCAGAAGAATGGCATCTACCCACAATCTTGCATTGCGTGAAATGTATTGACCAACTCATCTTGCTGCACAAGACCGTGAAACCTGCCGAGCCTTGGATTATACATGGCTTTCGGGGAAAGCCGCAGCAACTGCGTTCGCTGCTTAATACAGGCTTTTACATTTCATTTGGATTCCGCTTCAATCAAGAAAGTCTTTTGGCATGTCCCACAGAGCGGCTTCTGCTGGAGACTGATGAAGAAACAAGCCCTATCAGTTTACTTTATCAGGAGGTAGCCAAACTTAGAGGCGTAAGCATAGAAATGCTGGCAAAAGCTATGCAAAAACAGTATCAAACACTTTTTGCAAAATAACAACATTACGCACAAGTATTCCAAACGGAACAATGTACGCGACGGACAGAGTAGAAAAGCACAAAAGCACAAAGAAAAGTACGCAAATGGTTCCGAACTTTTGACAGAAAAGTACTAACTTTGTAAAGACATAAGTCAAATGGCAGATAAAGGACAATAGAAAACAATAAAAGCATAAACTCACTATGGAATTCAGGAAAATGACAGCCGAAGAGGCTGCCGCATTGATTCAAAACGGCCAGACTATCGGCCTTAGCGGATTTACGCCTGCTGGAGTACCTAAGTGTACCCCTGCGGAGATAGCAAAGCGAGCAGAGGCAGAACATGCTGCTGGACGACCATTTAAGATTAGCGTGTTCACTGGAGCCAGCACAGGGCAGAGTTGCGATGGTATGCTCTCCAACGCGAAGGCTATTGACTTCCGCGCTCCATACACCACCAACCCCGATTTTAGAAAGAATGTCAATCGAAACGAGCTCAATTACTCAGATCTTAATCTGAGCAACATGGCCACACAGATACGCCAAGGATACCTGGGGCAGGTCAACTGGGCTATCATTGAGGCGTGCGCTGTGGAGCAGGTGGGCACCAAGGCTCATATCTATCTCACCGCTGCCGGTGGTATCAGCCCCACCATCTGTCGTCTGGCCACAGAGGGCATCATCATCGAACTCAACGCATTCCATAGTCCTAAGAGCAAGGGCATTCATGATGTGTATGAGATAGAGGACCACCCTTATCGTACTCCCATCATGATTACCAAGGCCAGTGACCGCATAGGTAAGCCCTATGTGGAGGTAGATGCAAGCCGCATCGTGGGTGTGATAGAGTGTAATGTGCCCGATGAGGCACGTGCTTTCAAGGATCCCGACCCCATCACAACACAGATAGGACAGAACGTGGCAGATTTCCTGTTGGACAATATGCGTCAGGGACTCATCCCGAAGTCGTTCCTCAATCTGCAGAGTGGAGTAGGTAGCGGAGCCAACGCTGTGTTGGGTGCATTGGGACAGTGTCAAGAGGTGCCCAACTTTAACATTTACACCGAGGTGCTTCAAGATGCTCCCGTGCAACTGATGCGTGAGGGACGTGTGCTGAGTGCGAGTGCCTGCTCACTTACTGTCACCAACGACTGCTTGCGGGGAATCTATGACGACATGGATTTCTTCAAGGATAAGTTGGTGCTTCGCCCATCTGAGATAAGCAACTGCCCTGAGGTCATCGCCCGCATTGGCGTGTGCTCGCTCAATACCGCCATCGAGTGTGACATCTACGGACACGTCAACAGCACCAAGATATGTGGCACGAAGATGATGAATGGCATAGGCGGATCGGCTGACTTTACCAACAATGCCTACTTGAGCATCTTCACCTGTGGCTCCACCACCAAGGGCGGTGCAATCTCCAGCATTGTGCCCTTTGCCAGCCACATCGACCATACCAACCACTTTATTGATGCGGTCATCACCGAGTATGGCGTGGCTGACCTGCGCCACAAGAGCGACATGCAGAAGGCTGAGGCACTCATCCAAGTGGCTCATCCCGACTACCAGCCATTGTTGCGCGACTACCTGAAGCATGCTGAGAAGTTTGGCGGACACACCCACCATGCCCTCTCGGCTGCCTTCGGCATGCACGATACCTTCCTTCGCAAGGGCGACATGCGCCTTACCGATTGGGCGGAGTATTTGAAGTAAGAGCCAACCGAAAAAGTCAATTTGTCTATGAAAAAGTTAATATACGCCCTGCTTGCGGCTTCGCTGGTTGCCATCATTGTGGGTGTGCAGCTTGACATAGAGAAGTTGTACATGGGGGCTATGGTTTTTACAGGTTGCATGATAGGTAGTCTTATAGGCACATGGATTAAGGAAAAGAAATAAACTCGCAGCATAAGAAAACAGGAAGGAGGAACTTCGTACAGTTCCTCCTTCCTGCTTTTATGTCCCTGCAGACGAGATGAAAGCTCGTCTGCAGGGTTCTGTTTCTCCTTACAGAATTTCGCAAAACTCTATCTTCTCCTTGTTAGGTCCCTGGATGAAGAAGTACTTCGCACCGTTCTGCCAGAAGTCGATCTGGTTGACGCTGTCGCTTAGCATCGTATAGCCAGCCTGCTTCAGTTCATTGTAGAGGCTGTCAATCTGCTTCACGTCCATGCAGAAGTGGTCCACTGCACCGTTTACGAGAGCTGGCTCATCGGTAGGGATGACCTCGATGAGCAGGTTGCCCAGCTTCATAAAGGCAAAGTCGCGGTCGCCAGTGACAGTGCGGCGCATGGCCTCCTGGAAGCCTAGAGTCTTGTAGAAGTCCACTGTGCCCTGCACGTCAGTCGTAGGAATACCGATGTGCTGTACACCACCCGAGAAAGTGTTCATGTCCACGTTCTGCTGAGGGAAAGCCTCCTTGAAGAAGGTCACGCTGTCGGCAGGAGCCGTTTCGGTGGTTGTCTCGTTCTTGGGAGCCTGTGAGCAGGATGCTACTGCCAGGATTGCTGTTGCCATAATTAGTAGTTTTTTCATTTGATGATATTGTTTGGTTGGTAATCGGATAACTCTTTCTCTTAATAATGATACACCAGTGTGCCACCTTGCATGAGTGTGCGGTGGCTGATGCGTGGTTCCTTGAGTCTGTGGCCGTTCCAGGTGATGCGCTTGAGTGGATGGCTACCGTCGGTCTTGCCCTCCACACGGATGGTGACCACAGGCTTCTCCTTGCCTCCTGGATAGAGGGTGATTTGGTTGAAGAGGGGCGGGAAAAGCTCGTAGGTGGCCTCGCCCACTACCACGGGATAGAGTCCAATGCTGGCAAAGATGTACCATGCGCTCATGGCTCCATCGTCCTCGTCCATCTCTGGGCAGTAGCCTCGTGGCTTATTATCAAAAGCGCGTCCCACGTAAGGCTGTGGGTAGGCATCGTTGCCACCATAGCGATGGGTGACCACGCCAGTGGCAAGGCTTCGTACCACGGGGGCGGTCTGCTCGGGTGCACCCAGGCGACCAAAGAGGAAGGGAACGTGGATATCTGGCTCGTTGCCTTGGTTGTAGAGTTCATCGCGGAAGAACTGCTTCAGCTGTGCGAGCAACTCTTTGCGACCCACCATGCGCTCCATGCGACTGAGATACATGGGTGCGCCCCAGCGGTATTGCCAGCGCGTGCCCTGGTAGAGTCCGTTGCCGCGCATACGAGTGTAGGTGCTGTCGATATATTGGAACTCCTTAGACCACACGGAGTCGAATACTTCTTCACCGCGTCGAGTCCACCGTCTAGCCTCCTCAGCACGATTGGTCTCACCTGCCAACTGTCCCAGGGCCCAGTAGTCAACGGCTGCCTCCAGGCACTGGTCGGGCGAGCGCAGGGGCAGTCGCTCGGCCTCTTGTACCATGCCAAACCATGCTTCGTTGAGATTGGGTATGGCAATGCCTTGACGGTAAGCATCGAGCAGGATTGCGATGGCATGTTCGGTGCGCACGGTGGGTACACACTCGTGGTCGGTACTCCAGTCCTGTTTGCCCGTTACATACAGGGTGGCCAACGACTGCATGATGCAAGACGAGCGTGTGGGGTCGAGCAGGGTGATGAGGGGAAACTTGGTACGATAGGTGTCCCACAGCGACCAGGAACTGTAATATTCGCCTTGACTGACCTCGTGTGCCTTACCATCGGTGCCTAAGTATCTGCGCATGAGGCTGTCGGTGACTTGAAAGGGGCTGTGGAAGGTGCGGTAAAGCGAGGTGTAGAAAAGGGTGCGCTGGTCGCTGTCTCCTCCTTCTACCTCGATGCGTCCCAGTAGGTCACGCCATTGGGAGGAAGCCTCGCTAACCAGGGTGGCGAAGTCCTTCTGCCACACGGCTGAGGCTGGTACACGTGAGAGGTCGTCCCTCAGTCCTGTGCCTACCAGTATGCGCACCTCCACGCGTCCGTTCTGGGCTTCGGGAAAGACGAGACGAGCCCGTCCGCCATCCACAGAGTCGATACGGAAGGGACTGCTTGAAAGTAGACGGTAATACAGGTGATAATGTCCGCGTCCGCAGGTATTTCGGCTTACTACCAGTCCCTCACCCTCTTGGGGTGCGGTCTGGCTGAAGTGTGCCTCATGGACATGCTCGAAGGAGGATGACGTATTGAGCTCCAGTTTGGGTTGACGGTTCTGTGGAAAAGTGAACTCTTCTACGGCTAGGTGGGTGGTAGCTGTGGCGCGAAACTGTGTCCCATCTTGCATGGTCACGGCATAGAAGCCAGGGCGCGCCTGTTCGCTTGACTTTACCAGGCGCGCTACACACCCTTCGGCACAAGGGAGCAACGACACATTGCCACCGCACCCACTGCCTCCCACACCTGAGAGACGATTGATACTGAATCCGCTGATGTCACTCACCTCGTAGTCATAGCCAGGGTGCTGGCGCGGCTTGCTGTCGGGACACACCTGTATCATGCCATAGGGAACTGCCGCTCCAGGGGTCATCTGTCCATAGTCGCCAGCCGTGCCAATAAATAGGTTCACTTCTTCGGTGTGATCTCTTATCACAGGAACGGCCGCGTTAGCCCACAGGGGGAGGACGGTCATCAAAAGGCTTACGTATGCTTTCATTAGGATAGGTATTGTGTATGATTCTTTCACAAAGTTACACATAATCCTCGAAAAAAGTCCAGTGGCAGGATAGGCAAATGGCGTTCGGTCTGCCCTCGTGATTACTTCTGATGTGTGTGTTATCGGAATAGGATGCGGCGGAAGTTCTTGGCCAGACGCTCATATCCGTGCTCGTTGGGGTGTAGACGGTCGGGCAGGAAACACGAGGAATCAAGTTTGCCAGAACCATCGGGAAGTGTGAGTGCGCTTGTGAAGTCATGATAGAAGGTCATGCCATCCTTCACGATGCTTTGTTCGAGTAGTGCGTTGAACTGCCGAACAGCCTCCTCTTGATCACCCTTGGGATAGATACCTATGATGTGGAGACGCGCCTGGGGCTGGTGGCGGCGTATGAGAGCTGCGATGTCCAGTATGCCCGACACCACTTGCTGGGCAGGCTCACCGTTGTTTGTACCTATCATTAGGCAGATGTCCTTAGGGGTGCAACCCTCCAACTCACCGTGCGAAAGTCTCCAGAAGGTGTTCTCCACACGGTCCCATCCCATCCCCATATTGGTCACACGGTGTCCCTTGAAGAGCTTGTCCCACGTCTTGCCTCCGTTGACCACCGTGCCTGCTGGCTCTCCGCCCCAGTAGTGGGTGATGGAGTTGCCTATCATTAGTACTTCTGGATTAGTTGTATGGTTACAGCGTATGATGCTGTTGTGCCGCTCTATCCAGTCATATCCGTCTCGCCGCTGGGTACATGGTGTGTATTGTCGCATGGTATCGGCACCCACCAAAGCCTGATTGAGCACACGGGCGTAGGCTTGCTCGTATTTCATCATACCTATATCATTGGGATGCACACCCTCAATCATATCATCAGCCGTTAGTCCTAATTCGTTCCGAGTGATATAATATAAATCCTTAACTCCCTTGCCAATCAATTCCTGTACAACTTTGTATTGTATGGTATCTTTCTGTAGCTGTTTGTGATAGTTTGTGGAATGTACCAATGCCGAAGGATGGTCAAAAAACTGTCCTTCCATAAAAACGATAGGTGCCTTGCTGACAGAACGAAGTTTTTCTATACCATAGCGAAGGCGTGACTCAAACTCTTGTGCGGAAAGTCCAGCACAGTTGGGCACACAATCAATGAGGTATGCACGTGCGTCAATCTCCCCAAGAGCATCGAACAATGCATTCTCCATTTTACCATTTCCTGAAAATCCCAAGTTTATCACAGGACATTCATAACGACGTTTAAGTCTTGTTGACCAAATAAGTCCAGGGCGGCTGGCAGATGCTCCATGAGCAATAGATGTTCCATAGACGACGATAGGACGCTCTTTAGAACCCTCTACAAACTGAAACGAGGATGACGCATCTGTACCTACAGAAAGCCACCTGACTCCATTGTACACAGGTAGGTATAGTTCATAAGTGATTCCTTGCCCTCGAAAATCAGGCAATTCTGACGTATTGAAATAAAATTGTACCGTATCAGACTTATTCACCTGCATGTTATACTGCATCACATTTGGTATCCAGGAGGTATGACCGTTTACATCTGTGGCATAAAGGTCCACGCCAGAATGGCAAAGCGTGACCACATTTGGGTAGCTTTTTCCCTGGAAGTAGTTGATGTAGCGTATCCATATTTGCTTTGCATTCGTCTGGAAACGTAAAGATACTCCTGGCGTGTGACGCGAAAGACTCCATACAGCGGGGGGGACCTGTTTTTCCATTCTGTCTGGCAGACGGCAATAGTTTTTGTTGCCTATTTCTTGGTTCCAGTACCGTCCGTTCAATAGGCATTCTGGCTCTTGCATGGGATCATGCCATACAATCTGTGCTTGTGTGCTGACTGTCCATATGCACAATAGTACAGCCAGTAGAGATGTTCGTTTCATATCAGTCTGTTTTAAGGTGTTTACAAATTTACGAAGTATTCTGAACAACAATGCCAAAAACAGTCATATTTCAGTAGAATTTTAATATGAATAAGTTATCCATACGAAAAAGGAAAGACTTCGTTCCTCTTAGGTTAGCACCGAATAGTTTTTAGGTAAGACAGGCAAAGGAGTTAGGATACTTACTTGTTTCAAACTGTGAAATATATATATCACGTCGTGAAATATATATTTCCAACTTTGAAATGTATATTTCGCGATGTGAAACATTCATGTTATGCCTAATCTGCAGACAAGCAAGCTGGCTTATAAGCACACAGGTTATGCTTGTGTTTTGCGTCCACATTATGAATCCTAATCTAATGGCCGACTTAGTTTTTCTGGTAAAAAAAGATGGTAAGATAATATGAAAATAAATGGATTGTTGCTTAGAGAAGAATGCCCAAGAGCCATATATTGATATAAGGACAATATATGAGCAACTTGGGCATTCTGTACCAAGGGCATTACGGCAAATGCCTATTGCTTGCTTGTGGAAGGCTTTTTGCTAAAGATAGCATGAATTCGCTTCATGTCAAACTTACTGCTACGATCATAGAAATAGATACCGTTTTGCTCCTGTTCAACATCTGTCAACTGGGTGTAACAATAGCCCCAGACATTGTCGGAAATTTCTATCAAAGCATCAATCTGGCCTTCCAGGCGAGCATAGAATTCTTCAAGAGAGTGAGGAGGTTCGCCATAGCCCCACGATTTGTTGGTGTCATTACCTGTCTCTTTATCCTGTCCTTTCACCCATTTGATTCCGCCGACTTCGTCCAAAAGATAAGGCTTGTCTGCCTTGTTGTAGGTGGGGAAATCATACAGGTTGTTGTCTGTGTGACGGTTGAATCCAACGTTGCGTTGGGGGAAACCCAAAGTATTGTTGGGCGTCTGAAACCAGCGTGAACCGTTGTAGATAATGTCCTTTAGTTTTTGGGGATCCTGTTCATAGTTATGGGTTGTCCAGATGTCTGTTTTCACATGAACACCTCCACTTACATCACAAACAGGACGTGTGGGGTCAAGAGCCTTGGTTAGGTCATATACGTCAGATACGAACCTGGGGAATTGCACACGGTCAGGCCACCATTCCTCATTCATGGGAGTCCAGGTCACAATGCTGGGATGATTGCGGTCGCGCAGGATTTCCTCGCTCCACTCTGTGAGGAAGTTGCGTGCTACTTCTGGGTTGTTCGTATCCATACCCCATGATGGTGCTTCGCCCCAAGTGATGTAGCCCAGTTTGTCTGCCCAATAATGGAAACGCTCCTCAAAAACTTTTTGATGTAGTCTTGCACCGTTGAAGCCAGCTTGAAGGGAAAGTTCAATGTCGTGTCGTAGAGCCTCGTCAGAAGGAGCTGTCCAGATGCCATCAGGGTAGAATCCCTGATCCAGTACCAGTCGTTGATAGAATGGTTCATTATTAAGATACACCTTGTTGCCCTTGACGTGTATCTTGCGCATGCCCACGTAGCTGCTCACTCGGTCAATGCATTTTCCTGCTGCATCCTTCACCTCATAGGTGAGTGTGTACAGATATGGGTCAGCAGGACTCCATAGACGAGCTTTCTTTACGGGTAAAACAATGGTTGAGTTGTTTTGCGCAGGCACAGTCTTGGTGGCTACAGTTTTCTTGCCATCGCCCATGGTAACGGTGAGAGTGGATGCTCCTTCGCTATAGAATGTGGGGTGCACAATAACCTGGCTCTGGTCGATGTCGGTCAACACCTGTGCCCTCTCCAATCCACATTCGTCAACAGGCTCCATCCATACGGTTTGCCAGATGCCTGTACAGCGTGTGTACATACACTCGAACTGCGTCATGCGCACATTCTGTTTGCCGGCAGGTTGCAGGTTGGTACGTGTGTCACTATAGGCATGTACTACCAGTGAGTGTGCTTTTCCATCGGTCACAAAGGGAGTGATGTCTACTCCAAATGAGGTGCTTCCACCAAAGTGTCGACCAGCAAGTTTTCCGTCAATAAATATCTCTGAGTTATAGTATACGGCACCGAAATTCAATCGTATACGTTTTCCGTTCCATGCTTGTGGTATGGTGATGTTGCGCTGATACCATATGTTATTGATAAAGTCGGTGTATTCCACCCCAGATAGTTTGCTTTCGGGGCAGAATGGTACGGTAATCTTGTCTGTAAATCCTTGGCTCTGGTGAAGTTTCTTCTCCATGCCCGACCCTACAAAGTCGAATGTGTAGGTCCAGTCACCATTGAGGTTGACCCAGTCTTCTCTCTCGAATTGCGGACGTGGATACTCAGCTCTAGGGATAGCCAGCAATGTGGATGCAACGAGCATTAACGCTGCAAACAGAATGTTTCTTTTCTTCATGAATGTTTGATGGTTGATATTTGTTTTATGGTTGATCTTATTTCTCTACCTTAACTCCCTTGGGAGCTTTGATAGTTGATTTTACTGTGCCGTCAGCCTTGCGCTCATGACGTATGCTTATCTGGCCATAGGGAGTTGGGAAAGTTCCTTCTGCCCACTCAAGGTTGCCCAAATGTGGTGTAATGCGTACTCGTTTGCATCCAGCTTCCAATATTTCTACACCCAGTACATGAGTGCTCATCCATGCTGTTGGTCCACTGGCCCATCCGTGACAGAAACTGTGACGGAATCCTGGGTAACAGTAGGCTCCAAAGTCACCGTGTATGTCCTTCTTTCCTTGGGGAACGAAGTCATCTATACGTCCTGCATTCTTTGTCCACTCCAGATCAAAATCTTCCCAGAATGTGGTGGCACCCATGTCGAGCATTCCTCCCCAATATTTGCTGATGATATCCATGGCTTCCTCGTATCTTCCATCCATAGCTAAGGCCTCCAGCATGTAATATCCGTAGAATGTGGAGAATCCTTTAGGACCTCCCACCGCCACATAATCCTGACATGCCTTGTCGGGCTTCATCATTCCTGCGATGGCCATTAGGGCAGCCGCTTGCTTCAGTCCGTTAGGATTCACTGTCTTTTTAAGTAGGCGTGTCTCCACGTCGCGACACTTCTGTGCGCGTGTCTCATCACCCAACAGACTGCTTAATTTAGCTGCATCTTTCATGGCCCAAACTAATAATGCGTGGTAACCAGCATCTACGCCTTCTGTATTCGGACTGCTGGGCCAGTCGAGGAAGTGTGCACCCATAGCATCGTTACCGTTTGCGTCAATACACTTGTCAATTAAGTCAACAAGCCCTAAAATGTAGTCGCGGTGCTTCTGTAGATAATTCTTATGTCCAAATCGCATGTACCAGTCATGCTGTATGATGAGATACCACAGTGAGTAAGCACTCATACCATTGATCCATGCGGGTAACGGATATTGCTTGCATGCAAGGTCGAGACTGCTGTAGAAACTTTCTTCATCGCCGAATACGTTGCTTATGGTGCTGGTCTCTGGGTGCATATCACCCAACCATACCAAACGGTCGCGTTTCACTCCGTCCCAGATATATTCTTGCATGTTTAGATGTACCGTATAAGCTCCTGTCATCCAAATGTCATTCAGCCTTTGGTCTGAGCATCGGAAGGACCCCAAATAGGGTATGTCGCGATAGCGCAGGATGGCTGTTGCCTCTTTTAGATTGATGGTCTGGTTGGGTGTAAGCAGGTCGATACGTACAAAGCGATAGCCTGTGCTACCTACTTCCATCTGTCCGTAGAATGGTATGGTAAGTACCATGTCGCGTATGGCATGATCGTTGGTGGCAGTATTTACTTTCAGGTCTACATTGGCCACGCTTCCTGTCTCGGCTATAGATTTGGTGGTGTTTAGTTCTGAACATGTCTCACTTACCGATTCACCAAAGCGTAAGCGCACTTGTGGTGTCGTGAGTGGTGCACAGCTACTAATCACCAATTTGAATCCTCCATGGAGCTCGCGTCCGAAATCGAGAATAAGGCTGGCCTTATCATTATCTTTATTAACCAACCGACACATACCTTGGTCAAAGATATCTGCCTGTCCGGTGTTGGGCTTCAGTAGCAATTCTGGATTCTGTACAGATGTTTCGCTGCTTGTCCAAAAGATTTTTTTTGCTGTTACATAAGAGCGTGTCATAATATCCTTTCGGAATCGTACCGTGTCTGCTCCAAACACGGGTGGAATGTGATTCTGTGCCATTGCTGTGGCAGCAGTCATCAGCATTGTAACTGTGAGACAGAGTTTTCTCATTTTAATATTATATAGTCTTAGTTGCGTTTATAATCAGTCTAGTTGCCAAAGTCCATCTGTGCAGGTCACATGATGTTCTTTGATGCCTAAGCGGTCCATCCACACACGGGTGTTGTACGTTTCCAATATACCTGTATTGAATCCTTTACCTTGGTCGTTGTTCCATACCCATGTGGGAGTTGGCCACAAACAGGCTTGAAATTTGATACTGCTGTAGAACTGCTCGCTACATCCTCTTTGCCCATGGTGTGCCATCTGTAGATAGTCGCAGTCAAGACGTTTTCCATAAGGACCATGCAGAGCCTTGTCGCCACACTCAATGCCAGCGTCGCCTAAGAAAGTGATAGATTTGCGTTTGTCCCAAACGCGCATGATCATTGATGAGTTGTTGTATGGGTTGGTAGTAAAATCATTTGCAACACTCAATATCTGCAGGTTCATCCCATCCCATGAAAATATATTACCAGGTTCCTGTATGTCAGTAACAAGGATGTCTTTCGCAGCCTCCAGACGTGCATAGAACTGTCTGCAGTCTGCTTCAGACTGAGGTTCGCCTTTGATGACAATTTCAGGCATGCGCGAGTGATATATGTGCTTGATATGTAAATCTTTCGTGTCGGTAAGTATCTGGCTTAGTGCACCCATATGGTCACCATGAGGATGCGATATGAACCATGCTTCTACTTCTCCACCCATGGCACCTAAAAAACCTCTGAGAAACATGCTCTCAACTGGCATTCCGCCGTCCATTACTATCAGTCTGCCTTTATGTGTACGAAATACATACGAGTTTCCTATGTTGTCCTCATGCGATGGTATCTGCCACATAGTGAAACTTGATTTCCCTTTCAGCTCAATAGAATCCGTCGAAGATTTATGCTTGGCATGAAGTGAGAAAGGTATGGCTGCAGCGGCCATGCCTAATGCGGAAACGCGTAGAAACTCTCTACGTGAAGCACTGTTTGGCTCTTTCATAACGGGGAATTTATGGTTTTATCTTACAAATTTATGGTTTTTTTACCATATGAACAAATAACATATAAGCAAAAGATACTGCGAACCTCACAATATACAGCCTTCGTGCAACTTCGCGAGATGGAATGTTGCCAAATTGACCAACATTATTTAACTTTGCAAGCAAACATTCATCGGATTGGCTGTTTTCTTAATACGTTAATAAGTAATACCTAAAGAACTA
This sequence comes from uncultured Bacteroidaceae bacterium, assembly GCA_934394435.1. GTDB lineage: Bacteria > Bacteroidota > Bacteroidia > Bacteroidales > Bacteroidaceae > Physcousia. The sequence goes on from CAKRRN010000002.1 coordinate 151,843, forward strand.
TCGTCATGAAGTATCTCAGAGTCAAAATCCTTGCAGCATTGCTTTGCATGGGAATATTGTCAGAGGCACAGGTGAAAGTGGAAGTTGACCTTGCCAAAAAAGGAGTGGAGGTCAGCCCTACACTTTACGGCATTTTTTTTGAGGATATCAACCATGCGGCAGATGGAGGACTCTATGCTGAGTTGATACGCAACCGTTCCCTGGAATTTGATCAGAACAAGCCTGATGGCTGGGAAGCTATGGAGAGCCAGATAAGTCTTTGCAAAGAGAATTTGTTGAATGAAGTTCAAGCCAACGCTCTGAGGGTGCATGTAAACATTGCTGGTGGCGGTGTGAGGAACACAGGATATTGGGGTATAGGTGTTACACGTGGTACCCAGTATAAGCTTTCGCTTTGGGCGCGAACCGAAGAGGGGAAGCCTGGGAAGTTGACGGCAAGCCTAAGAGGTAAGGATGGAACGATTCTGGGTAGTACGGAACTGAAGGGGAAGATAAATAAGAAATGGCATAAGCTGGAAGCCACTATTACTGCCGAAGCGGACGATGCGCAAGCAGAGTTCGTCTTGTCTGCAGAAAAGCCCTGTACTATGGTGTTAGATATGGTGAGTCTGTTTCCCCCGACCTTCAAGGATAGACCTAACGGCTGTCGGCGTGATTTGGCGGAGATGTTGCAGGCCCTACACCCCGCGTTTATGCGTTTTCCTGGAGGATGTGTGGTAGAGGGGAATATAAAACCAGAGAACGCATGGCATTGGGAACGCACTGTAGGTCCCATTGAGCGAAGACCTGGACACATGAATGCAAATTGGGGCTATCCTTCAACAGATGGACTCGGATTCCATGAGTATCTCCAATTATGTGAAGACTTGGGTGCCAAACCTCTGTATGTCGTGAATATCGGTATCTGGCACGGGGGATGCACACCGCTCGACAGCTTGCAGGGGTGGATAGACGAATGTCTGGGTGCACTTGAATATGCAAATGGACCCATAACAAGCCACTACGGACGGATGCGTGCGGAGAACGGTCATCCCGAACCTTTCAATATAGCCTATGTGGAAATTGGTAATGAGAACTATAATTTCCATATGAATGACAACTCGGACCAAAGCGATCATTACCCCGAACGTTACCGAATGTTTTACGATGCAATCAAAGCTCGTTTTCCAGAAGTGCAGTGTATAGGTAATGTAGAAGCCTGGGGAACGGATGCACCCAAATGGAGAAACACACACCCTGTAGACATCTTGGACGAGCATTACTATCGGACTCCACAATGGTTTGTGGGGCAATATCATCGCTTTGATAATTATGATCGGAAGGGCCCTGTTATCTATCCTGGAGAATATGCCGTGACACAAAATTTCGGTAAAACAGGTAATATGAATGCCGCATTAGGAGAAGCTGTTTTTATGCTGGGAATGGAAAACAACTCCGATATTGTGAGAATGAGCAGTTATGCTCCTATTTTTATCAATGAGAATAATAGCCAGTGGCATCCAGATATGATTCGCTTCAATAGTGCTCAGGCATTCGGAACACCCAGTTACTGGGTGCAGCAGCTTTTTCCCACGCATCTTGGCTCACGCGTAATAGAGAGCCGTCTGCAGTGGACTTTGCCTCGTCCTATGGGCGTACGCCGAAAGCATCCCGTACAGGTAGGTGTTGGCACATGGAATACACAGGCCTCCTTCCGTAATGCACAAGTAATCATAGATGCAGATACCATTAAGGTGAATGCGGGAGGGGCATGGGCCACAGCTTTCCCTAAGCATAAAGGCGAATGGCAAATGGTTGATGGGGTACTCACCCAGCGTTCTGCGGAAAACGGAACAGCCCGACTCTGTCCTCTGAATATTCATGCAGACCGTTACTCCTGGCGCGTGCAAGCGAAAAAAGAAGGGGGCGATGAGGCTTTCCTTATGCTCTTCGATCATGCAGATAGCAAAAATTTCTGTTGGTTCAATGTCGGAGGATGGTCTAACACACAGAGTGCACTTGAGCAGACTACCGATGGGAACAAAGGTAAAATGGCAGGCGAACGAGCTACCAAAATCGAGAATGGGAAATGGTATGATCTGCAGGTTGACGTGGACTTGGATAGTGTGACTTGTCTAGTAAATGGAGAGGTTTGGTGTAAAGGGATGATGACAGGCGAGAATATGCATGGAGTGTATTCTTCCAGTACGCTCGACGAAAAGACAAACACCTTGTATACCAAGATGATAAATCTGGGCGCAACTGGTACAGAAGGTACACTCTTGCTGAAAGGTGGACAGGCTAAGGAAGCGGAAATGATACGTCTGGCAGCTGAGCGAGGTACGGATGAAAATACTATGGAACATCCAACAAAGGTGGCTCCAAAAAAGTTGGCTGTAGCCATAGAGCCAGCAGCCAACACATTACACTTCAACGTCGCACCGTTCAGCATTAGCATTTTAAGCGTAAAACTTCAATGATTTTCGCTGCTTGTCAGCATATACATTCCACTTTAATATCGTAACTTTGCACTTGTATTATGGAGCAGAAGAACATTCAAAACCAACAGCAGAACCAGCAGCAAGTGCAAGTGCAGACACTGGCTCCACAACAAGTGCTTTTTGCCAGGTTGACAGAAATGCCATTGGATGCACTTAGGCAGAGAGTGGAAAACGAATGCATGGAAAATCCTTGGTTGGAAAAGAAACAGGAGCATGACTCCGCTGGCACTCTGGAGGAAGGAGGGAATACGGGTTCGGATGAATACACAGGAGAGACAGATAAGTCTGCAGACGATAGGACTGCTGACTTCCGCTCGGAAGATGATATCCCAGACTATCTAATCAACGGTGCGACAGGAAAGGATAAGCCCGAAAACGTGGACTATGGATCTACCCTCTCTTTTTATGATCATCTGAAAGACCAGGTTTACGAATACGACTTGACTGAGCATGAGCAGCAGGTTCTGGAATATTTGATTGGCTCGCTCAATGAAGATGGCTTGCTGACAAAAAAACTGGATCAATTGGCTGATGAAGCGGAAATCTACCAGGGAATGAATACCGACAGCGCAGAACTTGAGCGTATGTTGCATATTCTATGGCAGTTTGAGCCAGCTGGTATTGGGGCGAGATCTTTGCAAGAATGCTTGTTGCTTCAGATTGAGCGATTGCCGCAGACTCGTTTTCGGCAAAAGGCGGCAGAGGTATTACGTTCATACTTCGATGACTTTATGCATAAACGTTGGGACAAGATAGCTCAGAGAATGCATCTGGACGAACGTGCCTTAGAGAATGTGAAACGTGAGATTCTGCGGTTGAATCCTCATCCTGGTTCTGCTTTGGGCGAAGAAGACGGCTCTGTACACCAACATATTACGCCAGACTTCATTGTCGAGACAGATCCCGATGGACATATTACGATGACTCTTAACGATGGAGACATGCCTTCACTGACCATTAGCGAGGATGCCACAAATAAGTTGTCGGCATATGAAAGAAAGCCCGGAAAGTCGCTGAGTAGAGCGGATTTGGAAGACATGCGCTTCACACGTCGCTACGTCGAGCGCGGACAAATGTTCATACAGGCTATGATGCAGCGCAGAGAGACCATGATACGTACTATGCGTGCCATAATCGAATGGCAACGTCCATTCTTTCTTGAGGGAGATGAGACTATGTTGCGTCCGATGGTGTTGGAAGATATTGCAGAGCGTACGGGCTATGATATCAGTACCATCAGCCGTGTAAGTAATAGCAAATATGTGCAAACCTCCTTTGGCATCTATCCGCTCAAGTGGTTTTTCCTGCATAAGGCATTGCACACAGCAGATGATGGAGAAGTTACCCAGCGTGCAGTGATGGCTGCGCTGAAGGAGTTGATTGATGGTGAGGATAAGGTCACTCCACTGAGTGACGACCAATTAGCTGCCCTTTTGCAAAAGAAAGGCTTTCACATAGCACGACGTACTGTGGCCAAATATCGTGGACTAATGAACATACCATCTGCCAGAATGAGAAGATGAAGACAATAATAGCTGTTGCACGAGTGTTTTCTGCTTTGTTTCGTCCCGCATATTATCCGTTGGTGGGATTTATCATACTGTTTACACTCACTTACATGAATATCTTCCCATGGATGTTCAAATTGTGGGTGTTGGCTATGGTGTACCTTTTTACGGTACTGTTACCTACGATAGGGACAAGCGGATACCGCCATCTCAAGGGATGGAGCACGCATGAATTACGCCACCAAAAAAAGCGTATGGTTCCCTATGCCATACATCTTGGCAGTTACCTGTGCTGCATGTTCATCATGCGTAGCATACATTTGCCGAGATTCATGCTGGCCATATTGGCTGTCAGTCTGATGATACAGAGCACCTGTCTGCTGATAAACCTAAAATGGAAAGTCAGTATGCACTCGGCAGGAGCAGGAGGTGTCACAGGGGCACTGATTGCTTATGCGGAACTGTTTGGGTTCAATCCTATATGGTGGTTGTGTGGCACAATCTTGCTGTGTGGACTTGTGATGACCAGTCGTACATTGCTTCGCCAGCACACTCTATGGCAAGTGTTGGCTGGAACATTACTCGGAGTCCTTTGTGGGTATTATGGTGTCCGAATGATTTGATTCTATGAGACTATTCAAAAGACTTGAATGAGAAAAAAGTAAAGAACGTAAGAACGATAAACATTATACATATGAAACCTATCGTGAGCATTATCATGGGCAGTACAAGCGATCTGCCAGTGATGGAGAAAGCCATGGCTTTCTTAAACGAACAGAAGATACCTTTTGAGGTAAACGCCCTCTCCGCACATCGTACACCTGAAGCTGTGGAGCAGTTTGCAAAATCTGCCGAAGCACGTGGAATACGTGTGATAATAGCTGCTGCAGGTATGGCTGCTGCATTACCTGGAGTAATCGCAGCGAGTACGGCACTGCCTGTTATTGGAGTGCCTATTAAAGGAATGCTGGATGGCTTGGATGCGATGCTTTCCATCATACAGATGCCTCCTGGCATACCTGTAGCCACCGTGGGAGTAAATGCTGCCATGAATGCTGCCATACTGGCTATGGAAATGCTGGCACTAACGGACAAAGACGTAGCTGAGAGGTTGCTTACCTATAAAAAAGGACTTGGAGCTAAGATTGAAAAGGCAAATCGAGATTTGGCAGAGGTAAAGTACGACTACAAGTGTAACTGATACAAAGAAAACACCATGCAGGAAACAAGCCATAATAACGGGGCGGCATTACCAGCAGAAGGAACATATGTGCGCCGAAGAAGTAGTGTGACGCAAGTCGGTACGATTGCTATTGGAGGTGACAATCCCATCAGAGTGCAGTCTATGACCACTACAGACACCAATGATACAGAAGCAAGTGTGGCACAGGCAAAACGTATTATCCATGCAGGAGGAGAACTGGTCCGGCTTACCACGCAGGGTACACGTGAGGCTGAGAATATGAAGAATATCTCTGCCAGACTCAAGGCTGAGGGTATCATGACCCCGCTGGTGGCTGATGTGCACTTCAATCCTGCTGTAGCAGATGTGGCTGCTCGGTATTGCGAAAAAGTACGCATCAATCCAGGGAACTATGTCGATCCAGCTCGTGTGTTCAAAAAACTGGAATATTCTGATGCAGAATATGCAGCAGAAATCCGAAAGATTGAAAATCGTCTGTTGCCTTTCTTGGAGATTTGTCGTGCACATCACACTGCGGTACGCATTGGTGTCAACCATGGTTCGTTGTCTGACCGTATCATGTCACGCTATGGTGATACACCAGAAGGCATTGTGGAATCGTGTATGGAATTTCTGCGTATCTGTCGTAAAGCTGATTTCAATGAGATAGTCTTAAGCATTAAGGCCAGCAACACTGTGGTGATGGTCCGTTCGGTGCGCCTGTTAGCTGAGGCTATGGACCGTGAAGATATGCATTTCCCCTTGCATTTAGGTGTTACGGAAGCAGGGGAGGGAGAGGACGGACGTGTACGTAGTGCTGTGGGCATTGGTGCATTGCTGACCGAAGGATTGGGCGATACCATACGCGTATCCTTGTCGGAGGAACCAGAATGTGAAATCCCTGTGGCACGCAAGTTGGTAAACTTCATCGGGGAATGTGCCACACTTCGCAGAACAGCTCCAGTCGAAGAGGGTGTCATGCATCTTGAACTGAATGAGGAAGATGAGGAAGACCTAATGCTGAAGGCTGCTATGGCAGCTGGTGCTCCTTTGATTGACGGACGTGCCACAGATCTGGTTATAACCAATCATGGCATTCCTCAACCTCGTTTGGCAGACAGTATCTTGCAGGCAGCACGTGTGCGTTTCACCCATACCGAGTTTATTTCCTGTCCAGGATGTGGACGTACGCTCTATGACTTGCAGGGGACTATTGCACGTATAAAAAAAGCAGTCAAAGAAGCAGCCATCACTCATCCACGCTTGAATACGCTCAAGATAGCTATCATGGGTTGCATTGTGAATGGACCTGGCGAGATGGCGGATGCAGACTATGGATATGTGGGAGCCGCGCGTCATAAGGTGTCACTCTACCGTGGTAAGGTGTGTGTGGAGAAAAACATCCCAGAAGAGGAGGCTGTAAGTCGTCTGTTGCAACTGATTCAGGAGGAGTAAAGTGATGACTGATTAACTAATGCACAAGCCTTTTGATAAGTTGTTTCGATGGATTGTCGTAAGTTTGCATAGGAGAAGTACTAAGGATGGAAGAACCATATGGTAATCCAGCTAAAACATAAATATTATAATGAACAAAACTGGCAGATTGATAAGATAATAAATAAATAGAAATCTAAAATATAGAACTTAGGTCATTCTTTTCTCAAAATCCGAAACCGCCAATTGAAGTAAACGAGAATAAGTATGCAAAGAGTTCGCGTCCGCAAGGGCGTGAACTGATTGTGCTTATTCGTTTACGCGGTTACTTGGCGGTACCTGGATTTTGAATAAGAAACATTCAGTTCCGCTCTTTTTTATATGCAACATATAGGTCAACTTATATTAGAAGAACTTATTCGTCAGGAACGTACGCCTGCATGGTTGTCGGCGAAATTGGGCTGTGACCGAACAAATGCCTATAAGATTTTAAAAAAAAGCAGTATAGATACGGCGTTGTTAATGCGAATTAGTCAAGTTCTAAAACACGATTTCTTTCATGATCTCTCTGTGTCTTATTCAAACTGTGACAAATCGGATACAAAGTGAAGCCAAATTAGCTACACAAGAGAGCGTGCTTTTCCTTATTTCCAAACTATATTTGCAACAATTTATTTACAAAAATCAGACATTATGCTTAGAAAAATTATTCTACTCTCCATGATGTTTTCTTTCACTGGAACATTTGCACAGAAGACTCTGAAGACAGGTACGCTCATTCCCGTAACATTTACAGAAAAAGTAACAAGTAAGAGTACCTCAGCAAATATTATTGTAGCCCAAGATGTGAAAGTGGATGGGGTTATGGCTATTGCGGCAGGCACTCCTGTACTTAATCAGGTGACAAGTACTAAAAGACGTGGTTGTGGACGTCCAGGTACAGTTTCTGTTACGATTCTCTCTACTACAGCCAGCAATGGAGAAGTCGTTCGCTTGATGGGACAGCCATTGGTTAGAGAGGGCGTAAGCAAGAAGGGGAAGGCTATAGGTCTTGGAGTAGGTTTGGGTATTTTCTTATGGCCTTGCTTGGGCTGTCTGGCAATAAAAGGAGAAGATGCGGAAATTCCCTCTGGTACTATTGTGCAGAATATGATGACCAATAATGAAGTGGTCATTAAGTAGGTTATTCTCTAAAAAAATAGCTGCGGTCTAAAAATTATACCAGTCCAGCGTGCAGTCTCCTTGTAGAAACAGGACATGAGGCGCAGAAATAAATAGGTTACAGAGATTCCTTGACCAGTCCCGTCGGTACCAACTAGGTGGTACTGACGGGACTGCTGTTATGTTTGCCAACACCAGTAGTATGCCTTCACTCAGATGGATTAGGAACTCATTAACCCAAATCAGCCTAATGTAACCGATTTGGGTTTATTTGTGTGGGGTGTATTCATCGGGGCAGACAGACTAGTTTCATGCCGTTTTTATGCTCACCCGATAGGTTCTTAGATACCGATTCATATGAGTCTATTATGTTTCCTAAGATACTTCCTAAACCGTCCTAAGATAGTAGGCCAAGTATCTTAGGATACTTCAGAATTCCTTACAGGTATACTTTACCGAAAAACATAGGTATAGCATACGTCAAAACAAACTATGCCCATAGTTTAGATCAAACTAAGCCTTCTGTTTATGGAAGGCTATGCCTATTTCCTTTGAAAAATATAGATATCACTTTGGTAAAGTGATGTCCATCACATGGACTTAGTAGTGTTTACCTTCACAGTTTATAAACAAAAAAAGTGTCTACTGAAATCAGAAAAGACACCTCTTGGTTTATCGGGTAATCCTTGATTTGGGTTATATAATATGAGAGGTCATAGGCTTTCGCTCTTTTTTTGATTGTAATATAAGTCTTATCCATAATTCTGTAATATAAGAGATAAGTCTTTTTGCATAACTTTGCAGCACAAAAAAATAAGGAAAAGGAGTATGGATCAATTTTTGCATATCGTGTGTGGGATGTCACCTTATCTGCTGTTTGGATTTCTGCTTTCGGGACTCATGCATTCATTTATTCCAGGAAATATTTTTGGAAGATACCTCTCTGCGGGTAAGTTCAGTTCTGTGGTATATGCGGCATTGTTTGGTATTCCGTTGCCCCTTTGCTCGTGTGGAGTGATACCTGCAGCTATGTCGTTGCGTCGTGAGGGAGCCTCGCGTGGAGCGGTTGTTTCTTTTCTGATAGCTACTCCTCAGACGGGAGTCGACAGTATTATTGCCACATATGGTTTGATGGGCTTGCCTTTCGCTATAGTGCGCCCCGTAGCTGCACTCTTGACAGCTATGTTTGGAGGACTTCTCGCCATGTCGGGGGATAAAGCTGAAAAGCAGATGGTTTCCAGTGGAGAGTTTGAGACATCTTCAAGGAAAAGCTTTATTGTACGATTTCAGGAAGCTCTTCATTATGGATTCGTAGAGATGATGCAGGATATAGGTCGTTGGCTGATGCTGGGATTGGTAGTGGCAGCAGTCATAACCATATGTGTGCCAGACGAGTGGTTTATGTTTCTCAACGGTAATACATTCGCTTCGATGCTGCTTGTGCTTCTTATAGCCATACCGATGTACGTGTGTGCCACGGGTAGTATTCCTGTAGCGGTGGCATTGATGATGAAAGGTCTTACTCCAGGTGCTGCTATTGTGTTGCTTATGGCAGGTCCAGCATGTAATCTTGCATCTATATTTGTAGTGAGAAAGGTGTTGGGAGTTAGGACCATGTTGGTATATTTGTTTTCAATCATTACTGGGGCTGTGATATTTGGAAGTATTGTTGACTATCTCCAGTTTCATCATCTTGTAGATTTTTTAGGGCGGCTGACGAACTCAAACACTTGCTGCATGGCAGGTAGTCCTTGGTGGGAAATTCTTTCTGGCGTATTGCTCCTGCTGTTATTGTTCAATGCCCTTGTGCTACAGCGTAAACGTAAAGAGAATACTATTATCATAAATACAGAGAAAATGAAAGTATATCACATTGAAGGAATGAATTGCAATCATTGTCGTGCAACAGTTGAGAAAGCCATACTGGCTGTGGAGGGCGTAACCTCTGCTACGGTAGATCTGCAGACCAAGGAGGCTCATGTAGAAGGAACCGCCTCTTCAGACGATATCAAGAAAGCAGTCGAACAGGTGGGATTTAAATGTACAGACTGAGAACAGAAAGTCTCGTTATATGAAATTGCTAATAAAGAATATGGTATGTCCTCGTTGCATTATGGCAGTGAGGACTATCCTTGTTTCCGAGGGTCTTGTTCCCCTTGGTATTCGGCTTGGGGAAGCTGAGATTGACGGGCAGATGACTATAGAACAGAGAAAGCGTCTGTCTGAGGCACTAAATAAAATGGGATTTGAGTTGCTTGATGATCCACGCGCTTACCTCGTAGAGCAGTTGCGTATAGCCGTAATTGAGTGGGTACGAATGAAGGGAGACAGGCAGAAGATGTCTGAGTATCTTGCTGCTCGCCTGTCCAAGGACTATAGCACTCTTAGCAAATTGTTTAGTGAGGTCAACGGAATGACCATAGAACGGTTCACCATTCTTCATCGCATAGAGTATGCTAAGGAATTGCTCTGTTATAGCCAGCAAAGTACCAGTGAAATAGCGTATCTCCTTGGTTATAGTTCCCCTGCACATCTGTCAACACAGTTCAAACAGATAACAGGAATGAGTCCTAAAGAGTTTCGTGAGCAAATGCATCATAATAGAATATCTTTGTCGGACATTTAACCCCCAATCTATTTGGGTTAAGCTTATCCTTTTTGGGGAAAATAAAAGACTTTATTCATGTTTGTCATGTGAAGAAAGTTTTGTAAATTTGCCCTTAAAGGGAAGTGACTTCCACCGCCTTTTTGACTTTACTTGAATATAATTATGTTTCGATACAAGTTTTATTGTAGGAGGTATTTATGAAAAGAGACATTAAGTGGGAAACCCTTTCTTCGGAATATCTGATAAAGAGACCTTGGCTAACTGCGCGACGTGATGCTGTTCGTTTGCCAAATGGGGTAGTGCAGGAAGAGTATTATGTGCTGGAATATCCAGACTGGATAAACGTGATAGCGATGACTACAGACGGGCAGATGATTTTGGAACGTCAGTACAGACATGCTCTTGGAGAGACCTCATACGAGATTGTTGCTGGAGTGATGGAGAAAGGCGAAACGCCTGAGCAGGCTGCTCGACGTGAGTTGATGGAGGAAACAGGCTTTGGAGGTGGTGTCTGGACAAGTTTAATGGAAATATCAGCAAATCCCAGTACGATGACCAATCTGTGTCATTGCTTTATGGCTATGGGTGTAGAGCGCATGGGAAGTCAGCATCTTGACCATACGGAGTATCTGGAGGTCTACTTCTTCAAGCCAGAAGAGGTGTGGCAGATGTTGCTTGCGGGCGAGTTTCGCCAGTCGCTCATGGCTGCTCCTTTGTGGAAATTCTTCTATGAGCAGGGGTATTGGAAGTAAGAACTCTTTTTCTCTCACTTCATGAAAGTTCATTTGATCACCGTTTTCCTCCAATCGCTACTTTATAATTTTTAATTACCTAATATAGATATTCAGTTAGTGCCCTCTTTTTAGAAGGCATATAGATGTGATATTCCCATAAACACGTGAGTTTTTGGGAAAAATTGCTAAATATAATGTGTAAAAGTGGTACAAACTTTTGCATGAAAGAAATAAGGGGTATATTTGTCACCAGCAATCCCTTATTGGCGAATAAGGATGAAGATGAAAAACATGTTGCTTATGGTGATGATATGAGTGTTGTTGCTCATGTGGTTATTACTGATGATACTTACATACAACTAACTAAAGGATAAAAACTATGGCAAAGACGTCGATAAAGGGGACAAGAGAGAATCCCTATTCAATGAGTGAGTGTGAGAAGATGCTCAACGCTGGCACATGGCCAGGAGGCTATGTGAAGGATGATGCTGGTCAGGTGAGTTATGT
>CAKRRN010000003.1 GCA_934394435.1 uncultured Bacteroidaceae bacterium
CGCTCCCTCTCCAAGGAGGGGAAGAGAGAACTACACCAGACAAGGGTAGCCTCCTCTTCCCCTCCTTCCCCTTTCTCTCCCCCCCAAAAAAAAGACCCTCGCAAGACCAGGTCCCTCTCTTTTCTCTCCCCAACCCACAAAAGTTCTCCCTCCCTCCTCCTCCCCTCATAAAAATGTGAATAAAAGTAAAATACGTGGTGTGAGTGCGGAAAAAAAAGTATATTTGCGAGAGAAACGAGAACTTTTGACCAAATATTAACTAAAATCAAACCATTATGAAACAGAAATTACTGTTATTTCTGGCTTCGCTGGCAGTAACCTTTAGCGCTGGTGCGGAAGACACGGGCTATTTGGGTTTCCTGCAAGGCGGAAGACATTCGGTAGACATTGCCGACTTGGGAAACAACATGTGGCTTGTCAACGTGACGGGGGGAGACCCTTATGCTTTGATGACCCAAATTGAGACAGACTTGACGGAGGAGCAAAACACCGTGAAGTTTGAGTACAAACTGAATCAAGACCTTGGCGGAGGTGTGGAATTCTTCTTCTCGCCTATTGCAGGTGGACGTGAGCAGCAGTTTATCCTTGAGCCGACAGACACTTGGACGGAAGCTCAAATCAACATCGGTGGCTCAAGAACCAATTTCACTTGGGGTAAGGCGGGTGACCAGTTGCGTTTCGACTTCGGAAACTCTGGTACAGGTGTGCTGCAGATACGCAACATCCGCATCGGTGCCTATGAGCCACCCGTGCTGGATGATCTGAAACAGGACGAAAGCGGAACGTGTCTGCTCTCCACAGCCCAGGACCTTGAGACTTATGCTGGCTATGTAAACCAGGGAATGCAGTTGAATGCCAAGCTGGAGAAAGACATCGACTATACGGGTCACACCACGTTTATGGGTACCAACAGCTATTCGTACAGCTCCACCTTTGACGGTGCGGGGCATTCCATAACCGTGGGCTATGAGACCACAGGCGAATACCAGTGCCTCTTCCCCTACTTCGCAGGTACAATCAAGAACCTGACGGTGAAGGGTGACATCAAGACCTCGCACCCCCGTACGGCGGGTATCGTGGGAACCAGTACAAGTGGTTATATTACCAACTGCGTGAGCCAGGTGAACATCACCAGTACGGCAACTGGTAATACAGCCTATGGCGGCATCCTGTGTAATCACGCCTCAGCATACGTTTATCTGACAAACTGTATCTATACGGGTAAGATTACGGCTCCTGACGCCGAAAACGTAGGCGGACTCGTAGGGTGGAGCGCTGGAAGAACCACCATCACCAACTGTATCATGGCTGGCGACATCTCTGAGGTGGGCGGTGAGGACAACTACAACTTTGCACGACACCCAAGCGAGGTGACCGTGATAGGCAGCGTCTACACCCAAGAGACCAAGCAGACCAATAGCGGAAGCACACTGGTGACGATAGCTGACAATGGAATCGCAAGTGGTGAGTTGGCTTTCAGAGCAAATAACGTTATGGGCAAGAACGCCTTCTATCAGACATTGGGAGAGGATACCTATCCCGTGCCCTTCGATACTCACAAGCTTGTGTATGCTCAGGGGGATGTTCGTTGCGACGGTACACCCACAGGAGACAACATCTCCTTTACGAATGATGCTTCGGCATTGCCCTCTCACCAGTACGAAGATGGTTTCTGTACGGTGTGTGGCAGCGTGGATATGAACTTCGTACCACAGATAGACGGTGTGTACCAAATCGGTAACGCTGCCCAGCTCAACTGGCTGAGCAAGTATGTGAACATGGGTCACTCGGCAGACGCTGTGCTGACAGCAGACATCGACATGGAGGGCATAGACTTTGAGCCTATCGGTACACCTGACAAGAGGTTTACGGGCAGCTTCGACGGACAGTTGCACCGTATCAGCAATCTGGTGGTGAACCGTCCGGAACAGCAGGGCGTAGGTCTCTTTGGTACTGTGACAGGCGGTGTGGTCATAAAGAATCTGATACTGGACGCCAGCTGCTCGATTACTGGTAAGTCTTATGCAGGTGTGGTTGGTTGCGCCAAGACCTCAGCCAACCTTACTATCTCATGCGTGGGCAATGAGGGTAGCGTGGTTGTGGCAGAACAGAACGGTGGCGGTATCTTCGGATGCAACGACGGAAACTGCGCCCAGCTGACCATGCGCAACTGCTATGTGACAGGAACCGTCAAGAGCGGACGCGAGGGTGGAGCGCTCTCTGGTTGGGCATACGGCGCTTACATCACGGGCTGCTGGTCAACAGCATCAGTAGACGGTGTTGACAGTCAGGGCACTTCTATGTATCGTGGCGATGCCTCATGCAACAATTCTTATTCTACCCACGGACAGTGTACGGCTATCACCATGGAGGAGGTAAGTAACGGTAAGTTGACTTACATGCTCAATGGCGGACTGCAAACCAATCCTGTATGGTACCAGACTATTGGCGAGGACAACCAGCCTGTCTTCGACAAGACTCATGGATTGGTCTACCAAGTGGGCGATGAGTATGCTGATATTCATGACGAGGCAACATTGGCTGAATATAAGGAGCGTCTGCTGAACGAGGGACGCGCTTATGTGCAGGACCTGGTTGCCACCACTTCTCTGATCAGCGCCTATGAGGAAGAACTCAACACCATAGAGTCTCTCAACACCATAGAGGAAATTATGGGTGAACTGCCCGAATGTACAGCCGCACGCACAAGCCTTGAGGCTTCTGTGGCTGCTTACGCCGCCTACAAGGCAAAGGTAGACGACACGAAGGCTTATCTGGAAAAGAACGTGGACTTCGAAGGTGAAAACCGCGATGAGCTGACAGACTATCTGGAGTCGAGCGATGAGCCTAACGACAAGTTCCCCAATGGCGGTGCTGACTACATCTACACCACACACGAGCTCTCCACGGAAGAGATCGTGGCAGAGACGGCTCAGATTGACCAGATGTTGGCTGACGCCATCAAGTATGGCTACCAGTCGGGTAGTGAGGTGACAGACCTGCTCACAAACGCAAACTTCGAGGATGGTGTCAATGGCTGGAGCGGTAGCTCGAAGGCTAACGGTACGATTAAGAGCGAGACCACGGGACTCTCTTCTGCAGAGTACTATGGTGAGGCTGCTGTCGACATGTACCAGACTCTGAATGGCGTAAGAAACGGTGTCTACGTGCTGGCTGTCAACGCAGCAAGCAGAGCGTTCAATGACCGTTACTCTACCTATTATAATACAAGCATCTATCTGAATGGAGACAACACATTCGTGCCCACTTCATACGAGACACGTATTCCTGCTGACGAGGCTGTGGATGGCGTGAACTGCTTCCTGACAGCAACAGGAAGTGACGGATCGGTTGACTTGCCCATCGAGGATAATGAGGGAAATGTGCTGGCTTATGCCATCCACGGACGTACGAGTATGGCAAACGCAGCCAGTGCCGGACGCGCACAGAACTATCTGCTGACTCAGGTTACTGATGGCACTCTGACTGCAGGATTCCGTAAGTTGGCAGCTACGGCTGGTAGCGAATGGGCTGGACTGAGCAACATACATCTGTATTACTTCGCCACCTTGGACGAGGCTGAAGGCTACATGGACAAGGTACTGGCCTCGCAGGGAGCACGCGCCCAGGCAATCGTTGACTTTGAGTCGGATGATGTGGACTATGTGCAGAAACCCAACTGCCCACAGGCTATCAAGGACGGTCTCAAGAAGGCTATTGAAGAGGTGGCTACTGCTACAGACGTGCAGCAGAAGTATGCACTGGTACAGACCTTCTCAGATCTCTTTAATCAGTATGCTGAGGGACGTGCCGCATACGTGGCAATGGCTGACGAGGCTGAGTTGCTTGCTGCTGTGGTGAGCGACCTGCAGGCTGAGGGTAAGATTGACGAGGCTGAAGGCACAAAGATTCAGACCACAGTAGAAAACTTCTGGGAGAATTACGACAAGGGTGCATACTCAACAGAAGAGGCTCTGGCTATGGAGGAACTGAAGAACACTGGCGTGCAGCCAGACATCGTGAACGGAGTATGCGAGATTCGCAACAACGCTCAGATGGCTTACTATTCTGTGATGATCAACAAGGGCATCAGAAAGGATGCCAAGTTGATGGCTGACATTGACTATTTCTCTTCAAGCCAGATCATGAACCAATACTATAATGTGTTCGATGGTAATAATCATACAATCACCTTGTCTATCCAGACTGACAAGAACAATGCTGCCATCTTTGCCAACTCGGATAATGCTACGGTCAAGAATCTAACCATTCGAGGCAGTATCATCACAAACGGACAGTTTGCGGGTAGTGTGTTCGGTATTACAGGTGGTGGTACCAGCATTATCTCTAATGTGGCAAGTTATGTGGACATTGAGACAGGCGTTTCGGGTGATGGTACTCATGGAGGTTTCGTTGGTTGTGCAAATGCCAATGTGAATCTCACCAACTGTCTCTTTGCTGGTAGCATTAAGGGTACAAGCACAAACTGCTGTGGCGGACTTGTGGGTTGGAGCTCTGCAACGGTGAGAGTGGAAAACTGTCTGCAGATCGGTACTTTCGACCTGGATGTGAACGGATGCAATACCATTTGCCGCAATCCTGGTGCTTGTGCAGTAAGCAACAGCTTCTATCTGAATGCTCTGGGTGATGTGCCTGCTGGTGCGAAGGGCGTTTCTGAGGACCAGCTCAAGAGTGGAGAGGTCTGCTACCTGCTCAACAAAGGACTCGACGTGAATCCCGCATGGTATCAGACACTGGGCCAGGATGCTACTCCTGTGCTCGATGCTACTCATAAGCTGGTTGGTAAGGCAGCAGATGGAACCTACAGCAACGAAGCACTCTCAGAAATGGCCAAGCATAAGGGTACAGCTGATGATCCTTATCCTCTGAGCAACGCAACCGAACTTCAGGCTATGCGCAACTGTATGATTCCTGGTCGGATGACCTACTTCGTGCTGACCAACGATATTGATATGTCTGGCGTGAAGAACTGGGCAATCTTGAATCAAGAGAGTGATGTGTATGAAGGTAAGTCCTACAGCAACTATCTCAGCCTTGATGGTAAGGGCCATGTAATCAAGAACTTCACATGCTCTGGTGGTAATTATCCAAGCTTCTTCGGCGTACTTTGCGGCACGGTTCGTAATGTAGGCTTCGAGAATATGAGCATCACAAGCATCAATTCCGGTACAGGTATGCTGTGCAGCCACAGCAGTCATCCTAATTTCACAGACAAGGATGGTAATGTGCAGACTACCACGTTGGAGAACGTGTGGGTAAGCGGTGAAGTCCTGGGCGTGAAGTCTTATACAGGTGGATTGATTGGCCGTGTGTATGGTCCTACCGTGGTGAAGAACTGCTACGCAAATGTGAAACTGACCAGTACGGTAGAGGCTACAGGCGTGCTTGCCGCACGTGTGACAGCTCCCTTCACTGTTACCAATTTCTATGGCGCTGGTACAGTTCCCGAAGGTAAGGGTCTGGTTGGTACTACAGAGGGCAAGGGTGACGCTGTTGCCACCTACACCAACATCGTAGTATGGAACAACACCGAAAATATCTTTGGCGCACTGGCTGAGAACGACGTCACTACAGGCATTAGCTATTATGATGGCAGTAACTTTGCTGATTTGCAGAAGACCGTTGTCGGCTGGAACGACAAGATCTGGTCATGCAGCATGGAGGAAGGTGCTTATCCCGTACTGATAGGTCTTGCGGATGGTATCAACACCGTTGCAGGCAACACCGTTGCAGGTAAGTCTTCAGCCATCTACAACCTCAGCGGACAGCGCGTACAGAAGATGCAGAAGGGTAGTATCTACATCATCGGTGGCAAGAAGATTATGGTCAAGTAAGAAAATGAGGACTGGCTCTTAGTCAGAACCGATAAAGCAGAAAGAAGGGGGGTGGATCTCACAGTAGGTCCACCCCGTTCGTTCTCCGTTCGCAGCCATCCGAAAAGCACCGTCTTATGCATCTTTAAACCCAAATCGGTCATTAGAAAATTTCGCTTCCATTTTGTCTCAGAATAGAGCAAAAGTCACGTGTTATGTTAGCATACAGATACTATAACGAGAGTATAACCTGCTATAGTCTAACTTTTTGCGTGGAAAAACTCTAATGACCGATTTGTTTAATATATTTTTGAATCGGCTAACTCCGATTCTATTGTTTAATTTTAATTTATCGGTGAAAATTTACCGAAGTATTGTTTTAATGTTATAGAAAATATATCTATATTTGTCGCGAGGTTGAAGTGCAAGCATTGCTAAAGACCGTTAATATAACACGTGAACATATCTTTTATTATTAACAAACAAAACAACAAAACAACATGAAACTATTCTGATTTTAGGACTGGGGATTTATTCATCTAATGTCTACGCACAATTTGAAGTTGATTCTTTGGGTAAAGTAAAGATTGGAGATAAGAATATGTACTCGCAACTATCTGTATATGCGGAGGGAAATGGGCAAACGGGCAATAATAATTCACTCATGTCTATAGTGAGGAATGTGGGAATACATTCTTTATCAAAAAGTACAGATACATCATGCCCTGCCATCGGGGTGCTTGGAGAAGGTCAAGGAGGAGAATGCAATATAGGTGTATTAGGTTCTGCAAGCATGTCTCTTAAAGGATGGAATTCAGTCGGAATTTACGGTACTTCAACAGGAATATATCCCAATGCCCTAAAATATCCAGGAGTATACGCTGGCTATTTTGAGGGTCCTGTTTTAGCAACTGGGAAAATATATGGCAGCATTTATTCTTTAACGAGTGCTCCACAATCTTCTATGTCCAAGAGTTCACTGCTGTCCGATGTAAATACAGATGGAGGAAATACGGTTATTGCAAAGGGAGCTACTTTTGTTGTGAAGCAATCATCCATAATAAGATAAAATAGTTTACAGATATGAAAAGTAAGATTTTGTTATCATTAGCTTTTTTGCTGTTGTATATGGTAAATGACGTGAAAGCTCAAACATTTTATCCCGAAGGGACTAAATGGACAGAGTTGCATTTGGACACGCAGAAGTATGACTCATGGTTCGATTCTATCAATGGTAAACATTTCCCGAATTACGAGTTGGTGGACTATTACGTAAAAGGTGACACTATAGTCAATAATGATAGTTGCAGATATATTTGGCAACATAAGGAAGGGCAGCCAGACTCTATTGCCTATATTGTTTGTGAAAGGAATAATGTGGTGGCTGTGACAAAACCTTACGATGCAGGAAACCACGTAGAAGGACGACCTGACTTTCAGTACCCTGCCAACCTGTACGATTTTGATTGGCAGTTGGGCAAAGAGCTACGTTTCGAAGATATGGAAGAATCTGCTACCACACGTTTTCCTGGCCATTCTTATTCCTTTGGAACAATCAAGAAGATCGAGAAAGGAAATTTTGGTACAAATAAAGTGTTAGAATATATTGGTATAGATGAGTTCATCACTTATACTACAGATATTCATGCGGGCGTACAGAAAAGTATAAAAGAGCTTGACGGGGGAATAAAACTGATTAGAGGTATAGGTGTTGTAAGTTGGAATGCCAGCTCCTGTATCATGGCCCCATCGTGCCCTATTAGGAGAGAAGAGAATGGTTCTCCTTTGTATGGCAATTACCGCTCCATCCTTGTCCATTTTGAACGTGATGGAGAGGTGCTTTATGACTTATGGCCAAATGAGAAAGGAGAGTTGGTTACACGTATTCAGAAAAGCGAGGAAACAAAAAGTACCAGTGAATATATTTGCGATTTACAAGGGCGTAAACATCAGGATGTACCTAAAGATGGTATTTATATAATCGGGGGAAAGAAGATAGTTGTTGTAAAATAGAGAAGAGTTTCTCGGGTGCTATCCGAAAAGCACCGTCTTATTTAAAAACATGGCGACCTTTGCAGTCAAAAAGCTATGTCCAATTTAAATGAGAGTAATTATATATTTCCCCTATGTTTATCGGGTGAGCCGAAATCCTATCCGTTGGGCGAAAACTTATTTGTTGAAAAAGTGTTGAAAATGAGAGAAAAAATTTGCTTGTTCGTGAAAAAGTCATACCTTTGCACGCCGATTATTATCAAGAGGGCATGAAAAATGCCTTCGCGGTTTGTGTGGATAGCCTCTTCCTTTGGCCAGGAGGGGTGGTCCGTGAATCAAGCCAAAACGAGAACAGTAACAAATTGAATAAAGAGTAAATCTATCGAAATGAATACTTTAAGTTACAAGACCATCTCTATCAACAAGGCGGCTGTCAAGAAAGAGTGGGTCGTAGTGGATGCTACAGACCAGGTGCTCGGTCGTTTGTGTACAAAGGTGGCTAAACTTCTCAGAGGTAAGTATAAGCCCGAGTTCACTCCCAATGTGGACTGCGGCGATAACGTTATCGTGGTGAATGCAGATAAAATTCGCATCACAGGTAACAAGATGACTGATCGTGTGTATCTGTCGTATACAGGTTATCCCGGTGGTCAGCGCAAGGCAACTCCCGCTTCTATTCTGGCTAAGCCTAATGGTGCGGACAAGCTGATTCATAAGGTTGTTAAGGGTATGCTGCCTAAGAACAAGTTGGCTGATCAGCTGCTGGGCAATCTTTATGTTTATGGCGGTGCTGAGCACAAGCATGAATCTCAGAGCCCCAAGGCTATTGACATTAACCTCTATAAGTAAGAAAAGCGATGGAAAGTAAGTATATAGCAAATGCAGTTGGCCGTCGCAAGAGCGCGGTGGCTCGTGTGTATGTATCAGAGGGTAGTGGTAACATTACTATCAACAAGCGTACTTTGGAGCAGTATTTCCCCAGCACCATCCTGCAGTATGTGGTTAAGCAGCCACTGAGCCTGCTTGATGTTGTGGAAAAGTATGATATCAAGGTTAATCTTTTCGGTGGTGGCTTCACTGGTCAGTCACAGGCTTTGCGTCTGGCTATCGCTCGCGCATTGGTGAAGATTAACGCTGAGGACAAGAAGGCTCTTCGTGCAGAAGGCTTCATGACACGTGATAGCCGTGCTGTTGAACGTAAGAAGCCAGGTCGTCCAAAGGCACGTCGTCGCTTCCAGTTCAGCAAACGTTAGTATTCTTTTCTGGAAAAGAAAACGAGTGCTGCCTTTATGCTGTTGTATGATGGCGTGGAAGCAGCACTTGTGTTTAGTATCTAAATCTGCTTGACTTCCGTCGGCTGAAGACCTGATGGGACTACTTGCAGATTGGTTCCTCAAACATAAATGAAAATCGTAGCTTCGACGGCTGGCTCAGAGAATAGATGAACAGCCAGGGAAGCGCGTTCGGGCGAAAGTCCGGAAGAATTAAAAAAGAAAGTAAACAAATAAATCAAACACAAAAGAACAATGTCAAGAACTAATTTTGATGTATTGCTGGAGGCTGGCTGTCACTTTGGTCACCTCAAGAGAAAGTGGAACCCTGCAATGGCTCCTTACATCTTCATGGAGCGTAACGGGATTCATATTATCGATTTGCACAAGACTGTTGCCAAGATAGACGAGGCTGCAGAGGCACTGAAGCAGGTGGCAAAGAGCGGCAAGAAGATTCTTTTCGTCGCTACAAAGAAGCAGGCTAAGCAGGTAGTGGCAGAGAAGGCTTCTTCTGTGAATATGCCTTATGTAATCGAGCGTTGGCCCGGTGGTATGCTGACCAACTTCCCCACAATCCGTAAGGCTGTGAAGAAGATGGCAAACATCGACAAGCTGACAGCTGATGGCACATACAGCAATTTGAGCAAGCGTGAAATCCTGCAGATTAGCCGTCAGCGTGCTAAGCTGGAGAAGAACCTTGGCTCTATCGCAGATCTGAATCGTCTGCCTGCAGCTCTCTTCGTGGTAGATGTGCTGAAGGAGCAGATTGCCGTTCGTGAGGCTACCCGTCTGGGTATTCCCGTGTTCGGTATCGTAGATACAAACTCTAACCCCGAGAATGTTGACTTCGTGATTCCTGCCAACGATGATGCCAGCAAGAGCATCGACGTGATCCTGGATGCATGCTGTGCAGCTATTGCTGAGGGTCTGGAGGAGAGAAAGGCAGAGAAAGCTGATGCAGAAGCAGCTGCTCAGCAAGAGGATCAGCCTGTAAAGAAAGGTCGTCGCAATGGTAAGGCTCGCGAAGAGGAAGCTCCTGCTGAAGAGGCTTCTGCTGAGGAGGCACCCGTTGCAGAGTAATTAACAAATTACAAGAAGAGAAGAACTATGAATGTTACAATGACCGATATCAAGAAGCTTCGCGAAATGACCGGAGCTGGTCTGTCTGACTGTAAGAAGGCATTGGCAGAGTCTGAGGATATGGACGGTGCTGTGGCTTATCTGCGTAAAAAAGGTCAGGCTGTTGCAGCAAAGCGTAGCGATCGTGAAACGGCTGAAGGTTGTGTGCTGGTAAAGGCAGAAAACGGTTTTGGCGCTATTATCGCTTTGAAGTGCGAGACAGACTTCGTTGCTAACAATGCAGACTTCGTTGCTCTGACTCAGCAGATTCTGGATGCAGCTGTTGCCAACAAGTGTAAGTCACTCGATGAGGTGAAGGCTCTTCCCTTGGGCGAAGGCACAGTGGCTGATGCTGTTACCGCACGTAGTGGTATTACTGGTGAGAAGATGGAGTTGGATGGCTACTCGTATATTGAGAGCGACAACATCTGCATTTACAACCACATGAATCGTAATGGTCTTTGCGCAATGGTAGCTTTGAGCGCACCTGTTGCTGATGAGACTGTTGGCAAGAATGTGGCTATGCAGATTGCAAGTGCTGCTCCTGTGGCTATTGACGAGAGCGGTGTTCCTCAGTCTGTAAAGGACAATGAGATTGCCGTAGCTATTGAAAAGACAAAGGCAGAGCAGGTGCAGAAAGCTGTAGAGAACGCCTTGAAGAAGGCTGGTATCAATCCTGCTTTGGTTAATAGCGAAGAGCACATGGAGAGCAACATCGCCAAGGGCTGGATTACCGCTGAGGATGTTGAGCGTGCTAAGGCTATCATCAAGGAGGTGTCTGAGGAGAAGTCGCACAACCTGCCTGAAGCTATGATTCAGAATATCGCTAAGGGTCGTCTGAACAAGTTCCTCAAGGAAAACTGCTTGCTCAGCCAGGAGTATATTTGGGACAAGAACCTTACGGTAGCTTCATATCTGAACTCTATCGAGAAGGGTCTGACTGTGACTGACTTCAAGCGTTTCACTCTGCGTGCAGAGTAATGGTCTTAAAAAGACGGAAACAAGATAAAAAGTGGGATTCCCATTCGGGGATTCCACTTTTCTTTTTATCTTTGTTCTGAACTTAAATAGCGAAACGTGATTCTCTCCACTTTAGTTAAAAAATACAGCAGATGAAGATATTTGGAATAGGAATGAACTATTTGGAGCACAATAAAGAACTCCATGATACGTTATTATATAAAGACCCAGTGGTGTTTACAAAGGCAGACTCATCTCTGTTGACGGGTGGAAAACCTTTCTTCATACCAGACTACACGCAGCGTTGCGAATATGAGACAGAACTGGTGGTACGCATCAATCATCTTGGGAGAAGTATCCCAGAGCGGTTTGCGCATCGGTATTATGATGAGGTTTCGGTGGGAATAGATTTTACTGCACGAGACTTGCAGCAGCAGTTACGCTCCGCTGGACTTCCCTGGGACTTATGTAAGGGGTTTGATGGTAGTGCCGTTGTCGGTACTTGGGTTACGCTGAAAGAGGTGGGTGATGTGCAAAATCTTCATTTCAATCTCAAGATAAACGGACAGACGGTACAATGCGGCTATACGGGCGACATGTTGCACAGCGTGGACAAACTGGTAAGCTTCATCAGTCGCTATTTCACACTGAAGACAGGTGATATTATTTTCACGGGTACTCCTGCTGGTGTGGGGCCAGTACAGATAGATGACCACTTGGAGGGATTTCTGGAAGACCGTCCTTTACTGGATTTCCATGTGAGATAAAGAGTGGTGCAAAGCAAATAAAAAAAATAAATAGAGAAAAGGCTCAAAGATGAATAGATGCCTGTATGTGATGTGTCTGACGCTTGCTCTGCTGATGGGCGAGCATATGGTTGCAGCTTCCTCTCAGCGGATGGGAGGGAAGGACATTCGTGCAGACTTTACGCAACTGGACTGGAACGAACTGCGTATAGATTCTACTTTACCTTATTATACAGAGGTCATTCCTTTAGAGTCTGACTATCGGAACTATGATTATAAGGTTTCGCTGGATTATCCCGAATATACGGTGCTAACGCCAACTGAACGTGAGGTTGCGTTGCAGTTTGATTCTTTGATACAGGATTCTATTCAGATTGTATCTTCTATAGGAGTACAGCGTAAAGCTGGTTTCCTGGATATTTCGTTTATTCCTGTTATCCGCAAGGATGGGCGTTATTTGAAACTCCTGTCTGCGCGTGTTACCATCTCCCCCCTTCCAAAGGCTGCCCATGCTCGTAAAGTCTTGTCGGAACCTGCCACCCGGTATGCAGACCACTCTGTTCTGAGAGAAGGCAAGTGGGTGAAGATTTATGTGACACAAGATGGTGTTTACAGTCTGACGCGTTCGCGCCTTCGTCGTATGGGATTCTCCAATCCAGATAAGGTACGGCTGTATGGTTACGGAGGACACCGTCAGAAAGAGTTGATACAGGCAGATAGTGACTATGATGATCTGCAAGAAATTCCTCTTCTGAAACAGGACGACAACACATGGCTCTTCTGGGCTAATGGACTTGTCTATTGGAACGGAGATTCACGTGTGTTTAACCCCTATTCCACAAAAGCATATTATTTTCTTACAGAAGGAGACTCTCCGCTAACGATGGGAACGCTCTCAGACATTTCCTCTTCTGCTTCAGCCAACGAGATATCCTCCTTTAGGGATCATGTGCTTTATGAGAAAGATGAGTATGCCTGGTTTTGGGGAGGAAGTAATCTGTATGATGGAGTGAATTATGCCAGTTCAAACAGTCATACGTATAGTCTGAGAACTCAGGATTCTCAGGGAGGGGAAAAACTGACAGTGGCTTTTACGGCTTCCAGCGATGCGAAAACCCAGTTGTTGCCAAACGTGAATGGCCAAGACCTTTCGGTGATGACTCTGAGTCCTATAAGCAAATACATATACGCTACCTCTGCGACTTCTACTTATGACGTGAGTGAGCATTCCACTGGGAATCTCTGGACAGTGAAGTTGACCAGTACGGCAGGTCATGATGCACGGTTGGATTATTTGGCTGTGCATTATCAACGTCGTATAGCGGTGCCTTCTAATGATGGCTATGTAGCTTTCTCTTCTTCGGAGACGCGTCCCTCCACGTTTGTCATTTCCTGCAATCCTTCTGACACTCGTTTGGTTCGCATTGATTATGCTCGCCATGCGGCAGAACTGGTCAATCTGGAGGTGAAGGATGAGAAGACCGCTCTGGCTAAGGTTGCGGACCCCTCCCTTCGCTATGTTGCTTTGGATGTCACCCATTCGTTTCCGGAACCAAACTATGAGGGTGAGGTGGAAAATCAGGATCTTCATGCTGTTGACAGTCTGGATATGGTGATTATCATCCCAGCAAACGCAAAGTTGCAGAGTGAAGCACAACGTTTGGCTGATGCACATGCTGAGTATGATGGATTGCGTGTGGGAGTATTTCGTGCCGACCATATTTACAATGAGTTTTCGAGCGGTACTCCTGATGCTACAGCTTACCGTCGGTTCATGAAGATGCTTTATGACCGTGCCCAGTCAGACAAGGATGCTCCACGCTATCTTCTGCTTATGGGAGACTGTGCTTGGGACAACCGTATGGTGAGCACAGCCTGGAAGAAGTATTCTCCTGATGACTATCTGCTTTGCTATGAGAGCGAAAATAGTTTCAGTGACACACGATGCTATGTGATGGAGGACTATTTCGGCCTGCTTGACGATGGCGAGGGAGCAAATCTGCTTAGGGAGAAATCAGATTTGGGTATAGGGCGTTTCCCCGTAACGACACTTGCCGAAGCTAAAGCCATGGTGGACAAGAGTATTGCTTTCTTGAGCAATTCAAATGCAGGAGCATGGAAGAATCTTGTTTACGTGCTGGGTGATGATGGTGATGAGAATGGACATATGAGCGATGCGGACAACGTGGCAGAACGGGTACGTATGGCAAATCCTGCTATCGAGCTGCACAAGGTTTATTGGGATGCCTATCAGCGTGTCAGCACTATCAAAAGTAATACGTATCCCGATGTCACCGCCCTTTTACACAAGCAGATGCAGGATGGAGCACTTGTGATGAACTACACCGGTCATGGAGCTACGTATACGCTCAGTCATGAATTTGTGCTCCAAAGAGAAGATTTTGCTAATGTGAAGAGTGAGCATCCAGCCTTGTGGGTGACAGCCGCCTGTGACGTGATGCCTTTTGACGGGCAGACTGCTAATATTGGTGAAACGGCGGTACTTAATCCCAATGGCGGTGCTTTAGCCTTCTATGGTACCACTCGCACGGTTTACTCTACGCAGAATCTAAGCATGAACCGTTTCTTTATGTCTTATCTGTTCTCGTCAGATGGTGAAGGAAATCCGTATCGTCTGGGCGATGCTATCCGTCTGGCCAAGGCAAATATCATATCGGAGGGCTATGAAGGTGACAGACGCGAAAATAAGTTGCAGTATGCTCTTCTGGGCGATCCTGCTCTAACCATAACGCCCCCTCGCAATGCTGTCGTGCTTGACAGTATTGCGGGTACGGATCTCTCGAAAGGTTCCACAATACAGCTTCGCGCAGGACAGCGCGTAAGGATGGTGGGCCACGTGGAAGATTCTGAGGGCAATGCTTTGTCTGGCTTCCAGGGAGTGCTCTCTTCGCGATTGTTCGACAGTCAGACCACAGTCACCTGCCGTAATAATGCAGGAGCCACCAATGCCTTTGTCTACAAGGATCGGAAGTCTGTGCTTTATGAGTCACAAGACAGTATAGTCGGTGGAAATTTTGAAGTGAGTTTTGTGGTTCCGATAGACATCAGTTATAGTAATGCCTCTGGACGTGTCGTATTCTACGCCAAAGATAATACAAGCACACAAGAAGCACATGGATATTGTGAGAAATTCAATATTGGAGGGGTTGAGGATAATCTGGATACAGACTCTCTGGGGCCCAATATTACTGCCTGGCTGAATTCTGAAGATTTCCAAGATGGCGGTGTGGTAAATGCGACTCCCTATTTTGTGGCACAGTTAGAGGATGAAAATGGTGTAAATGTAAGTGGTACGGGCGTAGGTCATGATCTCTCTCTTACTGTGGACGGACGACCAGACCTTACTTTTACGCTAAACGACTACTACGTTCGTGAATTTGGAGATTTTACCCGTGGAACAGTTGCCTTCACTCTTCCGCAGTTGGAGGCTGGTACACATAGTCTGACTTTCCGCGCGTGGGACTTGCTCAATAATATGAGTTCTACAACACTTTCCTTCAATGTGAATCCTTCGCTCAAACCAGATATGTTAAGTCTGTCAGCCAGTCAGAATCCAGCTACTGTCAGTACCAATTTCCTTATCTCCTATGATTTGCCAGGTGCGGATTGCACATTCATGGTTGATGTGTTTGACTTTGCTGGTCACTTATTGTGGACCACCACCCAGACAGGTAATAGTGCTACGGGTCTGTATTCCATCCCTTGGAACCTATGCACCAGCAGTGGAGGACGTCTGGGCACGGGCATCTATTTCTACCGTTGCCGTATGCAGAGTGGCAGCAGCAGTAAGGTGTCTAAAACACAAAAAATAGTAATCTTGAACAATAAATAACCTCCTTGGAGTGTTTATATAAGTGTATGAAAGCGAAGTTCCCATATCGATTGTGTGTGCTTGGCATGAGCCTTGCGATGACTGTTCCCGCTTTTTCTGACAGCGGAAATAGTTACAAGAACAATATGTTCAATCCTGTGAGAACCAGTGTCACTTCTTTGTCGATTGCTCCGGATGCGCGTGCTGGTGCTATGGGTGACTTGGGTGCTGCCACAGAAGCGGATGTAAATGCGCAGTATTGGAATCCTGCCAAGTATCCGTTTAATATTGCACGTGCTGGGGTAGGAGTCAGTTACACTCCATGGTTGCGCAAGTTGGTCAATGATATAAACCTTGCCAATCTGGCTGGTTTCTATCGTATCGGAGATTATTCAGCGGTGAGCGCTTCACTTCGTTTCTTTAGTCTCGGAGAAGTGTTTTTGAGCGATATGGATGACATGACTATCAATCCTTATGAGTTTGCGGTTGATGCTGGTTATAGTCGTATGCTTAGCGAACGGTTCTCAATGGCGGTCAACATGCGTTTCATCTTTTCGGATATCCGCTATGACTATACTGCGGAAAGCAGTCCAGGAAAGGCTTTTGCTGCAGATATCGCCCTCTATCGTTTGGGCTATTTCATGATGGGCAGTCGCGAATGCAGTTTTGGATGGGGATTGAATATCAATAACATCGGTAGCAAGATTTCTTATGGAGGTGACGATAATGCGGAGTTTATTCCCACGAATCTGCGTTTGGGAATGAACATGACTGTGCCCTTCAATGACTATAATAAGTTTAGCGTGGCGGTAGATGCCAATAAACTTTTGGTTCCCACTTATCCCAAGCAGGATACGGAGAACGGAGAAACGGATAACGATTACACCGATCGCGTGCAGAAGGAATATTATGATGTTTCTCCCATAGCAGGTATCTTTAAAAGTTTTCACGATGCTCCAAACGGCTTCAAGGAGGAAATGCAGGAGATACAATGGAGTGTAGGTTGCGAATATACCTATAACGACCGCTTTATGTTACGTGGCGGTTATCATCATGAAGCTGCTAATAAGGGTAACCGAAAGTATTTCACTGTGGGTGCGGGCTTCCATATGAGCGTTTTCACGGTAGACGCTGCATACGTGTTCAGCACCAGCCAGACTAATCCTCTTGACCAGACAATGCGTTTCTCGCTGGGCTTTGACCTTGATGGCATGAAGGATCTCTTTGGGAAGAAACGTAGATAATCTCATTTCAGACTCAAGGGAATGATAGCTTCCATTGGCGTTTTTTGAAACGATTTCTCTCAAATGTGGTAACTTTGTAAAATGAATTTTCTGTTGATGTACATTAAGCACAGTCATAAGTTCTTGCTGGTCAACTGGTGTCTCCTCCTGATGATGAGCATGTCACACGTGATTGCAAACAATGTTGTGCGTGTAAGTCTCTCAGATTTACAGGGAGATGGAATGAAGGTTTACCAACGGATTCGTCAGATACATGTCTCGGCACTAGCATCAGGAGAGGATACGTGGGTGGTCTATCCACAGGAGGCGAAGGTACGTATTACTATTCCAGAAGGTGCTACTCCAATTCCTCTTACTGGACACACAGACTTTGGGGGATGTACGTTTCAGGTGGAGAATACGTCTGTAGACGGATTATTCTTGTTCTCTTTAGACCGCCGCTCTGATTTGCAGGATAACGAGACTGTTGACTTTGACGTGCTTGCACGGGCGTCAAGAAGATTGAGCGTAGATGGCGGACTGGTGGACAGTGGAGACTTTTCTTCTGTTCCTGCTCTTGCGCATGGACGTAAGCTCCTGTATGTGTTCGATTCTCAACTCTGGAGCAAGAGAAATGGAAAATTGTCTATCTTTCGCAGAGATATTATACATATCGTAGACGGAAAGGCTCAAAACAAGCCCATACAGCCCTATTCCAATGCATCAGGTATGTTTTGTTTCTACGATGATGTTACAGAAGCGCGGTCTCCTGTCTTTGAGCGTCTGACTTTGTCGCGAACGGCATCGTCCACCAGAAGAACTTATCTGTTGAAGGCATGTGGACAAGTGGGTTTGCAGATAAAAGACATATGCATAAATACCCCCGAGGAAGACACCACGGTGGCCAATCGACCAGCTTATGTGGATGACATGTGTTTGTACGTACGCCATTCGGTAAATACTCTGCTGGAGGACATAAAAATCAATGGCACATATTCGGCAGAGCATAGGCATGGATACGGGATGCGTCTTATAAATCTTGCCAACACAACCTTGAGAAATGTACAGGGGGATGGTCCGTGGGGCGTACAGTGTGGCTTTTACTTGAATACTGTGACACTGGATGGTTGCGTGCTCAATCGATTTGACTGTCATTGCTATTGTGCTGATTTTACCTACAGAAACTGCATTTTCAGAACGGATATGAACCGCTATTCATCAGAGAGTTGTTCCTGTCAGGTTTCGTGTGCCTATGGTTACATGCACTTTGCACATTGCCGTTTTGTAGATGCACGTCCTATGATAATCGGGAGTTCTTATTCTGGAGCATTCAGTGGGTTTGAGTTATCGTATCAGGATTGTGTGTTTGATGTGCTTCCTCGCTATTATTATTTGGTGGAGGGATTGAGATTTGACAATACGGAAGTATCAAGGAGTTTACCCAACCTGTACATGCGTGACTGCATTCTCAATGTTTCAAAAGGTACAGATGCAGGACGTTATTATCTGTTTCATTTCAACAACCAAAAGAACGAAGATCTGTATGCAGATACAGTCAATTATTTGGGTATTGTGAGTTTAGATAACGTACAGATAGTCTCCAATGGGGAAAATGTACCCATATGGTTTTGTAACAAAAAATTAAAATATCATAAGAATGTTTTAAGCAGAGTGGTGAACTGCACATGCGATAGTATAGAATATCCGTCAAGATAATAAGAAGTGTAAAAGATATGTGCGCGAATAATTACAGATTGTATCATGGGGCATGGGTGTATTGTGGAAATGCGAGCCAAGAGGGTATCCTGACTCATTCCCAAGCAGAAGGATTGCTTCGTAAGGGAGGGATGATGGTAAGGAACATCTATGACTATGATTGCTGTGATGAAACATCTTTTTGGTATATAGTAAAGGATGCCTTCGAAGACCTCTCCCAATATTCTACTTCAGTTCGGGGAAATATTAGAAAGTCACTACGCACCTATGACTACAAAACTATTCCCGTAGATGAATTCATTGAATTGGCGTATCCTGTATATTATGAGGCAATGGTGAATTATCGTGTGAAGGCTGTTCCTGACAGTAAGGCGAAATTTGCTAAGGATTGCAGAATGCGCAACAATGCAGAGTATTGGATTGGCATAGACAAAATCAGTGGGGAGGCTGCTGTGATAGCAGTGAGTGTGATAAATGGAGATACATATGAGGAGCAGGTGCTGAAGACGAGACCCAAGTTCATGCATAATTCCAGTTATCCGACTTATGGCCTCCTGTATGAAATGAGTAGGCACTGTTTTTTGGATTTGGGACTGAAGGTGATAAATATAGGAGCGCGGAGCTTAACAGAGCACTCAAATATACAGGAATTCCTTATACATAAGTTCCATTACAGAAAAGCTTATTGCCGTCTAAGGGTCTTCTATAAGCCATGGCTACATTTAGTTGTAAAATTGCTGTACCCTTTTCGTAGATGTATTTCTATACCGAAAGTGAGGTCACTGTTACGCATGGAGGCTATGTGCAGGGGAGAATATTAGTCGTCTCGTGACAGGGGTTTTCCGAAGCTGAGTATATACCATCATTGTTTTTCTTGTTCATTCTTGGTGTCTTATTTCATCTTCCTTCAGACTAAGTGCTACATGTACACGCGAAAATAGTGATGTATTTTGCTGTTATAGATCTCGAAAATAGCTATCTCGCAATATGCTTAAACTTTTCTTGCTCTGACGGCACAACCATTTATAGTTTAACTTGCCAGTTGATACTCGCCCCGTGTTATCCACATGGAGTGAAGGACAATAATAGACTTTTAGCTTGTCTCTCCGTATAAGTTCTGCAAAGAAGAATTCCTCGCCATACATGAATGCAGGAAAATGTAAGAAGGGGTGATTCTTGAGAAAGAGTCCTGTGAAGATCATGAGTGAACCATGACCAGCATAGATTGACTGATGTCTCGTTGTCATCTGCTGATGTTGATTTCGTAAGTTGTAAATTTTCTCCAGCCACTTGAATATGATAGGATGGCTGTAGAGTATTCGCCAACGCAAGAAGTCATGTTTGCTGGGCCTGTGTACGTGATAAGGGTTATCGTGATGTAGGAGGCGTTTTGTGTATATGTCTGGAGCCAGCCATCCTGCATCTGTTGGCCATAGGGTAGTGGACAGCACACGGAAGAAGTCCTCATGAAGAGTGAGGTCTACATTGCATATGATGCAGTGGGAAGCTTCTGATATATTCTCCCATCCCATCTCTGACATCATTCTAAGAGCACATCCCAGATAACCTAAGTTGAGATGGTAGGGGAAACTGTGTAAAGTACAATGAGGAGTTATTCCTTCTGGTATTCCTTGCCAGTCTTTTGCCGTGTTGTCACCAACGCACAAGGTGACGTGGCATAACCCGTCTGCCATTGCTGCAGCCCGTTCTACAGATTGCATGAAGGTGCGCAAATAGTCATAACTGCCATAATTGACGCAGAAGACCATGATATGGGGTTGGGAAGTGTTGGCTGAAATATTCATTGTGAAATCAGTTCTTATTGATAGTATTTCCTTTATGATTTTTGATTACGCATGCGGTCTGTGTAGACTAATAAAGAGCGTAGGAGAACATAGAGTATGCAGAGTGGAAGCATAATGATGGCCAATAGGGTCATATATGCGGTACGTATGCTTAGGCTTTCGCAGAGTCTTCCTATAGGTTTGAAAGCTGATAGACTGCA
This sequence comes from uncultured Bacteroidaceae bacterium, assembly GCA_934394435.1. GTDB lineage: Bacteria > Bacteroidota > Bacteroidia > Bacteroidales > Bacteroidaceae > Physcousia. The sequence goes on from CAKRRN010000003.1 coordinate 20,699, forward strand.
GTGCTTGACAGCTCGTCCCGTAATAAGCGTGAATTCGCAGCTAAGACGGAAAGCCCAGGGGATGAGATATAAAACGGGTAGTCTCTGGGCCTTGAAGACAATATAACGCATATTGCCATCGCTCAGTTTGTAGGCACTGCTTGTTTTTCCCTGTGGATTCTGACGATAGTATGCTCCCACATAACTGCGGTCTGATCCCCATCGAACGGAGGGCAATGCAAAGATATTGAGTATAAAGTCCCAGTCCTCACGAAATCGAATTTCTTCTGTAAAGCGGATTCTATGGCTTGTGAGAAAGTCGTGCCTATAAAGGAAAGCTAAAGGAGGAACGGAGAAATCCACGCCATAGCGCGTGAGCAGAGTGAAGAGCATGGTAAATGTCACTTGTGTGGTCAGACTGATGTGTGGAACCATGATTCTCTTTCCGTTCAAATCTTTAAAGTGGACGTGTTCTATGTACGAAACATCCCATTGGTTCTCTTCCATTAAGCAGATCTGATATTTCAGCTTTTCTGAATGCAGGTAGTCATCGGCATCCAGAAATTGAATGTATTCTCCTTGTGCTTCACTTAGACCTGCGTTTCTTGCGGTTGCTGTTCCGCCGTTAGATTTTCTTATAAGCCTGTATCGTGCGTCCTTCTGACAAAATTGCTCGGCTATCTCTGCAGAACTATCTGTGCTTCCATCGTCAACAATGATGCATTCGAAGTCTTGTAGAGTCTGTTTCTGCAGTTCTTGCAGAGCTTCTTTCAGATATTCCTCCTGATTAAAACAAGGTATGATAATACTTACTTTTGGCATAGTACGGAGTCTTGTGATGTTTTTATCGTTTCTTTAGTATACAATGTTGGAAAATAATACATCAAGGTCAATAGCATAAACAGGAATAGAAATGGGTAAACTTCCATCAGCATCATAGTGAATAATGCAGCAATACTCATGCCAAGAATCATTACCATACGACTTTCAGACTGCATGGCAGAACGTGTGCAGAGACCTATGATGGCAGATAGAGTGAGAAGTAATAGAATTCCTCCCTGAAGCAGTATGTTGTAGATGAAATTGTGTGGACCAATGGCAGCCGCGTTGACATGGATGAAGTACCAGTCTGCATCTACATTGCCATATCCAATCAATGGGGATTGGGCAAAGGCTTTGCCTGCCGCATCCCATAGATACGTCCTGTAGGTGAAGGTCATATCTTTTTGCAGGATGTCTTCCACAAAGTATCTGATGAATTCATAGTCATGCAGACTGTTTCCACTGAAGACCACAAGACATTGGAAAAGAAGTACCATAATCAGGGTTGAATATAGAGCGTACTTGCAAAGCCTTATGTTGGGTATTAGGCAAAAGATACAGAAGAGAATTATGGAGGTTAGGGATGTCATGGATCCTACAATTGCCAGAGTTCCTATGGAAACAAAGACGAGTGGGATAATGTTGAAGATCCATTTCTTGCTATAAGGCAGGCACATGCAATTAAATAGGATGGCAGGTAACATACGTCCGCCCATCTGATTATAGTTTCCGCCCAGTAGAAATGAGTCAAACATGTTGTCTGCAGAGAGCATCATGTCAGGGAATGCTACCATAACCAAGCCGTTCAGATAGACGCACACTGAGAATGTGACAGCTAGAGTTTTCAGAATGGTTGGCAGATAATGTCTGTAATAACTGATTGTCATCAGATATGTGAGCAATTCTGTACACCGGTGTATGGCTCCACCCATATACGTTCCCGAAATAAGTGTGGAGGTAATGAACAACGTCAGAAAGACGAAGGAGAGCACTTCCAGCATGTTTACTTGTGCCTGTCGGCAGTAAAGATACGCAATAAGCAGGAAGTTGGGGATGCTTATGATGCGTAGGGCAGTCGTGATGAAGGATAGTGAAGGGAATGTGCCAAATCCAATCACGGTCTGGAATACAAGTATGGATATCATCCATATTGCAAGCCATTTCTGCGATTTTAAGTCTATTTGCATTCTTTGGGAGTGAGAATAGTTAGGTCTCCAAGTTTCTTGAGAAAATCTTCTGTATAGTAGTCATGTAGACCCATAGCAGAAGAGAACGTCATTTCTCCAAAATAAGGATGTCCGTCTATGTCATAGAAGTCAACTCGAAGTTCGGCAAATCCTGTTGAAAGAAGTGCTGCTGCCTCAATCATGCGATCCAATGATTTTGGACGTGGAATAGGGGTTGCCATGGGAATACAGTGTTGAGCCTTTTTTGTGTATTCGGGATGGAAATTCCAGTTGAGATCATAGACTCCAATGGAGAGCGATTCCGCTCTCCTGTCTGCACAGACCAAGATATAGGCAGGTTTCCCATTGAAAGCCCATATCTTGTAGTCAATCAGCGAGCATGACGATGTGTTTTGCTTGCTTGCGTCAAGTAACTGTTCAGCAATGATGCATGGACTTATTTTATCATAGTGAGGTTCGGCGTGTTCAAGACCAAACCTTTCTTTGAGTTTCTTAGCAAAATACTTTGTAGCCGCTTCTGTGTCAAGCGTACTCTTGTCTTTGCAAATGAGGACATCTCCACTTCCGTGATTGGTCTTCATGACAAACTGGTTGGGCAGTTTTTTCCAGTTAATATCTTCAGCTTTTTCCCAACTGCCATATAGAGGCACCAGCATGTCTGACAACCCTAATTCTTTTATGTGATCGCGTACGCGTAACTTGTCAGAATAGATGCTCCATAGATTAGTGGAAGAGTTGAATTTAAGCCACTGTATCTTTTCGTTGATGTCTTTGGGATTCCTCCAATTCAGCAAATGCCCGGATATCCTCCAGTACCAGTATGTGACAAGAAGGCGTGGGCACAGGTGTGCCACTACATTCTGTAAATTATGCTTTATTGACATGATTTTTGTGGATAGACGATTGGATTATATATGTGAGAGCCTCTCTTTCTCCTTGCTTGATGCCCCAGAACCATACTGAGATGGCTTCCATGGCGATGCTGACGAATAGGGTCAGTATAAATCGATAGGGGAAATTGAATATGCTGGTGCATAGCAATCCTGTAAGAAAAAGCGTGGCTATGGGGATGGGCAGACGGAGCAGAACATTGTCCAAGAAACTCTTGATGGATAATCCTGCAGTATGATGTAGAAAAGGAATTCTAATTAAGGCACAAAGAAGCTCAAAAGTCAAGTAACACCACATAACAGAATTTATGTTGAGATTAAAGTGTAGGCATAGACAGGCTGCTGGTAATGTAAAGAGCTTAATGGTGTTTACAACAAGTGAATAAGTGCGAATCTGTCCTGTAGCTTGGTTTGCGGTTCCCAGTCCAATCGTAAGCTGGTCACATGCAGAAGCAATTAGCATCATCCTGCAAAAAAAAACAGAATGTGGCGGAACCTGTCCCAACCAAAATCGTAACAACTCTGGCATTTCCCATACAAGTGGAATAATAGCTGTGGTCACAAGAAATGTTGCGTATTTGCTTGTAAGCTCGCTTAATTGCAACATGGTGGTGTGATTCCCTTTTCCTTCAGCCTTAATGATTTGTGGACTTAGAGCATTCAGAATGGCTTGACCTAAGAATTGTGCTGCCCCTACTACTTGCATCGCTATTCCATAAGATGCATTGGCAAGAGTACCTGAGACGCGATTTAATATTATAGATAAGCCTTGCGTGCGGGCAATGATGCATCCCATGCTGTAAAAAGTCCAGCCTGCGAAACCGAATATTTTCTTCAGGATGGGGATACGGATAAGGTGAATGGCAGGCAGGATGCTACACTCCTCATAGTGAATCTTTGCGTATATGGCTTGTGTGAGAAAATTGAAAACCATGATAAGCAGAAGCACGCAGGCATAGATAATGAGTCTTTGGTTGGAAAAGAGAAAAAGGGAAAATGACAATGCCAGTTTTAGGACACCGTCCATAATGTCTATGGCAGATATATATATGATATTCTCTCTTGCAACAAATAATGCTCGGAAGGGAGCTGTCACGAAAGATATAAACAGCACAATTGTCATGAGGAAGTATGTGTACTCCGCCTCGTCCTTTTGCAGTGGATTTATATGAAGGAAACCAGAGCTGAAGAGAAAAGGCGTTATACAAAATAAAATGACAACGAGGGACAAGCCCAGTATAATATGCAGGAAATAGCTGTTGGCAAAGATTTGACGGACAGAATTTAAATCACCGTTGCCATACTCAAATGCAAGATGCCGTTGGGTGGTGATTACCATGGCATTCGTGATGAAGCCAAGCATTGCAACGATACCTGCAACGAGAGAGAACGTCCCATAGTCCGACGTGCCAAGAGCAGAAAGGACTATACGAGTGGAATAGAAAGACAGTACAATATTGGCCAAGGTCCTTATATTTTGGGCCAAGGTGTTTACTAATGCTCTCTTTCTCGGATCCATGTTCATCTAGGTTATTTGATAACAGAAAATAATTCCTTACGGGCTATCCATAAAACAAAAGCCATAGAACCAAGTATCATCATACCTATTACGAAAATCATTCTTTTGGGACCAGCGGCTTGGTTAGGCACTGTTGGCGATTGCAATATGGTGAAGGCAGGAGTGCGTTCCTGTAATTTGGCTTTTGCAGTCTCCAGTTGAGTAGCCATGGCTGAGTAAGTACTAAGACGAGTTTGCATCTCGGTCTCCAACTTGTCTCTGTCGGAGATGTATGACTGTAGGATTATACCTGTATGTTTGTCACAATAATCACTGTATCTTGCAACTGCCGCATCATAGTCTTCTTTGGCTTGTGATGTAAGGTCCTGATAGTGTTTTACGTCAATCCTCGCTTTGCTTGTACGGTATTTGATGATATGCTCTTGAAGGCGTGACTGCACAGAGTCTGCCATGGTGGCAGCAATTAGTGGGTCTTGGTCGCGTACGGTTATAGTGATGACTCCAGTCTTCTTGTTGACCGTGCATAGGATGCTTTCTCTTATTTTGGCAAAAACGGCACTTTCAAACTTGGACAATCTGAACGGGTTTATCTTTTCGTCGTTTTTAGTCTCCTTCTCTGTAATAAAAAGACTTTTGACTGATCCTATAATCGTGTTTTTTAGACTTGTCCAAAATGGCTTCTTGTAATCAAATGCCATGTGTTTGAAATAAGTTTGTCCTTCTTGTCCTTCCACAGTCTTAACTGGGATATCCAAAAGCGTTGCAATGAAGTCATTTGACTCAATGACCTCAGGGTATAGCAAAGGAGATATGGCATCAGAAGTCTGCATTTCACCAAGGTCAAAACCGAGTGATGATGCAATAGAGCCAAGTGTCCCTCCAGTCCCAGTCGCGTCCATTTCTGGTGCCATGTTCACCGTGGAAGTATAGTATCGTGGAACGCATAGTATTAGTGCGCTGGAAATGGCAAATACCCCTGCCATTACGTAGATGTATAGTTTCCTTTTATCCCAAAGAAGTTCTATGATCTTCTTGAGGTCTATAGTGTCTGTCTGTTTGTCCATGTTCTGCATTTCCTTATTTGAGTATGCTGATTAGTGCCACCACTACGCTTGCCAACGATGCGCTTCCACTGGCAATAGCCATCACCTCACCTGTGGTCATACGTTTTGTCTGCTGCTTGGTTGGCACTACGATTTCTGTTCCTGGTTGTATGTCGTTACTGTTGTGCTTCCTTATCTTTTCTACGGCTCCATTCATATAGATAGCATATACACCTTTCTTTTTGGCTTTGTTGCCGTAGCCTCCAGCACGTTTGATATAGTAGGAGAGACTTTCTCCTTTCTTATAGTTCATGCTGATAGGATAGCTCACCTCACCGCTGATTTTTACAGTGTTGCTAAATTGAGGCACAACCAATTGGTCTCCTTCGCGCAGTACTATGTCATATTGTCCTCCTGGCTCTTCCAAAGCTTTGTCTAAATTGACGGCAACGGGATATGTGCTTCCTAAGTCCATTTTCATCTGGAGTAGGGAGTCAGCTTGGTTGATGTTGTATCCTTTTTCGCTCTGCATGGCTTCTTCGTACATGGAAATCTGTGCTGCACGCAAAGCGCTTTCACGCTGGAGTCGTTCGTCTTGTGTCATTATACGGTTCAAGCGTGCACCTTTACTGTAGCCTATTGAAGTCAGTCCTCCTGCTGCTTTTACCAGGTCGCTAAGACGGTATGCGTTGCTTGTCATGGAATATTGTCCCTCAAAGTTAACGCATCCCGTTACACTCACGTTACGCTGCTCGCTGTATGAGGGGCTCTTGCGTACGACAACCACATCAAAAGGTTTTAAGGTAAAGGATTTATCTTGCTTAGAAAAATTCTTGTCGATGGAGAAGCTGAACGCTTCTGCCATCTTTCCTTCGTCTTGAATGGAATTGGCATCGTTTACGCGGCGGAATACGTCAACTTTTGCAAGCGAGGCAGCGTCAGTCAGTCCTCCCGCTTGCAGAATAAGATCTTCCACGGAAGTGCTGTCTGCAAATTGGTAAACACCAGGGTAGAGCACTTCACCGTTGATGGTAAGTGTCTGCTCGCCCTTCATATTTACAATGCTTGGTATAAAGAGTACATCTCCTTTGCGTAGGGCAATATCTGGTTGCGAACCATTCAGTATGGCTTCTACGTTTACAGAAACCATCTCTAAAGTTAGGTCTTCCTTTTGTCTATGCATTACGGCGCGAGTCTGAAAAGCATCTTCTGCTAATCCATCTCCTGCCTTCAGCAAGTCGCGCACACTTTGGATGGCACCGCCCAGCTGAAATTGTCCTGGGTGTTTTACGGCTCCACGTATTTCTACCATGTTGCTATAGCGTGGTAAAATGCTGTCTACATAAAGTGAATCGCCGTCTTTTACACAGAACGATGACATCTGAAATTCGTCTATGGTATGGATGCTGTATTCCTCGCCTGCCTTTCGTGTGAGACGCACGTTCTTGGTGTAAGCGTTTCCAGCCATTCCACCAGCATAAGCCAACAGTTGTTTGACGCTTTCTGTAGATTTCATTTCATAGAACATCGGACGCTTAACTTTGCCCCTTACATTTACCAGACAATCGTATGGACCTACCATGATGACATCGTTGTCCTCCAGGCGTACATTGCCCGAGCTATTTCCGTGCATCAGAAAATCGTATACATCAATGGTTGCTATGTTACGGCCATTACGAAAGACTTTTATGTTACGCAATGTTCCTGTTTCGTTGATACCACCTGCAGCATATAAAGCGTTGAATGCGCTGCTCAAACTGCTTAAAGTATAGGTTCCTGGCATAATCACTTCGCCAACCACTTGCACCTGTATGCTGCGAATGTCTCCCACAGAAAGGTTGAATTGGCAGTCTGCGTAACGTTCTCCCAATTTATTTTTCAGAGTGGTCTTAGCTTGTTGCACGGTCAGTCCTGCCAGTTTGATAGGTCCGACCCCTTCTATTATTACCACTCCATCTGGTGAAATAGTGCTTTCGAATGTTTCCTGACTGGCTCCCCATACATCTATGATAACGTTATCTCCTGCCCCCAGTCTGTAATTGGATGGAGTAGCCATGTTCTGGTTAGGCTCAAAACTCAGATTCTTGTTGTTGAATATGTTGCGTCCGAATACCTGGTTCTCATCTCTAAAGTAGTTCTGGTAATAGATGAGCGAATCAATATCCATGAAGTTTATTGCCTCATTCATCTCTTGCATTTGCTCATCTCGTGTTTTATTCTGATTCAGATTTTGGCTTTTTACCATGTAGCCATTCTGCTTTTGGAATTGTTCCAGGGCTTTTTCTTTGTTCGTTCTTTGCCGGTTTTTCCCCTTGTCAGAGGAGGTGAGGTCATTACCTTTTTTCAAGTCGACGGCACCCATCTGTGCCTGTTCGGCTTCGTATTTACGCCTGATTCTTCGTAATTGATCCGTAGTTACTCCTTTCTGTAGTAGCTTGGTCACTATGGTTTGTTGGTTAGTCCCTTTTGCCTGTTCCTGCTTTACGAAGTCTATAATCTGACTGTCGGTCATTTTCTGTGCGGATGCTCCCAGAGAACATAACCCTATGGCAGCAATCAGAACCATTCTTCTATAAATTGTTTTATATCTTTTTTCCATTGATGATAAGTTTTGCTGTGGTGAATAATATTTTTGTGTCCATCCATAAAGACCGTTTCTGGAAGTAAGCCAAATCCATTTGCAGACGTATGAGCATCTTCTCCATGGTATCTGTGTAACCATTGTAAATGGTTGCCCACGATGTCAGACCAGGACGCATCATAAAGATGTATTCGTAGTCTAAATTGTGCTTCATTATCTCCTTGATATAGAACTCGCGCTCAGGACGTGGTCCAACGAATGACATCTCCCCCTTGAGTATATTCCATAACTGAGGCAACTCATCCAGATGGTGGTCGCGTAACAGACGTTCCAATGAGCCAATGTCTTGTCCCAGGTGTGCTGATAATTGCGGACCATTGGACTCGTAGTCAGTGGGCATCGTGCGGAATTTTAGAATGAGAAAGGGCTTTCCGCTCTTTCCAATTCTTTCTTGTTTAAACAACACGGGCCCCGTTTTTTCTCTGGCTATCAGTATGGCGATGACGGCTATAACTGGTGACAGAATGATGATTGCAGAAAATGATGCTATCACGTCGAACATACGTTTTACTACGTGTCCGACTTGACTCATACCGTCGTTTATAGGCTTTTCCTCGTTTGTCTCTTGAATCATATTCGTTTACCAGCCTCTCAGTGTGCTTTGTACGTATTTATACGTATACATAACGTTGTAACCCTCCTTTTTATTGTCTATCTGTTGGTATTTTTCATTTGGAATACTACATTGATATGAGATAATGGAAAGTTGTGGCTTTTCTTGTTGTCGTTTATAATAAAATGCTGTACCTTTGCCATCAGTAAGAGATAGACAACATCCTATCGGGGCTGACATGGATTTGACAGCAGGATGAGGTGTTGTGTAAGCACGCAGAGAGTCGGTGGTCGCTCTCTATAATCAATGGCTTCTCAAAGATTTATCTGGCGAAAACAATTACGCTCTCGCTGCCTAACTGAAGTACAGTAGGTTACTGGCTTTATCCTGACACCAGGTGTCGGGACGAGATGTCGCTCAATAAGCTCTTGCTCCGAAGCGTATTGGTATAGTGGCACAGCAAAATCGGGGATGGTCTGTCGTGGCCTCGCACGGTGGATGAGAAAACAGAGGATAAGGTGCAGATTGGTGGCTCAGGTCTTGTCTGCGCACGAAAAGCAAGTCTGAGATAAGCGTGTAGAAAGCACAGGACGTCCCTGTTTGGACGAGGGTTCAATCCCCTCCAGCTCCACTCACAATAGGCAGATGCTCTGCATTGTTGTTACACGTTGCCGTAGGAACGGGATGTGTTGACAACAATAGGCGAGAGCGTCTGGCAGTTTTTTTTTTAGAGAAGAGAGTCAGTACTTACTGCTTTTAAGGAAATTACAGAGTTTATGAAAGAATTACAGCTCAAGTATGGGTGCAATCCCAATCAGAAACCTTCACGGATTTATATGGAAGAAGGTGAACTTCCCATAGAGGTTCTTAACGGAAGGCCAGGTTATATCAATTTTTTAGATGCACTGAATAGTTGGCAGTTGGTACGCGAGTTGCGCGAGGCAACAGGACTTCCTGCTGCTGCAAGTTTTAAGCATGTGTCTCCTGCAGGTGCTGCCGTTGGTCTTCCTTTGGACGATACTTTGGCGCATATCTATTTTGTGGATGACGTGAAGATTCCTCTTACTCCGATTGCGTGTGCCTATGCCAGAGCACGAGGTGCCGATCGAATGAGTTCTTATGGTGATTTCATTGCACTGAGTGATACGTGTGACTTGGCAACGGCTACACTCATAAAACGTGAGGTAAGTGATGGCGTGATAGCTCCAGACTATACAGAGGAAGCTTTACAGATTCTTAGGGAAAAACGTAAAGGGACTTACAACGTCATCAAAATTGATCCTGCTTATCGTCCTGCCCCTATTGAGCACAAACAAGTCTTTGGCATTACTTTTGAGCAAGGACGTAATGAGGTTCGTTTGGATGACCCCTCGCTCTTCCAAAATATTCCTACAAAGAACAAGCTATTTCCCGATGAGGCCCGTCGTGACCTCATACTGGCACTTATCACGCTGAAGTATACTCAGAGCAATAGCGTATGTTATGCTAAAGGTGGTCAGGCTATAGGTATCGGGGCTGGTCAGCAGAGCCGTATCCATTGTACGCGTTTGGCTGGAACCAAAGCTGATACATGGTGGTTGCGTCAGCATCCCAGGGTGATGAATCTTCCTTTTGTGCCAGGCATACGTCGTGCAGACCGTGACAATACTATAGATTTGTTTATCGGGGAAGACTATATGGATGTGTTGGCAGAAGGAGAATGGCAGAAGTTCTTCACTGAAAAGCCTGAGCCTCTCACACGTGAGGAGAAGCGCGAGTGGATAGCTAAGAATACAGGCGTATCCTTGGGTAGTGATGCGTTCTTCCCATTTGGTGACAACGTGGAACGTGCGCATAAGAGTGGTGTGCAATACATTGCCCAGGCTGGCGGTAGTGTTCGCGATGACCATGTGATAGATACCTGTGACAAGTATGGCATAGCTATGGCGTTTACAGGTGTTAGACTTTTCCATCATTAAACCGCATCCTTACCACATAGGTTGCATAATACCCATAGAGAATCAATATGAGTAATCAGTTTGGTGGAGACGATATAGATTCTGTCATTCAGGGAGGTGGGATCACCTTCCGGGCAGGAGCGCGCGATAAGGCGCCCAGTAAGGATGCTGATAAGGTCCGTACGAAAGCGAAGAAGAAGCAGTTTATAACGGGGGCACATGGGAGTGGATCTTCAAAGATGAAAGCGGATATACGGCGTAAACGTGCTAACAGGCATAAAAAATAATTCAAGGAGTATAGCCCAATAAGTACTATGTCAGGTCGATATAGAATTTATTGGGCTTCTTTATTTTTATTTTTGTGTCAGTCAATCAAGGTGTCAGTGGAAACTTTGTGGAGCCCAAATTTCTACCGAATCCCAAAATCACTTGATAAGACACTCTTGAAAAAGTAATGCTATATTACTTTGCCATTTATTACTATAATACTTGCTCATTTAATACGTATTAAAAGCGTATTATATTACTATAATACTTTACCGCCCATCTTTATTTGAAGAAATCCGCTGAGTCATCAATTAAATAAGTATCCTAAGATACTTGGCAAACTATCCTAAGATACTTGGCAATGTATCCTAAGATACTTTGAATAGTATCTTGGGTATGCGTCTGATAGACGCCATGGGGGGATTCTATGCAGCGTGACCTAATTTGTCGAGAGAATTCTTCCTCTCCTGTTTAGTCACACTGTTGCTTTTGGTGTGGATACAAAAATACAAGGTATAATAGATAAATGTCTGCTTATACCTTTTGAACTATTTTTGATGTTTTTCTTCCGTTGTGTGTTGGTGCTGTTTCTGCAGTTTCTCGTGTGTCTCCTTGTCTGCAACAGAGATATGTATCTGACCATTGGGCTGTTTTGTGAATACCATCACCTCACGCTTGATGGAATGCTTGGAATGGTCATAAATCTTAGAGGAGTCAAATGCTTTCCCACGCACTCTGGTTTCAAAGTGCAGATGCTCGGTAGATGCTCTCCCTGTGCGTCCTGTTAGGGCAATAGGCTGTCCTGCGTGCACCCAAGTTCCTTTCTTTACCAAATTGCGAACGTTGTGGCTGTAGGCAGTCTCCAGTCCGTTGGCATGACGGATAACTATGAAGTTACCATAGGCATAGAAGGGACCGCTTAGAATTACTTCACCAGGAAAAGCTGCGCGTATGGTATCTCCTGCTTTGGTCTTGATGTCTGTCCCTCCATGTCTACGACTGCCTCCAAATGGACTTATCACCTTTCCACCAGGTAGTGGGTAATGCCATTCTTCATCCGCATAATTGGCAAAGTTGATGGAAAACTGTTTGGATTTCTCGAAAGGGTCTTTTGCGGCAGCCACCCTCATGACTTGCCATTCGTCAATATCTACCTGCTCATCGTCCTTTTGTGCTTGTATATTGCTTGAAAAGAACAGGCATGCCAATAGTGCGAGTACATTGGGTTTCGTTGTCATGGTTTTATGAATATTCCGTTCATGTTACGTCCTGTATTGATGGTTTCCCTGCGTGCGCTGAAGTAGTCTTGGCTTGTGCGTGTGCATATTCCTTGGATGAATATGTCTTTCACGCCAGCCTCTTGGAGCATCCACTTATTGGCTTCCCATAAGTCTATATGCCAACGCTCATTTCCTTTCCCGTCAGGAAAGCGCTTGGCTATGTGTTGCATAGGGAACTGTTCCTGCATAAAAGCCTTATAGACTTCGTCACCCACCTCAAACTGCTGTAATGAGATACCTGGTCCGATGATGGCATGTACGTGTTCGGGCTGGTCGGTCATCTGTATGAGGGTTTTAACGGCGATACGTGCAACGGTACCGCGCCATCCTGCGTGTATGGCTGCCACGGAGTGAAGTCTGTCATCATAAAGCAATACTGGAATGCAGTCTGCCGTCTTTACGCAAACACACAGATTGGGTGTGTCTGTGAATACTGCATCTGTGTCTTCGGGTCTTCCTGCTTGACTTACTTTCAGCACGTGGTCGGAGTGTGTCTGGCGAGGAAGTGCCAAGGTGTCCATTTGTAGTCCCAAGTCTTCGATGCAGCTGTCTTTCCCCGTGCTGAAAGCCGTAACCCAATCTGGAGTATCATATATGATTAGACTATTCATCCTCGTATTCGTAGTCCTCCAAGTCATCAATATCCTCTACAATATCCTCTTCATCAACGAACTCGATATCCTCGTCTTCACCCTCATCTTCCATTTCTGAGCGAAGCCATTCTGGATCCTTGTTGCGATGTACCAAGGTCTCTTGTTGTGAGATGGACTGTAGTTTGTTGCTTTCGCTGTTAAGCTCTTTCCAGAGTGTGTCTTTCAGATCTTGTATGCCAAGTCCTGCTACAGCGCTAATGAATACGTGGGGAATGTCTTCAGGCAGTTCTTCTGCCAGCATATCCATAAGTTCCTGGTCCAGCAGGTCGCATTTCGTGATGGCCAATACACGCTGTTTGTCCAGCAGCTCGGGATTGAATGTGCTCACTTCGCGTAATAGAATCTCGTATTCCTTACGTATGGAGTCTGTGTCTCCCGGAACCATAAAGAGCAAGAGCGAGTTGCGCTCGATGTGACGCAGGAATCTCAGTCCCAGACCACGGCCTTCCGAAGCCCCCTCTATGATACCAGGTATGTCTGCCATGACAAAAGACTGGTTGTCTCTGTATGATACGATGCCCAGTGACGGTTCCATGGTTGTGAATGGATAGTTGGCAATCTTGGGACGTGCGCTGGAGAGTGCGCTTAACAGTGTACTTTTGCCTGCATTGGGAAAACCAACCAGACCAACGTCTGCCAAGAGTTTAAGCTCTAATACGACGGTTAGTTCCTGCATGGGTTCTCCTGGCTGTGCAAATCGTGGTGCTTGGTTTGTAGATGTGCGGAAGTTCCAGTTTCCGAGTCCTCCGCGTCCGCCTCTCAGCAGCATCACCACCTGTCCGTCCTCTGTAACATCACAGATGTATTCGCCCGTCTCAGCGTTGTATGCCACGGTGCCACAAGGTACGTCAATATAGCGGTCTTCGCCTTTTGCTCCTGTGCTGCGACTTTGTCCACCATTGCCACCGTGACCGGCAAACACATGTCGCTCGTAGCGAAGGTGCAGTAGAGTCCAGTAGTTGTGGTTTCCACGCAGATACACATGACCGCCACGTCCACCGTCTCCCCCGTCGGGACCTCCGTTGGGCATGTATTTGGCCCTGTGCATGTGCATGGAACCTCTGCCACCTTTACCAGAGCGGCAGCAAATCTTTACATAGTCTACGAAATTTGATTCCGCCATTAGTTCTGTTGGTCAAGGAATGCAAAAATGCTGCCAATCATATCTTCCTTTGAAGGATGGTCTGCCCAGCGGAAAGTATGGCGCATGCCCTCTTTTTCAAACCATTCAGCCAGAGGTGCTGTCTGGTTGTGATATACCTCGAAACGCTTGCGAATGGTCTCTTCGTTATCGTCGGCACGTCCCTGCTCTTTAGCTCTGTTGAGCAGTCGTTCCATAAGTATGTCTTCGCTGACAACCAGTTCAATCATAACACCCATTTCGTGTCCACGCTCAGCCAACATCTTTTTCAATGCTTCTGCCTGTGCGATGGTGCGGGGGAATCCGTCAAAGATAACACCTTTGCCTGCAGGCAGTTCGTCGTATGTCTTGGCCAAGATGCTAATCATCAAATCGTCAGGGATGAGCTGTCCGTTGTTGATGTATCCTTGAGCCAGTTTGCCAAGTTCTGTCTCAGCTTTGATTTGAGCACGCAACACATCTCCTGTGCTGATGTGTCCCATGCCATACTTTTCTACAATCATGTCGCTGTAGGTGCCCTTGCCTGATCCGGGGGCACCAAAGATGATGATGTTCTTCATAATCTTTTTACCTCAATGTTTATATTGTTGTCGTTTAGATTCAAAAATGTTTATACCAGAGTGAAGATGTCGCGTGTGTTTCGCCCGAACCCATCATAGTCAAGTCCGTAGCCCACAATGAAATCGTTTGGTATCTCAAGGCAGCAATAGCGGATGTCTAAGCTAACCTTGAGTTTGCCAGGCTTCAGCAGCAGGGTACATACGTCAATGCTGCTGGGGTTGTGTCTCCTTAGTGTGTCCAGCATATGTGCCATTGTCACACCTGTGTCTACGATGTCCTCCACAATGATTATGGGTCGCCCAGTAATGTCAACGTTCAGTCCGATGAGTTCCCGAATGGATCCCGTGGTTTGCAGTCCCTGGTACGATGCCAGTTTTACAAACGAAATCTCACAGGGCAGGTCAACTTCTCTCAGCAAGTCGGCTGCAAAGATGAATGAGCCGTTCAGGACAGCCAGGAAAATTGGCTCTTGCCCTTTGTAATCCTCGCTGATACGTGCAGCCACTTCTTTTACGCGTTTTTGAATTTCCACTTCGGGAATAGATAGTGTAAAGGTCTTGTCCTTTACCTGTATGGTTTGTCTGTTGTTCATACTTGTGCTAATATGCTACAAAATTATGAAAAAATCCCCATAGAAAGCCCAGTTGACAATAAATTCTTATGTTTGGCATTCTGTGTATCCAGTGGAAAAGCAGTATCTTTGCACTATGACTTATGTGTTGTCTCTGACTGATGTTGCGAAAATGCTACGGCTGCGTCCCGAAGATGCCCATAAGGGTACCATGGGGCATGCCTGTCTGGTGGCAGGCAGTATGGGTGTCGCTGGCTGTGCAATGTTGGCTTCAGAGGCGTGCTTGCGCAGCGGTGTGGGCAAATTGACGGTTTGTACTCCAGAGTGTAACCGTCTGCTGTTGCAGATGGCTGTGCCTGAGGCTGTCTTGATGAATCCTTCTATGGAGGGAGTCTTGTTTGCTGGGTTTGAGAGGGGGAAATCTCTTCCTTGGCAGTCAGTGGGAGTAGGACCTGGTATAGGGTTGGATGCTGGCGACATATTGGAAAGCATACTGATTCGGAGCGGTAGCTTGCCCTTGGTGGTTGATGCGGATGCTCTGCGCATTCTAGCATCTCGTCCTTGTCTGGCTGAATATATGCGCGGACGTGCTGTACTGACTCCTCATGCAGGAGAAATGAAGGCTTTGGCAGAAGGGCTACTAAAACAATCGCCAGAGGTCTCTGATTACCGTAGACTTCTTGAATTGGCTGTTCAGCTGGCAAAACAACAGGAATGGTGGGTGGTTTTGAAAGGGCATCCCACCCACATCTGCTCGCCAGATGGGAGCGTGTGGCTTTGCAATCGAGGAAATGCAGGAATGGCCACAGCAGGAAGTGGGGATGTGCTTACAGGTCTGCTTACAGGTTTGTTGGCACAAGGCTATCCTCTTTCGAGTGCTGTTCCCTTGGGCGTGTGGGTTCATTCTTCTGCAGGTGATTGTGCGGCATCTTCTCTGGGGCAGGAGTCTATGCTGGCGCGCGATATAATAGCTGCCTTTCCCGTTGCGTGGCGCGAGTTACATGAGTCTCATGATATGGAAAATAAAGGTTCATAAAATATGAATATTAGAAGAAATATGATGCTGACCCTGATGTTGGCAACGGCATTGAGCGTACAGGCACAAACTGAGGTTGAATCGTTTGTGCCGGGAAGTACCTTGGAAGGTATTTCTTATTTCCTGCCACGAACAGTTTTTCGTGTGGTAATCAAAGCGGACAAGACGGTTACCAAGCCAGGTGATTTCTATAAGTATGCGGAGCGATATTTGCATCTTAGAAATGTTCCAACATCGGAAAGTGTGCATTGGGAAATCAAAAGCATCACGCTGGAACCCTATGGAGTGCCAGACAAGACAAAGGCTTACAGCATTAAACTGAAGAGCAAAACAGTAGCTCCCTTGGTGGGACTCAGCCGTGACGGGATTCTCTTGAGCATCAATACCGATGCTGACGAGACTGTGTTGTCTGCGCTGCCACAGTCTTCTCAAGACCCCGCACCTGCAGATCCACGTAGCTTTATGACACAGGAGATACTCTCTGCTGGTAGTACAGCAAAAATGGCAGAGCTCTGTGCTCAGGAAATATATGATATTCGCGAGAGCCGTAATGCTCTGGTGCGTGGTGAGGCAGATAATACCCCGAAGGATGGCGCTCAACTTCAGCTCATGCTTAGTCAACTGGCTCAGCAGGACCAGGCACTTACATCACTCTTCGGCGGTACGCAGTATACTACCCATGAAGTGTTTTCCATGACTTATGATCCACAGCAAGACACGGATCGCGACATTCTGTTTCGTTTCTCCCAGAAACTAGGAGTGGTGGATGCTGATGATTTGGCTGGAGACCCTGTCTATATTAGTGTGAAGCGAACAGAGACTTTACCTCCCACGGTAGTGGACGAACAGGTGGCAAAGAAAAAAGGCAAGATGGAGAGGGGAGTATATTATAATGTTCCCGCGCGCGCAAAACTGGTTGTCTTCACTCCACAGAAGGAATACTGTCAATTGGAGACTCCCATGGGGCAGTTTGGGAGTGTGGAGATTCTTTCCAATCTGCTCTTTGACAAAAAGACTACCACCAAGGTGACTTTCTTCCAGAATACGGGAGGCACTAAGGATGTGATGGAATAGAAAGAATAAAAAGAATTAATACAGAAATCGGAACGTTTAGGAATAGACTAATACGACAACCAAAATAACAAAATCAAAATGAAAAAAATGATTCTCATGGCTGCTGTTCTGATGATGGCGGCTGGTGCTAATGCGCAAAAAAAAGAGTATCCCAAACAAGAGAAGATGAAGCCTGGCATGTCTGAATACTGGACTCCTCAACCAAAGGTGGTGACACCTGGCGATGAGAAGACTTCTTCTGCTCCTAATGACGCCATAGTGTTGTTTGATGGTAAGGACCTTTCGGCTTGGACTAACGGAGATGGGACAGCGGAAGCAGGATGGGTCGTGAAAAAAGGCATTATGACTGTAGATAAGAGCAAGGGCGATATTGTCACAAAGGAGAAGTTCGGCAGTTTCCAGTTGCATTTGGAATGGCGCGTTCCAGAAGGAATTACCGGTGAGAGTCAAGCACGAGGCAATAGCGGAGTGTTTCTCCAAGACAAGTACGAGATTCAGATTCTGGATTGCTATCAAAATGAAACCTATGTCAATGGTATGACAGGTAGTATCTACAAGCAGACTCCTCCATTGGCGAATGTTATGCGTAAGCCTGGCGAATGGAATGTGTATGACATTATCTATACAGCTCCAGTCTTTAAGGAAGATGGTACATATCTTTATCATCCTTATGTGACAGTCATTCAGAATGGCGTGGTGCTGCAGAATCATACAGAGATATGGGGAACTACGGAGTATATCGGTTGGCCACGTACGGTGCAACATGGCGACGGTCCTATCCGTTTGCAATCTCATGGCGATCCCAGTGCTCCTATTTCTTTTCGGAATATTTGGATTCGTAAAATGTAGTTGACAAGGTGAATGCTGGATTTGACGTCTGCTTCTCAACCGTCATTTCTTAGTGTAAAGCATCATACTATGTGTTTGGGCATTTGTGCAAAATGCATTCTCGCACAGTATGATGTTTTTTTCTTTCTTTTCTGAGAAGAATGTTGCCTAAAGGGAATTTTGTGCGAATATTTTGTTAATATTTTATTGCGTTATAAACGAAAAAATATATCTTTGCATGTACGAAAGAAAACTTTACCATTTTTAGGTGAAAAGCGGAGCAGGACAGTCGTGTGGTGGAACATGGTTGATGAATAATGCTGTGTGGTCAATGGGCATCGGACGTGTCTGTTTTGAGGTGCAGCGCTTGTACGTGTCTGTCTAGCTCGTGTCTGTCTAGCTTTAGAGAAATTAGATAAATAAGTGACATGAACGTATTACATAATTTTAGTAAGTGGATTTTCGATAGGGGTGCTATGCCATATTGGTGTATCCTTGTCTATGATAGTTTTTCGGTATTGGCCTCTGGCTTGTTCGTGTTCTGTCTTCAGCATGGCTTCATAGGATTGATTGACCATTTGCCTCAAGTGATACTGGGAATGAGCATCTGCTTGCTTGTGTATGTGGCGATGTTCTTTCTCTTCCATACTTTCAATGGCGTTCTTCGCTATTCTTCGTTCATAGACCTTCATCGAGTGGCATATTCCACTTTTTCTGCAGGGCTCATCGTATGCTTGCTCCATCAAGCTCAAGTTCATCTGGGACTGACGCCTTATATGCTTGTGCCGCGTTTCCTTAGCGGACTGCAACTGTTTATGGCTGCAACGATGCTAATGTGGTCTCCCAGAATTGCGGTGAAGATACTTCATGACAATTATTCGCGCGACTATAATTGTAAGAATGTGTTCATCTATGGATGCATGGAGGGTGGAGTGGCTATTGCCAAGAGCATACGCACGGAGTCTCCTTCCCGTTATCGTGTCAAGGGCTTTGTCTCTACAGACAAGTCTCTTCTCTCCTCAAGACTCATGGGCGAGAAGGTGTATTACGATGACGAGAATTTGGTGAGTACCATGCTGCAGAATAATGCTAAGACACTACTGGTATCGCCCATACAAACAGATCGTTTCACACATCGTGATGAGCTTATCAACGCGCTTCTGGCTGCTGGTATCAAGATTATGATGGTGCCAAAGGCTGAGGAGTGGAATGGAAAAACCGAGTTCTCTCATACCCAACTTCATGAGGTAGACATCGAAGACCTCCTTCCGCGTGATAAGATAGAGGTGGATATGAACGTTATAGGAAAAATGCTTTCCGGACGTCGTATTCTCATTACGGGAGCAGCAGGAAGCATAGGATCAGAAATGGCTCGTCAGGTAGCCTGCTTCAAACCTTCAGAGTTGATTCTTGTGGATCAGGCGGAAACTCCCATGCACGACGTGCGTCTCTATATGGCACGTAACCATGCGGACCTCAAGGTATGGACCATCGTGGGTTCTATTACCAATTCTTCGCAGATGCAGCAAATCTTCTCAGAGCATAAGCCAGAGTATGTGTTCCATGCCGCAGCCTACAAGCATGTGCCTATGATGGAGGACAATCCAGCTATGGCTATACAGAATAATGTTTTTGGTACTCGTGTGATAGCAGATTTGGCAGTGAAATACGGAACAAAGAAATTTGTGATGATTTCTACGGACAAGGCGGTAAATCCCACTAACGTAATGGGATGCAGTAAGCGCATTTGTGAGATATATTGCCAGGCACTCAATAAGGCCATACAGGATGGGGATATCAAGGGAGAAACGCAGTTTGTCACTACTCGTTTCGGTAATGTGCTCGGGTCAAATGGCAGTGTGATTCCTATCTTCAAGGAACAGATTCGTAAGGGTGGACCTGTGACCGTCACTCATAAGGATATCATACGCTTCTTCATGCTGATACCTGAGGCATGCCGTCTGGTGCTCGAAGCAGGAACAATGGGCAATGGTGGAGAGATTTTCGTGTTCGATATGGGCGAGCCTGTACGAATAGCAGATTTAGCACAACGGATGATTGACCTATCGGGTGCAAAAAATGTGAAGATACAATACACGGGGCTTCGTGATGGAGAGAAGCTTTATGAGGAAGTATTGAACGATGCAGAGCTGACCAAGCCTACGGTTCATCCTAAGATAAAAGTGGCTGTGGTGCGCGAGTATCCTTACGATTTGGCTCTGAAGAACGAAAAGGAACTCTACGAACTATCGCTTCATTATGACGACATGGCTATCGTGAAGAAGATGAAGGAAATAGTACCTGAATACAAGAGCATGCACAGTAAATACCAGCAGTTAGACAAGTAGTCTCCTGCGTCTGAAAACATATTTCTTAGAAGGCCACTCGTATCACATAGATATGGGTGGTCTTGTTTTTTTCCCCCAGAAGAAAGGTTGATAAGGAATGGAAAAAGCTATCCATCTGCCGAATAGGTGTCTTACTTTGGTCTGATGAATGATTTGGGTTTTATGGGCAAAAGAGTTAGGATACTATTTTGTTTCCAACTTTGAAATATACATTTCGCGACGTGAAATATATATTTCAAAGTTTGGTATATTTATTTCGCAATGTGAAACATTCAGGTTACGCCTAATAGGCAAGTAAGCTGGCTTATAAGTATTGGCGATGTTTGTGAGTTCGAATGAAAAAAGTAGGTGAAAAGTAGGTGAAAAGAATAAAAGCAGGTGTGAGATTGTGAGAAATTTGGGCGCGTTATCCAAAGGAATTGAAAGAAATGCTTGTGCATCCTATAGAAAAATTCTAATTTTGTGACAACTTACTTATATATAAAGGGTATGTGTGGGTGCTATGCATATCTTCGGAACAAATAAAAAAAACAAAATGAAAGATTTTATCAAGTACACAATGGCCACAGTGGTGGGACTTGTGCTAGTCGGTATCATCATGGGAATACTCACCATCGTGTCGATGGCGGGAATGGTAGCTAGCGAGGGTATGTCATCGCCTATAGAGAAAAAGTCTGTGCTACGCATTACCCTGCAGGGTAGTATGGTGGAACGCGCAGGAGAACAGAGTCCACTGGCTATGCTGGGCGGTGAGCTTTCTCAACAGATAGCTTTGGATGAGGCTATGCAGGCTCTCGAAAAGGCAGCTAAGAATGATAAGATAGAAGGAATCTTCCTGGAAGGAGGTGCGTTTAGTGCTTATCCTGCCGAAACGCAGGAGTTGCGCCAGGCTTTGCTTAAATTCAAGAAAAGTGGCAAGTGGATTGTCGCTTATGGAGATACCTATTCACGTGCTGCCTATTATTTGTGCTCGGTGGCGGATAAGGTTTACCTCAATCCTATAGGAATGATAGAGTGGAGTGGCTTAAGCAGCAATCCCATGTTCTTTACAGGACTGATGAAAAAGGTTGGTGTTAAGATGCAGGTGTTCAAAGTGGGTACCTACAAGAGTGCTGTAGAGCCGTATATTGCTGAGCAGATGAGTGACGCTAACCGCGAACAGGTGAGTAGTTACCAACAAAGCATCTGGAAGAATATGTTGAAAGAGGTGGCTAAGAGCCGAAAGACAACCGCACAGGCGTTGGACTTGCTGGCTGATAGTCTAACTTTTCTGTCAGACCCCCAAGTCAGCGTAAAGGGAGGACTGGTAGATAAGACTTGTTATCGTGATGAGGTGAAAAAGGAGTTGAAAAAACGTACCAAGACAGATGATGATGAAAGTCTCTGTTTCGTGAGTCTTACGGATGTGGCAAAATCCGAAGAGTTGAACGATAAGGTGGATGACGAAGTAGCCGTATATTATGCTTGTGGTGAGATAAAGGATGATGTAACGGGAAGTTTTAGTCAGGAGAGCGTTATTACCGCCAAGCAGATGACAAAGGATTTGCAAGACTTGCGTGAGGATGATGACGTGAAGGCTGTGGTGCTGCGTGTCAACAGTCCTGGCGGATCTGCATATGCCAGCGAACAGATTTGGCATGAGGTGCAACTGCTGAGCAAAGAGAAGCCCGTGATTGTAAGTATGGGTGCTCTGGCAGCCAGCGGTGGTTACTATATCAGCTGTGGCGCAAACAAGATTTATGCAGAGCCCACTACTCTGACTGGTAGTATTGGCATCTTCGGAATGATTCCTGACGCATCTGAGTTGATGACAGAAAAACTCGGATTGAGTTTTGATGTTGTGAAGACCAATAAGCTAAGTGACTTCGGAGCCATGGGACGTCCTCTCAATGAGACAGAATGCAGACTGATGCAAGCATACGTTAACCAGGGCTACGAACTCTTCACAGGTCGCGTGGCACAAGGTAGGCATATGCCTCAAGATAGTGTGAAGGCTATCGCAGAAGGTCGCGTTTGGACAGGAGAGCAAGCTCTGAAAATTGGATTAGTAGACCAATTGGGTAACCTTGACGAGGCTATTGCTGCGGCTGCCAAGGCTGCGAAGGTGAAGAAATACAGTGTAGGACGTTATCCAGAGCCAGCTCCTTGGTATGCGTCGATGCTCCAGAGCAAGAAAGCTGACTATATGGACAGTCAGATGCGTGCAACATTGGGTGACCTCTATCCCGCCTTCTGCATTATCCGTAGCCTCAAGACTCAAAACCCGGTACAAGCAAGAATGACCTTCATACCGGACTTCAAGTAAGAAAACGGTTCGTAAAAAAAAAGCGGACAGGACTTTCCACACGTGAGCGTGAAACGCCCTGTCCGTTGTATATTCTCTCTTTAGCTCCACCCACATACGCACATGGAAGGTGATCATATTAAAATAAACAAGTGGATGTTGCCGCTCAGTCTGTTGTACGGAGCAGGAATATCACTTCGGAATGCCCTATACAATCTGGGCATACTGAAGAGTCATACGTACGGGATACCCATCATAGATGTGGGTAACATCACCGTGGGTGGGACAGGAAAAACGCCACATATAGAATATTTGGTAAGACTTCTCTCTTCAAAATATAAGGTGGCAATACTCAGTAGGGGATATAAGCGCAAGAGTCATGGGTATGTGTTGGCAGACCAAGATACGCCTATGGTAAAGATAGGCGATGAGCCTTGGCAGATGAAGCAGAAATTCCCAAACGTATATGTGGCAGTAGATACCAATCGCTGTCGGGGGATAGATCGGCTTTGCACAGACAGCACTACACGGGATGTGCAAGTCATACTGCTTGATGACGCTTACCAATACCGTCATGTAAAACCTGGGCTAAACATCCTGCTGATAGACTATCATCGGATGATTACCGAAGACCGTCTGCTTCCTGCTGGACGTTTGCGTGAGAAAATAGAAGCGAAGGACAGAGCTGATATTGTTGTTGTAACCAAGTGCCCTCCTGCGGTAACGCCTATGGGATTCAGAGTACTGCGTTCGGTGCTTCATCTTAAACCTTTCCAAGAGTTATATTACAGCTCTATTCAATATGGTGCACTCACGTGCATGGACACAGGGGAGAGCCTTCGGTTAGAAGAACTACGTAGCCGCAACATACATATCCTGCTTCTTATGGGTATTGGGAATCCTCTTCAGATGGAGCAAGACATACGAAGATACGCCCAGCACGTTACTTCCATGCCTTTTGCTGATCACCATTACTATTCAAGTCAGGATCTTAGCCTCATTAAGGATAAGTTTGAACAAATGCCTGCGCCTCGCATAATTGTCACTACAGAGAAAGATGCCAGTAGGCTACAGAATCATAAGAACTTGAATCCTGAAATTAGTAAAAATATATACGTACTGCCCATTGAGGTGCAATTCATGAGAGACGAAGGCAAAACGTTCAATCAAAAGATAAAAGATTATGTACGCGAAAATTCAAGAAACAGCAACCTGGCTCAGGGATAGGATGCCTAACCATCCGCAAACAGCAATCATATTGGGTACAGGACTTGGTCATTTGGCCGAGCGTATCGAGAAAATTTCCTGTATATCATACACTGAAATTCCTAATTTCCCCATATCCACAGTCGAGGGACATAGTGGACAACTTATTTTTGGCAGGTTGGGAGATAAGGATATCATGGCTATGGAGGGAAGATTCCATTACTATGAAGGCTACTCCATGCAGCAGGTTACCTTTCCTATACGTGTTATGTATGAGTTGGGCATCCAAACTCTTTTTGTAAGCAATGCGGCTGGAGGGACAAATCCAGATTTTAGCATTGGTGATATTATGATTATCACAGACCATATCAACTATATGCCTGAGAATCCTCTGCATGGTCCGAATTTGCCCACAGGTCCTCGATTCCCAGATATGAGCGAAGCTTATAGCCGGCAATTGATATCCTTGGCTGATAGCATAGCAAGAGAAAAAGGTATCAAAGTGCAGCATGGAGTATATCTTGCAACCCAAGGTCCAACCTATGAAACCCCAAGCGAATACCGTATGTTTGGTATTTGGGGGGCGGATGCCGTGGGAATGAGCACTGTACCAGAAGTCATCGTGGCTCGTCATTGTGGCATAAAGGTCTTTGGCATAAGTGTGATTACAGATATGGGAGTCAGCGGGCGGATTGTGAAGGTGACGCATGAGGACGTGCAACGTGCTGCCAATGAGGCTCAACCTCGTATGGCAACTATTATGGAGGAAATGATAAGACGTTTCTAACATACAACAGATTTTTTTTGCAAAAACAACTCAAAAATACCGTACGACATCAATGGAAATATCAGAACTTGGAGAATTTGGACTCATACGTCATCTCACGTCAGATATCAAACCAGAGAATAAATCAACTATTAAGGGGGTGGGTGATGATTGCGCCATTATCGCCCCAGAAGAAGGAATGCGCACGTTGGTCACCACAGACCTGCTCATGGAGGGAGTACATTTCGATCTTACGTATGTGCCACTCTATTGTCTTGGCTACAAGTCTGTCATGGTAAACTTGAGCGATGTGTATGCGATGGGAGGAATCCCTCGGCAAATTACGGTGAGTCTTGGTATAGGACGCCGTTTTACGGTAGAAGACATTGCAGAAATATACAGAGGCATGAGACAGGCATGTGCCAAGCATCATGTAGATATTGTTGGAGGTGACACTACCAGCAGTTTTACAGGACTTGCCATCAGTATAACTGCCATAGGGGAGGCTGCTCCTGAAGACATCATCTGCCGTAATGGTGCTCAGGATACAGATCTCATCTGCGTAAGTGGTGATTTGGGTGCTGCATACATGGGCTTGCAATTGCTCGAGCGCGAACGTGCCGTATACAACCAGCAGCTGGCAGAGGCCAAGAAGTCTGGTAATAAGGAAGAGCTACGCAGACTGGAAGACTTCCAGCCCGATGTGAGTGGACGTGAGTATCTGCTGGAACGACAGTTGAAGCCAGAAGCACGAGGAGATATCATAGCCTTGCTACGTCAGTCTGGTATTCATCCCACCAGTATGATGGACATCAGCGATGGACTGAGTAGCGAACTTCTTCATATCTGCACTCAGAGTCATGTGGGCTGTCGTGTGTATGAAGAACGTATCCCTCTTGATTACCAAACAGCAGCCATGGCTGAGGAACTGAATATGAACGTGTCTACCTGTGCTCTTAATGGCGGAGAAGACTATGAGTTGCTCTTTACCGTACCTCTTTCTGCCAACGATGCTATAAGCAAATTAGAAGGCATCAAGATTATCGGTTACATCACACCCGAAGGTCAGGGGCGTAAACTCATCACCAGAGACGGTAATGAGTTCGACCTCAAGGCACAAGGATGGAATCCGCTCAAGGATTAGTTCTCATCTTCTTTTTCTTGTGCTGAAGTAATATTCTAAAAGTGTCATCCGGCTATCAAGAGAATAATGTAAACCTTCTGATAGCCGGATGACACTTTTTCGTTTTAGGGAGAGTCTCTTGTACTAATCCATCTTCTTCCACTCGCTGGTGTCGTAGAGAGGCCCTATGTAACCACGCATCTTGAGCACTTTGTCACCATCAAACCAAAGCTTCACTTTGTAAGTTTTTCCTTTTGTGGGATCGTAGATTTTTCCACCTGTCCACACCTTGTTTTTGCTGTCATACGTCACTTTGTCGATGAGCACAATCTGGTCTGCACGTACATTGCGTTTGCTCTTGTCGGGGTTACGTTCATCGGTACGTATGCTTCCGTCCTCTTTCTTAAGGTTGTCCACCCAGGTCACTTGTGCACGATAGCCGTCCTCGTGCTTGTAAACTTTCACTTTGCTTGTCACTCCGTTGCGCTCTACCTTGTAGTTGCCCACAATCTTGTCGCTCTGGGCCAACAGGCTACTTGCTGCCAGCATGAGGCAGACGAGCATACTCATTACTTTTTTCATAACTTGTCCTTTGTTATAATATATGTCTTTTCGGGCTGCAAAGATACAATGAATGTGGGATTGAAACGATGGAAAATGAATAAAAATTGCGCATAGTTGATGTTTTGTGTGCAATTCTGTTGTTGGTATTTGCACAGTTGTTGTCGTTGCTGTATTATTGTGGAGACAAGAAGGGCGATTATCTTCCAATAGATATCAAGAACCATTATCCCCAATCGGCAGTTAGACCGAAACAAAGAGCACATTCCTCCGATGAATAGTTATTCTTCAATCCCTATCAACCTTTCTTCTGGTATCTTGTTTCCTGCTTTGTCTCTAAATAGCCCTCTATGCCTTCGACATGTCTGAAAACAATCTGCTCGAAAAAAGACTAATATGAATCAGTATCTAATGACCGATTTGGGTTAAAAAGTGATGGATGAGTATGAAGGAAAACAAAGAGGGGGAGCATGACATTAAGGCCATGCCCCCCCCCCCCCTTCTTGGTTGTAGGCTGTTATAATTCTTTTTTTGCTTTCGGAAAGCTATTTTCCTGTGTTCTCAAACGCGATGTTCGGTTTTAATTAAGTAGTCTTACAGGACCGATAAGCCCAGATTCTTGCAGGGGCGAGTCGGCGTGCCAGGGATTGACACTCGTCCAGGTGGGACGCTCCTGCTCGGGTAACTTCTGATCTCCGATAAGACGGTTCTGCCAGTTGTTTACTACTTCTACGCGCAGGGTATTCACTCCCTTGTGTAGAAGTTTGCTTATGTTGAGGCGGTAGGGGGCAGTCCACACGCCACCCGCATAGTGGTCGTTGACATACACACGTGCCATCACCATCACCTTGCCCAGGTCGAGCCATACAGGTTGCTGGACTTCTTTCTTTAATTTGAAGGTATTGCTGTAGGTAGCTGTCCCTGAGAAGTAGCGGATGCGGTCATCCTGATTGTCGTTCCATGCCTGCAGACTATCCATCGTACAACCTTCTTCTGGACCACGCATCCCTTGCTGGAATGTCACCTTCCAGGGTGTTTCGATGGTGAGCAGAGCTTGTTTCTCTGCAGGAGAGTAGGTGAGGAGTGCGCTGTCGGTCTCTTCGCTGAAAACGATGAAGGCACTCTCATTGCCTTCCAGATGCAGGTTGGCTGTGGAGATAGAACCATTGTCTTGCACGTCAATCTTCATTCGTTCAGCAGTTACGGGATTCCATATCTCGGCTTTCATACCACTTACACGGAACTGCGGTTGCAGATTCTGTGGTTGGTCGCTCTGGTTACTCACGAAGTAAATCTCCTTGCCTGGAAGACTACGGTGTATGAAGGCAAATGGTTTATGACTGTCCACA
Source organism: uncultured Bacteroidaceae bacterium (assembly GCA_934394435.1). GTDB lineage: Bacteria > Bacteroidota > Bacteroidia > Bacteroidales > Bacteroidaceae > Physcousia. Next base: position 48,318 of record CAKRRN010000003.1, read on the forward strand.
TAACAGTCAGGCTTGATACCCATGTTGTCAAGTACGCTCTTCAGACTTGTGCCGGCAGGGAAAACTTTGCCCTTGCCCCAGTTGCTACTGTTCCACATCTGGTCTGCCAGGCTTTTTACTTCTTGATCAGCCTTTGGCCAATTTTGCATACTGGGTGAAGAAACAGGCTTCGGACCGATGATGGTAAGTCCTTCTTTTACCAGTCTGGAAATATCTGCCAATACTTCTGGGCGCATTGTCTGTTGGTTGGGAAGCACCAGAGTGCGATAGGTCATGCCTGTTGCTAGACAAAGGCGACCATTGCTCACCCATGCCGAATGCAACACTTCGGCATTCAGATAGTCGAAACTATAGCCACGAGGCAGGGCAGGGTTGCACTCTCCTGTCATCTTTGGCGCGTCCTCACCTATGTAATAAGCTACATCAGCAACATAGCTACCTTGCTGGAGCATCATGTTACAGCGGCGCAGATAGTCGGTAAAGAGATCCATCTGAGAGAACCATGTATTCTTGCGCTGGAAGTCATTTCCGAAGGGGGCGCTTACTCCAGGTAGTGTCTCGTCATCGGGTTGCTGGATGAAGAGATGTAGGAGTGTGGCGTTTATGCCCTCACAGAAGAAGCGGTCGGTGCGTTGCTTCATTACAGCAGGATAGCGACTGAAATTCGGACCACCTGCGGTACATGACTCAGCCCATACCTTACGCTTGCCATAGATATGTGCACACGAACTGGCAGCACGGTTTTCTATGTCGCCCAATGAGCCTTCGCTCCAGAACTCTCCTGCTACTTCATCGCTCTGTCCTCCGTACATCAGAAACTCACTTGGGAATCCCCAGTGTCCGTAGCACTCAAGCCAGGTGGTGAGTCCATGACGGTGACTGGCTTCGCGCAATCCACCTACATAATCATAGGCTACCCGATCGGCCACAAGTCGACGTAAGTCCCACAGGAAACGTTCGCTTTTGTCCTGCGATCCGATGACGGTTCCGTAGAGCGTAGGGATATAGGGTATGGGGTCATAGCCGTAACGTGTGCGGAATGATTCCACCATGTCGTCTGTCCAGTTTAGACCGCCTGTCTCATAGCTGTCCTCAACCACAATCTTAAAGGTAGAGCGATCCTCAGCAGGAATACGTCGCAAGAGTTCGCCCAGGAAGGCATCGAAGTGGCTTGCCACATGCTGGCGGCTCATCTTGTCCACCTCATATCCTGTGGCTTCTTTGCTGGCTGGTGCGTTGGTGACACCCGTGGGGGCCATGCCTGTACGCAGAATAGTCCATTCGCCTTTGGGAGCTTTCCACGTTAGCGTACCGTTTTCCTTCATCAGACCTGTCAGATCAATGACTTCGGATGGCTGTGTCACGTTTACGCCCTTTGGCTCCTGTTGCGTTGCCCACATATATTCTCTCCACATGGGCAGGGGTGTCTGGAACATCTTGGCCAGTGATTTCTCGGCATACCGTTCTACCTTGGGGAGGTCGGTCAAACGTGCTTGGAAGTGACAATTTTGTGGACCTCCTGTGGTGATGAGACGCAAGTCTTGTGTCTGCACATCGGGCAGGTCAATGCTGATGGGTGACCAGGGAACGAAGCCTACATTTGGATTTACGTTGGTACGATCGAGATGTGCGATTTTCACATCCTCGTACTTGTCACCTTTCTTGACCTGTATCTTTATGTCGGCAAGCAGATACTGATTGGTAGTGAAGGTGATGTTGCGCAATGTGGTGACGGCATTCAAGTGAATGTCTGTAGTTTGATCTTTGCCTGCCTGCTTGTCTATTGTGACCAATGTGTCAAGGCTGGCAGTGTGTTGCGGCAAAGCAAGAATGCGCACATCAGTTGTCTCCTTGCCCAGCGAGGGTAGCTGGATGACTTGCTCCTTACCGTTGCCATGTACCTGTGTGCTCACTTCCTTGAGATAGCGCATACTTTGCTCTGGCTTTATCCATGGTCCTCCGCTCTGCGACCATCCGGGACAGTTGAATATACCTATCTCTATGTCCAGTTCGCCAGCTCGTTTGAGGGCAGCATGCATCACATCCCACCATTCTGGTGTGAGCACTTTGATGTTGCCAGGTTTTACTTCATCCTGCCATATGTTTCCAATGTAGGCACGTGTGATGCCTGCTTTCTTCATGGCTTCCAAATCGTGCTTTACACCTTCCACAGAGATGTTGTCGCTCATCCAATACCAGTAGACAGCAACCCGTTGGTCATCTGGGATGCGTTCGAATTTCTCTTGCAGTGAGTCGGCATGTACTGCGGTCCCCATCAGACTGCCCAGACATAGCAGTCCCACAGATAGTTTCTTTGCGAAGTGAATCATTATTTTCTATTTATTTTTAGTTAGTCCTTATATAAATATATAATGTATAGTATGCTGCCAGAAGGCGGGATGTCTTGCATGGCTATCTCGTCTTCTGGCAACTTTTATTAGTTAATGCGTACCAGAGTGGCTCCATATCCGTATTCGCGGAAGGAGGCATCCTGTACGGTGCATTGCTTATAGCGGTATTTGAGTTCCTGCAGGATGTTCTTGCGCAACACGCCCTCGCCCTTTCCGTGGATAAAGACGATGCGTTGTCCCTTATGTTTCATATTCTCATCCATCACCTTGCGAAATTCTTTCATTTGCGCCATCAGTATGTCTCCGCTGCTCAGTCCACTGGTGTCATCAAGCAATTCCTCTGCATGCAGGTCAATAACAAGCTCTTCGGGTTTTGTACTTGGTTTCGACTGGTGCTGCTTGCTCTCGGCTGGTTTCTGCTCTTTGTTTGGAGTCGCTCCAAGCAGAGCCTCCCTCATCTGTTCTGCATCTGCAAAAACCGTACGCACCGATTTGTCATCGCGTACAACGCTCACCGTCCAGCAGGGATCATGGAAAAACTCATCAGGCTGGAAGGTGTGCAGCTTGTAGAACTTGGTGCAGTCAAGCCTCAGTTCGGTGCTCAAGGCAGGCTTCAGCATGAAGGTCTTGTCTTGCTTCCATGCCAAAGTCTGTATGCACAGGCGTTCGAGCGAAGCCAGTTCCGTTCGCTCTATGTCCGTAATGAACAATTTACTGTTGGGTTCTACCACGGCATTGAACATCGCGCTCCATGCAGCTCCGTCTGTTTTCAGAATTAAGGTTTGTACGTAGTAGTTGCTGTCGTTTACAACGTAAGCCTCAAAGCTGGTGGAGGAAATCTCCTTCACGTTGGCAGGCAAAAAGCTCAGGTAAAGGTTTAGTTGGTCTCCTCCCTTGCGCTCCTGCGCTTTGGGCTTGAAGGTGACAGGCTTGTCGGCTGGTTCCCATTCGTTTTCTTCAGCTTTGGGTTGCTTTTTGGGTTGTTTGGCTCCCTTGCTTGTTGCTGTATGCGTACCCGTGTTCACCTTGCCTATGTCATAGTCATCTTCATCCACGATGACCACCTCTTTTCTCAACATGGGTATCTCGAACCCATCCTCATCCTCTACGAGCACGATGTCTTTGCCCTGAAATCCACTTACGCGTCCGCCTCCCACTTCGGAGAGGAAACGCACCTTGTCACCTATATTCATCTCTTATCAGTCTTTTACATTCTTCTCAAGACACAAATTTAAGGCTTTTCTACGGAAAATAGAGGTATTCTGCCCCCGAAAATCTGTAACTTTGCAGACGAAGAAATGAATGATATGAAAACAAAGGAAATACAGATAAGCGATTACAACTATCCGTTGCCCGACGAGCGCATTGCTAAGTTTCCACTTCCAGAGCGGGACAGTAGTAAGCTACTCGTCTATCAGCATGGCAAGGTGAGCCACACAGGATTCCGCTCCTTGCCTTCACTTCTGCCTCAAGGAGCGCTCATGGTGTTCAACAATACACGTGTGATACAGGCACGTCTGCACTTTCGCAAGGATAGTGTGGATGGGCAGACACAGGGAGCCCTCATTGAGGTTTTCCTGCTTGAGCCAGCTTCTCCTGTGGAATATCAAGAGAATTTCTCCTCGCGCGGACATTGCCAGTGGCATTGTATGATAGGTAATCTGAAGAAATGGAAGGAGGGTGCATTACACCGTACCATACATATTGGGGATGAGGATATCGTACTTTCTGCTACCCGTCAGACACAAACCCAAGGCACATCGCACTTAGTCGATTTCCAGTGGAACGGTGATGCCACATGGGCAGAGCTACTTGATGCGATAGGCGAGTTACCCATTCCTCCCTACCTTAATCGCAAGACGGAGGCTTCGGATCTGGTCACCTACCAGACCGTATATAGTCGTATCAAGGGTAGTGTGGCTGCTCCCACGGCAGGACTGCATTTCACAGAGCGTGTGCTGACAGATATAGATGCACGTGGCATAGAACGTCAAGAAGTGACATTACACGTAGGTGCTGGCACATTCAAACCTGTGAAGAGCGAGAACATCGGTGGGCACGACATGCACACAGAGCATATCTCTGTCAACCGTAGCGTGCTACAGGCCCTGCTTGACCATAATGCCGAAGCCATAGCTGTGGGAACCACTTCGGTACGTACACTGGAGAGCCTCTATTATATGGGTATTCATGCTCATCACTTGATGCAGGAGGGCAAAGACACTGGCGACGGTGAGGAGTTGCACATACAGCAGTGGGAACCTTATGAGAATGAGGATACGCAGCCCATAGCCACAGATGCTATCGGCTGGCTACTATACTATATGGACGCTCATGGATTGGATGTGTTACATTCGAGTACGCAGATTATCATTGCTCCAGGCTACGTTTATCATATTGTGAAGATGATGGTCACCAACTTCCATCAGCCCCAGAGCACCCTGCTCCTGCTGGTAAGTGCTTTTGTCAATGGCGATTGGAAAAGGATCTATGACTATGCCCTTGCCCATGACTTCCGTTTTCTCAGTTACGGTGACTCTTCATTGTTGATACCATGATTGCTGTAGGAAAGGACAATGCGGAGGAGATGTTTCCCCTTGTGGACGAGGATGGGAACATCACGGGAGCTGCTACACGTGGCGAGTGTCATAGTGGCAGTATGCTCCTGCATCCAGTCGTACACTTGCATGTGTTCAATTCGCGGGGTGAAGTATATCTGCAGCATCGACCTACATGGAAGGATATACAGCCTGACAAATGGGATACAGCAGTAGGAGGACATGTCGATTTGGGTGAGAGTGTTGCACAGGCTTTACAGCGTGAGGCTGGTGAGGAGTTGGGGCTTGATATTTCTCAAATGAAGGTAGAACTGTTGGGGCATTACGTCTTTCAGTCTTCTCGCGAACGTGAATTGGTCTTCTCTCACCGTGTTGTCTGGGATGGAGAGATTAGCCCTAGCGCAGAGACCGATGGGGGACGTTTTTGGTCAATGACAGAACTACGTGACTCTTGGGGTAAGGATGTTTTTACTCCCAATTTCAAGAGTGAGTTTCAGAGGCTTTTTGGAAGTACCCTTCTTGGTGTGGAGTGAGTCTCATTTATAGCTCGTTATGCTTTCGATATATCAGAAAGAATAGCATGTGTACGAGATAAAGACTAATAGAAAATGGAGTCTAATGACTGATTGGGATAAAAAGGATCGGGGTTGATTTTATAGATTATGAAACTCCACTATATTTGCTTCCCTGCCTCATGTCCGATTTAAGATAAAAAAAATAACAGTGGCGAATCTCGCAAGAGGTTCGCCACTGTCTTATAGTATGAAGGATAGTCGTCTCTTACTTGACAACAACCTTGCGACCGTTGATAATGTAGAGTCCCTTATCAGTCTTCTGTACGCGTATACCGTTGATGGTATAGATGCCAGTAGACTTGTTAGACTGCTCTGCTACGGTCTCAGCAATACCAGTACCAGTACTCTTATAGAGTGATGCTACCTGTTCTGCTGTAATAGCCTTGCTGTATACACGTGCGATGGCAATATCACCACGCCATGCGTTAGTTGCCTTGGTAGTACTTCCTGGGTCACCTCCAATACCAAACCAGTTGCATCCAACAGTTGGGAATACTACGTTGCCCGGAAGGTCTGTTGTGGCCATAAGTTCACCATTTACATAAATGAGAGCCTGTCCTGCCTCCTTGTCCCATACGCCTACTACATGGTAGAACTTACCTCCCTCAGGAGCTACTTTACTATCGCAACGAGCCCATGTGCTGATGTACAGAGGAGAAGCGTTTGCATTGAAACGGAACTGACGTACGCCGTCCACTGCAGCTGTCTCAAAGCCTGTGCCGCCAGTCTGCATAGCAGAGAAGGGTTTAGCTGTTACATCGGGCATGGCACCTTCGCAGTCAGCAGACAGAAGCATTTCCAATGAATGGCTGTTCTCCAAGCCACTGCGGAAGAGCATGTTCTGCTCAAAGTCTACCTTAAAGAAGCTTGTCGCATCGCTGCCCCATTCGTTGTCCAGTCGTACTACGTTGCGCTTCAGTTCTTCATTGTAATATACCTCAGGAGTACCAATTTTCTCTACGGTCATATTCAAGTCAGAAGCGTCTGTAGCGGTACTGTCTTCGTTGAATACGATATCCATGATAAGTTCAGGTGCGGTCTTCCAGTCAGCGGCCTGGTTTGTATAGGTGCTGTCAGCAGTCATACCTACAATACCATGTGTGGGATCCAGTGTGGGAACAGGGTCTGTGCCCAGTGTCTGATACCATTTGGGATTGGTCGTGTTACCTTCATTCAGAATGTAGCAGATTGCTCCGCTGGCCAGTTGCTCATCTGTGATGATGGTGCCCTGAATACCCTTTGTAGAGAATACATGCTTCATGGTTACATTGAGGTTACGGATAATGTAGTCCTTACCATCCTCGAAATAGTAACCCTTTACATCGCTATTGGTAAAGCAGTTTGTGAATGTACCAATCTTACCACCGCTCCATCCACATATAGCAGCACTTTCTCTTCCGCCTGTTACAGGACCAGTCACATAGCAGTTGGTTATGTAAAGGTTGGCCTTGCTGCCCATGTTGGTACCATAGAGACCAGCCACGTTGGCTCCACTTCCAATTATAGTTCCTTCCATACCTACGCTTTCCACTACGATGTTGCCAGCAGTGGTGTTTCCACCAATAACTGCTGTATAAGATCCACCTTCAATGGTACAGGTGTTGTCAACAACAAAGTTGCGGATAACAGCACCATCAGTTACGTAACCGAAGATACCTGTGTAATCAGTGGTGAGAGAGATAACAAGATTGCTGATTCTGTGTCCTTTGCCATCGAATACACCATGGTATGGCTTATTCTTTGTGCCGATGGGTTGCCAGCTAAGACTTGTCATATCCATGTCATTGAGTAACACTGCAGAGAGGGTGCTTTGTGCGTTAGCTAAAACAGAGAATGATACGAATTGTTTTCCGTTAGCAATCTGATAGATTCCATCTTCATCTTGCTGTGGAATCAGAGACTTGAAGACGTCTGTATCAAACACACCCATGGTACGAGCTTCCTGTGCGGTGATAGAACCGTTGTTGTAAGCGTTGTTCACAGAGTCGATGGCATTGTAGAACATGTCTTGATCATCGCCAAGGCTGGTACCAAGCACGTTAGCTATGGATTCCATCGTTTCTGACTTCTTGAGCATTGCATAATATGCTTCCTTGCCGTCAAGGATATTGTCAAGTGTGGTTGATAGTGCATAGAGAGCGGATTCCTGAGCGGAAACTCCTTCTGCTGCCTGTGCGGATGCTACATTCTCTTCCAGTTCTTTCTTTAGTTGTGCTGGATAGTTGCGGGCAGGAGCCTGGTTGGGATCATTGGGATCATAGGCTGTGAGGAGCGTGTTGGCACGTGCAGTCTGTTTGTCGAGCACTTCCTTTATAGCTGTTGCTGTGGGAGCATCAGCTTCAGTACCGCAATATGTCAGTTTGGTGTTACCGAAAAGCAACTGGAAGCTGAGACCTTCGGAAGCGTTTCTGCGCAGACCCACTGTAAGGTTGCCATCTTCGCCCACCTTAGTGAGAACAGCCATCTGATAACGTTTACCGTTCATGGCATATGCCATTGCTGCCAAGCCACGAGGTATGTAGCCGATAATTTCATTGTCATCAGTCTTGGATGTGCTGAAACCATCATCGAAGAGGGGATGCTCTGAAAGATCTGTTGTCAGCAAGCAGTTCTCACCATCGATTGCTGCTTCAGGAGTAATCATATCTTCGCGAACAACGGGAATTATAGCCGTGTTGTTGTTTGCAAAGATAACAGCATGCTGGTCGTAGCTATAGCGGTTTCCGTTTGCACAGGTTGCTGCGTTCATGGTCACCAGATAGTAGCCTGGCTTCAGACCTGTCAATGTCTGACTGATATTTACAGAGTCTGTGCTGTAGTTCTCACCTACGTACCAAGTGGTCTCTTGCACTTTCTGTTCCCATGTGCTGAAGGCTGTTCCTGTCCATCCATTAGATCCATCGCTGAAGTCTGGGTTTGTCAGCAGACTTGTCACGTCCATTCCAGGCTGATAGCCTCCAGCAATGGCTTTGTCAAGCATTTGCTGTACGCGCTCAATCTCTTGGTTGATGAGTGAGTCAGCTGCCAGATGATTCTCTGTGATGTATGTATATCCGCCCAAGGGCCAGTCTTGATTAGGTTCAGCGTTGCTCTTCAGATAGTTTTCGAGTGCTTCTCTATCGGCGCCAACGAAATCGTTGTGCGAGTCGATGTATTCTCTTACTTCCTGACATTTGGTGACGTAAGCCGCGTACACCTTGGTAGATGCGATGATGGTGTCGCGCATGTGCAACATTTGAGCGTATGCAGGCAAGAATGCTGACTTTGTTTTTACCTCAGACAAGGCTTGTGCCAAAGTACGGCAATCGTCTATCAGACGCTGTTCAGCCATGGCCTCGTCCAGATATTCGTATTCTGCAGTCTGGATGTTGCTGACAGCATCTTCCACTTCTGCATCATCGTTGATGGCGATGCAGCTCTCTCCTGCTTTCACCACGATGGCATGTGTTGGGTCGTTTACGGGGAAATCATCCTCGCCTATAGTCTGGTACCAAGCCAGCTTGTCATAATTCGATCCTATCAAGCTAACGCAAAGCTCACCGTTTGACACTTTCTCTTGGTCGATGATATTGCCCTGCGTACCATTGATAGAGTATACGTTGTTGAGTACGATGTTAGAAGTTGGGTAAGCCAGATAGCTTTCCTCGCCACGAGGAGCATCGCACTCTCCAATGCCATAGCAGTTTTCAATGGTGGAGTTGTAACCCATCCATCCTGTGAGCAGACCGTCTTCTTGAACTCCATGTACGCTACCACTTACATAACTGTTTCTGAAGGTGATGGTGCAAGCTGTGGGTTGTCCGGGTGCGCATCCCAAAAGACCACCGCAGTTAACTCCACCTTCGCCATTGACGGTGCCTTCCATTCCGACATTCTCAAGCAGAATGTTTCCTGCCCATTCGCGTGCTTGTCCGATGAATCCAGCCACGTGCTTGACACCGCTTACAGTGCAGGTCTCGTCCAATCGGAGATTCTTGATGTAGGCAGGTTCCGCAGCACGTGCGGCAGCCTCGTCAGTAGGTTTCACGGGTTCGCTGTTCATAACAGCAATGAGTCCGATGGGGCTGTCCTCACTGGTAGAAGTAAGTGTCAAACCGCTGATGATGTGGTGTTGTCCGTCAATGTGTCCGCAGAATGGTTTTGCAGAAGTACCAGGAGCCACATAGTGGTCATTGGCTTCTTCGCTCATTTCTATATCAGCGGTCAGTCGCATGTTAGCCAGCTGGTTCTTGCCTGCCAATACAGACCACCATGCCAGTTGATTTGCATTTTCTACTTCATACCATCCGTCGGAAGCAGGTTGCATGTATGTCTCATCCCATGTGCCACAGATGGAGCAGAAGCCTTCGTCCATATTGTGAGCAGGCTGTGTTTTCACCTGTGGCTCATTGGTGTACTCGGTGTGTCCCAGAGGCACACCATTGCAAAGCCACTCGTCTGCCTTACAATATACCAAGCTATGTCCATTTGCGAAAGGAATAGGAGCTTCGTCTTCACCAATGGTCTGATAGAAATTCTTTCCGCCTTGCTCATAACCATTCAGGATGAAAGCCAAGGCTCCGCTCTTTACATCTTCGCTTTCTACAGCAGTCAGAGGATATGCAGAGGGAATATAATCAGTGCCAACAGGTATGTAATAAACGTTTTCCCATACAGCACCAGGACCACGACCAACATAGTTGAAACTGTTGAGGCTGTTAAAGGCAACACCTGTCACTTCACCTACGAAAAGACAGTTTTTAATGTCACCAGTACCACCGCTCCATCCAACGAATCCGCCGCAATGCTCTGTGACTCCATCACCGATCATCTTGCCCGCGAATACAACATTGGTCATTTTGTATGCTCCTGCTGAAAACGCGATGATACCACCGCCACCAGTGTCGTAACCGTGAGTGATATTCATTTCCACGTCGCAGTAGACGTTTTCTATCGTGGTACCACCTTTGTCATGAGCACGACCTACGATAGTTCCTGGATGTTGGTTTACGCTCTGCAAGGAACCTGTTACACGCAGGTTGCGTACGGTACCAGACATGTACTGGAAGATACCACAGTCATAGACGGCATCCTTCCATGCAATACTGATGGAATGTCCTTGGCCGTCAAAAACTCCTGTGTAGGGTTTTTCGCTGCTGGTGGCAATCATGGTTGCGTCCTCGCCCAAGTCAATGTCTGCTGTCAGCACGGCATTGGCATCGGTAGTGCCGCCATTCACCAGTTCAGCAAAAGCTTTGTAGTCATCTAAGGAACCGATCTGGTAGACTCCATCTATCTGTTCCAAAGCCTGCGCTACCATGCCCGATGCCATTAGAACGGCTGTCAGGCAGCATCTGAGTAGAAAACTTCTCTTCATGCGCTTAATGTTTTGAGGTTAGTGAAATGAAAAAATTTATCTCTTGTCTTAGATTGTACGCATAAATCAATCAAATATTGAATCGAGCTCAAAATTAGTGAAAAACATTAAAAATACGTAAACTCCTTTTAAAAAAAACAAGTTATATGTGTGATATTTTGGTTTTATGCGGAAAATAAGCTATGAAAAACTTTCGAACGGAGGGGCAATCTATCGTTTTTTATGAGTTTGCTTTGTTGGCTTGTCGTGTTCGTTCTGTCCGTAGTACTCCGTTATTAAGTTGTTGAATATGCTTTGTAGACAGGACAAATTATCTCAATTAAACGGAATTGGTCTGTAAAATGGGTGTTTTAATTTTGAACACCTATTTAAATGCTTGGCAGATGCTTCGCGAATTGTAAACAAATGTGTATCTTTGCAAGAAAGAAGATGTAAAAATGACATTTTTTAATAAATATATTATTCCATATACATAAGTTGACAAAAACAAAACAAATGAAGAACTTAATGAAGAGATGTAACCTGCTGGTGGCTCTGCTCATGACAGGTTCTGCAGCATTAGCTCAGAATCTGACGCAGTATGTAGACCCCAGAATTGGCACTGGAGACCATGGGCATGTGTTCATGGGTGCTAACGTACCTTTTGGAATGGTCAATGCTGGTCCGACCCAACTGGAACAAGGCTGGGACTGGTGTTCGGGCTATCATGAGAGTGGTAAGAAGATTATCGGCTTTGGACAGATGCACCTGAGTGGCACGGGATGTGGTGACTTGGGAGACATTTCCTTGATGCCTACATATGGCGATGTGGAGCTCTCGCGCGAAGGACTTGCGAGTGAGTATAGTCACTCCAGTGAGGTAGTTGCTCCGGGATACTATCGGGTTACGCTCGACCGCTTTGGCATTCAAGCAGAGATGACCGCTACCAAGCGTGTGGCACTTTATTGTTTCACCTATCCGAAAGGAAGCAACAACGCACGTGTGGTGATTGATTTGGAAAATACCGTAGGAGATAATACACGCGAGGCTCGTGTGGTACCTCTGGATGAATACACTCTGCTTGGTTACCGCAGAAGCAGTGGGTGGGCAAGTGACCAGCGTGTATATTTCTGCATCAAATTCAATAGGCCCATACATAACTGGTACTCAAAGGATGTGGATGCTCACTATGGAGAGGCAACATTCGAACTCTCTCCCGGCGATCAGGTCTTGGCTAAAGTGGCTCTCTCACCCACAAGTGAGGCAAATGCCATGATGAATATGAATCAGGAAATGCCAGGAAACTTTGATTTCAAGGCTGTGGCACAGGCTGCCAATGAGGCGTGGAATAATCAACTCTCTCGTATCAAGGCTACTTTCCGCACAGAGCGCGAACGCAAGATTTTCTATACAGCCCTCTATCATTTTATGGTAGCGCCACAAATCTGGTGTGATGTGACGGGTGACTATATGGGCGCAGATCTTCAGGTACATCGTTCTGCCAAGTATGAGACGCTGACGACATGGAGCCTGTGGGACACTTATCGTGCCGCGCATCCTTTGGCAACCATCATAATGCCTGATCGCATGAAGGATTATGCTAACACGATGATGGCTATTTATCGCGAGCATGGAGAACTACCTATGTGGCATCTGACAAGTTGCGAGACTTATTGTATGGTTGGCGAACCAGGCATTCCTGTTCTTGCAGACATGATTCTGAAGGGTGAGTATGGAGACATCAACCCAGAGGAAGCTCTGGAGGCTATGAAAGCAAGCTTGTTGCCTACGGAGTATGCAAAGAGCAAACGTACCCCACTACGTGGAAAAGATTATCTGGCAGACCTTGGCTATCTGCCTTACGATGGACGAGAAGGTGAGACTGTGGCTAAGAATCTGGAATATTATCTGGCCAGTTGGTCTGTGGCTCAAGTGGCAGGCAAACTCGGACATAAGGAGGATAGCGTTCGTTTCTACAACCTCAGCCAGAATTATCATAAGCTATGGGATGCTCGAGTGAAGTGTATGCGTGCAATAGATACAAGGGGCAATCTGCGTCCCTTGCCAGCAGACTTCAATCCTCAGTTCCAGACTGGCGACTATACGGAAGGCAATCCTTGGCAGTACGCTTTTCTGGTGCCTCATGATGTAAATGGATTAGCAGAACTGATGGGTGGAAAGAAAGCCCTGGAAAAGCATCTCGATGACTTATTGAGTGCCCCCAGCGACTTGGGCGACAATCATAATCCTGATATCTCGGGTCTTATCGGTCAGTATGCACATGGTAATGAACCCAGTCATCAGGTGTTGTATATGTATAACTATGTGGACCAGCCTCGTAAGACACAGATGCGTGTGCGCCAGGTGATGGATGAACTCTATACAGACCAGCCAGCAGGACTTTGTGGCAATGAGGACGTAGGGCAGATGTCTGCCTGGTATATTATGTCGGCATTAGGATTATACCAAGTGGAACCCTGCGGTGGCGTGTACCAGTTGGGATCACCTATCGTGGAGGAGGCTGTCATTCCTCTGCCAGAGGGCAAAACCTTTACGATTCGCACACATGGTGGTTCGGACAAGGCTGTATATGTAAAGAAGTATGTGCTTAACGGAAAGACTCTGAAGGGACACACTCTGCTTCATAGTCAGATTATGGCTGGTGGCGTACTCGACGTGTACATGAGTGAGAAATAACTTGTATTTTTTTGAACATCTATATACATATTATATATATAATGAAAAGACTTCTATTTGGGTTGTTGATGGCTGCACCTGTCGCCACTTTCGCCTTTCCTGTAACTGAGATGGCAGAACCAGCCTCTCACAAGAAAAATCAAGTGGCAGTGCAAAGCACTCTGAAAAGCCTGAGACCAGACGAAAAGGATCGTTTGTTTCGTAGCGATGCTGTGGAGAAACAAATCCTGGCTCTGAAAGAGAAACTGACAGCTATAGATCCGAAACTCTATTGGATGTTTGTTAATTGTTTCCCCAATACCCTTGACACTACAGTACATTATAGTGATGCTAACGGTGATGATGATACATTCGTGTATACAGGTGACATCCATGCCATGTGGTTGCGTGATAGCGGTGCACAGGTATGGCCTTACTTGCGATATGTGAATCAAGACGAACCTCTTCGCCATCTTATCCGCGGAGTCATTCGTCGTCAGTTTGCATGTATACTGATTGATCCCTATGCTAATGCATTCAATATCGGACCGACTGGTGGTGAGTGGCAGACAGACGAGACGGAAATGAAGAAAGAATTGCATGAACGCAAGTATGAGATTGACTCTTTATGCTATCCTCTACGCCTTGCTTATGAGTACTGGCAGCGTACAGGTGACACGAGTATCTTTGATGAAAAGTGGCTCAGTGTGGTGAAAGCTATCTTAGCAACTTTCCGTGATCAGCAAAACTGGAACGGTATGAAGACTAATTATCACTTCCGCCGTGAGACAAAGGCTCTGCATGACACACGTAGCAATGCAGGATATGGTCATCCTGGAAAGGCTTGTGGTCTCATCGCAAGTGCTTTCCGTCCATCTGATGACAGTACCATCTTCCCTTATCTCGTTCCCAGCAATTTCTTCGCAGTAAGTGTATTGCGCAAGGCTGCTGTTATCTTGCGTCAGGTTAATCATGACCAGGTGTTGGCAGGAGAGTGTGAGCAACTGGCCAGTCAGGTTGATTTGGCTCTGAAGGAATATGCGGTGGTTGATCATCCCAAGTATGGCAAGATGTACGCATTTGAGGTGGATGGCTTTGGCAGTTCTCTGCTGATGGATGATGCAAATGCTCCAAGTCTTCTTTGTCTGCCTTATCTGACAGATGTGGATATTGATGATCCTATTTATCAGAACACTCGCCGATTTGTCTGGAGTGAGGATAATCCTTACTTCTTCCGTGGTAAGGCAGGTGAGGGCATTGGAGGTCCTCATTGCGGATTGGACAAGCCTTGGCCCATGAGTATGGTCATGAAGGCTTTTACCACCAATGACCGTGCAGAGAAAGAGTGGTGTGTGCAGCAGATTCTTAAAACAGATGCAGGAACAGGATTCATGCACGAATCCTTCAATAAGGATGATGCCGCGGATTTCACTCGTTCGTGGTTTGCATGGGCAAACACGCTCTTTGGAGAACTAATAGTTGATATGTATGCTGAAAACTAAGAAAACCTTATTGCAAGGAGTCCTTTCTATAGGGCTCCTTGTGCTTTTTCTGGGCAGTTGTAGCTCAGTAGATCCTCAAGAAAAAGAGGATGCCCTGGCATTCCTCTATCAGTACATGCCTTTGCCTGATAGTGTTGACTATCCTCGTCAGTACTGGGAACGCTGTGTGGAGACTACTCTCAAGGCTCGTCATGAAATGCCTTGGGGCAAGAGTGTTCCTGATCGTGAATGGAAACATTTCGTATTGCCTGTGCGTGTGAACAATGAGAATCTAGACGATGCTCGTGTTGTTCTCTATGAGGAGTTGCGTGATAGGGTAAAGAATCTAAGCATGGCAGATGCTGTGCTTGAGGTAAATCATTGGTGCCATGAGCATGTCACTTATCAGCCTTCTGACTCACGCACCAGCGCTCCTCTTGCAACAATGGCTTCTGCTATAGGCCGATGTGGTGAGGAGAGTACTTTCACAGTGGCTGCTCTTCGGGCTGTAGGTATTCCTGCACGTCAGGTCTATACACCCCGATGGGCACATACAGACGATAATCATGCTTGGGTAGAGGCATGGGTAGATGGCAAATGGCATTTCCTTGGAGCTTGTGAGCCAGAGCCTGTACTTGACTTAGGATGGTTTAATGCGCCTGCTGCACGCGCCATGCTTATGCATACACGTGTGTTTGGACATTACGATGGACCTGAACAGATTGTTCGTCAGTCGGCTTGTTTCACAGAAATCAATGTGACAGAGAATTATGCGGAAGTGGCAAAACTAACAGCTAAGGTGGTAGATTCAGAGGGGCATGTTGTGTCTGATGCAACCGTTGACTTCCGCCTGTATAATTACGCAGAGTTTTATCCTTTGGCTAGTTTTAAAACAAATGTAAAAGGTTTAACCTCTTTGTCCTGTGGAAAAGGAGATTTGCTACTGTGGGCTTCTGCTGATGGAAAATTTGGCTTTAGTAAGGCCAGCGTTGGAAAACAAGATACCGTGACAGTTGTTTTGGACAAGGATTCTACATTTGTGGGCGAACTGGATATGGACCTTATGCCACCACCAGAGCGTGACAATCTTCCAAAGATATCCTCAGCCCAGAAGCGTGCCAATGCAGTACGATTGGCTCAAGAAGATAGCATTCGTAATGCTTATATGGCTCGTGCTTTTTCACATGACAGCACGGATATGATGATGGTAAAAGCTCGTGCCAATCATCAAGTCTTGTCTTCTTTCCTCAAATCATTGAAGAACCCTGCTGAAGGCAGAATGTTGCTGGGCACCTTGGCAGATAAGGATTTGCGCGACGTGACGGAAGAAGTGCTTTCTGACCATATGCTTCATACTGCTCATAGCCAAGACTCCTTATGGGCGAAGTATGTGCTTTGTCCACGTGTAAGCAATGAGATGCTCACTCCCTGGCGCGCAGTACTGACGAAAGCTTTCAAGGGGACAGATGCTATGACCTTGATACATTGGGTTACGGATAGTATACAGGTGAACGAAACAAAAAATCCAACGCATCTCTGCATGAGTCCAGTTGGGGTTTACCGTCATAGAGTGACAGACTCCCGTAGCCGGAATATCTTCTTTGTGAGTGCCGCGCGAAGTGCAGGTGTTCCTGCTCGGATAAACTCTGTTACTGGCAAGGTACAATGGGCAGATAAAGCAAACCAATGGCATGATGTGAATTTTGATAAAGTGTCAGATGAGATTCCTGCGCAAGGTGTGCTCAAGTTGAATTATGCAGATAGGGATGTCAAGGAAGATCCTGCCTATTACACACAGTTCACGCTCTCAAAAATAAGCAACGGTGTACCTCGCCTTCAGGAGTTTGACGAGAGTAATACAACATGGAGAAATACTTTTGCCAACGGTACGCGAATGCAGCAGGGACAATACTTGATGGTCAGTGGCACACGTTTGGCAAATGGTGGGGTATTGGCTCATCTGTCTTTCTTCCGTCTGCCACAAAACAAAGTTACGGAAGAAACTCTTCATCTGCGTCGCAGTCACGACAAACTTTCTGTGATTTCTTCCTTTAATTGTGAACTGGGCTATACCACACCAAAGGGGAAACACAAGTCTATTTTGGAGACTGTAGGCAGGGGGTATTATGTTGTAGGACTGATAACCAGCAATCACGAACCCTCTGTACATGTGCTACGCGACATGTGTGACAATAACATCTATCTGTGCAGATGGTCGCGACCTTACTTACTGTTATTCCCTTCGCGCGAGGAGTATGACCGTTTCCATAGAAAAGACTTTGATGAGTTGCCAGACAATGTGCTTTTCGGTATTGCGGACCCAGAGACGGTAGAGGCTATGCATATAGAGGAATTGACGCATGGTTCTCGCGACTTGCCCATCTTTATGATGTGTGATACGTTTAATCGTGTTGTCTGGTTCCGACAAGGTTATTCTATCAATATGAGCCAGCAAATCATGGATGTCATCATGCAACTGATGGAGGTGAAGTGATAACTGAGGTTGTTGAGTAATTATACAATTTTAATAATGAGGGTGTGTCAAAACTCGATTATCGAAAAGAAGAACTTGTGATTTGAACTTTTAGCATCCCCAAAAGACTAAAGAAAGGGTCGTGTCAAACTCTGTAATGAGTGATGATACGACCCTTTTTTAACTTCAATCAGTCATAAGACCGAAACGAATAGCCCACCCTATATTTGAAATAGTTCTTGGCTATAGTAGAAATCTATCCCTCGCTAAATTGATCCAAGAAAACAATATACTCAGAAATCCTTTAGAGACTATGTACGTAATTTTGCATGTTAACCAGAGTGCTGTGCACTATTGATGAGTCTGTATGGTTTCCACGTCGCAGGGAACCATGTAGTTCGACTGCTCCTGTGCTCCTTAGTATCATCTGTGCGTTGTCTGGGTTGATCCCACATCCAGGCAGGATGATGATACGTCCGTTAGCTTGTTCTACTAATTGATGAAGCAGGTATGTTCCCTTATCAGCAGTAGGTGCCTGCCCAGAAGTAAGCAGACGATGACATCCTAAAGAAATAATCTCTTCAAGAGCTTGCTTGGGACAACGGCACTCATCGAAGGCACGATGGAAGGTAATACTCATGCCGTATGCCTTATTTACCAGTTGTTCGCAGACACGCATATCAATATCTCCCATGGGAGTGAGTGCTCCTATAACAATTCCAGATGCGCCCATGTCATGTGCCATGCGTATGTCTCTCTGCATGCAGCGAACCTCATCGGATGAATATACAAAATTACCTCCACGTGGACGAATAAGAACGTGTACACGGATGTTTTGTTCCAAGGCGTATTCTATCATACCTGCAGAGGGGGTCACTCCTCCCAACTCCAATGCTTGGCATAATTCTATTCGTTGTGCGCCCCCATCAACAGCAGCTCGCACACTCTGGAGGTCTGCACAGCATACTTCCAGAGTTATATTTTCCTTTTCTTTCATGTTGGTGCCAAAGGTATGGATTTATTCGGAATCAGGTGGGGAGTGTCAATACAAAAAAAACGTTCCGTTATATATTATGGTGCTAATTCAAATGTTGTATCAATAAGGGAAGAGTTTGTTACCTATAAATTATTATTGCATAAAATGTTTCTTCTTTTTCGGGAAAACTGTAATTTTGTTAGTGAAATCATGCTTTGTCAACTCTATATACCTTTCAGTAAAAGTAAAGATGTTGAACAAGAATGACGAAAAGACTAATAAACTAACGTAAATGCGGAATATGAGAAAATTATGGATTTTAGCCATCTTGCTGCCTTCGATGGCTTCTGCACAGGTGTTCTCATCTGTGAGTATGGAGAAAGTGAGAGGTTCTGAAGCTGGCGATGTACGTATGGCTGGTATCAGTACGGATGGTAAGTATGCATTAGTCACCACAATGAGCAACAAGGGACTTACACGTGTTACCCTTGATGATGGAGAAAAAGTCATACTGAGCCAAGAGGAAGGGGCAGGATTCCAGCCTGTGATGTCAAAGGATGGTCGTATAGTTATGTGTTGTAGCGACACCTTTGATGAAAATCACCTTAGGCTGACAGCCGTGGATGTGGTAGATGTATCAGCAGGCAGTTCGCGACGTATTGTCTCACCGACAAGAAATCTGGGCGCATTTCGCTTGGTTGATAATGAGGCTGAAGTGGAGGCTGATGGACGGGTGACACAGCGTAAAGTAACAACGAGAAATGGAGTGGAGAGAAAACGGCCCACAATAACATGCAATGGACTGAAGATGCAATTGACCAGAGACGGACAGACAGTTACTCTTACGCCCAACGGAGATGATGAAGATACGAATTATATCTGGGCGAGCATCTCGCCAGATGGCACACACATTCTGTATCATGTCTCAACAGAAGGCACATATGTATGTGACCTTAATGGTGAGAATGTGCAGTATATTGCATTTGACTGTTACGCGCCACAGTGGTATGACGATAATACTATTGTTGGCATGAAAGAGAAGGACGATGACCTTTTTATAACTTCGAGTGCTATTGTGGCTTATACCCTGGATGGTGCCAAACAGCAGTTGACCTCTGATGATGACGTATTGCTGTATCCTTTCTGCTCTTCTGAGGCAAAACGTATTGTATGTGCAAGAGGAAATGGAGAGATGGTGATGTTGAATGTGGAAAAATAAGATTGGCTTATACAGGAGTTTCTAAATAGCTATTGATATGAAAACAATGAAAAATATAATATTTCTGATGGCATTTCTTTGCCTGCCCCTTTATGGGCAAACAACGG
The DNA here is from genome assembly GCA_934394435.1 of uncultured Bacteroidaceae bacterium. Classification (GTDB taxonomy): domain Bacteria; phylum Bacteroidota; class Bacteroidia; order Bacteroidales; family Bacteroidaceae; genus Physcousia. The sequence goes on from CAKRRN010000003.1 coordinate 68,069, forward strand.
TCCAGCCAAGGGTCTATTTGAATCCCGGTCATGGAGGATGGGGAGCTAATGACCGTCCTATGGCTACTATCTCGCATCCTGCATTGCCCGAAACGGGAAGACCTGATACTTGTGGTTTCTACGAAAGCAACACCAATCTATGGAAGATAGAGGAGTTGGGACGCATCCTAAAAAGTTCGGGAGAGTATACTATCAAATATAGCCGACGTGCCAATGGACCTTATCCTTGGGTGGCTGGTGCAAGCAATGAAACACGATATGACAGAGTTCTTTCTGTTATCTCCGCGGAGGTAGACAACTGGCGTACGGATTACTTTATCAGTGTGCATAGCAACGCTGCTGCAGATGGAGCGCTTGCTAACTATCCGCTCTTTCTTTATCGTGGTACAGATGCAGAGAATGCTGTCAAAAACAGTAAGGATATGTGCACCAAGATGTGGCCTTTCCATGTGGAGGCAATGAAGACTGGGTTTGAATACCAAAGTGCATACAAGTCAAGTACAAATATTCGTGGTGACCGCGATTTCTACCATTATACGTGGACAAACAATAAAGGATATCAAGGTTATCTGGGCGTGTTGATGCATGGTTGTCCTGGTTATCTGGTTGAGGGTTATTTTCATACGTATCAGCCTGCACGTCATAGAGCTCTTAATCCAGACTGGTGCAGAATGGAAGGAAGACGTTACGCTCGTGGCATTATCAATTATTTCAAGACAACAGCCGACTCGCTTGGGTGCATCATGGGTACAGTGAGAAGCAAGACGCAGAAATCAGATAAACTGGAACTCTATAATGCTGCGGCTAATACCAACGATGCATATCTTCCGCTCAACGGAGCCATCGTGAGATTGAAAGACAAGGAATCACATGTGCTAAAGGAATATACCGTTGACGATAACTATAATGGGATATTCGTATTTACAGACTTGAAGCCAGACATATATTATGTGGATTTATATTGCCCAGGATATATTACCCAGCAAACGAAAATTTCGAACAATAGATATACGGTAACGGCAAACAAAACGACATACAAGACACATTATATGTCGCTTGGTACCACGGTTCCTCTTCGCCCAGGTGTTCCTGTAGGTATTGGAGATACCCAAATGGATGAGAATCCCATCCTGTCAGACAAGGTTACCGTCCGTCTATACGATACTTCGGGAAAACTGGTGCTCACCACTACGCGTGCAAGTCTTGAGTCATGTGCTTTGCCAGCAGGAGTATATGTTATGGAAAGTGCTGGTAAGAGTGTGAAGTATTACCGAAAATGACAGACCTTAAGCCCAAATCGGTCTAATGACCGATTTGGGCTTAGTTTCGCATCAAAAAGAATCACCTGCAATAGTATCAAACAAATAATGCTATTGCAGGTGACTCTTTTTTTATCTCCCTTTTCTTTTTATTCTTTGGAAAGTTCTTTTACGAAATAGGTGACAGTGGGCAAGTGGTCACTATATCCGTCAAGCCATACTCCGCCAGCTGTTGTGCGCAGAGGGGTTCCCTTATATTTCCCTTCCTGTTGCATAAGCCAGTCTCTGCGGAATATTTGCCAAGAGTGTAAAGTCAAGTGCTTGTAGTCTTTCTTCTTTTTTGCGTTCAGTAGGTTCTGGCTCATCACAATCTGGTCAAACAGATTCCATGCACCCTTGTATGAGAGTGTGCCTTGTCCCTTGTCGCGCAAAATGGTCCACCAAGGATTGAAGAAGTCATGTTTGCCTACGTCTTCCATCTTTTTCTTTGCACCCAGGAATTTTGACATGGATGTGTTGTCAGGATCATCATTCATATCTCCCATGACCACAATACGCATGTCAGGCTCTGCTTTCATGATACTGTCTGTCATGTGACGTACTTGTTTTCCTCCCCAGTCACGAAATTTTCCTTCTGCACCTCGGCTAGGCCAGTGACATACTACAAATGTGATGTCATCGCCAGCCAGTTTCCCTTGTACGGTTAGGAATCCACGTGTGGCATGAGTGGTGTCTCCATTCTCGTAGATGTAAGGTTGTAGCCAGCTCTTCTCTGGTGTGAAGAAGCGTGGGTTGTAGAGTAGAGCACAGTCGATGCCTCGCTTGTCTGGACCCTCATAGTGGATGTACTTGAATCCTCGCTGACGCATGTTGGGCTGATTTGTCAAATCTCGCATTACATTATCGTTCTCTACTTCTGCCAAACCGATAACGCTTGCACCCACGCCAGGCAATTTGTCCGTACCGATTTCCAGTAGCACCTTTGCCATGTTAGCCAGCTTATGCTCATATTTCATCTTGTTCCAATGATATGAACCACTGGGCAGGAAGTCATAGTCGTTCTTTCCTGCATCATGCAATGTGTCGAAGAGGTTCTCTTGGTTATAGAATCCTACTGCGTAACACCCGAATTGCTTTTGTGCGCGAGTTGCACAGGTTGCGGCAAGCAATAGGGCAAACAATAAAAGCGTCTTTTTCATATTCTTGATTACTCTAATGTTTTTCGCAAAGGTAATTCCTTTTCTTGAAACAGAGAAGTGCTCTCCTTCTTTTTATCTTTGCACGTATGTACTTCTGTGATATTCCCCTGTTTCTTATGAAAATAAAAAGTTTATGTATGTGATGTGTAATGTGGAAGAAAATGTGTGAGCGTAATTACTAAAAAATGATGAATCATTGCTGCGTATGCAATATTTTTACTTACTTTGCACCGATAAAATAAAAAGTGATAAACAAAAAGAATGTGTGATATGGATAAGAATTTCCTGTCAGTCGTGTTGCTATGTGTGTCGACATTGCAAGTCAGTGCGCAAGTGAACGGCACAGAGACTGAAAAGGAACTGAAGCAGGACAATGCTTCCTTTGTGTTTACCGAGTCGCAGTTGGGTGAGGATGAGGATATGACCCAGAACGTGATTATGATGAATTCCAATAGTAATGTCTACACCAGCAATGTAGGCTACCTGTGGAGTCCTGCCCGATTTAAGTTTCGTGCTTACAATAGTCGCTACAGCGAGATTTACATGAATGGTGTGAATGTAAATAATGGCGAGACAGGACAATTCAACTATTCCACAGTGGGTGGTATGAATGATGCTACGCGCAATATAGATACATCGTCTCCTTTCGAGTCAAATAGCTTCAGTATGTCAGGTCTGGGCGGTAGTAATAACTATAATTTCCGTGCCAGCAGTTATGCCGCAGGCAACAAGGTAACCCTTTCTGGAGCAAATCGTAACTATACGATGCGTGGGATGTACACCTATGCAAGTGGACTGAGTCAGAAGGGATGGGCTTTTATGGGAACCGTGGGATATCGGTGGGCCAATATGAACACCAGCAACGTGGAAGGTAATTTCTATAATAGTCTCTCTTATTTCCTAAGCCTACAGAAAGTATTCAATGACAAGCACTCGCTGAATCTTGCCACATGGGGCAATCCCACAGAACGTGCCCAACAGGGAGCCAGTACGGATGAGGCATATTGGCTGGCTGATAATCGTCAGTATAATCCATACTGGGGTTATCAGAATGGCAAGAAACGCAATAGCCGCGTGGTGAACAACTACGAACCAAGTGCCCTTCTTACCTGGGACTTCCAAATTAAGGACAACATGAAGTTGACCACCAGTGCATTCTTTAAATATGCAATGTACAGTAGCACCAAGTTGAACTACAACGGACAGAACCCTGCTCCCGACTATTGGAAAAACTTCCCAAGCAACAATGTGGATGTATGGAATCAAGAGGATGGAGCGGACTGGAGTATGTGGCAAGAAAGCTATGACTATTGGACAGCCAGTAAGCGTAACAGACAAATCAACTGGGATCGGCTCTATTATACAAACCAGCAACTCAATGCCACAGGAACAGATGCTGTGTATTGGGTAGAGGCCAAACACAATAATCATCTGGTGACCAATCTTGGAAGTACTTATGATTGGGATATTGATCATACTACAAAGTTCCGTGCTGGCCTGCAACTGGCATCTAACAAGGGTATGCATTATACCACCATGGAGGACATGCTTGGGGCAAAGTATTTCCACAATTTGAATACATATGCCATTGGTGACTATCCTGTCACTGATTCGCGTGTACAGTATGACTTGAATAATCCTAACGGAGTCGTGCGTGAGGGCGATCGTATGCGTTACGATTATGACTTGTGGAATCAGAATGTACGTCTGTGGGCTGGTCTTACTAAGGATAAAGGTATCAGTCATAATTTCTTGACAGCAAAGATTGGCGGTACTCAGATGTGGCGTGACGGTCATATGCGCAATGGCATGTGTGCAGACTATAGTTATGGCAAGAGTGGAAAGGGATACTTTCTCGATGGAGGTTTCAAGATGGGCTCTACACTCAATCTTGGAAAAGGAAATGCTGTAAGCATGGGAGTTGGTTATGAGGCTCGTGCTCCTCAAGCCAGTGTGGCATTTGAAAGTCCAGAGATGAATAATAACTATGTGGATGGACTTACCAATGAGAAGATAGCTTCTGCAGAGTTAAGTTATGCCTTTAACTGCAGTTGGTTGCAGGCTAATCTGACAGGCTATTTCACTCATAGCTATGATGGGACAGAATGGCAGAACTTCTACAATGACGATGAGAACTCTTTTACATACAATAGTTTCAGTGGTGTGGAGAAGAACTACTATGGTGCGGAGCTTGGCTTGGATTTCAAGATAACCAGTTCTTTCGATATCAATGTAATAGGCACTTGGGCTGATGCTAAGTATGTGTCTAATACAGATGTGGTGTATATGATAAGCACCAGTGCAGACCGTAAGACAGATGTGTGTTACAATAAGGGGATGCGCGAGAGCGGTACACCATTGGCAGCTGCAAGCGTTGGCTTAAACTATCGTGTGAGCGGATGGTATCTGAGTCTGATTGGCAACTATTATGACCGTATTTACCTTTCCTATAGTCCAAACCGTCGCTATTATGGTAATATGGTTAATGCAGGACTTGTCCATAATGATGGTAGCGTCGACGTGCCGACACAAGCCAAAGGGGATGGCGGGTTTATGCTGGATGCCAGTATCGGAAAGCAGTTCCGTTTGGGACATAATCCGCTCAGCGTGAATTTGATGCTCACAAACATTCTTAATAATAGAGGCATAACGACAGGAGGATACGAGCAGAGCCGTAGTGACTATAGTGTAAATAGCATTACAGGAAACACATCACAGAGGACATATTCCTTCTCGAAGAATCCTAAGAAGTACTATGCTCAAGGCTTTAACTTCATGCTGAATCTCAATTACCGTTTCTAATCGGTATCTGTCTTATATTCATTATATATATTATTATATGGAATACCATTATATGAAAATCAAGAATATTTTCCTTGCAGCCTACATATTGGTTGGTGGTTTGCTTATGGCAGCCTGTATGGACGGAGATTGGGAAGCTCCTAAGTTTGATAATCCTCCATACGGGAATAATGATATTGATACAACATCCGCAGGTTTGATAACTATTGCCGATCTCAAACGTATGTATCCTAAGTACGCACAGAATTACACGGTGACAGAGATGACCCAGGAGGGACGCTTGAAGTGTTATGTGACAGGTAATGATATTCAGGGAAACCTCTATAATAGTATTGCCGTGCAGGATGAGAATGGGGATGCACTCATCATTGCCATCAGTGAGAGTAGCCTTTTTGGATACTTGCCCGTTGGACAAGAGATGATTGTCGATACTAAGGGGCTCTATATAGGTGGCTATGGACAGCAACCTCAGATAGGACAGCCTTATCAGAAAGACGCAGCCAGCGATAAGTATGTAAGCCGAATGTCTTCAGCATTATGGGCTTCGCATGTGCGCATCTTGCCTACCAAGAAGTCCAACATTGAGATTCCAAAGTATACAGCCGAGCAGCTACTGAGCTTGGATATTGCAAAAAACTGTGGCAAGCTGATGACCATTACGGGAGTGGAAATAGAAGGGGCGGATGGCAAACTAACTTGGGCTAACGAAAAACAGTCAAGTAACAATTCTGTAACTCTTTATTTTAAAGGGGCGAGTCGCAATCTGGAGGTGTATACCAGTACGTACTGTGACTTTGCCAATGCAGTGGTGCCTCAAGGCAAACTTAACCTTACAGGTATCTGGAAACGCTACAATAACTACTGGGAACTTATCCTGCGTAGCGAGGATGATATCGAGGTGGTGAAGTGACAACCAGTGAGAGCGTAACTTTTCTTACAAAACAAATAAACCAAAAAACAATGAAGAAGATTTTAAGACTTTTGACATGTGCACTGGCAGGTGCAATGTTCATGGTGGCGTGTGACGAAACGCCCGCTCCTTACAATCCTAATCCTGGTGGTGGTGACGAGCCTGGTACAGAAACCACAGAGATCACTTGCGCAAAGGCTGTTGAGTTGTGTGCAGCTCTGGCAGATGGAGCAAGCTCTACAGAGACCTATGCTATCACAGGTTACATCACTGATGTGTACGCAACCGTTAGCAATGGCCAACAGAGTTTCTGGATGTCAGATAACAATGACGGACAGAAGGTGGTACAGGCATATTGGGCTAATCTGCCAGAAGGAGTTGAGAAGTTTACTGCAGGTTCAAAGGTGAAAATTACAGGTAAATTGCTCAAGTATGTGAAGGATGGCAACGTGACCACAGAGATTAAGAATGCTACTGTGGAGATTCTGGAGCAAGGCGGTGATCAGCCTGGCGTAGAGGCTACAGAGATCACTTGTGCAAAGGCTGTAGAGCTGTGTGCAGCTCTGGCAGATGGAGCAAGCTCCGCGGAGACCTATGCCATCACAGGTTATATCACTGATGTGTACGCAACTGTTAGTAAGGGTCAGCAGAGCTTCTGGATGTCTGATAACAACGATGGTCAGAAGGTGGTGCAGGCTTATTGGGCAAATCTCCCAGAGGGCGTGGAAGCATTCACCAAGGGTTCAAAGGTGAAGATTACTGGTAAGTTGCTCAAGTATGTGAAGGATGGCAACGTGACTACCGAGGTGAAGAATGCTACTGTGGAGATTCTGGAGCAAGGTGGCGGTGATACACCCGACCAGCCTCAAGGCGAAGCTAAGGGCTCGGGCACAGAGTCAGATCCCTTTAATGTGGCTGGTGCTATTGCCTATATCAATAAACTGGACGCAGACGTGACTTCTGATGTTGAGGTGTATGTAAAGGGTAAGGTTTCCGCAAATTCAACTACAGAGTCTACCATCTCATCATTCGGTAATATGACCTTTGATATGATTGATGAGGGCAATGCATCCGTAATCTTCAAGGCATTCCAAGTGTATGGTCCAGGCAAGCAGAAGTTTACTTCAGCAAGCCAGATCGCTGTTGGCGATGAGGTTGTAGTGTGTGGTAAAGTGGTAAATTACAAGGGCAACACTCCAGAGACAGTAGGCAAGGGGCAGTCCTATGTGGTTTCTATCAATGGCAAGACTGAACTGCCTGGCGGTGGTGAGACACCAGATACTCCAGAAGAGACTACTGAATTCTCCATTGACCTTCCTTGCACGATGGGTGCGAATGCCTATAATGATGGTAAGGCTACCATCAATGGTGTGAAGGATGTCTTGACTGTGAAAATTGGTACATCAAAGAAACCTGGAAGTTTCACGGTGACCATGCCTGCTGGCAAGCATACATTCTATGCCGTTACTTGGAAGGGTGCGGGAACTGCCGATGTGACATTTAGCAATGGCGAGACCTTGGTGAAGACCGTAACCGTAAAGGAAAATGAGGGAGCTACAGGTAATGCTCCTTTCACTCTTACTGTGACAGATGCTGATAAGTATGAAATAGAGGTCGCAGAAGAAACCACGTTCACTGTGACATCAGACAAGCGTGTTATCTTCTTTGGCATCAAGTAAGGCCATAAATAAAGAATAAGAAATTCAGAGAGACCGCAAGTCATAATCATTTGACTGGCGGTCTCTCTTTTTTTGTATGTTTGCCAGAGGTATATCACAGGCATAGACAGGTGTGCTAACAGTATCGCCAGTACCACTTAGCTGGTACTGGAGTTTCACTTAGCTGGTACTCCAGTACCAGGTATATAAAACTGCAGTACCACCTAGCTGGTACTGGATACGGTACTGGTTAAACAGTTTTTGCAACCCATATTTCATCATGTTTGCTTCTGCGTTTTATGTTCGATAAGCGTTTTCTGTATCGCCATTTTAGTTGAATCAAAATTGAAATCCATGTGAAGTAATAACATCTAATTGGCTATATGCTTGTGTGTATGTAAAGAAAAGCGTACTTTTATAGAGAAACAACAAACGGTAATATAAGTGATGAGAAAAAGTCTGGCTATACCCTTTATGATTGTGTGCGCGTTTCCTATGTGTGCGCAGACAATAACAAACATGAACAATCTAAGTGCGGCAAAGAAATCAGTTGCTGTCAGTCTGAAGCTGACAGGTGCGTTGACCACGAAAGGTAATTCTGACTTCCGACAGATGAGAGATCTCTGTTGGCAACTTCGTGATGTAGATTTGAGCGAAGCATCCTGTTCCTCAATTCCGAAGAATGCTTTCCATTCGCGCCATCGCTTGCAGCATATTTTCTTTCCAGAGAATGTAGACACCATTGGGTCTCAAGCATTCTATGCTTGTGACAATTTGCAGGAATTAGTATTCCCAAGTTCACTTAAGGTGGTTCAGGAAGCTGCTTTTAATGGTTGCAAATCATTGAAGAGTATTTCCTTTAATGGAAGTCCTGAGTTGTGCGACTATTCCTTTGCAAATCTATCAGACGTAACTTCCATTACGGTTCATTCTCGGATTCCTCCAAAAGCATCGGAAAATACATTTTATGGTATTGATTGTAACCGGTGTAAGCTTACCGTGCCCGAAGGAAGCGAAAAAGCATATCGTAAGGCAAAAGGGTGGAGCCGTTTTTTCTCTGATGTGAAGCACGTCAGGGAAGTGTGTAATCCGTTGTCTTGCTTGATTCCCATTCCGCAGAACCTAAAAGTGAAGGAGGATGCGCGATTGTTGGAGGTGAATGGAATATGGCATGTAATGGCAGAAAACGGTTTGGATAACGAGTCTGAGCAGGCAGAGCGAATCCTTCAGGAGCGAATCTACAGGAGGTTGGGTATTTGTCATGATGGCATTGCTTCTCAGGATAAGATACGGAAGGATAGCTCTAAAGGTGCAAAAGTGAATAAGGAGACTCCATTGACCTTGACTTTGGAGATAGATAAAGAATTGACAGATGATGAGGCATATACTTTAGACGTGACCCCCAGAGGAGTGGTGATAAGAGGCAAAACCTCTGCCGGTGTGTTTTATGGTTTGATGACTTTTGATCAGTTGCTTCGTGGTAATGGTGTTAAAGAAGGGTGTGATGCCATACCGCAACTGGCGATTGAAGATCAGCCTCGTACACATATGAGGGAATTGATGCTTGACCCTTGTCGTATTTTTATTCCTTATGACCAGCTAAAGGCTTTTATCCCCGAGATGGCTCGCTATAAACTTAATTCCATCCATCTTCATCTTGTGGATGACCAGGCATGGCGTATTGAGATTAAGAAATATCCTCGTCTTACTGCAGAGGCAAGTGGCCGATGGGGGATGGATGATATGCAGATGCCCATCAAGGGGTATTACACTCAAGAGCAGATGCGTGAATTGGTCAGTTATGCTGCGAAGTATCATATTCAGGTTATACCAGAGATAGAAATGCCTGGTCATGAGGTGGCTGCCATTAGCGTGTATCCACAACTTACATGCCATGCAAGACAGGTACCCGTGCGCACCACTTGTGGAGTGTCTGACGAATTATTATGCCCTGGTAGTGATTTTACCTATGAGTTCCTTGAGAATGTTTTTGGTGAACTTGCAAGTGTGTTTTCATCGCCCTACATTCATTTAGGCGGTGACGAGGCAGGAAACCCTGCGCTTGATTGCTGGACAACATGCCCTAAGTGTCAGCTATTAAAGAAGAAATTGGGTATTACCAGCACTGACCGTTCTGAGAATTGGAAGCTGCAGGGGTATCTGTTTGATTATGTGATAGGAATGCTACGTACCAAGTACCAGAAGGTACCTATGTTTTGGTATGAGACAGACTTTAAAGAGATTCAGCCTGGCTGTGTTACTTTTGCGTGGAGACTGGGTCTTACAAAAGAGGCATTGAAAGCCGCTCTTGCCAACAACGCACGTGTAATGCTGTGTCCGGGAGAGCATTGCTACTTTGATTATCCGATGGCCAAGGGAGACATGCCAGAGGTGAATTGGGGAATGCCTGTCACATCGTTGAAGGATACCTATAGTATGGATCCTGCGTGGGGTATGGGTGATGAGTTCGAACAAAACAATCTTTTCGGTGTGGCAGGTACTCTGTGGAGCGAATGTATCAACACGCCAGAACGTATTTACTATCAAGCCTATCCGCGTTCCTTAGCCTTGGCTGAAGTGGGATGGAGTCAACAGAAGAACCGTTCGTGGGAAGACTTTCTTGTACGGCTGAAGCCTACATTAAATGACATGATGCGCAGGGGAATAACTTTTTCAAGGGAATACTGACTCTCAATTGGTTTGATAATTAAAGTGGACTATGATAAAACTCGGTACGATTGAGAAAAAGATTTCTTGTGAATTTTTGCCAAATAAATAAAAGTGTGTACCTTTGCAGCGAAAATTGAATATTAATCTGTCCCTTATCTATTTTTCTATAGTAAAGGAAAACTCGGGGACACAAAGCAAAAGTAAAAAGATGAAAAAAGGATTGCATCCCGAAAACTATCGTCCCGTTGTGTTTAAGGATATGAGCAACGGTGACATGTTCCTCAGCCGCTCAACCTGCAAGACCACTGATACAGTGGAGTTCGAGGGTGAGACTTATCCCGTAGTAAAGCTGGAAATTTCTAGTAGCTCACACCCCTTCTATACAGGTAAGAGCAAGTTGGTGGATACCGCTGGTCGCGTGGACAAGTTCATGAGCCGTTACGCTCGTTCAAAGAAGTAATTGCTCCTGCGGGTTGTAAGCCTGTAGGTGAAGTAAATATAAAGGTGCAGGTGCGCAAGTTGCGTGTCTGCACCTTTTTGGGTTTTCTTACATATAACAATGAAGAAATATTTAGTAATGTTGGTGACTGTCATGCTGGTGGCATGTACAGAGGACGAACCTTGGGAAAAAGAAGATAGAAGTAATGTTAATAGCAATGCGGCACTGGTAAGTCAAACTCGTGAGATGAGTGTTACCGAGAGTACCAGTACAGACTGCCAGCAGGTGGCTATGCGCATGGAAATTCCCAGGCTGCAATGTGGAGTGAATGACCTGTTCGTCGTACATACCGTAGGAGGCACCGTGAATTATTGCATGGAGTATGATTGTTCGCTTCGCGCCAATCGTTGGACCGCTTACCAATGGTATAAGGGAATGAGTTCTAAGGAGACGAAATGGGATCGTGGCAAATGGAAGAAAGGTGAAACATTCAATGGATATGGAGGGCGTAGTGACCCATTTCAGCCTGATCCTATTATCCCGAGCCAGTATCAGACGACTCTTGCTGACCATGCTAATAATGGATACGATCGTGGGCACATGCTGGGTAGTGCGGACCGCTTGAATTCGAAGGAGGCTAACGGACAAACCTTCTATCTATCTAATATGCACCCTCAGTTGGCAAATTTTAATCAGCATGGCATCTGGTATAATCTGGAAAACCGTCTGCGTAGCGAGTATGACAAAGATAGTTTTCGCGACACGCTCTATGTGGTCAAGGGAGGCACTATTGCCCAGGGGCAATACGCCAAGGGTAAGAACAATCTGCCAGTGCCTAAGTATTTCTTTATGGCTATACTTTGTAAAAACTCCGACAAGGCTCAGAATGGCTATAAGGCAATTGCCTTTTGGATGGAGCATAAGGCAAGCAATGATGCCAATTATGCCCAGTATGCCATCAGCATAGATGAACTGGAGAATAGAACAGGCATAGACTTCTTTTGTAACTTGCCCGATGAGATAGAGCAGCAGGTTGAGAGTAATCTTGTACTGTCAGCCTGGGGATTAAAATGATGTTACTGCTTTTCTTGTTCTGACTGGCTATTGGCAGCGTTACTGTTAAGAACGGGGGACGGCTGACTGCTTTGGACAGACTCTTCTGATGAGAGGGTAGCGTCTATAGAGCATGTCACTGGATGTACGAATCCCCTGGCTATGTCTTGTTGTTTTTTGTTTAACTCTGTTAAAGGCAGGTCCCATGTAAGAGAAGTGCCATCCTGTGAAAACGAGGCTTGCATAAGCGAGAAATCGCAGAGTATTCCGCTTATGTCGTGAGGCATGTCCTTGTCTATGAATGTGGAGACTTCTGGTCGTTTGATGACTCCCAACAAGTTCCAGTTGGTATCAAACAGGCTTACATGGCTGTCTTCAGCAGGACCTTTGTAGGTGTGTATCATGCAGATGCGCTGAGGTACTTGCTCTGTGGCAGGCAACATGTGAAGCTCGACTCTGCTTCTTGGAGTCATTTGTATTCGCATATAGTTTTGTGAGAGACTGTCTATGCGTGTCTCTCCCTCGCCTTTGTTCTTAACTCCCATAGCAACATTCCCTTCCGCAAAGTCCAAACAGTCTAAGCGGTTGTTTTTTGTTAGTAGAGGGAATATCTTCTCTGGTGCGTTGGCAAATGCATCACGTAGTGTCACCTGAGCCACAATGGTTGGCTGGGTGCAGAGTGTGATCAGAATCAGCGCTATTATTTTATTTCTCATATTGTGACTTGTTTTAGATACTTTTCCAACAGAGCATCCACATATCTCTGCCTGAAACTTTTGTGGGAAAATGTTTTTACTTCGAACCGATAAACAGGAATACCATACCTAAGAGTACCAGTAGCAGGTCTATGGTCTTACTTCGCAGGTTTTTCTCATGGAACACTAAGGCTCCCATCAAGAAACTTACTATAACACTACCTCGACGTATCATGCTGACCACGCTGATGAGGGAGCCGTCAAGACTAAGGGAGTAGAAGTACACAAAGTCTGCTGCACTAAGAAAGATGCTGATGAGTGGGATGCTCCATTTCCATATGAAAGGGGGGTGCTGTCTGCGGTGGGGCCACCAGAATCCAAACAGGACAATACTCATAAGCAAAGCTTGATAGAAGTTGTACCAACATTGGACAGTTAAGGGTTGTAATCCCACGCCTCCGTTTTCTGGATTTGCCATCAGAAACTTGTCATAAAGTCCGCTTATGGCTCCCATAATGGCGGCCAGCACAATACAGAGTATCCAACGATTGTGTCTGAAGTCGATACCCTCGCGCTTTCCACTCCTACTTAGGAGGAAAAAACTTGCAATGGCAAGCAATACTCCAGTCCATTGATAGACGTTTAGCCGCTCGCCAAAGAATAGTAATGCACCCAACAACACCATTACCGGACGAGTGGCATTGATAGGTCCTACCAAGGTGATGGGCAGATGCTTGATGCCACAATATCCCAAAGCCCAACTGGATAAGACGATACAGGACTTGAGCATAATGTAACGCTGTACCTCCCATCCGCCGAAGGGCGCATTGCCAACCAGTGGCAGGAAAATGCATGAGCAGAATACTGTGTTGAGAAATAATACAGGGATAACTGCGTTTTGCCCTAAAGCATGCTTCTTGCATACATCATAAAAGCCTAATAGAGCTGCGCTCAAAAAAGCGAACAATAACCACATGGCGTGAATTCTCTTGTATGTTTGTTCAATACTTGATGTCTGTCAGATAGAGTGCGTGACCAGGTACACTCTCACCCGTACATTGCCTATTCTTGGCTTCTATAGCATGGCGCATTTGAGGGATAGTCATACGGTGACGCCCTACTTCTATTAGTGTTCCCACTATGGCGCGTACCATGTTGCGTAAGAATCGATTGGCAGAGATGGTGAATCTCCATTCGCCAGGCTTTAGTTCCTCCCAGTAGGCTTCTGTCAGAGTGCAGATGTTCGTTTTAACGTCTGTACCTGTCTTGCTAAACGAGGTGAAGTCATTATATTCAAGCAATATCTGAGCTGCTTGGTTCATTAGGGGAAAGTCCAACGGTATGTTTACCTGCCAACTATGCCGTCTGAGGAATGGGTTTTTGTGTGTATGTATATAATAATGGTAAGTACGTTTGGTGGCTGAAAACCGTGCGTGCATCTCTGACGAGACAGGTCTGACCTCTTGTACAGCTACATCTGGTGGAAGCAAACGGTTTAGCTTATATGTTATCTGTGTACAATTTAGTACTTCTTCCTTACCCTCTTCTTCATTAGAGAAGGTTGAAAAGTCGAAGTGAGCCACCATCATGCTTGCATGTACTCCAGCATCGGTACGTCCTGCTCCTGTTACCTCAATAGGCTGACGCAATAGGGTGGAAAGTGCTTTCTGGAGCACTTCCTGCACACTTACACCGTTGGGTTGTATTTGCCATCCATGGTAGTCTGTGCCATCATAACTGAGTGTGATAAAGTATCTCATCCGTGCAAAGGTACTCAAATCTTGAATATTACTTATGAAGTATGGACTTTTTGTTGAGTTTCAGGTGGATTTAACATATTTTTGTTCTCTCTTCTCGCGATATAGTCGTACATTTATGGACGACAATCGTTTGGGTTGCCGTTTTGTTATTCATCTAAAAACCTACTAATATGAAGAGGTACACTAATCATGCGGCGGCTCTTGTGGTCGCGCTTTCCCTGTTTGGTATTCCCTTACAGGCAGTCTCTGTGAGCAAGAGTGGTATGACTGTACGTGCGGAGGAAAGCGAAACTTGTGAGCACAATTATTCTAATGGATTTTGTGTGGAATGTGGAGAACCTCAGCCTAACTATGTTAAACCTGGGGCTGACGGTTATTACAACTTGTCTGATGCTCATGAAATGCTATGGTGGTCAAGGGCTGTGGCAGCACAGAAGCCAAATGCTTCAGCTCGGCTTACTGCAGATATTGACATGGAGGGTATAACTATGACTCCTATAGGTAGCAGTGAGGCAAATTCTTTCAGAGGTACTTTTGATGGTCAAGGGCACGTTATCAGTAACCTTGTGATATCTGGAGAAAGTAATATCGGACTGTTTGGGTATGTAACGGGAGGTGCCTATGTGAAGAATTTTATTCTTGACTCGTCATGCTCTATATCGGGTGCCTCTTACTGTGGCACGATAGGTTGTAGCGTAGGAGGAGGCTCTATCAATATTGAGGGTATAGGCATGGAAGGTGCGGTGACAGCCACAGGCATAAATGCAGGAGGTGTGTTAGGTTGCTGCTTGGGAGGAGCTATACTCATGTCAGACTGTTACGTGACAGGAAAAGTTATTGGCGCGTCTGAGTCTGGAGCACTCAGTGGATGGGTCGGTGGTGTAGCAAAACTATCAAATCTGTGGGCCTGTGGAGAAGTAGAGGGTATGGATGGGGAATCCTATTTATATCGGGGAGGAACGGAGTCATTCGAAAACTGTTTTGCCGTCAAAGGAAATCAAGGTAAAATTATAACGGAAGAACAGATTGCTAATGGAGCTCTTACGTTCATGTTGAACAAGGAAGTGGTGGAGAATCCTGTATGGCATCAGACGTTGGGTAGCGATGACTATCCTACGCTTAACAGAACTCATGGCGTAGTTTTCCAATTGGGCGATGATGATTACAGTAGTCTGGCATCGGAGGATGATATTGCTGGACTGGCATCTGTAATTCTGCAGAATGTAAGTAATTACTGTTCAGAGAAAATAGCAGAACAGGCATTGCTTGATGCTTATCAAGAGCAGGCCAAAGGGCTCGCACAGTGTAAGGAAATATCAGAATTTTGTACTAAATATACTCAAATGCGTAATGAGTTGAAAGGAGTGGAGTACAGTTCTAATGTCTATTCCAAATATATGGCACGATGTGCGGAGATAAAAGCATATCTTGATGGGAATGCAGATCTTGTGGGAGAAGGAGTTGAAAGTCTGAGGGATTATCTCGAAGGAGAGGACGCTCCCTCTGCCAGTTGCCCGTTAGGTGGATATGGCTATGTGACGGAGCATCATGTGGCAACAGCAGAGCAGATAGAAGCAGAGATTGCTCGCCTAAATAAATTGTTTGATGCCGCGTTAACTGGCTCTTATGTGCCTGGTCAAGATATTACATCACTACTTGCCAATCCTGATTTTAGCTTACAGCCAGCATGGACAGGCTGGGCTGGTGTGACGGGTTCAGGTATGCAGACTGTACGTACGAAGGATGGTAAAGAATATGTTGGCGCGGAAAGTTGGCAAAAGGTAATGGACATGTACCAAACACTGTCAGGCTTACGTCCAGGGTATTATCTCGTGAGCATGAATGGTGCTTACCGTCATCACAATGACAGATACAGCAATGCTTATTCTGCGCAGTTTTATGCTGGTGACAATAATGTATATCTGCCCAGCGTGTATGAGACGCGTATCAGTGCGGAGGAGGCTGAGGATGACGTGAATTGTAATATAAGCGGTGAGGGTACCATAGACTTGCCTATCTATGAAGATTGGAGTACTTCGTCGGAGGCTTCACCCGTGGCTTACGCTCTACATGGAATGCCTGGAATGGGCTATGCTGTAGCCAGTGGAAGAGCAAAAAACCATATTGTGGCATATGTGGGACAGGAAGGAAAACTGACCTTTGGTGTACGTATTGGAAATAATGGCTCAACAGGCAATTGGGTGGGATTTGGTAATTTCCAGCTGACCTATTGTGGTGATGCAACAACGGAGCAAACGAAGGAAGCTGTGGAACAGACTCTCGCTGAGCAGCATAGCCGTGCAAATACCATCCTGAATCTGTATAAGGTTGATGACCTTACTCCTGAGGCGGCGCCCAATTATCCTTCTGTGCTCAAGGAGGCACTTCGTCAAGCATATCAAACGGCAGAACAGGCATCTACACTTGATGAGAAACTCAGTTGTGTGGGACGGTATTCAGAACTGTTCAATCAGATAAATGAAGGTAAGGTGGCTTATCTGTCGCTCTATAAGAATGCGGGGTTGTTAGAGTCTGCAGGAACCATCTTAAAGGACAGACTGCAACCAGAGGAGTATAATGAGATACTGAATGTGTCGAAGAGCCTTTATGATGCATATGCCGATGGCGCATATACTATAGAGGAGGCTTTGCATCCTGCACTCTTGGAAAGTGAAGCTATACGAACGAACATTCCAGAAATTGATGCGAATGGGGTGATACATATTAAAAACCTGTCTGCCATGGCTTTCTTTAGCGCATACGTCAATAGTGGGAATACTACAGCCAGTGCAAAACTGGAAGCCGATATACAAGGGGTAACAGAGGAAATGGTATTTACAGACTTCCGTGGCACACTGGATGGGGGATATCATACTATTAGCATGAATATCAACCATGCAGGAGAAAATGCAGGACTGATAGAGGTACTTGGTGGAACTGTACGTAATCTGTATCTGGAAGGCACAATTACAACGGATAGCAAATATGCTGGTGGTGTGGCAGGAACAACAGGAAACAGTTCGGCAACCATTCAGAATGTGGTGTGCAAGGTAAATATCGTAAGCAATGTAGATGGAGACGGTACTCACGGGGGTATTGTGGGCTGCGCAGATTCTGAGGCAACAATCAGCAACTGCTTATATGCAGGAACACTATCAGGCGAAAAAACTACATGCTGTGGAGGTTTTGTGGGATGGCTAAATTCGGCTGTTACCATCAACAACAGCTTGCTGATAGGTGACATTACAGTTAATCCAAGTGGTGGACATACTTGGGCGAGAAATCCTGGCAACTTGACCCTAAACAATAGTTATTATCTGAAGGCACATGCCACAGCTGCAGGCTTACAAATAACGTCAGAGCAACTTGTTAGTGGTGAGGCTTGCTATTTCCTTAATAACAGTAGTAACACAGCATCAGATTGGTGTCAGACGTTGGGCATCGATCAGTATCCTTTGCCCGATCCTTCACATAAGCGTGTGGGTGTCACTTACGAAGGAACTTATACCAACGACCAGAGTAAGTTCGCCGTAGAGCATTCTGGTACCAAAGGAGATCCTTACGTATTGGCAACCGTAGGGGACTTGGAGAGAATGCATAGCAAGATGCGCTTGGGCGAAATAACTTATTTCATACTCAATAATGACATAGACATGTCATCCGTGTCCTCATGGACTCCTCTTAATGTATATGAAGATGCTGCCAATGGTCGTAACTGGCAGGCGTGGGTTGATTTGGACGGTCGTGGTCATGTGATACGTAACCTGAAAACTTCAGGAAAGGATTATGGCAGTTTCTTTGGCGTGCTTTGCGGAAACGTACGTAATATAGGATTCGAGGATGTGGATGTGGATTGCAGTAACACGGGAAGTGGAGTGCTTGGTGGATATGTAGGTCATACTGACTATTCTGATGCAGATCGTAATCTTTATACCAGTTGTATTGAGAATGTATGGGTTACAGGAAAGTTGAAGGTGTCTTCTTCCTATTGCGGAGGATTCTTTGGCAATGTGGGTGGACCTACCGTAATGCGTAACTGCTATGCTAATGTTGAGATTACCAGCGGTGCATCACTTACTGGAGGTATCATCGGACGTGTACGCGATGCGCTTACCATGGAGAATTGTTACGTTGCTGGTAAGATAAACGCAGGAACGTGGGGCGGTATTGTAGGAGGTGGACAGAAAGGTTCTACTCCAGCCACTACCTATAAGAATATTGTGGTATGGAACAATACAGACCAGAATTTCGGTACTACTGCTGCAAATGATAAATTGGATGGAATCCTCTATTATGATGGATCTAATTTCAGGGAATTACAGCAAGCCGTTGTTGCGTGGGATGCCAATCTCTGGTCTTGTACGATGGAGGATGGAGCATATCCTGTACTTATGCAGACAGCTATAGGCATACAGCCTGTGACGGACAAGAGATTTGCAAATCCGTCTTCTGGTATTTATACCTTGACAGGAGTGCGTTTGACAAAAGCGAATAAAGGACTCTATATTATTGATGGTCGTAAGGTGTTGGTGAAGTAAGGAACAACTACACCGTCATTAAAATTTAACTGAACTGCCAGAAGGGAATGGGACTTTATCTTGTTCTCTTCTGGCATCTTTTGTCTCTCTCTCTGTTATTAGATAGTATTGTATAGCTTTTTCTTGCTTTAAGCAACAATATTTAACGGTCCTTTTACGTTATTAAGATAAAGTAATGCCCGTTCATACTGGCAATCCGTATAACAAGAAGAGGAGGCGCAAGAGTTTATGCTCTACGAATTTCTGGAAAAGACTCACATAGACAGAAAGATATACTTTTATCTGCTGTTTGTTGCAGACTTGTTCTGCACATTTTTTGCTTCTGTTTGTGCAATGGGCTTTGTGTCTATTGTCACCTTTGTGTCTTATTCCACAGAGTATGTCTTGCTGTTTCTTGGTTGCTCCTTGCTTTTGGGATCCCTTGTATATGGTGTTTTGCGTACTTGCAGTTTTGCAGTATGTCATAGTACCATTCGTGAAATAGGAATCTTGATGAGTGCCGTTGCCTTGAAAGATATCTTGATGGGGGGCATCTTCCTTTTTGTACATTCGCACTGGGGATATACCTTTCCTCATCTGGTCGCTTTGCTTCTTTTGGATGTGCTTACCTGTATGGTTTTGCTTTTGGCAGAGCGTGTAGGTGTTGCTGTTTGGCTTGATGTGATGAGGCTAAACAATCAGCGCAAGCGTTCTTGTCCGGATGTTTTCGTGTATGGCACGGGAGAGCGTAGTGTTAGTTTCGTTCAGCTGCAGTCGCTTTCTCCGCGATACAATGTAATTGGTTTCCTTGTTCCAGGTTCTGTACGCAAGCGTTATCGTATTGCAGACAAACTGGTATGTGGCTACGCTGACGAACAAGAGTTTGTGGGATTGGCGAATTTTCATCAAATAGAAGCTGTCATATTTACCACCATTCAAGATGCTAATGCCGAAGAGGCTCGTCTGATGAAATCTTGTTCCAAGGCCAATGTTAAGGTCTTGCTCGTTCCCCCCATGGAGGAAGTAGGAAACATGGGATTTAGACATAATGCTGTAATGCCTCGTGAGGTTAGTATTGAGGATTTGCTTGGCAGGCCAGAGATAAAGATAAATATGAGGGCTATCACGAGCCAGTTGTCTGGTAGAAAAGTGATGGTGACGGGTGCTGCAGGAAGCATTGGCTCAGAATTATGTCGGCAATTGGCTGCGATGGGTGTTAGACAGTTAGTCTTGTTGGATAATGCAGAGACTCCTCTGCATAACCTTCGTTTGGAGTTGTCTGACAAATTTCCTGGACTTGATTTTGTACCCATGATAGCAGATGTACGTCATGAGCACAAGCTGGACTTTGTGTTCCGTACCTACAAGCCAGAAGTCGTATTCCATGCGGCAGCCTATAAGCATGTGCCTCTGATGGAAGAAAATCCAGCCGAGGCTGTAATAACTAATGTGGCAGGTTCTCGTCATATAGCAGACAAATGTCTGGAGTATGGAGTGGAGAAAATGGTTATGATCAGTACGGACAAGGCTGTCAATCCGACAAATATTATGGGTTGTACGAAGCGGCTTGCTGAAATATATATACAGTCGTTGGCTTATGCTATGGAGCAAGGACTTCGGAGCGGAAAGACTCAATTCGTGACCACACGCTTTGGTAATGTGTTGGGGTCGAACGGTAGCGTGATACCACGCTTTCGTGATCAGATAGCTCATGGAGGCCCTGTCACTGTGACGCATCCAGATATTACCCGATTCTTTATGACCATACCAGAGGCTTGTCGCCTGGTTATGGAGGCTGCCACAATGGGACTAAAGAATAAAATATTCGTCTTTGATATGGGGCAGAGCGTCAGAATAGCTCATCTGGCAGAGCGTATGATAGAGTTGGCTGGCTATAAACCGGGGGTGGATATAGAAATCGAATATACAGGTTTGCGCCCAGGAGAAAAACTCTATGAGGAGGTGCTCTCTAATGAAGAAAACACCATACCGACTGACCATGATAAGATTAGAGTGGCAAAGGTTAGAAATTATGATTATAATCAGGTGAAAGACCAACTTAATAGACTTGTGAAATTGGCTTTGGAGGATAATTTGCCAGACATGGTTCGAATGATGAAGTATCTGGTTCCAGAGTTCAAAAGTCAGAATTCAGAATATGAGAAGTTCGACGCAGAAATGGAAACTGAGTTTATCAAGCGAAAGCAACGCTCTAAGATAATGGCAGAAATGAGCAATTAGCGCAACAGTCAGTGATTTCTTGCAGAGAAAGGAACGTGGTGAAGATGAATGAACATAAAATTATGAATAAAGAAGATGTACGTATCTGCGTGATAGGATTGGGTTATGTGGGATTACCCTTGGCTCGTCTGTTTTCTACAAAATTCCCAACGGTTGGGTTCGATATGAATCAAAGCCGTGTGGATTCTTTGATGAATGGACACGATGCCACACTAGAGGTGGAAGAGTCATGGTTAAAAATGTCTACCTCTGACCTTATGGTTGCAATGACATTATGACGATAGAAGTATGTTGTCTGTAAATTATCCCTATATACCGATAGAAGTATGTTGTCTGTAATTATTCCTATATATAACGAGGAGAAGAGCATTGTGATGTGCATGGACTCTATCTTAAACCAAGACTATCCTCATGATGATATGGAGGTACTCTTGGTTGACGGTATGAGTACGGATAATACTCGGAAATTATTGTCTCCCTACCAGAAACGCTATTCTTTTGTACATCTGCTTGATAATCCTGGGCGTACAGCTCCTAGGGCAATGAATATCGGTATACGCGCTGCGAAGGGTGATGTCCTGATGAGGCTGGATGCACATGCACTATATGAGCGAGACTATTTCACTGTGCTTGTACGTTCACTCCAGAAACTTCATGCAGACAATGTTGGTGTGGCGTGGGTGACTGATGTCTTACATCATGATGCACGCGGTTTGGCCATAAAGGCAGTGCTTAGTTGTCCTTTCGGAGTTGGCAATTCGTCTTTCCGTACTACAGGCATTGAACATGCTATGGAGGTTGAGACTGTTCCATTTGGATGTTGGCCTCGCGATGCTTTTCAAAAGTACGGCATGTTTGATGAACGTCTGACGCGCAACCAAGATATAGAACTTAACAAACGCATACGGCGTGCAGGAGGACATATCTATATAATACCAGATACCCACTGCACTTATCTTGCCAGAGACAATTATCGCGCTTTGGCAAAAAATAATTATGCTAACGGACTCTGGAATGTAAAGACTGTTGCCATTACGAGGCATTTCTCTTCGCTTAGTGTACGTCACTTTGTGCCTATGTGTTTTGTCCTTTCTCTTGTGCTACCATTGGTGCTTGGCTTTTTGTGGCATCCGTTGTGGCTACTTGGACTACTTTCCTTATTCCTGTATTTGATATTACTTCTTGCTGTAAGTGTGCGTATGTCTCGTGCAGAACATTTGAGCGTGCTTCACTTGCTTGCGGCTTTCCTTACGTTGCACTTCTCTTATGGCTGTGGGTCAATTGCTGGACTTTGGCAAACTCGCATGATGACGTGTAAAGGAAAATAAAACTGAAGATAGAATGATAAAATGGATATTTGACCGTCTTGTTGCTCTGCTTGGGCTAATAGTCCTTGGGTGGTTGATTGTTGTTATAGCAGTGTGTATAAGGGCTAAGATGGGCTCCCCCGTCTTCTTTAGACAGAAAAGAGTAGGGCGAGAAGGAAAGCTTTTCACCATGGTAAAGTTTCGTACCATGACTACTGACCATGGAGGAAACAGTGTGAGTGTTGCCGGTGAGAATAGAATAACACCATTCGGTGCAAAATTACGTCGGTTGAAACTGGACGAATTACCAGAACTCTGGAATGTTCTAGTGGGTGATATGTCCTTTGTAGGTCCGCGTCCAGATGTTCCTGGTTATGCCGACTCTCTGACGGGATCTGACAGAGAAATTCTTCAACTACGCCCAGGAATAACAGGGCCTGCTACCTTAAAGTATCGGAATGAAGAAATACTTCTGGCATCAAAACCTAATCCACGTCAGTTCAATGACGAAGTTGTATTCCCAGATAAAGTGCGTTTGAACTTACTCTATCTGCATCATCATACGTTCTGTGGCGATTTGAAAATGATAATAGCAACAGTGCTAGGCAAACAGATCCTTTATCATGGGGAATTTATATGAGTAAAGAATTATGGAACAGAGAAAACGTATATATCTTTGTCTTGCACATATGAGTGAGACTGGTGAGGAACAGAAATACATTAAAGAAGCTTTTGATACAAACTGGGTCGTGCCTCTCGGACCAAATGTTAATGGGTTTGAATCGGATTTGGAACAGTTTGTTGGTCATGGGAAGCATATTGTAGCCTTATCGGCAGGTACCGCTGCTGTACATCTTGCTTTGGTGGCATGTGGCGTAGGACCTGGAGACGAGGTTCTTTGTCAAAGCTTCACCTTTTGTGCTTCTTGTCATCCGATAATATATCAGGGGGCAACCCCCGTATTTGTGGATAGTGAGCCTGATTCTTGGAATATGGATCCTTCCTTGTTGGAAGAAGCTATACTGGACCGTATTCGCAAGACAAGGCGTATTCCCAAGGCTATTGTCCCTGTGTCTCTCTATGGCATGCCTTATCGCATAGATCGAATCATGAGGGTTGCCAATAAATATAATATACCCGTAATAGAAGATGCTGCTGAGGGATTAGGATCTTGCTATGATGGTAGAATGTTAGGTACCTTTGGACGCTATGGTATATTGAGTTTCAATGGAAACAAGATGATAACCACCAGTGGTGGGGGTGCACTTATATGTCCGACCCCAGAGGATAAAAATACAATCATGTGGTATGCGACGCAGGCGCGAGAGGCTTACCCTTATTATCAGCATGAGGTTGTCGGATATAATTATCGAATGAGCAATATATGTGCAGGTATCGGACGTGGGCAGATGACTTTGCTTAACGATCATTTGGCTCACCATCGCCATGTGCAGAAAATGTATGAGCAGTTGCTTAATGATATTCCTGGCATAAGTGTGCATCGTGCGCCTTCTGAGATTTTTGATTCAAACTACTGGCTTTGTACTATGACTCTCTCGCCAGAATTGCGTATCAAAGGACAGGAAAATGCTTATGCTTCGGTTGTGACAGGTGCTGTTGGAGGAGCATCGGGCGTTACCCATACAGGTGGAAAGGTAAGAACGGATTGTCAGCCTAATGATAATGTCGAGGCTTTGCGCGTTTATCTTGATGCACGTCAGATAGAGACTCGCCCACTATGGAAACCCATGCACAAGCAACCTGTATATCGTGATGCCCCAGCTTATGTGAATGGCGTGAGTGAGGAGCTTTTCCATGTTGGCATCTGTCTGCCAGCAGGTCCTTGCGTAACAGATGAGGATGTTCAGTATATATGCCAATGCATACGTGAATCTATAGAGTAACCGTATGGAGAGGCAATCCTTCATGCATGGACTGCGTGTCATGTGACGCGTTCGCTAAAACATGTAAGGGAATAAGACAAATACCCAAGTATCCTTTAGGGGGATGCTTGGGTATTTTCTTCGGATAGTTACAATAGTTGTATCTATATGGGGTGAACAGAAGTATCTATATGGGATGAGCAGAAACATTCATTGGCAGAATGGGTTCTTAGCTTCAGACAAATGACCGATTGGGGGCTTAAAAATGAAATTGTATATTGTCACCAAATCATCCCCAGTTTATCACGTGAATCCAAATAAAAGTTTGATTCTATACTATCTGGTGAGTGAGAATTTCATAGTCATACCGAAGTCCTGAGTCACGGTGGGGTAACTGCTACTTGAAAGCAAGGGCTTAGAACGCTGACGATCATAGTAGAGTGAGAAGGTGACCATTCGGCTCATTGCATAGTCTATCTGAGTGCTTGTCTTGATAGCGAGGTTTCCGCTTGTAGCTTCGCAAAGGCTTGTTTGCAAATCACGTTTTATGGCATCTTGGTTGCGCAGACTGAAATCAAAACGCAGATTAAGCGAATGTGCAAACCTGTTTCCTCCAACATTCTTGTTGGTTGTAGTGGTTTCGTTGTCTTTGTTAGCAGCATTCTTACCTTTGCTCTTTGATGTTGATTTGTTTGCTTTTTGACTTGCTTTATGTCCACCAAAAAGATGAGCGATACGGAAGTCGCTAATCTTGTAGCCCCATCCCAATACAAGATCTCTGGAACTCGTTTCGGTAAGTTGAGCACTGGTTGTGCTTAGTGACATTACTCGGGTTGTCTTGTATTCTACTTTGAGAGTCATATCATTCTGGAAAGTCATGTTCACTCCAAGGAGTGGAGAGAAAGTCTCATTGATGCTTACAGCGCCAATGTCATACATAGAACTGGGTGTGTATTGCCCTGTTGTCGCATTTTGCATGAATCCTAGTCCGCTGCCCATGCTCTCTATCCATGAACTATACGAATTATAAGATCCCACACTATATATGCTCTTGTATGCATGTGTGAGTGTTACGCTCTTGAAGTGATCTCTTATCCATGGTAGTGTGGAGAGTCCCTTGTAGGTGGCATTCCAGTTTGGTAACATCTTGGTGATAGAGGGGAATATGTTCAGCCCTTGACGTGAAGCACTCTTACCTGTGTATGCAGCCAGGAAGGCAGGTATCATCACGTCGGAACTGTACTGGTCTACAGTCCCATTTTCAGGATTGAATTTCCCACTTAATCCAGTCCCATTCGGATAGGTTTGTCCAAGGTATTGCCTTTCAACACGCTGTTGGAAAATGGGCAGATAGCTTTGGAAACGTTTGAATGTTGGGCTGCTGTAACCATTCCGTGCATTGCCCTTGCTCTTGAATGCGGTGCGCAGGCTGATGGTGGTTATGTTGAACGAACCACTATGCGTGGTGGGGTTACCAGCATACATGAATTGCATGGTTCGGTTTCGGTTATCCGTACGGCTCATGCTCAAGTCAACCTTTAGATCTGTGAATGGCTCCAAAACCATTTTTACCTGAAGGTCTTCTGTGGTCGACGCAGCTGCCGGAGTGGCTACGCTATCGTTCATCAGCAACCATCCTCTATCTTTTGCCTTGTCGATGTAGGAGTCTCCCACTGTGGAGAATGCAAAGTCAAGACCAGGTGAGAAGGTCCCACCTTTTTTCGTTTGTCCGAGCATGTCACCTACAGTTGGCATGAAGCCAGGAAGAGTTAGGTTATAGGTATTCCGATAACTGATGCTTGCGTTGCGTATCATCATTAAGAATCGTGCGCCAGCCTGCAGAAACGCGTATCCTTTTTGCTCTTCGCGCTTGGGTAGAGCCACCACTCCCAGACGTATCTCTGTGGTGTCTTGTGGCGAACGTGTGATGCGAATGTTATTTTCGTCAATCTTCTTGTATTTCAGTTTTACGCTGTGTCCGCTCTTGTCTAATGCTGTCACGCGAATGCGCTTAGATTTTTGTCCGTGTGCGATATTGATGGCAGAGTCAGGGTAGAGGGTTATTTCCTTCGTGAATCCCTTGGTTTTCTTCTTCTGCTGTGATATGCCATTGGCATTTGACTGACGTTCTGCTGCGCCTGTCTTCTGTTGTGCCAAGATTGAGTCTATGGGCACACCCTTCTGTTGTGCTTCAGCTTCTGCTTTGGCACGTAGTTCCTTCTCCTTTTCTTTCTTTAACTTCTTCTCTTCGTCCAGTTTCTTTTTCTCCAGTTTCTTCTTGCTTACTGTACTCTTTACGTTACCTGCGGAAAATTTCTTGTTGGCTTCGCGTAGGAAGGTACTGTGGTTATACAGCTTTTCCATATCAAGTTTTCCGTTTAGGTTGATATTTCGTTGCGTATTTACCGTGTTGCCAAGTGTACTTCCATCCTCTAATTCAGCACCACGTTTCCATGAATAGTTAGAATTATAGGTAGCATCCAAACTTGTCCAGTCAAGTAAGGGAATTTTAGAAAGAGGTACTTTGTAACTGAGTGAAGCAGACTGTGAGTAATCCAATGGGCGTCCGAAGTGACGCAGACTCATGCGTACGCTGTCCTTCCATGCTTCGTAACGGTCTGGGTAAAGGTCCTTGTTGACCTGCATGTAGGGTTCTTCCACTTCAGCACGTGTGCCGCTCTGGAAGTTGAAATGCAGGGCCTTGAAGATATCCCATCGCAACTGGAAATTTCTGTTCCATAGGTAGCTCTGGCTAAAGGTGGCAGGCAATGAGTTTTTGACATCCAAGTTGTCGAGGTCGCGCTCCTGCAATTCATAGTAAGTGCGATTGAGGTCCGTGCTAAAGGTAATATTCTGTGGGGCATAGGAGAGGTTTTGTGCCTTGACAATGTCGAGCCACTTCGATTTTCCCTTCAGTTTCTTGAAAGGCTCCCATGCCTTCCAGTTAGGACTCCATGAATAGTTCATACCTCCCTTCCATGACTTTTCATGTTCATATACGGTAGTTTCTCCCACGGTGCTTTGAGTGGAGTGACTATAGTTGAATGAGAAGTTTGCTGGGTCGTAGGGCATGGGATGCTTACGTGTGGCAATGTTTACTTTGATGCCACTGAAAGACAGATTTTTGCTAATCTCTGTGCGTGTGGTGAGATTGCGCAAGGAATCTTTTTCTCGCTCGGTGGCCAGTGCGTCAAGTGCGTCACTCAGCTTCATGTCCGAATCGAATGGGTTATATTTTGGCTTGACAGTCTCCTTACTATAACTATAATAAAGAGGTACAGAGACCTTTGCTTTCTCGGGCAGGATACGTCCAAGTTCCATGTTTGTGGTCACGGAGTAGTTTAGGTTGTCCTCATCTTTTCTGGCTTGAACGCTTTGTTCTATGCCTCCGAAGCCAGCTGTTTCCATATGTGCGTTCACACCCACGGAACCGATATCGCTTAGTTGCACATTTAAATTACCCTGTGCAGCCCAGCCGCCGTCATTGGAGAACTCTTGCAAACGGAGTTCGTTGGCCCATACCTCCACACTCTTCACCGTACGTCCATTATTGCGTATACCTATCATAATGGTCTTCACCTCGCCAAGAGTGGGGTTACCCATAATGGAAATGCGGTTGGATGGATTGTTGTTGTCGTACTCAGAGAAAAGTTTTGTCATGCTTGCTTGACCCAGGCTACTCTGCGTGTTACGTGCCTTCTTTAGACTGGTGAATATGTTGAGGTCGATATTAAACATGTTTTCCTCTGGCCATACAGCTGCACGTCCGCTTGGGCTGTAGGTGTCGTAGAGTCCCTCGGGGGTCAGTTTCAGCGGTATCTCGTATTCGTAGAAGTTGCTCTTGTAGTCGGAGCCCAGTCGCAGGAAGATGCTTGTCTCACCGTCAGTGGTCTCGGTCACGTTCTCATTGAGTGCGTTTGCATGTACAAACATCTGCAGGTGTTTGTAACGTCGCATGTCGTAAGAACAGTTTTTATAGACTGCTCTTGCATCGCCAGGACTCAGATTCCTGGCTACCATAGACATAGCTTGCTCGTTGCTCTCTACAAGTTGTGTCTGTGTGGGGTCCGTCACTCTACTGATGCCTGGAGGCAACACGTAGTTTACGGGAGTCTTGTCGTTGTTCTCTTCGATATTGACTGTACTTACCTCCAGAGTCGCGTTCTGTGCAGGTGCTTCACCTGTGTAGAGGGCTTGCTCATATGTTCTCCAGTCACCATGTACCAAATCAAGAGTTGCCAATCGAAGGATGACATCTTCCTGGAAACCTGTAAGGAACATGCGCATGAAGCGTATACTGGTGAAGTCCTGTATATTGCCCACCTTCTGCTCGTAACTGGTCAAGGGGATACGGAATAGATACCAGGTGCACTCTTCTGTATTGCCGTTTCTTAGTTTGACGGTGGCTGTGCGTTTGTCAGCGATATGGTTGCGTCCCACGACCATGTCCTCGGGGCGTATGCTTACGTGGTACTGGTAGTACTTTTCGTATTCGTTGAGTGTATAGTCTTGGTTGATGTCCTCCACGTCGGGCGTGCTCTTCCAAGCAGTCTCGTATGATTCGGGGTTTGTGTCGGAGTCAGCACTGTTGCCCTGAGGCATGTTGACACGCTTGTAGCGGTTCAGAATAGAGGTCTGTGCATGGTCGAAGTCTGTACCGCGGTAGTAATGGTAATTATCGTTTGCGGGGTCTGCCTGTATGCTGTCGTATGTTTGTGCATTCACCTTACCCTGTATTTGTTGCAGGTAATTGGCATAGGTGGGGAACTGCTTCTCCTCCTCGTCGTTTAGTCCGTTCAGTCCAACATCCTGACGTGCACGTGCTCCTTTTTCGTTGTTGAAGGCATAGGTGACACTGGTAGTGTTGGGCACGCGTCCCCACAGCCCATCTGTGTAGTAGTTGCTGTTGCCATCTACGGGCATTCCACTCTCGAAGTATTTCTTTCCGTCCTTCAGAATGTCCTCGCTCACTTCGCCCAGGTTGATGTAGAAATCTCCTCCATGATTGCCAGGCAAGTCTTTCTTATAGATGAAGGGATCCATCATCCAGAACTCGATGTACTCAATGTTTTGCGCCTCGAAGTCTGTGTTGTCCAGTTTACGCATCATGCCGCCCCACTTACCTGAAGGGTTCTTCAAGTGTCCATTGGCATCAAGGTCGGTGCTTAGATTGTAGGCACCACGCTCGGTGGGGTAGTAGGCGAGGTTGAGCACATTGAGACTACTGGCACTGGTGTAGGTGTTTTGTTGCTTTTGGGGATAGAGCTCGCGTTCGTACACCTCGCGTACATAATGGTTGGAGAGCTGGTTGAGGTCGCTCTTGATGTGGCTGGGCGTGAGTGTGCTGCTTCGGCGTGTGAAGATGGGATCCACGTAGTACCATGCCAGCAGAGCACGATTATAGCCGTAGGAGAGATCGTTGGAGAGCTTGCTCTCTGGAAACATGCTGGGCGTTGACGACATTGTCCAGTAGGTGGGTTGCGTAAGGCTACTCTTGTAGCTGCTGCTCTCAAAGTCGTCGAGATAGGATGCGCTCCCCTGTATCTTCTTGTTCTGACCAGCCAGTAATTGTGCAAACTCAGCGTTGAGAGTTATCTGGCTGGGCTGTGTGGCCTGTATGAGTGGCAGTTTGTCAATGAGGTTTGTTAGCCACTGGCTCTCTTTTTTCCAGCTGATATGCGCGCCCCACAGTGTGTTTTTGAGTGGCTCGCTTCCCATGTTTACCTTTGTTGTTAGCGGTTGTTCGTTGAGGAACATCACCGTTCCGCCCAGTGTCAGATTCTTGCTTACCTCATAGTCCATGTTTACGCCCACCATGGTCTTGCGCTGCATACCATAGTTGTCGTTACTTTCCACGCTGGCGTTGATGGTGGTGCCTGCATCAATGAGACTTTGGTTGATGATGGTCACGCGTCCCATGCTGTAGTCTACGGTGTAGTCAGTATTTTCCGTTAGGGTTACTCCACCAGCTGTTACGACCACCGAGCCTTGTGCCACATTTGTTACTCCCAGGTCGATTTCTGCTGCGCTGTTACCTTTATATCGACCAGTGATGAGAAATTTGTCGTGCTCTGCTATTTGCTTGGCCACAGTCTTGGTACTGTCATACAATTCTTCAAAACAGTACTTGTCTGCCAATGCGTCATTCTTGATCCAGTCGCGTAAGTGCTTGCCAAATGGTTCTGCTACGGGGAAGAACACACGACCTTTCTGAATCGTGTATCCTTCGACAAAATCAAACTGACCATCAGCGTTGGCATTGCCTTTCGAATCTAATCGGTCAAGATTCATGGCACGCAATAGGGGCGTATTC
This sequence comes from uncultured Bacteroidaceae bacterium, assembly GCA_934394435.1. Classification (GTDB taxonomy): domain Bacteria; phylum Bacteroidota; class Bacteroidia; order Bacteroidales; family Bacteroidaceae; genus Physcousia. The sequence goes on from CAKRRN010000003.1 coordinate 98,775, forward strand.
TTTAAATTCTCCTCTGGTAGGTAAGTCAGGTATACTCCTGTGGAGTCACTTTGGTATTTTATGTCCAGGCGAAACTTCTCCTTCTGTACATTATTTGCTCCCAGGTTGTACACGTTTTTCATCATCAGTCGCCAGGTGGGTAGACTAGGACTTCCTGTGGTTCCCTTTAGCAGTTTCACGAAGAGTGCCTGCGTGTTGTTGCTCAAGTCACTGGAGAATTCACCTACTTGATAAGTGACACCGCCATAGGTATATTCATACGCTACGGCCAGCACATCATCGGTCTGCAACGTGTTGCTTAGACTGACGTAGCCCAGTGCGCTATTTAGTGTATATTCGCTGGATGAGAGCTTGCGTGCAGACTGTAGCTTTTCGTAGTCTATAGATCCCTCGAATCCAGAGATGCCATCCAGAATGGTGGTGGCTTGAGAAATGTCGCGTGCTTCTGCATAGTTGTTCAGCAATGCATCATATTCTGTGTTAGAACGGTTGCTTGGCACAGGCGTTCCGTTTGAGGTCCATAAGGGATTACTTATATATGAAGACTCGCCTAAGTCTGCCAATGCGATAAGGTTGCGGTTGTTCTCGCTACTTCCACTTTTGTTGGTTACCCATATTTCTATACGCTTGATGTTGATGCCACTGGCAATGGTGGGGAGTGTGCGCATACTCTTGTCGTATTGCTCACGGAAAAAGTGGGATAGGAAAAAGTGCTTGTTCTCTTCGTAGTTTGTCGCGCTAAACTCAAAATTCGTGGTTTGCGTGCCACCCTTACTTGATGCGCTCGCTGTAGCACTCTTCTTCTGACTGAGTACCGTTTGGAGCTTCAGCCTGCCGAATTGAAAATCTGTTCTCAAACCAAACAGGCTGCTTACACCAGGTACCAGACTCATGTTACTGGGGAAGGAGACGTTGCCGGCTTCTATCAGTTTGATAATCTCGTCTTCTTTGCCGTCGTACTTCAACTTCATGTTTTGCGAGTCGAAGTCGAAGGTGGCTTCTGTATTGTAGTTCAGGTTTAGATCTATCTTATCGCCCACCTTTCCGTTTAGCGATAGGTTGATTTTCTCATCAAAGTCAAATCCGAATGTCTTTCTACGGCTGGCGGCCAGAGCTGGGTTGTCCACCTTTTTCAAGTTAGCGCCCATCTTTACCTCGGCACTTCCTTGTGTTTTTATCTGGACACCACCAGGACCAAAGATTTTTTCTGCTGGTCCCAAGTCAAAGTGCATGTCTGTAAAGTCAAACTTGTTTTTGCCTTCGTTCTCGAATGCCTCTTGGTTTTTTTGTCTCCAATAGTTTAGCATGCTCTGTTGGAGCGACCATTTCTGATATTCTTCTGGCGACATTAGCAAGGGCGCGTTAAGGTAACCTGTTGCGGTACCCAGCACCGAGGTTGATTGAGTCCCTCCTCCTTGTTTGCTTCCCGAAGCAGATGATTGTGTATGAGATGCTTTTGATGTGTTGCCTTTGCTGGCTCCCTTTGCGTTAGACTTGTTTCCTCCTGTCAGGTCCAGCGTGGTACCTACGCTGTAAGTGTTGTCTTTCTCATTGTAGATGACCTCTGTCTTCAGATTGTCTGGATCCTTTAGGTCAGTACTCTTCTTTTTTAGCTCTTTCGCGTCCTGAGCAGTAGTTTTCTTTACGCTGTATCTAGGCTTCTTTTGTGCTGTGGTGTCGGCAGGTGCCTCAGTATTGCCCAGATATGGGTATGGGGCAGTTGCCAGCAGGAATGGTCCCACCAGAGAACAAAATATAGTTATGGCAATTTTGCGCGCGCTCACGACTATAATAACGTATTTCAGACTCTATTTATTGCCTGACACTCGATTTTTCTTGCCCTCTTCCGCTCATTTCGCTCAAATGACTTATCTTTGTCTGAGCTAATGATAAATTTAAATATAACAGGCTGACTTATGATAGAGTATCTGAGAGGAACGCTAACTGACCTGACGCCCGCCTTGGCAGTGGTGGATTGTGGAGGTGTTGGTTACGGAGTAAACATCTCGTTGAACACATTTGCATCCTTGCAGGGGAAGGAAGAGGTAAAGTTGTGGATCACGGAAGCTATACGCGAAGATGCTTATCAACTATGGGGCTTTTCTACCCGTCAGGAGCGCGAGCTCTTTCTCCTGTTAATCAGTGTGAGTGGCATCGGTGCAGCTATGGCACGTATGGCTCTCTCTGCGATGACTGTGGCAGAACTGTGTGGAGTCATCAGTGAGGGAAATGATAAAATGCTTCGTCAGGTAAAAGGTATTGGCCCCAAGGCTGCACAACGCATTATAGTGGATCTGAAAGACAAAATCGTTACGCTTGGAATTGACACTTCTTCAGCTGGAGACTCCAGTCAAGCTCCTGTGTCTGTCAATCAAGAAGTGCAGGAAGAAGCTGTCTCTGCCCTCACAATGTTGGGCTTCAGCCCTGCTCCTACCCACAAAGCCGTACAGCAGATACTGCGAGAAGAGCCTGATGCACCCGTAGAGCGTGTTATAAAATTGGCTTTAAAGATGTTATGATAACCAGAATCTTAGCTTTCTCCTTTTTGCTCTGCCTCTTAGGACAATCTTCCTCCGCACAGTCGTACGTAGAGAAATACAGACATCGGATGCGTGTCATACAACGGTCAGAAAGAGGAAGCTATGAATTGTGCACGCCTGTGGATGGCCCTGGATTTTGTATAAGGGGATGTGGAGAAAAGCAAGATATCCTGCTAGGATATTCGCCTGAGGGGGATTTGCAGAAAGCTCTTGAGGATTCTTGTTTCAGCAGCCTTCTGAAATCTTACGAAAAGTCTATGGCTGAGGGTGGGGAAGAAATGTCGCAACCTTCCCGAATCCTTCCCGAAGGAATCCCGAACGAAGTTCCTCCCTTACTGACTGATGTGTGGGATCAGTATGCTCCATATAATATTTGCGCTCCAATACTGGAGGGAAAACATTGCCTAGTTGGATGCGTAGCGTTAGCAATGGCTCAAGTGATGCACTATTGGCGTTGGCCAGAGATAGGGAGGGGAACGCATGCTTATATTGACAGTACTGGATGCCAGCAGGCACTAACTGCCGATTTCGCTTATGTGTATGATTGGGGCAAAATGTGTGATGCTTATCAAGAAGATGCCGACTCCTCAGATTTAAACCTTCTATCTGCGGGAAGGTTGTTACGCGATTGTGGAGTGGCTGTAGACATGCGTTACGGACTTGATGCCAGCGCAGCCCGAACCGTACGTCAGCCTCAAGCTCTTTTCAACTACTTCTGTTACGATGAGGGAATGCAGCTTCTGTTTCGGGATTTCTATACACGAGCAGAATGGGAGGAAACATTGCTGACCGAACTTGCTTCTGGTCGTCCCGTACTTTTTGCCGCACATTCGTCCACCTTGTCTCATGCTATGGTTTGTGACGGGTATGATTCCCAAGGGCTGTTTCATCTGAACTTCGGTATGAGAGGTTATACAGATGGCTATTACTATCTGCCTTTCCTAACCCCTAAACAGCCAGAATGGTATGATCCCGATAATCCAGAGGGTGGAATGAATTTACTTCAGTCTATGGTGATAGGTGTGCAACCCGCATCATCAGCACCTCAAGTGCGACATACGTTTGGAATGTCTGCCATAGTTCCCGTTTGTGATTCATCCATCCGTGGTGGTAAACTATCTGTGGTTACATGCCAGATGGCTAACGTAGGATGGAACGAGGCGAAAGAGGGTAGTGTGCAACTGCTGCTTCTGAATGAGGATAAGGTAGTTTGCTCCCTTGCGCGGTACCCTCATACATTTGCTTTGGAAGAACTTACAGATTCCACTTATACGGACACTCTTCTTTTCTCTGTTCCCGAAAGCATTCCTACTGGTCTGTATTGCATACAGCCTGCCGTAAAAGAACCAGATGGTGAGTGGACTTTTGTGCGTACTAGCGTGGGGACACCTTCACGTCTCCTTTTGCAGGTTACCTCTGATAGTCTGTTGCTTACTACTGATAACCTCAGTCAAGCGAGTCTGGAGTTGCTTTCGTGGCAGTTTCCTGACAGCATCCCACGTTTTCAGCGACCAGAATTCTCTTTCCGCTTACGTAATTCTGGGCCATCAGAGTATTGCGGAAGGTTCTCTGTCTTGTTCCGTGATACAAACCGCCCGAATCAGTATCGTGTGTTGCAGCGTCAGGGACTTTGGCTTTCACCAGGAGAGGAGACTGAGCGAACCTTCCGGCGGACTTTTGCTTCTATGCCTGAGGGTGATTATGAACTCTGTTTGGCATACGATTGCAACTTGTTTTCAGATAGTCTTGTCTGGATTACTCCATACCCTTTACAGCGTGTACATATCGGCTCTCCTGTTCCTTCCTCGGTGCAAAGACCATCTGAAGCCTCAGGTGAAACTCATGTCAGTTATGGAATTGATGGAAGACGACTGTCAAAGTGGCAAACTGGAATTTGTGTGGAAAAGAAAAGAAATAAATATAGAAAAATAATAGTAAAGTAGAAAAGGGTACTACATGTTTGTAGCCCATGATTATAAGATAATGGATAAGGATAAACAGGAAATGTTGCTACAGACGGCTCTTCTTGCATCGCTCGAGGCAGGTGAGGAGATTATGCGCATTTATACCGATCCGAAGCAGGATTTTGGTATCGAACGAAAGGCAGACAATAGTCCGCTAACATTGGCTGACAAAGCCTCACATCAAGTTATCATGCGTTATTTGTCCAACACAGGTATTCCTATACTGAGCGAGGAAGGGCAATATATACCTTACGATGAGCGCAAAGCATGGGACTGTTTATGGGTTGTTGACCCTTTGGACGGAACCAAGGAGTTTATAAAAAAGAACGGAGAGTTTACCGTAAACGTAGCTTTGGTGGAAAATGGGCATCCCGTGATGGGGGTTGTATATGTGCCGTTTACGCGTGTTTTGTATTATGGAATCGTAGGTAGAGGTGCCTGGAAGTCTGACGTACCCGCCTTTACCAATGGCTTGCCTACCTTGAACGAACTATCTTGCTTCCTCGCAGGTGACGGAACCCTTGATTGTCAGGGACCGTTTGGTGGTTTGCCTTTACCAGCAGGAGATGGACATGAGGTGTTCACGGTGGTGGCATCGCGCAGTCATATGAGTTCTGAGACACAGGTTTATATTCAAGAAATGGAACGTGTACATGGGCAGGTAAGGATTGTGAGTAGCGGTAGCAGCATTAAGATTTGTCTCGTGGCAGAGGGAGTTGCGGATGCTTATCCCCGTTTTGCTCCCACTATGGAGTGGGATACTGCAGCAGGTGATGCGGTTGTTCGTGCCGCTGGACGCATGGTAACCAATGCTGAGACGGGTGGTCCTTTGGTATATAATAAACAGGAATTGCTCAATCCTTGGTTCTTGGTGGAGTGAGAAGATTTGCTCCGAAAAGCAGACGCGTACTTGTCTTTTTTTTTTTGTATGACAAGTACGCGTCTGCTTTTTAGTTATACTCTCTTTTCTGTTGTAGAGAATTTATTCTTGGAAGTAAATACGTTTTACTCGGTTGCTTACGCTGGTCATTATCTCATAAGGAATCGTGTCTAACTTATCAGCTATGATTGCTGTGGGAAGTTCCTTTCCAAAGATAATGACAGAATCTCCTTCCTTACAATCAATTTCTGTTACGTCAATCATGCATACGTCCATGCAGATGTTACCCACATACTCTGCCTGTTTCCCGTTTACAAGACAATAGCCGTGTCGATTGCCTAAATGACGATCCAAACCATCCGCATATCCTATGGGGATGCTGGCTATTCGACTGTCTCTTGTGAGGAATGTACGTCGGCTATAGCCAACGCTTTCGCCTGCTGGCACATTGTGAATTTGCAGAATGGTGGTGCGTAGCGTACTTACATTGTTCAGAGTCTTGTTCGTACGGCTGTCTACACCATAAAGACCAAGTCCCAGGCGAACCATATCCATGTGATATTGAGGAAAATGTTCTATACCTGCGCTATTGCATATGTGCCGTATGATATGGTGACGGAATGCCGATTGCAATAGATCACTCCCTTTCTTGAACAGAGCAAACTGGTGGTGTGAAAACTCATCAAAATCATCGCTATCGCTACCCACAAAGTGTGAGAATACAGAGCAAGGGATGACGGCACTTTGGTGTTTCAATCTCTGTATCAGAGCTTCCATGTCGTGTTCTGGGTCGAATCCCATACGTCGCATGCCAGTGTCCAGTTTGATGTGGATGGGGAATCCCACCACGCCTTCGCGTTCTGCTTCGTTGATGAGTGCTTCTAACAGTCGGAAACTGTAGACTTCAGGCTCTAATGAATATTGGAAAAGTGTGCGAAAGCTACTCATCTCTGGGTTCATAATCATAATGTTGGCTGTAATGCCTGCTTGTCTAAGTGTAACGCCTTCGTCCGCTACTGCTACAGCCAGATAGTCAACTCTATGGTCCTGTAGAGTCTTTGACACTTCTACAGCGCCTGCTCCATAGGCGTCAGCCTTTACCATGCACACCATGCGTGTCTCTGGTCGCATAAACGAGCGGTAGTGATTGAGGTTCTTTACGACGGCTCCCAAATCCACCTCAAGGATGGTCTCGTGTACCTTTTGTTCCAGTTGGTCTGTAATCTGTTCGAAGTGGAAGCTACGTGCTCCCTTGATAAGTATGAAGCAATGGCTCAGTTCTTCGAATTCATCACTTTGCAATAGTGATTCTGTGTCTTTGAAGAAGGAACATGCTTTCCCCCATTCTGTAAAACAGTTCTGATTGTCATAGAGCGTTGGTCCAACAGCCATTATACGCTCAATCCCTCGTTCGTGTGCCATTTGGGCTACGTGTGTGTAGAGCATTTCCGATGGCACCCCCGTCTGTTGTATGTCACTCAGGATAAGTACTCGGCTTAGCCCTTCACGCTCTGGACGTCTATTCATGAAGTCAAGTGCAATGTCCAAGCTTCCCAAATCACTATTGTAGGAGTCGTTGATGAGCGTGCATCCCTTGTGTCCACTCTTTACTTCCAGTCTCATTGCCACAGGTTCCAGTTTGGCAATGCGTTGGTCAATAATGTTTTCGGCCATTCCTAAATGCCTACATACGATGCGACATATTTCCTTGTTGTCCTCGAGTGCTCCTTTGCCTGTGCTGTGCCATGGAATGAGGGTTCCGTGGAAGTTCATCTTTTCTACACATTTACTTACGATAGAGTCGTCGGCAGGATAGATGAGTGTCTGGGCATCTTGAAACAGTAGCAGTTTTTCCATACACTTCTGTTCCATGCTTTCGAAGTTCTCCTGATGTGCAGACCCCAGGCATGTGAATACGCCTATGGTAGGCTGTATGATTGCTTCCAAAGCAGCCATTTCGCCTGGTTGCGATATGGCTGCTTCGAATATTCCTATCTGACTCTGTTCCCAAAGTCCCCATACAGACAAGGGCACTCCCACTTGTGAGTTGTAACTTCGCGGACTACGTGTTACGGTGTAGTCGTCCATGAGCATCTGGTAGAGCCATTCCTTTACGGTTGTCTTTCCGTTACTTCCTGCGATGCCGATGATGGGGATGTTGAAAGTCTCGCGATGCCGTTCTGCCAGCCTTTGCAGGGCTTTGCGCGTGTCTGGAACAAGTAGTAGGTTTGCCTCAGGCAATCTTTCCTCCAGACGGTGGTCAACCACGAAGTTGCGTACTCCTCGGTTGTATAGCTCGTTTATGAATTGATGACCGTCTCCACGTGCTGTACGCAGCGCAAAGAAAAGTGTGCTTTTTGGAAAGCATAGACTTCGGCTGTCTGTCAGCAACCAGTCAATCTGATAATCTTTGTCGCCCAGACGGTGTGCGCCTGTCAGTGTGGCTATTTCCGATATTGTGTACATGATACGTATGTGATATTTCTATGAAAAGTTTTCAGAGGAATGTGTCCTTACAGATTTTTCTCCTCCTGTATTCCGTATTTCGCTTTTAATTCCTGCTTCTTGCGTTCGAGATTCTCTTTGAATGCCTTGTACTCTGGACTGTTAGGGTCTGATGGACGATGTGTCAACCCTTTTCGTATAGGCTCATATTCTCTGAGGTATTGTTGTGTGCGTTTGCTCATATTTCGTTGGCAGAATTGTTGCCATATGTAGTCCACGGCCTTGCCTGATGGATGCAGCATATCGTCTGCGTAGAATCGGTAGTCGCGTAATTCGTCGAGCAGTATCTCGTAGGCAGGGAAATAATTCACAGCTTTTCTTTTGGCGCAAACCTCTTCTACTGCCAATAATAATGTGGATTTTGCCAGTTGGCTTTTGTGGAACCCATATTTTGCGTAACGGTATGGACTCACAGTGAAGGTGATTTCTACATCAGAATTCTTGTCCAAAAGCTCGTCTGTCAGACGTAGTAGTGCCTCTGTGCATTGCGAGAGTGAGAGCGATTCTTCATGGAAAAGACTCGCGGGCATCTTGTGGCAGTTTGTGACCACATAGCCATTGTCTTGCAATCGGTAGCAGATGTTTGTTCCGAGTGTCACAAAAAGATGCGACGCTGTAATCAAAGCCTGCTTTAGCCTATCCAGTTCGTCTGTCATCCTGCTTATGATGTCAGCCTGGCTTTTCTCTTTTATTTGGGTTCCAGCCAACCAACAACACCATTGCCCCTGGGTTTCAAATATGGGAAGGTCATCCCTGTTGTCTATTAGCGCATAGTGTATCAGCAGGGCAATACTGGCAGGGTTGTAGAGAGTTCCAGTGGGGTTGCACAATACCTTCAACCCATACCCATTCATGCGGCTACCCATCTCTTGGGCAAAACATGAGCCGAGCAACACGCAACCATCTGTGGGTTGTATGGTGTTGGCAGGCAAGTCTATCTCCACGGGAGTCCTGAAAAGTGCGGTCTCAGGCATGATGTACCTTTTTTTACTTTCGTAATGCTTGATGCAAAGGTAGAAAGCTTTTTCGAAATGAACAATAAAAAAACTCATAACCTCACAATCTTCCAGCCTTCTTCTGCTTGCTCTCCTTGCTCAGTCTCAGTAGCTGTTTTCAAGTGTCTTTGTCGACTTGCTTCTGTGAAAAAAGCTTGCATGTGGTGAACATCAATAAGTTAAAAAGTGGAAAAAGTTATTGTAGATTAAACTCTTTTTGCTAACTTTGTAGCCGTTTGGGTGAATGAAGCAATGCATTGCACCTGGCAACAGAACAAAAAGAGATTATGGAAAGAACCCTTGTGCTGCTGAAGCCGAGTGCTGTGCAGAGAGCATTGATAGGCGAGGTAATAAACCGATTTGAGAAGAAAGGACTCCGTATTGTTGGTATGAAAATGATCCAACTTACGGATGAGTTGTTGGCACAACACTATTCTCATCTGGTCGACAAACCATTCTTCCCTGCTTTGAGGGATTCAATGAAGAAAACTCCCGTTGTGGCTATGTGTCTTGAGGGGGTGGATGTTATTGAGGTGGTTCGCTTTATTACTGGATACACCAACGGACGTAAGGCTGTGCCTGGAACTATCCGTGGTGATTATTGTATGAGTAATCAGCAAAATATCGTACACGCCTCAGACTCTCCTTCTGCAGCTGCCATCGAGATTGCACGCTTCTTTAAGCCAGAGGAGTTGTTCGATTTCGGAAACTTGAACTTTGACCGTCTCTATGCGGTCAATGAAGTGTGACAAGGAAAAGAAAGGACAAAGGCTAATGTATTTGAAACAACTAAAAAAGGTAAGTAAGCTATTTACTATAGCTCTTGTGACTTTTGCCACAGGAGTGCACGCACAAGACAAGCTTGCAAGTATGGCTCCCATTGATCGCAAGATGAGAGCTGTTGACAGCGTGTCTATTATGCGTTTGATTCAGCATGAAGACGCATTTCAGATGCCAGCTTCTGCGCTCTATCCCAATTGGAATAATGAATACGTTCGTAATTACGGTGTTGCGCTTCCACAGGAATATCGTATTGATTTGCGAGGCTTTTGCATGCCTACCGACAGTCGTCTTGTGACCAGTCACTTTGGCTACAGACCACGTTTTCGTCGTCAGCATTATGGAACGGATATCAAAGTGTATGTAGGTGACACCATTCGTGCAGCTTTCGATGGTAAAGTGCGTGTGGTGAAATACGAAGGCAAGGGATACGGCAAGTATGTCATTATTCGTCATCCTAATGGTTTGGAGACCTTGTATGGCCATATGAGCAAGCAACTTGTCAAGGAGGATGAAGTTGTAAAGGCTGGCGATCCGATTGGCTTGGGTGGAAATACAGGTCGTTCCTACGGTTCGCATCTTCATTTCGAAACACGTTTCTTGGGTCAGTTTATTGATCCTGAAAAAGTATTTAACTTTGCTGCTCAAGATGTGTTGGGCGATTACTTCATGTTCCGTTCAAGCGGTATGAGCGACATATTGGCTGCGCATGAGGTGGTAGGCGGTGAAGAGGAGATGACTCCAGAGGAAGCTGCCGCACTGGCTAACAAAGAGGCTGAGAGCAAAGCTTATCAGGCAGAAAAGAAAGCTGAGATACAGGCACGTCCTCGTTCTCAAGTACATAAAGTCAAAAAAGGCGAGTCTCTTTACACAATTGCAAAGAAGCATGGTGTGACTGTAGACAAATTATGCAGAATCAACAACATCTCCAAGCGTACGACGTTGCGTCCTGGTCAGATACTGAAATATAGTTGATAAGGTAAGATTGGAGGGCACTGCTTGATTTTTGGAGATTCATTTCTCCCTTTGTGCTCCTGTCAGAATGTAAATGAGGATGGTATGCTGAGAGGTCTAGCGTATCGTCCTCTATTTTTTTTGCGTCTTTTGTAGTCGTTCGTCAGATGTGGCTCACCCGATAAACCAAGGGGAGTTTTGAACGTAACCACAGGCACGCCCCGTACACTTATATAAGCCAACTTGCTTGTCTGTACAAAGGATATAATAAAGATTCAATACGAAAACGGCTCTGATTATTTTCCTAGTTGGAGAAAAATATTTCCCTAGTTAGAAAAAAAGAAAAGGGCTATTATACTATTATAATCGTCTACTATTATCGTTTTACAAGATGGATAGTGCGTCTACCTTTTTACTGTTCATACCGTGAGAAACGTATCTACGGAAATCAATAAAAAGTCACTTTAAAAAGTAAACCGTCTTCAATGACCAATGAAGACTATATTACTTGACCATTGAAGATTTAATACCTAATAACTAATTCCTAAACTTAATAACCTGCTGTACTCCCCTCACCATCCATCCTTACTTGTAAAAACGCTTGCCTCTATTATTAGTTTGTCCTCACTAACTATCTGCAGAGCCGTAAAAATAGGATTTGGTCGTGTCAGCGGCTTTTCTATGATTGGAAAAAGACTTGTGGAGATTATCTTTTTTTTGAGCCCTTATTTTTAGTACCCTAAGATACTTTGTAAAGTATCCTAAGATACTTGTCCAAGTATCCTAAGATACTTGCCGATGTATCCTAAGATACTTGTCGATGTATCTTAGGATGCTATTCGGAGACAAAAGAAGGTTGAAGTTGAAGTGAATGCCATTAGGTTTTCTGTTATTCAGCAATCGGTGAAAAACGTAGGTCTGAGTTAATCCGATGAATCTCGTCAGAAACATCTCTTCTTGTGGGATGATTTCTTAGCAGTATTCTGTTTCTTGAATCTCAAATTTGCATAAGTGGCAAAGTAGCCGTAACTTTGTCCCTACTTATATTATATATATATGGACACACAAGAACAGTTCAAGCAGGTAATGGACGAATGCAGAACGTTGTTTGCCAAGAAGATGCACGACTATGGTCCTTCGTGGAGAATACTTCGTCCTACATCGCTGACAGACCAGATATACATCAAGGCACGTCGCATACGTACATTGGAAATCTGCGGAAAGGGACTTGTGGACGAGGGTATAAGGCCTGAGTTCATTGGTATTGTAAACTATGCTGTGATTGGTCTTATCCAGTTGGAACTGGGTGCTGCTGATGTTCAAGACGGAATGTCGGCAGATGAGTGTATGGAGGCATACGACCGTCATTCGACAGAAGCGATGAACTTGATGTTGCGCAAGAATCATGACTATGGCGAGGCCTGGAGACAGATGCGCGTAAGCAGCTATACAGACCTCATTCTAATGAAGGTTATGCGCACCAAGCAGATTGAGGATTTGCATGGAGCGACGCTTGTGTCAGAAGGCATAGATGCCAATTATATGGATATGATGAACTATGCTGTTTTCGGACTTATAAAACTGACGTTTGGTGAAGAACCGGTTGAAGAGTAGACTTCTGTGGCTGGCAGTGAATGTGATGCGCCTAATGGTGGCGTGCACCTTTGTCTTCTCAGGTACGGTCAAACTGATTGACCCCCACGGAACGGAGTATAAGATTCAAGACTATGCCCAGGCTTTCGGCTTACAAGCTCTGGCACAGGGGGTGGTTCCTCTTGTGTTGTCTGTAGCTATCGCCATGCTTGAGTTCACTATGGGCATTTACCTCTTGTTCGGTATACGTCGTAGGCGAACCGTGCATTTGGCTTTGGTAATCATGCTCTTCTTCACTCCTCTCACTCTGTATCTGGCACTGAAGAATCCTGTGAAGGACTGTGGCTGTTTTGGCGATGCTTTGGTGCTGACCAACTGGCAGACTTTCTTCAAGAATGTTGTCTTACTGGGAGCTGTCATCTTGCTGACCCTAAAGACGCGTCTCATGACACGTCTGATAACGGAACGCAACCAGTGGACCGTGTCACTCTACACGTGGCTCTTCTCGCTTATCTTTGCTGGTATCAGTATCTATGGACTGCCTATTATTGATTTTCGTCCTTACAGAATAGGAATTGACTTGCGTCAGAAACTACAAGAGCGTAATCAGTCTCTGTCACAGTCTGTCACATATTTTATTATGGAGAAAGACGGGGTGCGTAAGGAGTTTACCATAGATAATTATCCAGACAGCACGTGGACGTTTGTGGATTCGCGATTAGAGGGGGAGGGTACAAGCATCTCGCCCTACGCAGACTTTTTTATGCAGGCGGTCAGTGGAGAGAATCTTACAGAGCAGGTGATGCAGGACTCGTCCTTTGTGTTCCTTTTGCTTTCGCCCTATTTGGAACAGGCCGATGATGGGGTGCTGGATCGTATTACTTCTGTGTATGACTATGTGCAGGAACATGGTTACCAGTTTTATTGCTTGACGTCTAGTGGAGAAGAGTCTATCGCCCGATGGCAAGAGATGACTGGAGCTGAATATCCATTTTTGCAGACAGACGCTATTGTGCTGAAAACCATGATACGCTCTAATCCTGGACTGATGCTTCTGCATGACGGCAAGATTGTGAATAAATGGCCCGCTTCTGGACTGCCAGACCTAACGGAAGAGGAACACCCATTGGAGCAGACCCAATGGGCAAATCCAGAGAAGAGTTCGCGCATAAAACGCGTGATAGATATTCTGCTCTGGTACGTGTTGCCCCTGCTGTTCTTTACTTTGACAGACCGACTGTGGGTGGCATGGAAACTGAGAAACTTACATAAACCATCTATAAACTCTAAATCAAAAGAATTATGAGAAAGAAGATTGTTGCAGGCAACTGGAAAATGAACAAGACCCTGCAGGAAGGTGTGGCTCTTGCCACTGAGTTGAAGGACATTTTGGCAGCAGAGAAGCCTAATTGCGAGGTAATCATTGGCACTCCTTTCATTCACTTGGCTACTGTGAGCGAACTGCTCAAGGACAGCGTGATTGCTGTAAGTGCGGAGAATTGTGCAAATCATGAGAGTGGCGCATACACAGGTGAGGTGAGCGCTGCCATGGTAAAGAGCACGGGTGCTGAGTATGTGATTCTCGGTCACAGCGAGCGTCGTGAGTATTATGCAGAGACTCCTGAAATACTGAAAGAGAAGGTTGATTTGGCTTTGGCAAATGGTCTGAAGATAATCTTCTGCATCGGTGAAAGCCTGGCACAGCGCGAGGCTAACGAGCAGGAGGCTGTATGTAAGGCAGAGCTGGCTGGTAGTGTATTCCATCTGACTGCTGAGCAGTGGAAGAATGTGGTGATTGCTTATGAGCCCATCTGGGCCATTGGTACTGGCAAGACTGCTACAGCAGAGCAGGCTGAGGAAATCCATGCTTACATCCGCAAGTGTGTGGCAGAGGTATATGGCGAAGCTGTGGCTGACGAAACAAGTATCCTGTACGGTGGCTCATGTAAGGCAAGCAACGCTCCTGAGCTGTTCGCTAAGCCTGACATCGATGGCGGTCTGATTGGAGGCGCTTCTCTGAAGGCTCCCGACTTCAAGGGCATCATCGACGCTTGGAAGAAATAATAGATGTAAAAAACATTTTGCCTCGCCAGTCTTCTGGCAACCTGCGTGTATTCCGTTGGCTGGTGAGGCCTTTTTTAGAAAATAACAGCAAAACATAAGAAATGCGCATTCCTCTTGTCATACTCAGTGCTCTCACTTGTCTTACCCTGGCAGCACAGCAACGGTATACAGATTTGCTCCAGAATACGGTCGATGGGCAAGGAAAAATAACCTTGTATCAGAGTGAGAAGATAACTTCATTGGTCAATGGAACTACAGTCGCAAAGGCAGTAGCACCTGTTGCCCAACGCGTTTCTCAGACAAGCCAGCAGATTCCACAGCACCAGCGTGATTCTGTAGACTCCGTGTCTGGCATGTTTAAGACAGAAGGACAGAAGATGCGCGTGAATGGTTATCGCATACAGGTGTATTCCGGCGACAATTCGCGCAGGGGAAAGAATGAAGCCGTAGCCATGGGACGCCGTGTCAAGGGAATGTTCCCCGAACTACCTGTATATACACATTTCTCTTCGCCTCACTGGATCTGCCGTGTAGGTGACTTTCGTACTTATGAGGAAGCCAATGAATATTTTCGGCAAATGAAAGCATCAGGCATGTTTGCCGAAGCTGTTATGGTACGATGCAAGGTGATTGTGTATTATTGAAACCTTAGAAGAGACTGATGATGGAAAACAAAAGTTTTGAAGAAAGACCGACAAGTGCGAGTTCGGAAACAGAGGAAAAGGACATGGTAGAGCAGGAACTATCTGCTCATGTAAAGCGTATACTCTCTCTGATGGGAGAGAATCCGCAGCGAGAGGGCTTGCTGAAGACGCCGCAGCGTGTGGCACGTGCCATGCAATATCTGACCAGCGGCTACGGACAAGACCCTGTGGCTATACTCAATTCCGCCAAGTTCAGCGAGGAGTATAGTCAGATGGTGATTGTACGCGATATCAACTTCTATTCACTTTGCGAACACCATATGCTTCCGTTCTATGGGCGTGTACATGTGGCTTATATCCCTAATGGTGAGGTGACGGGATTGAGTAAAATTGCCCGTGTGGTAGATTGCTTTGCCAGACGATTGCAGATTCAAGAGCGCATGACCAAACAAATACGTGAGTGCATTCAAGAAGCCCTGCATCCTTTGGGGGTAATGGTGGTAGTGGAAGCGCAACATATGTGCATGCAGATGCGTGGAGTGGAAAAGCAGGGAAGCCTAACTACCACAAGTGATTTCTGTGGCGCGTTTAATCAAGCTAAGACTCGTGAAGAGTTTCTGCAACTAATTAGTCGTCTTTAAAGGATGACTATTTTATAGTATTAAATGGTCATTTAATACGTATTAAAAGGGCAAGTAATATAGTATTCAATAGCAAAGTATTATAGTATTACTTTTCGGGACAGTCTTATTTATAACTAAAAAATGTACTGTTATGACAAACATTTCTGGAAGTAAAGCCAATCCTATAGATTGGGAGATGTACGAGAGCATGGTCTATCTAAAAGAATGGACAGGAGGCTGGGTGATATTAAAGGGGAGTGGAGAACTTATCTAATGAGGCAAAAGAAATTGTAAAACTTGGTTGATGTATGTGCGCTTGCCTGGCAAAACAATGTAATAGGAAGAGGATTGCTTCTTTCTTACTCTTCCTCATGGTGGCTTATAGCGCTTTCGCACAGGTGTATACGTCACGTGTTGTTGACGGACAGACAGGTGAGATTTTGCCTTATGTGAGTATTTCTGTGGTAGGGAAGAATGAGGGCACTATAGCTAATTCAAACGGAGAGTTTTGCTTGACTGCAGACTCAAATGACACTTTAAAATTTACATTTATTGGCTATAATCCACTTGTGATAAAGGCATCGGAGGTGAGTGATGAGGTAAGGCTTCTTCCTGTATCTACGGAATTACGGGAAGTGACGGTCTTACCTGCCACGACCATCCTAAAGCGCGTATATCAGAAGTTGACCAATGATTATGCTAACCATAAGAAGGAAACATCTGACTTTTTTCTGCGGCAGGTGTATGACATTGCGGGGACGCGTGAAATGGTGGAGGGGTTTCTGCAATGCAAGTCTGCTGTTAATCTACGAGACATCCTGTTCTACAGTGGGAGACATTTCCGCGCATCTGCAGGTAGGGAAGATACCACCTCGATGGTGTTTTCAAATTTGCATATTCCATTATCGCTCGGACCGCAGATACATGGGGCGTTTTTTTGGAAGACAATGATCGCTCCCTTTGACAAGATGCCTGACGTTGACCATGGAAAGTCGGGGTATACATTCAAAGTTGCTTTATGTGCGGATGATGAGGGAGGCGAAACGGTGCAGATAGAATTTCTTAGGGACAAATCCAAAAGAAAGGATGATTGTTTCCTGGAGGGCAAGTTGGTGGTGGATGCAAAGACCTACAGACCACTATTTTTTGAGGGAGATGTGAAGAATCTGCAGATGGACTTGCAGATAGGCTCTTCATCCCTACAGAAGAGACAACCTGTCACACTTCATGTACGCATTGGATACGACTTTAATGCAGAATACACGAAAGTGCGTGACATGGTGACGGAGCTCACCTGTATGGGAACACGCTGCCGTTCTGTCTTGGTAGATGTGGCAGAACGGAAAACAAACTTACGTACACAGAGAGCCAGAGGTAATCTGCTGGAGGCCATCAGCAAATCGGTTTACGACCCGACATTATGGTCGGATGAGATTATAAAACGTAGCCGTGAGGAGGAGAAAATAATCCAAGGAAAGATTAAAAGTATACAGGAGAAAAGTCCAAAGCAAATGGCTCTTTCCTATGGACAGTTTCCTGTTGTGCAGGGTGAGATAGCAGATGATTCGTTGCGGGCTCTGGCCTGCCAGGTGGCTAATTATGCTCAGAAGACTCCTCAGGAGATAGTGGCTGTACACATGGACAACAACTGCTACTTCCTGGGCGATACTCTTTGGTATAAGGCTTATGTGCTGAGGGATGGAAAGATGACTCTCTCGGATATTAGTGGTGTGCTCTATGTAGAGCTTATAAATCAAGATGGGTATCTCGTGGAGAGACAGACTCTTCGGCTGAGGGATGGGATGGCCAGTAGTTTCTTCTGCATTCCAGACACCGCATATGCTGGCTACTATGAGTTGCGGGCTTATACTCGCTGGCAACTCAACTGGGGAGAGCATGAGCATCCAAGGTCGAAGGCTACAGACAAATGGTTTCTGAGGAAAGATATGGCAAAAGAATTCTACCGAGATTATGACAATCTCTACAGCCGTGTGTTTCCTGTTTACGACAAGCCCGACAAAGCTGGCGATTACAGCCGTGTGATGACCATGCGGCCCCTGCAGCGTTACTATAAACTGAAGAAGGAGAAGCTTGATGCCGAGGTGACGCTCTATCCTGAGGGAGGCAACTGGCTGAATGGTGTAAGCCAGAGGCTTGCCTTTGAGGCAGTAAGTGAAAAGGGGGAGCATCTCGATGGTATGTTGTTTATTAAGGATGCAGGAGGCAATACCGTCGTTTCAGCGCAGACAGAGCATCGGGGACGAGGCGTGCTGGAGATGACTGCGCTGTCAGGAGAGAAATACCAAGCAGAGTTTCGTTGGGGAAAAGGGCTGGTAGCCAAGGTGGAGCTGCCCAGCAGGGAAGACGAGGGGGTCTGCTTACATACCCTTGAGAGTAATCAGGGATTGGAGGTAAAAGTTACACGAGTGGAACTTCGTAATGTACCTTTAGGACTGACCGTTATTCAAAATGGCTCTGTGCGATACCAATGTGAGGTGAGTACGGAGAATGTGACCATACCGAAAGAATGTCTGGATGCGGGAGTCGCACAGGTGACCGTGTTTGGAAGAAATGGCAGGGTGTGGGCAGATAGGCTCCTTTTTTGCTGCCAAGACAAAGTGAAGGCTGGGAGTGTGAGTGTCATAGGGCTTCCTAAGGCATTGCCTTCCTATGGGAAATTTACACTGAGGGTGAAGGCACCTGCTGGTGGTTGTCTGTCAGTTGCAGTAAGGGACAAGGCTTTCTCAGCCGAGACGCATGATAATGGCAATCTGCTTACTGAGGCTTTGCTGTGCAGTCAAATCAAAGGGTTTGTGGAAAATCCGCGTTACTATTTCGAGGCAGGCGACTCCATTCATAGGCGTCATCTTGATCTTCTACTGATGGTGCAGGGATGGCGCAGACATGAGTGGCGCGAGATGCTGAAGCCATTTCGTATGAGTGAACCGTTTGAGGTGTCGCCTATATTGAGAGGTGATGTGCATGGATATACGGTCAGAAATTCCGAGGACTTCTATTATACGCAACCTGTGCAGGATATGTCTGCGTTCAGAAGCCTCTATCCAACGGGTGGTGCGTGTGGACCGAAGATAGAAGAGATACGCAGAAAAGTACAAGATAATATAAAAGAGTCAGTTGATGCCCCAGAACCAAACTTAGGGATAGAGTGGTATTCAAATGGGACTGGTACAGTGATGCAGCAGAATAAAAAGAAGGCTTTAGAGGAAGGCTTTTATTCTACAGAGATAGAAGAAAAGGATGGAGATGCTTCTTCCGTTCAATCTCTTAGCGAATTAAAGAACGATGTGGAGGTTGCCGCGCAGTTCTCAGTTCTTTCTGACCAAGCATCAAACAAAAATATAGAAACCGTGGCAGAGGTTAAGGACGGACGCTTCGTTATCCAGGCTCCTCACTCCGATACTCCCTACTATCTACACCTTATGGCTAATAAGAAGGGCAAAAAAGCGAATCTGGTGCTCGATTCTGATGAATATCCCAACTACAGCGTGCGGCTTCAGCAGCCATATCCACGATTTGTAAAACCTTACTCTTTCTATCAGACACATTTGCCCGAATATGAAGAATCTGCTATGGATATGAGAGATGATAGCGTTTCTGTAATGGCGGAGGTAACTGTAGGGGTAAGGCACGGTGGATTGCGGGCACTGGATTTGTACAAACCTGTCCTTGTGTTGGATGCTTACGATGCATACAACCAGGTGGTCGATGCAGGACTTATGCCTGCTTGGCTGTGTGGTTCACTCTTTCTTTCACTTAATATAGGGCGTCTCTTCATTGGCGATATGGGCATACCACGCTCTTATGACCTTGAGCGCAGATGGAGTGGGCATTCTGCCTCGTTCTTTACGTCCATTGACGACCAGTTGCGCTACAACCACTTGCGCAACCTTGACAAGGTGCTCATCTATACTGACTATTCACCTCGCTTAGAGGGTGACGAACGTTTCCAAGCTGCCGACCAACCTTCTGTGACTGTCAATCTGGTGGCTTTGCCAGACAATACGGAGAGGGTGACAAGCCGTGACAGGATGTATGTGATGACTGGTTATAATGTATGTGAAGATTTTTATAGTCCCCATTATGACCAGCATCCTCTGCCAGAGCATACCGATTATCGGCGCACACTTTACTGGAATCCCGAACTATGGTTGGACAGCAATGGTGAGGCGGAGATTACCATATGGGGCAATAGTCATGATTGCGAACCATCTGTGAGCATAGAAGGAATGACAGAACAGGGAGCGGTGTGTGGGGAAGAGTAGTAATGATGTTTCTGAGTCAATTAACCCCAATCGGTCTGATGACCGGTTGGGGTTAATTATCTATTATTATGTATTATGTTTCCTAAGATACTTCCTAAACTACCCGAAGATAGTTGGCCAAGTATCTCGCGTACTTAAAAATATCCTTACAGATATACTTTGCAGAGAGATATACGATAAACAAACTATGCCCATTGTTTTGGAAAACTATGCCCATAGTTTGTGGAGAACGATACCTATAGTTTTAAAAAAATGGACATCACTTTGGCAAGGTGATGCCAATCAGATAGGCTCAGTGGAAATTTAGGCTCACCTGATAAAACAGGGGGAATTATAGTATTCACCATGTTCAAGTAACATAGTCTTCAATAGCCAATGAAGACGACTTCAATAGCCAACGAAGATGACTTCATTGGCCAATGAAGACGGCTTACTTTTTAGAGTGACTTTTTATTGATTTCCGTAGATACGTTTTCTCACTGTATAAACTGTAAAAAGGTAGACGCACTATCCATTTTATGAAACGACAATAGTGGACCATAATAGCTCTTTTCTTTTTTCCTAACTGGGAAAATATTTTTCTCCAACTAGGAAAATAAATTGAGCCGTTTCGTATGGACATTATTATTATATCTTTTGTACAGACAAGCAAGCTGGCTTATAAGTACAGGTTATGTCTGGGATTTTACCCCCGAAGCTCCCCTTGGTTTATCGGGTGAACCGAAATTTATCCAAAATCGGAATCTAATGACCGATTGGGGATAAAAGAAGCCCGAAGAACTGTCGCTTGGGGGCTGGACCGTTCTTCGGACTACTCAGATGTTAGATATCTCGCGAAAGTAAAATATCCTTTTCTGGGAGCTTTATGCTTTCATAGAATAATGCTTAACAGGGTTTCACGATATAGGTGAAGTCGTAGTCGAGATAGTTGAGATGGTATTTGCGTATGGGCCAGGTACCCCAACTGTTTACACCACCTACGCCAAACTGTCTCTGCTGCACCTGTATCACGCTAAAGGGACGCTCCACGAGGTCACCGCTATGGCTCTGATGGGCATTCTTGTTGGCACCGTCATCCAGGTCCTGAGGTAGATAGGGTAGGGTGCTACATTCCATCTTGCCTGTTGCCAAGAACTTCAGGCCATGCCCTGCGGCATCTGTTACAGCCCATGTACGTACATCTGTGTGATTCCCGCTTTCTTGCGGACGTACATATGGGTGATACATTTCAGACACTTTTTGAGTATAGATGCCAAGTTGCTGTGCATCTCTGT
The DNA here is from genome assembly GCA_934394435.1 of uncultured Bacteroidaceae bacterium. Lineage (GTDB taxonomy): Bacteria > Bacteroidota > Bacteroidia > Bacteroidales > Bacteroidaceae > Physcousia. The sequence continues at coordinate 119,874 of CAKRRN010000003.1, forward strand.
CTATATAGGTCTCTATAGGACCGCGTCCATAATAGGTCACTTGATTATATTTGCCTGGCATTACCCACTGCATGCCGTAGCGGAACATGTTGTCATCCTTCTTGGCAGGGTCAGCCTTGAGCTTCTGACCAACGATGAGCGTTCCGTCGGTGGTAAGTGTGTATGAGAGTGTCAGCTCACCCTTGACCGTGGTCAGGTCAAGCACAGAGGTTATCGTGACGGCTCCATTCACCCGTTCCATGCTTACTCGCTTACTCTTCATCCCAGGGTTTTTCCATGCAGAGAACTTATACTGTAGACCTGCTCCATAGTCGTTGTCTGTAGGAGCTCTCCAGAAGTTCGGTGTTACGCTGTATTCATCCTCGAGCATAGGAGTCCCATTTATGTCTAAATAATCAATCATGCCAGACCAGCGGTTTACGGTTACTGTAACGTCACCAGCCGTCATAGTATAGCAGGCCAGTTGTGAATCTACCTTTACAGTCTGTTCTTGATCAGCCTTGGCTTGTGCAAGTATCTGGGTGGTAGATGGGAATGTGTAGTCCTGCAAGGTGAATTGCTGTTCGGCTACCACATATCCTGCTGGCAAAAGGGGTTCTGCGCTACGCAGACGGAATTCTACGTTGGCAAGAACTTCCGAGTTGGGATTTTCGTGCATGAGATCCAATACCTTTTGGGCAAAAGGCAGTTTAGCCATGTTAATGCTACGTGTCTCTTGAGGCTTCAAACCTGTTAGTTCTGGTACGCTTTGGGTCATCACCGCTTTTCCGTCTACCAATATTGTTACCAGCCCCTCCACATTGTCCATGGTTCGGAAGAAGTCCTCGTTGTATACCTCAGCTATACCTGTTTGCATGTTGATGTTCTTCACCCAGTAATTCTGTTGGTAGTGGCGGAACTCGTAAGCGTGAGGATTTGGAGTGCGGTCTGGTAGGAGTACACCATTGCAGTTGAAGTTGTGGTCACTTGCAGGATAGCGTCCATCGTCGCCTCCGTACATCCATATTTGCTTGCCTGTGCGTTTGCTTACACCTCGTACGCCTTGATCGATGAAGTCCCAGATAAATCCTCCTTGATAGTTTGGATATTTGCGGATGAGTTCCCAGTACTCTTTAAATCCTCCTCCGCTGTTACCCATGGCATGTGCATATTCGCATTGGATAAGTGGACGTGGGTTGCTTCCCTCGCAGTATTTGGCACAATCCTCGTAGCCATAGTACATCGGGCAGAATACTTCAGTCTTTCCGTTTTGTCCCATCTGTTCGTACTGAACTACACGAGACTGGTCAAGGGCTTTTACTTCGTCAAAGGCGGCATCGAAGTTGTCGCCTGCTCCGCTTTCGTTACCAAGGCTCCAGAAAATAATGCTGGGATGATTCTTTTGTATCAGGACGTTGTTGCGGTTGCGCTCTACAATGGTTTTCTTGTATCGTGGGTCTTGTGCCAGTCTGCGGTCACCGTAGCCCATTCCGTGACTTTCGAAGTTTGCTTCTGCAACCAAGTAGATTCCGTACTGGTCGCAAAGGTCGTACCAGCGTGGATCATCTGGATAGTGACAGGTGCGTACAGCATTGAAGTTGAATTTCTTTAGCATTTGAATGTCACCAATCATCCGCTCCAGGCTAACTACGTATCCTCCGTCAGGATCTATTTCATGACGGTCTGCACCCTTGAAGAGTACAGCTTTTCCGTTGACCAGAATTTGGTTGCCTTTATGTTCCACACTGCGGAAGCCTACCTTTTGTGGGATAGACTCAATTACTCCGTTCTTGTCAGACAGAGTAGTTATGAGCGTGTACAGGTAAGGAGTTTCGGCACTCCATAGCTTGGGTGCTTTAACCTGTGTGCCAAATGCTCCAGTTTCTTTCCCCTTGAGCTGCTGCTCGCTTTGCCATATTTGTCTGCCGTCAGCATCTGTGAGCGTGAAGGTGAGAGTTTTTCCTGCGGCTTGTACGGCATTTAGCTTCACGCTGAGTGTGCCATCGGTGTAGTTGTTGGTCAAGCCTGCTGTAATATGCAAGTCTTGCACGTGTGCTGCAGGACGTGCGTACATGTATGCTTCGCGTGCGATGCCTGTAAAACGCCAGAAGTCTTGGTCCTCGCCATACGAGCCGTCGCACCATCGCATCACTTGCATTGCAATTACCGCTTTCTGTCCAGGCACCACATATTTGGTGATGTCGAATTCTGCTTCCAACTTAGAGTCTTCGCTATAGCCCACTTCCTTGCCGTTTACCCAAAGGGTGAGGTTGCTGGTTGCTGAACCTATGTGTACAAAAATCCGTTCGCCCTTCCAGTTGGCAGGGATGGTGAATGTACGACGATATGAACCCGTATAGTTGTTCTTCTCCTCTACCATGGGAGGATTGTTGGCGAATTGTGTAGCCCAAGCGTAACCCACATTCTTGTAGATTTTATCTCCGTGCCCGTTCATCTCAAAAAGTCCGGGTACGGGGAACTCCTCCCATAAGGTATCGTCATATCCTGGCATATAAAATCCTTTTGGAGCAAGATTGTGATCTTTAGAAAATTTGAATTTCCAGTTTCCTTCCATGGAAAGGAAGCGCTCGCTGGCTTCCTTCTGACCTTTTTGTGCCAGTGCTTGTGTTTCATAAGCAAAGAAAGAACTGCGTGCTTGCTCTACGTTCACTCTGTTTACTTGCGGATCCAGCCAGCGTGGTGTTTGAGCTTGAACAGCTTGTGTGCTTGCAAGCATTGTAAATGCTGCAGAGAAAAATAAATGTTTCAGCGTCATGTGCCGTTAGTATTTTGGTTTGAGAAATGTATTTTTGGTTTGATAGAGAGGACCGTTTCTTCCTTCTGTATGCAACAAAGGTACTTAAAAACTGTCATTATTAGAAACAAACTTAGATAAAAGGTGGCTTTCGGTGCACAATTATTTGTATATTTGGTGTGTGGTGAATTATTTGTGCGTGCGGGGGGGATTGTTGGCCGCTATACATTGCTGTCCATATGCGCGCGCGAACATATATTGAATTCTGTAATACAGGTGAGCCAAATATTACACTATAATATATTATATAATGTAGGTGAACCAAAAAGTGAAATGCTTCTTATTATATGGGTATTCTTGCTGATATTACCTCTTTGTTGTTGCCCAGGTTGTGTCCGGTGTGTCATTGCCGACTTGAACATTCGGAACGTTCAATCTGCATTGTATGTGCCACGTCTCTGCCACGCGTTGTACTGAGCAGTATAGAAGATAATGTGATGCTGCGTATGATGTGGGCATACGTGCCTGTTGAATATGCTTTCAGTCTGCTTTCTTACCGACATTCCTCTCCGTTTCATTCTTTACTCATGCGTATCAAATATCAGGGCGATATGGAATTGGCTTATTGTTTGGGGGAATGGGTTGGGGAAGAGGCTTTACGGGCTGGCTTGTCCGATAAGATAGATATTCTTGTGCCTGTTCCTTTGGATAAAGTTCGTGAGCGCAAGCGTGGATATAATCAAGCACGACTTTTGGCGAATGGTATTGGTAAGGTGATGGGCAAACCTGTTGTGGAATTGCTCGTAAGAACAAAGTCGGGTGTATCGCAGACGCATTTGTCTGCGAGAGAAAGGCTCTTGAATGCGCAGGATGTTTACCAGGCAAGTGCTGTACAGGAGTGCAAAGGAATGCGTGTGGCATTGGTCGATGACGTGATGACTACGGGTGCAACTATGATACAGTGTGCTAAAGTGCTCTTGCTGACAGACGATTCTATGCATGTAGGTGTGCTCACTCTTGCTTTTGCAGGTACATAAAAAACGTAGGAAGACTGTGAAAGTAACATTTTGTGACGGTTTTCTCTATTTTGCTTACATATTACTTGCTTAAGCCGTATGTTTTCTGTAATTTTGCAGTCACAATGAACAACCAAACAACAGTATTTGTTTAACATTTTAAATCTATGGACGCAAAGAAAGTCTTGGAAGATCTGAAAAGACGCTTCCCCAATGAGCCAGAGTACCATCAGGCAGTCGAAGAGGTTTTGAGTACTATTGAAGAGGAGTACAATAAACATCCTGAGTTTGAAAAAGCCAATTTGATAGAACGTCTCTGTATTCCTGATCGCGTATATCAGTTCCGTGTGACATGGGTTGATGACAAGGGGCAGGTGCAGACCAATATGGGTTATCGTGTGCAGCATAATAATGCTATTGGTCCCTATAAGGGAGGCATCCGTTTCCATAAGAGTGTGAACTTGGGTATTCTGAAGTTCCTGGCTTTTGAACAGACTTTTAAGAATTCGCTTACTACGTTGCCTATGGGTGGCGGTAAGGGTGGTTCTGATTTCAGCCCTCGTGGTAAGTCGAACGCCGAGGTGATGCGTTTCTGCCAGGCTTTTATGCTGGAACTCACTCGTCATATTGGTCCTGATGTGGATGTTCCTGCAGGTGATATAGGTGTAGGCGGTCGTGAGGTTGGCTACATGTTTGGTATGTACAAGAAGCTTACCCGTGAGTTTAGTGGCGTGTTGACTGGTAAGGGTCTGGAGTTCGGAGGATCTCTGATTCGTCCTGAGGCTACTGGTTATGGTAATGTGTATTTCTTGCAAGAGATGTTGAAGACCAAAGGCGACAGCGTGAAGGGCAAGAAGGTGTTGATTTCTGGTGCGGGCAATGTGGCTCAATATACAGCAGAGAAAGTGTTGCAGTTAGGTGGAACCGTGCTCACCATGAGTGACTCTGACGGATATATCTATGATCCTGATGGTATTGATCGCGAGAAGCTTGATTATATCATGGAGTTAAAGAATATTTACCGTGGTCGTATCAAGGAGTATGTTGAGAAGTATCCAACAGCAAAATATGTGGCAGGTGCTAAGCCTTGGAATGAGAAGGCTGATATCGCATTGCCCTCAGCAACACAGAATGAGATTAACGAAGAGGCAGCAAAGGCTTTGATAGCTAATGGTGTGATAGCTGTGAGCGAAGGTGCTAATATGCCCTCTACTCCAGGTGCAATCAGAGTGTTCCAGGAGGCAAAGATTCTTTATTCTCCAGGTAAGGCTTCTAATGCAGGTGGCGTATCTGTATCTGGTTTGGAGATGTCACAGAATAGTGAGCGTCTTTCTTGGACTTCAGAGGAGGTTGATCAGCGTCTGCATGCGATTATGGAGAATATCCATGCCAACTGTGTGAAGTATGGCACGGAGCCTGACGGCTATGTTAACTATGTGAAGGGAGCTAATGTGGCTGGCTTCATGAAGGTGGCAAAGGCTATGATGGCGCAGGGAATCGTTTGATGCCTCCCACCCCATATTGAAGGCTCTTTCCTATCTTGTTAGGAAAGCATATATCATCACAAGGGCGTGCCATGAGAAGGGTGCGCCCTTGTTGCCTACAAGGTCTTATATAACTTACGTAACAGAAAACAATCCATACTCCTATGACTCTAAAGGATACCTCCTTTGTGGATCTGATGCTTAGACGCATTTGCAACGTCCTTATTATAGCCAATCCTTACGATGCTTTTATTTTGGAGGATGATGGGCGTGTAGATGAGAAGATCTTTTCGGAATATGCACGTCTTGGACTTCGCTTTCCTCCGCGCTTCATACAAGTGGCCTGCCAGCATGCGGCAGAATTGCACATGGCTACAGAAAAGATTGATTTAGTTATTTGTATGCCTGCAGCTGAGGATAACAGTGTGTTTGACATAGCGCGTTCTATCAAACATGATTATCCAAGCGTTCCGATTGTGGTGCTTACACCGTTTAGTCATGGTATTACCCGACGCATGCAGAACGAGGATCTCTCTGCTTTTGAATATGTGTTTTGTTGGTTGGGCAATACAGAGTTGTTGCTGAGTATCATCAAACTGATGGAAGACCGTATGAATCTGGAGCACGACATCCGAAGTGCTGGGGTGCAAATGATTCTTTTGGTGGAAGATAGTATTCGGTTTTATAGTAGTATCTTGCCTAATCTCTATCGTTTCGTATTACAGCAGAGCTTAGAGTTTGCAACCGAAGCACTCAATGCTTCGCTGGAAACCCTTCGTATGCGTGGTCGTCCAAAAATCGTGTTGGCACGCAACTATGAGGAGGCGTGGGAACTCTATCAGAAGTTCTCTAATAATACGTTGGGCGTTATCAGTGACTGTCGGTTCCCACTCTATGCTGGGGCTGAGAAGAATGAAGAGGCAGGCTTCAAACTACTGAGTGCTATCCGCCAGACAGATCCCTATATCCCCTTGATTATGGAGTCTGCTGAAAGAGACAAGGAAGTCCTTGCCCATGAGTGTAAGGCGCATTTCATCGATAAGAACTCTAAGAAGATGGATGTGGACTTGCGTGCGCTCATACTTAAATATTTCGGTTTCGGAGATTTCGTGTTTCGCGATCCGGATACCATGCAGGAGCTTATACGTGTGCACAACCTCAAGGACTTGCAGGATAATATCATGACAGCACCCACCAGAAGCTTGCTCTATCATATCACTCACAACAACGTCAGCCGTTGGCTTGCCAGTCGTGCTCTCTTCCCTATTTCAGAATTTCTCAAGGGGATTACTTGGGAGAGCCTACAGGATGTAGATGCTCATCGGCAAATTATCTTAGATGCCATCGTTGCATATAGGCGGATGAAGAATCAGGGAGTGGTGGCTGTGTTTCAGCGCGAGCGTTTTGACCGTTACTCAAACTTTGCACGTATCGGCGATGGCAGTTTGGGAGGCAAGGGGCGTGGTCTGGCTTTTATTGATCATATACTCAAGCGCCATACGGACCTTAACGAGATGGAGGGGGTGACGGTGCGAATCCCTAAAACCGTTGTGCTCTGTACAGACATCTTTGATGAATTCATGGATGATAATGACCTCTATCAGGTGGCTCTGAGTGATATCCCTGATGAAGAAGTCTTGCAGCATTTCCTTCGTGCACGTCTTCCTATGCGCCTTTTGGGCGATCTCGAAGCCTTCCTGCAGGTGGTAGACGGTCCGATAGCGGTGAGAAGTAGTAGCTTGCTGGAGGATTCGCATTACCAACCGTTTGCAGGTGTGTATAGTACCTATATGGTACCTTATGCATCTGATAAATACGAACGCCTGTCTATGCTTTCTCAGGCCATACGCGGTGTCTATGCCAGTGTCTATTACCAGGCCAGCAAGGATTATATGACTGCTACGAGCAATGTGATAGACCAAGAGAAGATGGCTGTCATACTACAAGAGGTGGTGGGCGAGCAGCATGCCGACCTTTTCTATCCCCTTATCAGTGGAGTGGCACGCAGTATAAACTATTATCCCATCGGTGATGAGGTGGCAGAGGAGGGTACGGTGTCTCTTGCTATGGGATTGGGCAAGTATATAGTCGACGGAGGGGTGAGTCTACGCGTCTGCCCTGCACATCCTCACCAGGTATTGCAGACCAGTGAGATGGAGACCGCCTTGCGCGACACTCAGACTCATTTCTTGGCTCTCAAAGCCACTAATCGCCCAGAAATAGATACCCTGCAGGTGGATGATGGCTTCAATCTAGTACGTGTGTCTCTGCGCGATGCCGAGGAGCATGGCACCCTTCGCTGGATATGTTCCACTTACGACCCCTATGACCAATGCATATATGATGGGTATTACGAGGGGAAAAACCGCAAGATACTCTCTTTTGCTGGTGTGCTGCAACATGGAGTGTTTCCCTTGCCCGAACTCATGCAGATGGTGCTGAAGTATGGACAAGACGAGATGCAACGCCCTGTGGAGATAGAGTTCGCCGTAAACCTGCATCCTGACAAGACGGGAGAGTTCTACATGTTACAGATTCGTCCGATGGTGGACAATCGGATGGACATCAATGAAGACTTGGCAGCCGTGGCAGACGAGGATTGCCTGCTCCGCTCTCATAATGCTATTGGCAATGGCATTATGACAGATATTTCTGACATTGTGTACGTAAAGACCGGGGGCTATTCCCCCTCGCAGAACCCTGCTATTGCAGAAGAGATAGAACGGATAAACCGGACTTTCCTCTCATCCGAAGCCAGACCCGATGCCAATGGTGACGCCGCAGCCCAATCCGCCTCTTATGTGTTGGTTGGTCCTGGGCGTTGGGGCAGTAGTGACCCTTGGTTAGGTGTGCCTGTCAAATGGCCTCATATCAGTGCTGCGCAGGTCATCGTGGAGGCAGGGCTCAATAATTATCAGGTAGACCCCAGCCAGGGTACACACTTCTTCCAGAACCTCACATCCTTAGGCGTGTGCTATCTGACCATCAACGCCTTTCGTCAGGATGGAGTATACAGACAAGACATACTCAATGCCCTGCCAGCTGTGCAGGAGACAGAGCATGTGCGCCATGTACACCTCCCCCAACCCCTGACCATCAAGGTTGATGGCCGTCATAAGGAGGCTGTTGTATTGAGGTCTTGAGCCACTTTCCCTGCTCGGGGCGATTTTCTTCTGTTGACTTCTGTAGCACGAAAAAAAAAGTGTAAAAAAAGATGACATTTGCCCGATTGTCCTTGGCGGTAATCGGGCAAATGCGTATATTTGCGAAAAGCAAACGAAAAGCAAACTATGCGCATAGTTTAACACAAGGGATGCCCATAGTTTGTTTTGATATATGCGTAATGTTTAACAACCTAAAAAGTAAAAAATATGGCATTATCATTATCCAAGGTGAAAGCCTACAACCCTTCCACAAAGGAGCAGGGCTATCGCACCAGCGTCAAGTCCAACGGCAAGGTCGACATGGACACCATCGTGGAGTCTGCATGTAAGAATACCACCATGCACAAGGCAGAGCTTCGTATGGCTCACCCGATAAACCAAGGGGGGAGTGGAATACAGAATTAGGCTTTGTAGGCAAGGTAAATATTCAATGTTCAAGTAATATAGTATTCAATAGCCTAGTAATACGTATTAAATGCCCATTGAATATAGTATTAAATGGACAAGTATTATAGTATTACTTTTTAGAGAGACTTTTTATTGATTTCCGTAGATACGTTTTCTCACGGTACAAACAGCAAAAAGGTAGACGCACAATCCATTTTGTAAAACGGTAATAGTGGGCTATCATAATAGTCCTTTTCTTTTTTTCTAACTAGGGAGATATTTTTCTCCAACTAGGGAAATAAAAAGAGCCGTTTTCGTATGGGTCTTATTATTATATCCTTTGTACAGACAAGCAAGCTGGCTTATAAGTACAGGTTACGCCTGTGGATTTACGTCCGAGACTCCCCCCTGATTTATCGGG